>JAFWSH010000028.1 GCA_017519405.1 Clostridia bacterium
CGGGAAAGTGGTCTTTGCTGTTCCGCTGTATGTCGACGGGGTTCCCTCACACGTTCTGCCCTTCATGAAGGAGATGGAAAGGTTCTGCCTGGAAAACGGTCTCCGCCTGAAGGTACCGCTCCGCCGCCTATGCCACCCGCCATGCCGCCAAGAACCTGGTGGCTGCTGGGCTTGCCCGCCAGTGCGAGATCCAGGTGGCCTACGCCATCGGTGTGGCCCGGCCCGTGAGTCTGCTGGTGGACACCCGGGGCACCGGCGTGGTCTCCGACCAGGAGCTGGCCCGGGCCGTCTCCGCGGTGTTCGACCTGCGGCCCGCCGCCATCATCCGCCGCTTTGACCTGCGCCGCCCCATCTACCGCCAGACCGCCGCCTACGGCCACTTCGGCCGCAACGATCTGGACCTGCCTTGGGAGCGGCTGGACTGCACGGAGGATCTCCGGGGCGCCCTGGGCCTGTGAACGGGTCACAGTCTTGACCGGTCACAGGCAGACATGGTAAAATCGGATCCGGTAAAGAATGAAAGGGGGAACCCTCATGAATGAACTGGCAGCCGGCACCATTCCGTTCCTGCACACGCTGGCGGACATTCGCGTGCCGTTTCTGGACAGCTTTTTCAGCGTTTTGACTTATCTGGGGGATGAGAAGCTCTTTGTGGTCATCGCCCTGATCATATTCTGGTGCTTCTCCAAGCGGGGCGGCCTGTACATGATCACCGTGGGCTTCGGGGCCAGCAGCATCGGCCAGGCGCTGAAGATGGTCTTCCGCATTCCCCGGCCCTGGGTACTGGATGAGACCATGGAGGCACGGGTGGTGCCCTCCGCCCGGGAATCCAACCTGCTGGGGGAAGGCGCTGACGGCTGGTCCTTCCCCAGCGGCCACACCCTCATCAGCGTGGGCACCTACGGCGGCATGGCCGCCTGGTTCAAGCAGAAGGGCATCCGGATCCTGGGCATTGTTCTGGCGGTCCTGATCCCCTTCTCCCGGATGTACCTGGGGGTGCACACACCGCTGGACATCGTGCTGGGCACCCTGCTGGCCCTGGCGCTGGTGCTGCTTCTGCGGCCTGTCTTCCGGACCACCGGCACGAAAGCCGTCCGGGCAGTGCTCATCGGCAATATCGTCCTCTCCATCGCCGTGCTTGTCTGGATGTACGGGGCGCTGCCCGGCCTGGGGCTTCAGGGCGGGGATCTGGAGCTCTATGCCCACGGCGTGAAAAACCTGTGGCAGCTGGTGGGCGCCACCATTGCGGTGGAGATTGCCTTTGAGGTGGACGAGCGGCGGCTGCATTTCGACACCCGGGCCGTGTGGTGGGCCCAGTTGCTGAAGATTGGCGGCGGCTGCATCATCGTGCTGGTGCTGCAGGTGGGGATCCAGAAGGTGCTGGGCTACGCCAAGCCCATCACAGCGGACAACATGACCCGCAACGGGATCATCGCCTGCATCGCCAATCTGGCCGCCCTCACCTGCGGCATGGCTGTCTGGCCCGTGACCTTCAAGTGGTTTTCCCGCCTTGGCGACAAGGCCAAAGCATAACCGACCCGACAAAAGGAGGCAACGCCCATGAAACTGACCCCCGCCGATATCGCCGGCATGCTGGATCACTCCACCCTGCAGCCTTTTCTCACCGAGGATGATATCCGCCGCGGCGCGGAGGTGGCCCTGAAGTACCACACGGCCTCCATGTGCGCCCGGCCCTGCGACGTGCCCGTCATGGCGGAGCTGCTGAAGGGCTCCGGCGTGAAGGTCTGCACCGTCATCGGCTTCCCCCACGGGGCCCACGAGACCCCCATCAAGGTGGCGGAGGCGGAGCTGGCCCTGGCGGAGGGCTGCGAGGAGCTGGACATGGTCATCAACATCGGCCGGATGATCCGGGGCGACGAGGACTATGTCCGGGACGAGATCCGCATGATCGTGGAGAAGGCCCACGCCGCCGGCGCCATCGTGAAGGTGATCATCGAGACCTGCTACCTCTCCGACGCCCAGAAGAAGCGCGCCTGCGAGCTCTCCGAGGAGGCCGGCGCGGACTTTGTGAAGACCTCCACCGGCTACGGCACCAAGGGCTGCACCATTGAGGACCTGAAGCTCATGCGGGCTGCGGTCTCCCCCGCGGTGCGGGTGAAGGGCTCCGGCGGTATCCGGGACCTGGACACCGTGCTGGCGGCCCGGGCTGCCGGCGCTTCCCGCTGCGGCGTCTCCGCCACGGAGAAGATCATGGCGGAGGCCGAGGCCCGCTACGCCGAGGGCAAGCTGGAGGAGCTGAACGGCTGATTCCGGCCCAAAGGAAAACGGCAGGGAGCGTATCCCCGCCGTTTTCTTGTGCCTGCCGGTCAGGCCTTGCGTTCGATCTCGTGGATCAGTTCCAGCACCCGCTCTGTGCCGTCCGCCGGCGGTGCTGCCTTCAGGGCCGCCACCAGCTGCTCCCGGTCCGCCCAGGTCTCCGCCAGGGCCGATGCCAGGGTCTCGCCGTTCATGTTCTCCTGGAGCAGCACCTTGCACAGGCCCCGGCGCCGGAAGCTCTCCGCGTTCAGCACCTGGTCCCCCCGGCTGGCCCCCACGGGATAGGGCACCAGCAGCATGGGCTTGGCCAGGGCCTGGAACTCGGCGATGGCGTTGGAGCCCGCCCGGGAGAGCACCAGGTCCGCGCAGGCCAGGGCGTCCGGCAGCTCCGCGTCCAGGAACTCCTTCTGGCAGTAGCCCGGCGTGCCCTCCAGGGCCGCGTCCAGGTTGCCATGGCCGCAGAGGTGGGCCACATCGAAGTCGGGGAGAAGCCTGGGCAGGGCCTGCCGCAGGGCCTCGTTCACCCGCTGGGCCCCCAGGGAGCCGCCCATCATCAGCAGCACCGGTTTCTCCCCGGTGAAGCCGAAGACCGCCAGCCCCTTCTCCCGGGAGCCGCTGCGCAGATCCGGCCGCAGGGGCGTGCCCACGCACTCCGCCTTGGGGCCCAGGGCCTGGGCGCACTCCGGGAAGGTGGTCACCATACGGGTGGCGCAGGGCTTGCAGAGCTTGTTGGCCAGCCCCGGGGTCAGGTCGCTCTCGTGGCAGAGCACGGGCACCCCGTGGAGCTTTGCCCCGTACACCACCGGCACCGCCACAAAGCCGCCCTTGGAGAAGACCACGTTGGGCTTCAGCTTTCCCATCAGATGCGCCGACTGGAAGGCGCCGGCGATCACCCGGAAGGGATCCACGAAATTCTGCCAGGAGAAGTAACGGCGGAGTTTCCCCGTCTTCACCGCATGGTAGACAATGCCGGGGATGGACTGGATTTTCTCCGCCTCCATGCCGTCCCTGGTGCCCACATAGTGAATCTCATAGCCCTCCGACTGCAGCCGGGGGATCAGCGCCAGGTGGGGAGTCACATGCCCCATGGTGCCGCCGCCGGTGAGGACAATCACGCGTTTCTTGCTCATGCTGCTCGCTCCTGTTCCTGTAGTTACCTGGCTATTGTAGCACGATCCGCGCCTGTGGGCAAGGTCAGCAGACAGGAAAAAGGAAATGCATGCCAGCCGGGCGGCACCGCTTTTCGTCAGCCGTTGCGCCAAATGCAGAAAAGCGTATAATGAAAGGCGGAAAGAGGTGGTCCTGATGAAGCGGAAGCTGTGGGTATGTCTTGCGGCCCTGGTGCTGGCCATGCTGCTGCTGACTCCCGCCTGGACGCCGGCGGAGGAGCAGTCCTGCGGCCCGGCGGCAGTCTGGGCGCTGGACGGGGAGGGCACGCTGACCATCGCCGGAACGGGTGCCGTGACAAGCCGCCCCTGGGCATCAGGGGATGTCCGCCGCGTTGTGGTGGAGGAGGGCATCACCGGCCTCGCCGCTTCCCTGTTCGAGAGCCATGCGCTCCTGACAGAGGCCGCCCTGCCGGAGAGCCTCACATCCCTGGGCAAGTGCGCCTTCAAGGGCTGCACCCGGCTCACCGCCATCTCCCTTCCCGACGGCATCGCCAGCCTCGGCGCGGACACCTTCGCGGGCTGTGCCTTCCTGGCAGAGGTCCATCTGCCGGAGGGCCTGCAGGCGATCGGCAGCTCCGCCTTCAACGGCTGCACGTCCCTGACAGAGGTGGTCCTGCCTGCGGGGCTGGCGGAAATCAAGGGCGGCGCCTTCTACGGCTGCAGCCGGCTGAGCCGGGTAACCTTTGCCGTCACGGATCCCGCCCGGGAGATCACCATCTCCGGCTCTGCGTTCCCCGCCGGCGTTTCCGCCTTCTGCTGCTACCCGGGTACTGCACCGGACCGCTGGTGCCAGGCCAACGGCATCACACCGGTCTATCTGCAGGCGGAGGAGCCCGGCACGGTGCTGGTCCTGCCCGAAGGGCTGCAGGTCATTGGCTCCCAGGCCTTCACGGGGCTGGAGATGGCAGACGCCATCCGGCTTCCCGGCGCCGTGGCGGAGATTTCCGACGACGCCTTTGATCCGGGCATGCTGCTGATGGTTCCCGCCGGGAGTCCCTGGGCCGCCTGGGCGGAGGCCCACGGCTATCGGGTGCGGGAGGAATAGCCGCCCCCTGCGACAATTGTGTTAAATGTTTGTTTCGACATTGAACTTTTTGTCGTAATGTTGTAAAATATAAGGGATCACTCCATCGGATTGGGAGGGAACCCCATGAAGCGTATTCTTTTGCTGCTGTTGATGACCCTGTGTCTGTGTTTGGCTGTCGGCTTTGCGATGGCAGATGTGGTCTTTGTTTCCGGAGATTATACATGCACAGTGGGGTCCAGCGGGATGGCCACGATCACTTCATACAACCCTGAAGCCGCGACGCCCGAGGTGACGATCCCCTCCATCCTGAACGGCTCGCTGGTCACGGCCATCGGCGATAACGTTTTCCAGGATCAGACCGGTATCAAGACCCTGGTCATGCCGGACAACATCACCTCCATCGGCAAGAGCGCGTTCTCCGGCTGCACTTCCCTGGAAAGTGTGCAAATCTCTCAGCGCCTCACCAGTCTCGGTATGTACGCCTTTTCCGGCTGCAGCAGCCTGGAATCCGCCGCGCTTCCTGACAGCGTAACATCCATGGGCATGGGCGTCTTCTCGGGGTGTACTGCCCTGGTGGACGTCAGGCTCTCCGCCGGCCTTACGGCCATTCCTTCGTCTGCATTCCTGAACTGCTCTTCCCTGGCCTTCGTCGAAATACCCGAAGGTGTCAGTGCAATTCAGACCAACGCTTTCGCCGGCTGCGCCTCGCTTGCGCGCATCGCGCTGCCGGATGCGGCAGTCACCATTCCTTCCAGTGCCGGGTTGAGAGATGTGCTGAGAATCTGCCACGCCAACAGTGAAAACGTCCTGATGGTGCGGGAATTCATCGACCCCACCGCCCCCGACTGGATCCTCGCCTGGGACTCCATCGGCAACTCCGTGACCGCCTCTGCCTATGAAGGGACCAGCCCCTTCCCCGTCATCCCGGAGGAGGTCAGCGGTATTCCCGTCACCGGCATGAAGCCCGATGCCCTGCTGGGCAAGGCGCTGGCCAGCGTGGAACTGCCTGCTGATCTGGTCTCCATCGAGGACGACGCCTTTCTGGAGGTGCGCACGGTGAAGGTCATCGTCCCCGCCTCCTGCACCCACATCGGGGCCCACGCCTTCGCGGAGAACCCCTACCTCATCTATGTATACCTCCCCAACGGCCTGACCGACATCGCCGACACCGCTTTCGACGGCTGCCCCCACGCCATTCTGGTCACCCAGACCGCCGACAGCGCGATCCAGGCCTTCGCCGAGTACAATGGCCTGGGCTATCTGGACCTCTCGGCGCAGTAATGGAGACCGCACAAAGCACCCCGGGATCCCGGGAGGAGAACCTGGCCGTCGCGGAGGAGCTCATCGACGATGCCCGTGCTGCGGCGAACACCGCGCACGCTCGGCGGAGGGAGGAGCTGGCCCGCGTCCCCGGACTCCGTGCTGCTCTGGAAGAGGCCCGCCGCGCCTGCGCAGAGGCGAAGGCAGCGTTTGACGCCCGCTGGCCCCAGGGCAGGGACGGCGTGAACGGCACCCTCAACAGACTGAAAAAACGCTTGGAGGATGTCAGCCGGGAGCTGGAGGGTTCCCGGCGCAAGCTGGCCGCCGCAGGCATGTTCGCGTTCTCCCGGCGCAAGGAGCTGCGGGAGACCGTGGCCGCCAAGGAGGGGACCGCGGCCCGGCTCCGGACAGACCTGCAAAAGATCCAGTCCGACTGGCAGGCCTGCGAAAGGGATTGGAAGCCTGTGGACGCGGCGCAGCGCGCCGTATCGGAAGCCGAATTTGCGCTGGAACAGGCGGAAAACCGGGCGGAAGCCCTGCTTCAGGAACAGACTGAGGCGGACGAACGCCTGAAGGAAGCCAGGGACACGAAGGCCCGGATCCTGGACGGCACCTACAGCGGACCGGATCTGACCATTCTCTCCGATCGCAGTCCGGACAGCGTCCTCGCCGGTCATGTGTTCCACGTGCTGGAGGGGCTCCGCCGGTATGCCGGCCCGGAGAAGCTCCGTGCCCTGGATCCGGTGCTGGATAAGCTCCCCGGCCACAGGCTGCGTCGCCTGCTGGATGACCTTCTGGTTCCGGGGGGGCGGGTATTCCGGATCGGCAGCGGGAGCACGGCGAAATACGGGACACAGGGCGCGAGCAAGCCCATCCCCTACGAGGACTGGGATACCTGGCGGCGCGTGATCCTCGGCGTGCTGGTCACCAGTCCCAGGCCCCTCACCCCTCTGGAAATCCAGAAGCAGGAGGGGGACCTCGAGGATCTCTCCATCGCTGACATTACCGGCCATTGCCGGGCCCTGGTGCGGGAGGGCAAGGCCTCCTCGCCTGCCCCCAACACCTACTGGTACAGCTGAGATTCCCCGCTCCGGCGGGGTTTTTCTGTGGAAAGCCCTTGAAAGCCCTTGACAAAACCCCAAAAGAGAGTACAATGATTCTGCAAGGTCAAAGAAAGTCAAACTTGCAATTCTCTCCGAAAGGAGCTGATCCTTATGTCGAACCTGCGCAATTATACCCAGAAGTCCCGGGAGGCCATCGCCCGCGCCCAGCAGATCGCGGTGGAGTACCAGCATATGCAAGCGGACCAGGAGCACCTGGCCAGCGCGCTGATGGAGGAGGACCTGATCCCCCAGCTGCTGGAGAACTGCGGCATCTCGGCAGACAGCCTGCGGGCCGCCCTGCAGGATTCCCTGGAGCGGATGCCCCGGGTCACCGGCTCCGGCCGGGAGGCGGACAAGATCTACATCACCCAGGAGCTGGACAAGGCCCTGGCGGAGGCCTCCGCCGCGGCGGGGCGGATGAAGGACGAGTACATCTCCGTGGAGCACCTGTGGATGGGCCTGGCCGCCAAGCCCAACGCCCGGATGAAGGCACTGCTGAACCAGTGTCATTATGATCCGGAAGCCTTTCTCCGCGCCCTGAGCCAGGTCCGGGGCGCCACCCGGGTCACCTCCGACACCCCGGAGGAGACCTACGACGCCCTGAAGAAGTACGGCACCGACCTGGTGGACATGGCCCGGAAACAGAAGCTGGACCCCGTCATCGGCCGGTGCAGAAAGATGTACGACGAGAAGTTCCCCGACATGTGAAGGGCTGCTCCTTTGCTGTATAGTTAAATACCACATCCTTATTGCTCAGAAGGAGGACCTACAATGTACACCATGATAAAGGACGTCGAGAGGCTCGTCTGCATCCCGCCAGCGGAGCTGGGCGAGGACATAGACAGCATCGTCGACAAGCTCACCTGGGAGACGTACGGGGGCAGGCTGGGGGAGGACAAGTCGTTCACCGTCCTCATCCAGAACGTCAGGCCCGTGGGTCCAGGACGCATCGTCCATGGGAACGGCGGGGTCCATCAGGCCGTGAAGTTCGACCAGATGGTCTTCAAGCCCGAGAACGACGAGATCATCGAGGGCAACGTCGTGGAGATAGTCAAGTTCGGGGCGTTCGTCAAGTTCGGCCCTCTGGACGGCCTCCTCCATGTGAGCCAGGTGATGGACGACCGCGTCGACATCGACGAGTCCAACCAGAGGCTCGTGGGCAAGGAGAGCGGAAGGAGCCTGGCCGTCGGGGACGTCGTCAGGGCGAGGATAGTCAGCCTCGACCTCAACGAGAAGGACCCCCAGGAGAGCAAGATCGGTCTCACGATGCGCCGGACCGGCCTCGGGAAGCTCCAGTGGCTGGACGAGGACAACAAGAAGAAGAGCAAGGGGGACGAGCAGGATGAGTGACGTCAAGAACCTGGTCGCGTGCAAGAGCTGCAAGAGGCTGTACGACAGCGCACAGCTCAAGACCTCGGGCCAGACCGCCTGCAGGCTCTGCGGGGGCGCCCTGACCAAGGACTGGCAGGGCTATCTCGCGATCATCGACTTCGAGAAGTCCGAGATAGCGAAGACCATGGGCATCTCCGACAACGGGAAGTACGCCCTGAAGGTCCGCTGACGCTCATGTTCGAGAGGGACCTGGTGCTGCCTGCTTCCGAGAGGCAGGCTTTCAAGGAACCTATCGGAGAGGAGCTGCGCGACTCCGACCTGGGGTCGCTCGGCAGAGGAAACCTTTTGGTGACCGTCGGGGACGTGGTATCCCTGACGTTCAGGAAGCGCGGCATAAGGCCGGACCTGTCCATATACGACGGGTTCACCGAGCGCCGCGAGATGACCGGATTCGCGGAGCTTGTCGAGGACGAGCCCAAGGAGAGGGTCGTCAGCCCTGCGGGGACGATATCGGCCCAGCTCGCCGATGCGGTCCGCAGGAGCATCGAGGGGTCCGGAAGCGGGCTGATACTCGTGGACGGGGAGGAGGACCTGGCGCTGCTGCCTTGCATCCTCTACGCTCCCGTCGGGACGAGGATCGTCTACGGATGGCCCGGACGGTGCATGATGCTCGTGACCACGGACGAGACCATCCAAATGAAGGCCGCCAATCTGGCCGCTAGAATGGAGGAAGCCATATGAAAATGGATATAACCCAGCAGAAGGAGAACCCTCTCCTCAAGAGGACCGAGGTCTGTTTCACGATCGACCACGCCGGCGAGACCACTCCCGGAAGGAACGCGGTCGCGGAAGAGGTCGCAAAGAAGCTGAAGACCAAGAGGAACTGCGTCGTCGTAGACAGCATCGAGTCCGTCTACGGGAAGGGCATGTCGAAGGGATACGCCAAGGTCTACGACAGCATGGAGGCCGCTCTCGAGTACGACCGCAAGCACCTCCTGAAGAGGAACGGGATCGAGGCCCCCAAGGCCGAGGCTCCCGCCGCGGAGGAGTGATTAGGATGGCAGCAAAGGCAGCACCCAAGAAAGCGGCATCCAGCAAGAGGGACGCGTACAAGGTCGAGGGCGGGAAGCTCGTCAGGACCAAGCCCGTTTGCCCCAAGTGCGGGCCCGGGGTCTTCATGGCCACTCACAAGGACAGGAAGGCCTGCGGACGCTGCGGATACACCGAGTTCAACCAGAACTGAGGGTTCCGATCCTGCCGGGGGTTCCCCGGCCAAACGCCTTTCCTTCTCAAGGACCCGTAGTATAGTCTGGATAGAATGGGGGCCTCCGGAGCCTCGGACTCGGGTTCGAATCCCGACGGGTCCGCTAGACTATCTGTCCAGATGTTTCTTTTCGGCAAGGAATGGTTTTCGGCCCATATCGGCCCTTTTTCAATGTTTATGGGGATTATGCATAATTACTATAGCATATATGCGGAGATTATACGGATTCTCCGTGTATGATCCGAATATTTATTTCAGTTTAAATAACGCGTTTTCGAGCGATTTCGGGCCTCCCGCGGGCTTCCCGGAGATGGTTGGATGGATGTGCCAATGATGCGGTGGACGGCTCCGGGATATTATTGGGGCGTCTTTTCATGACGTTCTTTTATTAAACAATGTATTTTATCATATAACAATCGATTAAATCGAAAATATCGACAGGTTTCTCACAAAGTTATTGCACAGTCAATAACATCCGCTCGGAACGGCATGAAGGGCCTCCTCGGGGCGGAGGCAGGCGCTTACCGGCCGCCGGGCCGCATGCGCGCCTCATCCTGAGCCCTCGCCGCTAGTGCATCGGCGCCGGGCCGCGGCGTATCGCGATCCCGCGAATCTGCCCGGCGCCTGAAGTCGACGGTCCGGCTCATGCGCCCGTGCAGGACTCCCTCCTGTAATACTTGTTTGTTGTTAGTTTGTTAGGTTATTAGGGACGGCCCGGTGCGGTGCTCGGGCCGGTACCTCCTCGCCGGTGCGACGTCCCTCTGACCCTTGTTTGTTGTTAGTTTGTTAGGTTGTTTGGGACGGCCCGGTGCGGTGCTCGGGCCGGTACCTCCTCGCCGGTGCGACTTACCCTCCTAGCGATTGCAGTGTTGTCCGATCCAGGGGACGTAGATGCACACGGTTTTTCCGGGAATCCCTCTAGAAGGGTCTGATAAGATAGATATATACGCGCTACGCGAGGTGCATGGCGTGGTGTGTGTGGGATTGCTGGCTGACTTCCGGGTCGCACACGGCTTCGCAGCCCGTGTCGCACGCTCCGGCGAGAGGGGGGCTCCGCCGGCGCGCCCCGTCGACGCCTATTCGTCCCGGCCATGTTCCCTCGTCGTGTGAGCCGCCAGACGTCTGCCCCCGAGGGAAGCGCGGCCCTCGGGGGGCTTCTTTCACGTTTCTGGCATTCCCTCGGCATCCGGCGCAGCATAGGCGTCGCCGTCGGTGTGGTCGCGCTCAATCATTATCTAATTGTATCCATATTTCCTTTTGAGGATAACATGAACTCGGACAAAGAGCTATTCTCCGGCCATGTTCAAGGCTTCACGGCGCCGGGAGCGGTGGTGGCGTTCGTCGGATCCCGCAACGACGCCCTCCTCTGCGCCGTTTCCTTCTGTCAGGCCTTGGTGGAGGGGCGTCTAAGGGGGAATCCCGGGCGCGCCATCGCCGTTACGAACGCCATGTTCGTCCGCGCGGGGGAGGACGGCTGCGAGCAGGTATCGGCTCCACGGGGCGTGATAGTCGCGCCGACCGTCGCAGAGGCCTTCCACGACGCCGTGGAGATCCTCAGGGGCGCAGCAGAGGAAGGCAGGCTCACGGTGGTCCTCCTTGACGCCCCGGAGGGGGTCCGGGGCATGGAGATAAGCGGCGGGCTCGTCGAGGCCTTCCGCAGTGCGGGGGCCGTGCTCTGGCTGGCGGTGCCCGAGGCTTCCGAGGGGGCGGTCACCCATACCATCAGGGTGCTGGGGGTCGGGGAATGGAGCCGCGCGGGCGGTCGCCGCGCCGCCAGGGGGACGGGCCTCGTCGCGCGCATCCGCGAGGGGAC
>JAFWSH010000029.1 GCA_017519405.1 Clostridia bacterium
AGGTCTCTCCCGATCACCCCGCCCTGGCCGTTGCGGACGGCGTGCTGTTCACCAAGGCTGACCAGCGGCTGGTGTGCTATCCCTGTGCCTTCACGGCGGAAAGCTATATCATTCCACAGGGCATCAAAGCCATTGGGGACTGGGCGTTCTCCTTCTGCGACAACCTGACCTCCATCACCATCCCCGACAGCGTCACCGCCATCGGGGACTGGGCGTTCTTCAGCTGCTCCAACCTGACCTCCGTCACCATCCCCGACAGCGTCACATCCATCGGGAACAGCGTGTTCTACGACTGCTCCAGCCTGACCTCCGTCACCATCTCCGACAGCGTCACATCCATCGGGGACAACGCGTTCCTTGGTTGCAACAACCTGACCTCCATCACCATCCCCGACAGCGTCACATTCATCGGGGACAGCGCCTTCGCCGAATGCCCCACAACCCTCACCCTCACCGTCCCCCGAAACAGCTACGCCGAGCAGTACTGCCGGGACAACGGCCTGAAATACACCTGCACCGATGCCCCGGACTGACGCGGCTATCCCCATCGTATCCCGCCACCCCCCGGCGCCCGCCCCCGCCGGGTGCTTTTTTCGACCCCCACTCCCCGCAGCACCGACATCCCCAAAGGCCCCCCGTTTTTCAGGGGAGGCACTGCGCCACTGAACCCCTTGTCTCCCCTGAAAGGGGAGATGTCCCCGCAGGGACAGAGGGGTTTTTCGTGTGCTCCACAAAACACAAATTCTATCACTATCCACCCAGAACAAACACAGAAAAAAGACAGTACAAACACCATATAAAATCAATTAAATACAGACAAAATAAACGAATTCTATACAACAAAATGATATATACAGATGGTAATGCGGAATTCAGAGAAAGAGCCGGGGACGAGAAACCCCATATGGAAAGGGGAAAAATGACAGAATCATGACATTATGAAGATTCATCATAAGGTGGGAATTCTGCTTGACAACAGGCAGAATATGGAGTAGGATAAAGCAGGAATAAAGGCAGAATATCGGTGAAAGGGGGGCTTGCCATGATGGTCATCCGGCCATCCACGGCGCTGCGGAACGAGTATGCAGAGATCTCGCGCCTGTGCCGGGAACGTGGCGAGCCCGTGTTCATCACCCGCAACGGGGAGGGGGACCTGGTGGTGCAGAGCCTGGCCGCCTTCAACCTGCGGGAGGCCAGCCTGGACCTGCGGGAGCGGCTGCTGGAGGCGGAGGAACAGCTGGCGGCCGGCGACAGGCCCATGTCCCTGGCGGAGGCGGAGGAGAAATGGAGGGTGACCGTCGATGGCATCACGGGCCGTTGAGGTAACGCCCCTGGCCTGGGAGGACATCAACCGGGCCCTGGTCCAGGCGGAGGCGGAGCGTCCCGGCGGGGGCGAGGCCCTGCTGCGGGAGATCCTGCAGGCGGGACGGGATGCCGCCCGGGACCCGTCCGGCGGGCGGCCCTTCACGGCGCCGGGGCGGATTCCCCGGGCCTACCGGTGCCTGAACCTGGCGTCCTGGCGGATCTTCTGCCGGGTGACAGAGGACAGGCTGCTGATGGTGCGCTGTCTGCGCAGCTGAGGGCGGGGAAGATTTACAAAGATTGCGGAAAGCACCGGGGCGGCGGCAACGTCAATCAGAGGGCGGCCTTCCGGGGGCAAGCAATCAAATTGTAACGGAATGGTAAGGAATCTGTCAGGGCTTGCGGAAGCCGCCGCATGGACAAAGCCCGGCGGTTGTGGTAAAATGCTAACGGCAGAATCTGCCCTGGGAGGGAATGGCCGATGCAGAGCGAGGGATGGACCCATCCACCGGAGGCGCTGATGGGGACGCCCTGGATCCGGGGAGACACGGCCCTGGGAGACGTGGTCCGGTGGTTCTCCGCCACGGTGGAGGAAAACCTGGCCAGCCCCCTGTGGCGAGAGCGCTACGCCCCGCTGGTGGCGGCAGAGCAGGCCGCGGCAGCCGGGGAAAAACACCCCTTCCTGACGGTGGTGATGCGCACCCAGCTCACCCGGGAGGACGCGCTGACGGAGGCGCTCCTCTCCCTGATGGCCCAGAGCGATCCGGACTTCGAGGTGGTGCTGATCCCCCACCGGGTGACCGGGGAGACCCGGGCCCGGGTGGAGGCGATCGTGGCCGGCTTCCCGGCGGACTTCGCCGGACGGGTGCGGGTGCTGCCCCTGGAGGAGGGGAACCGCACGGCGCCCCTGAACTACGGCTTTGCCCGGAGCCGGGGGGACTACATCGCGGTGCTGGACGACGACGACGTGGTGATGGAGCACTGGGTGGAGGAATTCCACCGGGCGGCGGAGGCCCATCCGGGCACCGTGGCCCACTGCCAGGCGGTGAACCAGGACTGGCGGTCCCAGACGGACCGGACGGGACAAAAAGCCCTGGCAGCCATGAGCGCGCCCCGGGCGGTGTACTGCCAGCCCTTCTCGGCCTTTGTGGAGCTGCGGGTGAACCGGTGTCCGGTCTTCACCCTGGCCTTTCCGGCCTGGGCCTTCCGGGAGCTGGGCTTCCTCTTCGACGAGGCCCTGACCACCACGGAGGACTGGGACTACCTGCGGCGGGTGACGGCGGTGTGCGGCGTCACGGACATCCCGCGGGTGGGGGGCATCTACCGGCTGTGGCAGAGCGGCACCACCTCCCACACCCAGCACCGGGAGAAGGAGTGGCAGCGCAACGAGCGCTACATCAACCGGGAGGAGCGCCGCTATCCGGTGATCCTGCGCCGGAGCCAGCACCGGGAGGCGGAACACCTGGGCCGCCTGGTGGAGCTGGGGATCCGGGACGAGGAGGAGACCCGGCGCCTGGAGCGTTCCAGCGGCACCATCGAGGACCTGCAGTCCATCATCGCCGCCCAGAAGGAGACCATCTTCGCCCTGGAGGGCAAGGGGTTCCGGGGCCGCTTCCTGCGGATGCTGAAGCTGGTATGGCACCGGCTGCGGGGGAAGTGACCCGGGGACGGAGGACATGAAGGAGGAGGCGATGGGACCCATGGTTCGGATTCAGGCCCAGGCGGTGCTGTATCACAACGACCTGGGCTCCATCCGGCAGACCCTCAGGGCCGTGGCCAACGCGGCGCGGTATGCCCGGGAGCAGCGGGGGCTGGAGATCGCGGTCTCCATGGCCTACGGGGACTCCGGGGAGACGCCCCTGCCGGACGAGCAGGAGCTGGAACTGTGGCGGGAGATCGCCGGGGACATGCCGGTGAGCTACCGGCACTTCGGCTTCAACGCGGGGTCGGCCCACGGGCAGAACCTGCTGGCGGAGGGCTTTGACGGGGACTATGTGCTGATCATGAACCCGGACGTGAAGCCCTGCCCGGACTTCTTCCACCAGATGCTGCAGCCCTTCGGGGACGAGAAAGTGGCGGCGGTGGAGGCCCGGCAGTGCCCGGTGGAGCACCACAAGGACTACGACCCGGCCACGGGGCGGACGGACTGGTGCACCGGGGCCTGCACCATGATCCGGAACCGGGTGTTCCGGGAGGTGGGGGGCTTCGACTGGAAGACCTTCTTCCTCTACTGCGACGACGTGGACCTCTCCTGGCGGATGAAGCTGGCGGGCTACACCCTGGTCTACCAGCCCCACGCCATGGTGTACCACGCCAAGGAGCTCTCCGGGGAGGGCGGCTGGATGCCCACCCGGGCGGAGATGGTCTACTCGGCGGAGGCGGCCCTGCTCATGGCCTGGAAATGGGGCGACGACAAGCGGCTGGGACAGCTGCTGGAGCGCTTCAAGCGGGGCGGGGAGGCCGAGAAGCTGGCCCTGCAGAGCTACCGGAAACGGAAGCGGGAGGGCACCCTGCCGGAGAAGATCCGCGCGGACCGGCGCGTGGCCACCTTCACAGGCAACTACTACGGAAAAAACCGGTTCACCTACTGATCCGACAGGCGGACGAAGGCAGACAAAGAAAACGACCCAACGCGAAACGGCACGGGAGCACCCCACACCGCGACAAACGACCCAACGCGAAACGGCACGGGAGCACCCGCCGCCACGTCGCCCAAGTCCGTCGGAAGTGAAAAAAGGCTAAACGGGGCTTGGCCCTTGCAGCAAATAAAGATGGAGGTCAGACCATGAAAAACGCTTTGAGAAAGATGCTGGCGCTTCTTCTTGCATTCGGCATGGCATTTTCTGTGTCCATTCCCGTGTACGCGGAAGACGTTGCGCCCGAGACAGCGGAAGCTGTCGTCGTGGAGGCCGCAGAGCCCGCGGCGGAGGCCGATGCGCCTGCTGCGGAGCCTGTTGTGGCGGCCGAGCCTGAGGTAGAGGCCGAGCCCGCGGCGGAGCCCGCGGCTGAGCCCGCGGCCGAGGCCGAGGTCGAGGTCACCGAGCCTGCGGCGGAGCCCGAGGCTGAGGTAGAGGTCGAGGTCACCGAGCCCGCGGCTGAGCCCGAGGCTGAGGCCGAGGTCGAGGTTGCCGAGCCCGCGGCGGAGCCCGAGGCCGAGGCTGAGGTCGAGGTTACCGAGCCCGCGGCCGAGCCCGAAGCCGAGGTTGAGGCGGAAGCCGAGCCCGAGGTGACGGAGGAAGCGGCCCCGGTGATCGACACCACCAAGCCCGCCTCCGAGAGCCCCGACTTCACCCAGGGCTATGCCGAGGTCTACGGCACCGCCAAGGTCTATGACAAGGCCGAGGGCGGCGAGGAGATCGCCACGGTGGAGGGCGTGGTCCTGGTGAAGGGCCGCGTCAACGCCGGCGAGGCCAACGACATGCTGGCCATCGAGGAGGGCTGGATCTCCGCCAAGGCTGCCCGCCCCATGAGCGACGCCGAGGTGAGCGCCTACAAGCGCGCCCTGGCCGCCGAGGCCGCTGCGGCTGAGGAAGCCGTGGAAGCCGAGGAGCCCGTGGCTGAGGAGCCTGTGGCCGAGGAGCCCGTGGAAGTGGAAGTCCCCGTGGAAGTGGAAGTCCCCGTGGAAGTGGAGATCCCCGTGGAAGTGACCATCCCCGAGGTGGAGGCCACCGGCTATGAGGTGACCGGGGACGAGAGCGGCTATCAGACCCCCGTCACCGACGAGCTGGCCGGCGACGTGGTGCTCTCCGACGGCGTCACCACCACCATGACCATCCCGGCGGGCACCGGCGCCAATGCCAAGGCCTACGCCAACTTCACCATGAGCCAGTCCGGCATGCTGACCATCACCTTCAAGGCGGTGGGCAACTCCCACGGCAACCTGAACGTGATCGTGAAGTCCGCCAACTACAACGATACCAAGATCTGGGGCATCAACTGGACCAAGGATCTGGGCACCGTGAACTGCACGGACTTCGTGGACGCGGGCACCTATGAGATCATCGTGGAGAAGGCCGACGCCACCGACGAGGCCACCTACGACATCTCCGCCACCCCCATGGTCTCCCGGGCCGGCGAGGTGGGCGTCCGGAACAACAGCTACAACAACGCCGGCGTGGTGCCGGTGGATTCCTTGGTGCACTACGGCATCTGGTCCCTGCAGGACTCCCTGCTGAAGAACACCGACTACTACAAGTTCACCCTCAGCAGCGCGGGCTGGCTGGAGTTCGACTTCACCAACCTGACCATGAATGACCTGAAGGTGAAGGTGTACGGCGACGACACCATCGAGCGGAACCTGTCCTACTGGGACTTCACCGCCGACGCCTGCGCCGACAAGAACGAGGCCGTGGCCGTCACCCGCCACTATGCGGGCTGGATGGACGCGGGCGTGTACTACTTCCTGGTGAGCAGCGACGTGACGGACTCCGCCCGCGGCCGCTACCAGATGAAGCTGACCCTCAACGCCGTCACCCTGGACGAGCGTGAGCCCAACAACACCTTCAACGAGGCCTACACCTCCAACAACACCCTGAACGTGGTGACCGGCACCGGGATGGGCGGCCTGCTGACCCTGGCCAACCTGCCCAGCAACCAGGGCTATCCGGACTACTACATGTTCACCCTGCCCATGGAGCAGCGGGTGGACTTCACCGCCAACATCCAGTTCGCGGACGCCAAGGCGGTGGTCTACTCCCGTGACGGCGTGGAGATCGCCGGCTCCGACTTCTCCGAGACCGGCACCAGCGGCTTCCGGGGCAACCCCTACATGATGGAGAACCGTGGGGTCCGCCTGGAGGCGGGCACCTACTTCCTGATGATCGGCGCTGACAACGACGGCGACACCGGCCCCTACACCGTGGCGGCCAAGTCCCGCCTCACCGCCTCCGTCCTGGACGTGAAGCTGGTGAGCGGCAGCATCGAGGCCAGCGGCATGGCCAGCGGCGGCTCCAAGGTGGCCACCAAGCACACCTACAAGTTCTACTGGGATGACCCCGACACCGCCACCGACGAGCACGAGCTGATGAAGACCGTGGAGTTCGACGGCAGCAACGGCAAGGCCACCTACTATCCGCCCAAGAGCGGCGACTACACGGTGGAGTACACCGTCACCGACGGCGAGGATACGGACACCAAGACCTCCAAGCCCGTGAGCGTCACCTCCGAGGAGTTCAAGATCCTGTCCATCGAGGTGGCTGACAACGGCAAGGGCCTGCTGACCCTCCACGCCACCTACTCCGGCAACGCGCCCCTGGACGACTCCAACTACACCATCTACATGGGCGGCAACGTGGTGGTGAGCCAGCGGCTCTACGGCAGCACGGACTTCACCTTCCAGTGCCCCGTCAGCGGCCTGTACTCCATCCAGTTCTCCGGCTACATGGTGGGCAAGGTGAACCCGTGGCAGAACGGCTGGACCAACGCGGACGTGTTTGTGCCCGTGACGGACGCTCCCCTGAGCATCGTCACCCTGGGCGCCACCACCGCCGCCACCCGCAAGATCAACGTGAAGGCGGTCACCGCCGGCGGCAAGGGCCTGACCTCCACCACCTTCACCCTCTTCAAGGCGGACGGCTCCACCGTGGTGGACACCTACAAGTCCAAGAAGGGCACCTCCCACACCTTCACCGTGAAGGCGGACGGCACCTATAAGCTGCAGTACACCGCCACCGACGGCCACACCACCGCCACCAGCGAGATGGTGGAGGTCACCGTGGACTCCACCAACCCCGCGCCCAAGGTGAATGACGTGAAGATCATCGTGGACAGCCAGGGCAACATGACCCTGTCCGCCCTGGTGGACAACGCCAGCAACCTCACCGTGAGCCAGTTCGACCTGTACTACTCCAAGGACGGCATCGAGCCCGCCACCATCGTGTCCTACCTGAAGGCCTCGGGCCAGACCGCCACCACCAAGGTGTACAAGTCCGGCCAGTACTCCGTGAACTACACCGCCGCCAACAAGAAGGGCAGCGACAACATGTGGGGCAATGTCTGGCTGGAGCTGGACTCCCACTTCGACGGCATCACCATCACGAGCCTGACTGCCACCAGCGCCGCGGACAGCAAGAAGATTGCCGTCACCAGCTCTGTCAGCGGCAGCCGCAAGACGGTGGCCCTGAACTACTACCTCTACCGCATGACCTCCGACGACCCCAACGTCCCGGCCAAGGGCATGAACGAGGTGGTGGACTACCTGGAGACCAAGGATTCCGCGAATGTGGAGTTCTATGTCACCACCGGCGGCAAGTACAAGGTGGTGTGCGTGGCGGATGACGGCTACTCCTCCGACACCGTGGAGAAGGAAGTCACCGTGTCCATCTCCGGCAGCGCTGCCACGGACCTGAAGGTCACCGGCTGCGACGTGACGGTGAACGTGAACACCGTGAGCTTCACCGGCAAGACCGAGGACGCCCGCGCCCTGACCGAGGCCTCCTTCGTCATCCGGGATGCGGCCACCGGCAACTGGGTCAAGACCCTGGACGCCCGCACCCGCAAGAACTCCACGAACCTGCCCAACGGCACCTACAGCGTGCAGTTCACCTGCACCGACGGCAAGACCTGGTCCGCCACCGACCCCTGGATTGAGTTCAAGGTGGGCGAGTCCGACCTGGCCATCGACAGCTCCAGCGCCTCCAAGGGCACGGACGCCAACGGCCTGGCCACCCTGGACTGCACCGCCACCCTGACCCACCAGTACGCCATCCAGTACGCGACCTACGACGTGTATGACAGCACCGGCAAGATCGTGTTCTCCTGGAAGTGGCCCGGCACCGGCGCCTTCGACGCCCACAGCTTCTCCATCGGCGAGAGCACCGATCTGGCCAGCGTGCACATGGTGTTCTTCGACGGCGTGAAGTGGGTGGACGTCTGGCAGGCTGTGTCCTGATCCCCGGCGGAACATCCGGAACCCTGAGTACCCCACGGGGGCTGCCGCAAGGCAGCCCCTTTTCTGGTGCAAAAAAAGGCCTCCCCCTGCAAGGGGAAGGCAATAGCCGGCAATCCATCCAAAAGTCTTCCCTCCCGGGGGAAGGTGTCCGTGCCTGCAGGTCCGGAGGAGGTCGTGCCCGTCAGGCGCCGTCCCCCTCCGTCCAGCCCGCCTTCATCCGGCGGGCGGCGTCGATCATCTCCCGGGCGTGGCGCAGGGCGCTGTCGGTGCTGCCGTCGGCGCCGAAGAGCATCCGGGCCACCTCCGCCACCCGCTCCTCCTCCGTCAGGACGCGCACATGGGTGCCGGTGCGCTCCCCGTCGGGGGTTTGGGTCACCTGCTTCTCCACCAGCAGCTGCACGTCCGCCATGGCCGCCAGCTGGGGCAGGTGGGTGACGCACAGCACCTGCCGGTGCCGGGCGATGTGGGCCAGCTTCTCCGCCACCGCCTGGGCCACCCGGCCGGAGATGCCCGTGTCGATCTCGTCGAAGACCATGCAGTCCACCCCGGTGCGGGCGGCCTCCATGTTTTTCAGGGCCAGCATCAGCCGGGAGAGCTCGCCGCCGGAGGCGATGCGCTGCAGGGGCTTCAGGGGCTCCCCGGGGTTGGGGGAGAGGAGAAACTCCACCTGGTCGTCCCCCACGGGCCGGGGCATGGGCGGCTTCTCCGGCGCCGGGGCGAAGGCCGCCTCGAACCGGGTCTGGGCCATGCCCAGGTCCCGGAGCTGGGCCACCATCTTCTGTGCGAAATCCCCGGCGATGGCCCGGCGGGAGGCGCTGAGGGCCCGGGCCAGCTCCCGGTAGCGGTGCAGCAGGGCCCGGTCCTCCGCCGCCAGCCGGGACAGCTCCCCCTCCAGGGAGGCGAAGCTGTCCCACTCCGCCTGCATCTTTTCCCCAGCGGCAAGCACCGCGGGGATGTCCGGCCCGAAGCGCCGCTCCAGCCGGCTGATGAGCTCCAGCCGGGTCTCCACCGCCTCCGCCCGCCGGGGGTCGTAGGCCGCCTCCCCCGTCAGCCGGTCCAGCTCGTAGCCCGCCTCCTCCAGCTCATAGTAGAGGCTGCGCACCCGGGCTGCCAGCTGCTGATAGGTCTCCCCGTAGGCGGCGATGCCGTCCAGGGCGTCCGCCGCGGGCTTCAGCTTGGCCAGGGCGGGTTCCATGTCCCCCGCCGCGATCTGCCCGTAGGCCTCCCGCAGGGCGGCGGCGATCTTCCCGGCGTGGCGCAGGCGCTCCCGCTCCTCCCGGAGCTGCTCCTCCTCCCCGGGCTTCAGGGCCGCCTTCTTCAGCTCCTCCAGGCTCCGGGCCAGGTCCTCCATCCGGGCCTGCTTCTCCTGGTTCTCCCGCACCAGGCGGGCGTAGCGCCGGTGGCAGCTGAGGAAGGCCTCGCAGGCGGCGGCGGTGTCCCGGCGGAGGGCCTGGTGGGCCTCGTCCCCGGCGTCGTCCAGGAGGGCCAGGTGATACTGGGGGTCCATGAGGAAGCGGGTCTCGTGCTGGCCGTGGACGTCCATGAGCAGGTCCGCCACCTCCCGCAGGCCCGACAGGGGCACCACCACGCCGCAGACCCGGCACAGGCTCCGGCCCCCGGCGGTGATCTCCCGCCACAGGGTCACCCCTCCGTCGCTCTCCAGGCCCTGGGCCGCCAGCCACGCGGCCACCGCCGGGTTTTCCCCCGCGTCAAAAAGGGCCTCCACCGAGGCCTTCTCCGCGCCGGTGCGGATCAGGCTCCGGTCGCTCCGGGCCCCCAGCACCAGGTTCACCGCGTCCACGATGATGGACTTCCCCGCGCCGGTCTCGCCGGTGAGGGTGTGGAGCCCCCGGCGGAAGTCGATGGTCAGCGCCTCAATCAGCGCAATGTTCCGGATGGTCAACTGCTGCAGCATGTCTCTCCTGCTCCAATGCTCCGAATCTGCGGGCCGGAAAAGGGCCCGGTCAGGCCATGAAGGCCTCCAGGCGCTCCAGCACCGCCGGGGCGTCGGTGTCCCGCACCACCACCAGCACCGTGTTGTCCCCCGCCAGGGTGCCCAGCACCTCCGGCCAGGCCAGGGTGTCCAGGGCCTCCGCCGCCACATTGGCCGAGCCCGACAGGGTCTTGATCACCACCAGGGGCCCGGAGGAGGCCACCGACAGCATGGACTCCTTCAGCATCCGGCGAAGGCGGTCGCTGAGGGAGCGCTCGTCCCCCACGCTGGTGACATAGCGGTAGCTCCCCCCGGCGAACTGGGCCTTGGTGAGGTGCAGCTCCCGGATGTCCCGGGAGATGGTGGCCTGGGTCACCTGGACGCCCCGCTTCTCCAGGGCCGCCACCAGCGCCTCCTGGGTCCCGATCTCCCCCCGGTTCACCAGCTCCAGGATCAGGCTGTGCCGCTGTGCTTTGTTCATCTTGTCTCCTCGCTTCCTCGGGCCGTCCTGCCCTGTCCTCACCGGGTCCACTCCGACAGCTTCCGGTGCACCACGTCAAAGAAATCCTGCTGTCCCATGCGGATGAAGCGCACCCGGCGGGGGCTGCGGCGGATCTCCACCCGGTCCCCGGCGTGGAGGAGGGCGCAGTCCTCCCCGTCCACCTGCAGCGAGGCGGTGGAGGGCTCCCCGGGATCCAGCCGCAGGGACACCACCGCGCCCCCGGGCACCACCTGGGGCCGGTGCTGCAGGCTGTGGGCGCAGATGGGGGTGAGGATCATGCAGTCCACCCCCGGGGCCACAATGGGCCCGCCGGCGGAGAGGGAGTAGCCCGTGGAGCCCGTGGGGGTGGCCACCACCAGGCCGTCCGCCCGGCAGGTCCCCGCAGGACACCCGTCCACCACCGCCTGCACCCGGATCAGCCGGGGATAGCCGCCCCGGCTCACCACCACGTCGTTCAGGGCCTCCCGGGCCACGTCCCCGGCCCTCACCGACAGCAGCGGCCGCTCCTCCAGGCTGTAGTCCCCCGCCAGCAGCGCCGCGAGGGCCTCCTCCATCCCCGCGGCCTCCACCTCCGCCAGGAAGCCCACCTGGCCCAGGTTGATCCCCAGCAGGGGCACGTCCAGCCGCACCGCCGCCCGGGCCGCCCACAGCACCGTGCCGTCGCCCCCCAGGGCCACCAGGGCCTCCGGCCGCTCCGCTCCCGGCGCCTCCACGTCCCGGCTGTATACGACCCCCCGGGCCGCCAGGAAAGCCTCCGCCCGCCGGGCCGCCGCCTGGGCCCGGGGCGCAGGCGAGGCCAGGATCCCCACGCAATGCATGTCCGCACCCCCCTCTGACATGCATAAATAATAGCATACATTGTATAACAATGCAAGCGCCGGAGGCGGGGACCGCAAGGGGAGAGAAGGGGGAAGCAGGCGGGGCGGGGCTCCGGGGCGGCGGAAAGCGAAAAACGAGAAAAAAACAAGGGTTTCCCCGGCGGGTGAAGAATGAGAGAGAAAGGCCGCCCGACGGCCCATTTTTCAGCATCGGCAAAGGAGAAAGCACATGATCAGGCTTTACGATACCCCCGTCTGGCTGGTGAACGGCCGGGACCTGTATACAGACCCCCTGGAGATGCAGCACAAGACCGGCCTCACCCCGGACCGGAAGGCGGCGGAGGAGGCCACCATGGCCTGGAGCATCCTGGCGGCCCACAACACCTCCGGCGACATGGAGAACCTGCGCCTGCGCTTTGACTCCATGACCAGCCACGACATCACCTATGTGGGCATCATCCAGACGGCCCGGGCCTCGGGCATGACCCGCTTTCCCCTGCCCTATGTGCTCACCAACTGCCACAACTCCCTGTGCGCCGTGGGGGGCACCATCAACGAGGACGACCACAAGTTCGCCCTCTCCGCCGCGGTGAAGTACGGCGGCATCTACGTCCCCGCCAACCTGGCCAACATCCACAGCTACAACCGGGAGACCATGGCGGGCTGCGGGCGGATGATCCTGGGCTCCGACTCCCACACCCGCTACGGCGCCATCGGCACCATGGCCGTGGGGGAGGGCGGCGGCGAGCTGGCCAAGCAGCTGGTGGGCCGGACCTACGACTTTCGCCGGCCCGGTGTCGTAGCCGTCTACCTGAAAGGAAAACCCAGGCCCGGGGTGGGCCCCCACGACGTGGCCCTGTCCATTGTGGGCGCGGTCTACAAGAACGGCTATGTGAAGAACAAGGTGATGGAGTTCGTGGGCCCGGGGATCGCGGAGCTGTCCATGGAGTACCGCAACGCCGTGGACGTGATGACCACCGAGACCACCTGCTGGTCCTCCATCTGGGAGACGGACGAGAAGACCCGGGAATACCTGACCCTCCACGGCCGCCCGGAGGCTTTTTCGCCCTTGCACCCGGGGGAGTTGGCTTACTATGATGGGTGCATCGAGGTGGACCTCTCCGCGGTGGAGTGCGCCATCGCCCTGCCCATGCACCCCTCCAACGTGTTCAGCATCCGGGAGCTGAAGGCCAACGCCGCGGACATCCTCCATGAGGCGGAGGAGGCGGCCAACCGCCAGCTGAAGGGCGTGCGGATGGACCTGATGAGCAAGCTCCAGCCCGACGGCAGCATCCGGGTGGAGCAGGGGGAGATCGCGGGCTGCGCCGGCGGCACTTACGAGAACATCCTGGCGGCGGCGGACATCCTCCGGGGCCGCAGCTGCGGCAACGGCGCCTTCTCCCTGTCGGTGTACCCCGGCTCCATGCCCGCCCTGGCCCAGCTGCTGCGCAACGGCGCGGCGGCGGACCTGGTGAGCGCCGGCGTCATCCTCCGGGAGTGCTTCTGCGGCCCCTGCTTCGGCGCCGGGGACTGCCCCGCCAACGGGGAGCTCTCCATCCGCCACACCACCCGGAACTTCCCCAACCGGGAGGGCTCCAAGCCCGGGGAGGGCCAGCTGGCGGCGGTGGCCCTCATGGACGCCCGCTCCATCGCGGCCACGGCGGCCAACGGCGGACGCCTCACCGCGGCCACGGAGCTGGAGGTGGACTATACCGAGCCGGACTACCGCTACGACGGCGGCATCTACGAGAAGCGGGTCTACAACGGCTGGGGCCGGCCGGAGCCGGAGCACGGGCTGCGCTTCGGGCCCAACATCAAGGACTGGCCGCAGATGCCCGCCCTGACGGAGGACCTGCTGGTGAAGCTGTGCGCCTACATCGACGACCCGGTGACCACCACCGACGAGCTGATCCCCTCCGGCGAGACCTCCGCCTACCGCTCCAACCCGGAGCGCCTGTCGGAGTTCGCCCTGTCCCGCCGCTGCCCGGACTACGTGCCCCGGAGCAAGGAGGTCCGGGCCATGGAGCGCGCCCGGGTGGCGGAGGGCAAGCTGTCGGAGGAGGTGCTCTCCGTCTGTGTGGACCTGAGGCAGGCCGGGATTCCCGTGGATCCCCTCCACACGGACCTGGGCTCCGCCATCTACGCCAACATGCCCGGGGACGGCTCCGCCCGGGAGCAGGCCGCCTCCTGCCAGCGGGTGATGGGCGGCAGCGCCAACTTCGCCCGGCAGTACGCCACCAAGCGCTACCGCTCCAACTGCATCAACTGGGGCATGACCCCCTTCCTGGTGGAGGACCCGTCGGTGTTTGCCCTGGGGGACTGGGTGTTCATCCCCGGCCTGCGCAGCGCGGTGCTGGAGAACCGGGAGGGCATCGACGCCTACGCCGTGAAGGCCGACGGCACCGTGACCCCCTTCAAGGTGAGCATCGGTCCCCTCACGGAGCCGGAGCGGCAGATCCTGGCGGAGGGCTGCCTCATCAACTACTACCGGGCCGGCGGAGGGGAAAAATAACCGCCCCCTCCCCCCTGTGATTGCCCATCGGGCGGAATCGTGCTATACTGGGACGGTTCCGCTTTTTCAACCCCACAGAAAGGGGCATTGTCCCATGCAGCGCGGATTATTCCTCCGGGGACTGAGACACGGGGTCCCCATCGCCCTGGGCTATCTGTCCGTGGCATTCGCCTTCGGCATCACGGCCACCCGGGCGGGGCTGAACCCCCTCCAGGCCCTGCTGATCTCCATGACCAACGTCACCAGCGCCGGCCAGCTGGCGGGGGTGGAGCTCATGGCCGCCGGGGCGGGCCTCACGGAGATGGCCCTCACCCAGCTGACCATCAACCTGCGCTACGCCCTCATGTCCATCTCCCTCTCCCAGCGCCTGGACGGCTCCATGGGCACCCTCCAGCGGATGATCTTCGCCTTCTGCAACACGGACGAGATCTTCGCCGTGGCCAGTGCCCAGCCGGAGAGGCTGAACAAGGCCTACTGCTACGGGCTGATGCTGGGGCCCTGGGCGGGGTGGTCCCTGGGCACAGTGCTGGGGGCGGCGGCGGGCTCCCTGCTGCCGGCGTTTTTCCGCATCTCCCTGGGCATCGCCATCTACGGCATGTTCCTGGCCATCATCCTGCCCCCCAGCCGGAAGAGCCGGGCGGTGCGGGTGGTGGTGCTGCTCTCCGCCGCCCTGGCGGTGGCCTTCCGCTATGTGCCGGGGCTGAATCAGGTGCCGGCGGGGTATGTGATCATCTGCTGCGCGGTGGCCGCCGCCTGCGTGGGCGCCTGGCGCTTCCCCGTGGCGGAGGAGCCGGAGGGAGAGGAGGCGCCCCAGGCATGAGCTGGTCTGTCTACGTGCCCTACCTGCTGGTGATGGCCCTCATCACCTACCTGGTGCGGATGCTCCCCCTGACCATCTTCCGCAAGCCCATCCGCAGCCGGTTTTTCCGCTCCTTCCTGCACTATGTGCCCTACGCGGTGCTCTCCGCCATGACCATCCCCGGGGTGCTGTATTCCACGGGCTATGA
Source organism: Clostridia bacterium (assembly GCA_017519405.1). Taxonomy (GTDB): domain Bacteria; phylum Bacillota; class Clostridia; order Christensenellales; family Aristaeellaceae; genus RUG11272. The sequence continues at coordinate 14,964 of JAFWSH010000029.1, forward strand.
ACCCGGTGGGGACGTGCGGCTGCTGGTGTGCGCCGTGGCGGGGCTGGCGGTGGCGGTGCCCCTGGCCTGGCGGGGGAAGAGCCTCCTCACGGTGGCCGTGGCGGCCTGCCTGGGGGTGGCGGCGGCCCTGGGGCTCTTCCTGCTGACGGGGCAGATGAATCTCTGATTACACGAGGTGAGCGATATGAGAATCCTGGGTCTGGAGACCTCCTGCGACGAGACCGCCGCGGCGGTGGTGGAGGACGGGCGCCGCATCCTGTCCAGCGTGGTGTTCAGCCAGATCGACCTCCACGCCCTCTACGGCGGGGTGGTGCCGGAGATCGCCAGCCGGGCCCATGTGGAGGCCTGCGACCGGGTGATCGACGAGGCCCTGCGCCAGGCGGGGCTGACCTTTGACGATGTGGATGCCCTGGCGGTGACCTACGGCCCCGGGCTGGTGGGCGCCCTCCTCACCGGCGTCAGCTGCATGAAGGGCCTCTCCTACGCCCTGGGGAAACCCCTGATCCCCGTGAACCACATCGAGGGCCACATCGCCGCCAACTTTCTCACCCACCCGGACCTGGCGCCGCCCTTCCTGTGCCTGGTGGTCTCCGGCGGCCACAGCCACCTGGTGTACCTGCCGGACTACGCCCGCTATGAGCTCCTGGGCCAGACCCGGGACGACGCGGCGGGGGAGGCCTTCGACAAGGCGGCCCGGGTGCTGGGCCTGCCCTACCCCGGCGGCCCCCGGCTGGACGCCCTGGCGGAGTCGGGGGATCCCCACTTCCTGCACCTGCCCGAGCCCCGGGTGGAGGGCCGCTACGATTACTCCTTCTCCGGCATGAAGACCGCCTTCCTCAACGCGGTGAACCAGCTGGAGATGCGGGGGGAGGGCGGCGAAAAACTCCCCAAGGCGGACCTGGCGGCCTCCTTCCGCCACGCCGTGGTGGAGTCCCTGGTGGGCAAGGCCATGCTGGCCGCCAAGGAGAAAAAGGTGGAAAAACTGGCCATGGCGGGGGGCGTCTCCGCCAACCGGGAGCTCCGCCGGCGGATGGCGGAGGAGTGCGAAAAGGCGGGCATCCCCCTCTACATGCCCCGGCTGGAGCTGTGCGGGGACAACGGCGCCATGATCGCCTCCGCAGCGTACTGGCGGTATCAGCGCGGGGAGACCGCGGACCTGACCCTGAACGCGGTGCCGGGGCTGCGGCTGGTGTGAGGCGCAGCCCACAAAATACGACAGGAGGCAATATCCATGATTCGGGAGAATGACCGGAACCGGGAGTGGCTCCGTTCCCTGAAGTTCACCCTGTTCTCCATCTCCGCCGGCGTGATCCAGCTGGCCTCGGCGGCCCTGTTCAAGGAGGTCCTGGGCTGGCCGGCCTGGCTGAGCTACCTGCTGTCCCTGGTGCTCAGCGTGGTGTGGAACTTCACGGTGAACCGGAAGTACACCTTCCGCAGCGACTACGACCTGAAGAAGAGCATGCTCCTCACGGGGCTGTTCTACCTGGTGTTCACCCCCCTGAGCACCTGGTGGGTGGCGGCCCTCACGGGGGAGAACCCCTTCACCGGCGCCAAGGGGGACGAGGCCTCCATGGGCTACTGGGCGGTGCAGATCGGCACCATGCTGGTGAACTTCGTGCTGGAGTTCCTCTGGCAGCGCTTTGTGGTCTACCGGGACCGGGTGGACACGGTGAAATGACGGGAGGGATCGTCATGGAGCTGCAGCGGCTGGACACGCCCCTCACCGTCTGCAAGGTGGCGGACCTGCGGGACGTGCCCCTGGAGGGGGAGCTGTTCTTCCTGGCCCGGACGGAGGAGGAGCTGTCCCTGGTGTGCCCCACCCGGGACACCCCGGCGAACACCCTCGCCCGGGAGGACGGCTGGCGGGGCCTGCGGGTCCGGGGGGTGCTGGATTTCGCCCTGGTGGGCATCCTGGCCCGGCTCTCCGGCGTCCTGGCGGAGGCGGGGATCTCTATCTTCGCCGTCTCCACCTTCAACACGGACTACCTCCTGGTGCGGGAGAACCAGTTTGACCGGGCCCTGGCCGCCCTGGCGGCGGCGGGGTATGCCATTGTTTGAATCATCATCCCAAAGAAAAAGAGGAACAGCCCATGACCTGCCGGGACTCCAGGACCAAATCCGCCCCGGCCGTCACCCTGATTTGCCTCTTCGTGAGCATCCCCATGGCCGACCGGCGCCAGTCCGCCAGGCCGGGCTGCGAGGCCTGCCGCCGGGAGACCCGGACGCTGCTGCCCCTCCGGCGGCGGTGACGACCTCATCCGGACCTGCGGGCACGGCCACCTTCCCCCGGGAGGGGAAGGCATTTGGGTTGGCGGGGCGACGCGGGGAAGCCCCCCTGTCCCTGCGGGGCGGTGACTGAGGGGCAGCCCCGCGGGGTACCACAGACACCCCTCCCCCAAAAAAACCATCCCTTCAAAAAGGACTTTCCGGAAAACCTCCGAACCTATGCATATAACCGTGATTCTTCCGCGGTGGGGAGGTTTGTCAGATGAAAAAGCGTTTGCTGCTCCAGGGGCTCCTGATCCTTTGCTGCCTGCTGCTGCTTCCGGCGCAGGCCGAGACCCGCGGGGAGTGCGGGCCCGCCGCGGACTGGACCCTGTCCGACGACGGTGTGCTGACCATCACCGGCAGGGGGGCGGTGGACAGCAATGCCTTCACCTACCGCGGCGACATCCGGGAGGTGGTCATCGGGGAGGGCGTCACCGGGATCGGGGACTACACCTTCCACGCCTGCAGCAGCCTGACCCGGGTGACCCTGCCGGAGAGCCTCACCGCCATCGGCTGGCAGGCCTTCGGGGACTGCGGGAAGCTGGCGGAGATCCGGCTGCCGGAGAAGCTGACCTGGCTGGGGAAGGAGGCCTTCTGGCAGTGCGGCAGCCTGGAGGCCATCGAGATTCCGGCGGGGGTGGAGGTGATCCGGGAGAACACCTTCTACCGCTGCACCCGCCTGACTGGCGTGGTGATCCCGGAGGGCATCACCGGCATCGGGGTGGGGGCCTTCAGCCAGTGCGGCCGGCTGCAGGAGGTCCTGCTGCCCCGGAGCCTGGCCCGGCTGGACATGAACGCGTTTTACAGCTGCGCCAGCCTGACCGCCGTGACCTTTTTGAACCCGGACACCGTCATCGACTACTGGGTTTTCCCGGAATGCCCGGCGGAGCTGGTCCTCTACTGCGACGGCGGCCGGGCGCAGGCATATGCCGAGGCCAACGGCATCCGCCAGGCGCCCCTGAGCCGGTCCCCGCAGCTGGAGTAGCCCGGGGCTCCCCGCGCAGCCCCGGTTCCCGGGAGCCCTTCCCGGGAGGCCGGTCCTGTGCTGTACTATCCCCGGAGAAAAAAGCAGAGAAAGGGGGGCCCGAGCCGTGCAGGAGCTCTTTATCCGGGGGCTGTCCGTGGACTGGAGCCGGGTGGCGCCCGACGCCTGGCTGCGGTCCGTCCCGGCCCTGGCGGGGCTGGAGTCCCTGGAATTCCAGTGCCCGGTGACCTTTTTTGCCGGGGAGAACGCCACCGGCAAGAGCACCCTGCTGGAGGCCATCGCCGTGGCCTGCGGCTTCAACCCGGAGGGGGGCACCATCAACTACCGCTTCTCCACCTGGGACGAGACGCCGCCCCTGGCGGAGGCGCTGCGGCTGGTGCGGTCCCACCGGAAGGCGCGGACGGGGTATTTCTTCCGGGCGGAGAGTTTTTTCAACGTGGCCACCCGGGCGGCGGCCTACGACGCGGAGAACCCCAGGGGGCCCAGCTTCGGGGACCGGGGACTCCACGAGCAGAGCCACGGCCAGGGCTTCCTCAGCTTCTTCCAGGCCTTCGACGGGCCGGGGCTGTATCTCATGGACGAGCCCGAGGCCGCCCTGTCCCCCCAGCGCCAGCTCACCCTGCTGCTGCACATGATCCGCCTCACCGGCCTGGGGGCCCAGATCCTGGCCGCCACCCACTCCCCCCTGCTCCTGGGCCTGCCCGGGGCGCAGATCCTCTCCTTCGACGGCGGCGCCATCCACCCCATCCCCTGGGAGGAGACCGACAGCTATCAGGTGACCCGCCTCTTCCTGGACCACCGGGAGCTGGTGCTGCGGCACCTGACGGAGTAGGCGGGGCTTTGGGCACGAAAAAAGGGACTTCCGCGGGGGAAGGCCCTTTTGTTTTTGCCGGAATGCCTCAGCCGGCGCGCCGCATCTCCCGGAGGAGCCGGGGGGCGATGAGCACCGCCAGCAGGATGCAGATGAGGGTGTCCGGGATCAGGTAGGTGCCGTTGTAGATGAGGCTGGCCAGGGGCGCGGTATCCCAGAAGAGGATGCCCGCCAGGGTGGCGGAGAGGGCCCGGCCCAGGGCCGCCACCACCATGCCCACATACAGCAGCCAGGGCTTTTTGTCACTGCGGAACAGCCCCACCAGGCCCAGGGCGGCGAAGGCCAGCAGATAGTCCAGGGCAAACTGCCACACATTGGCGAACCAGCCGCCCTGCAGATACTGCAGCACGCCGTAGAGCAGGCCCACCAGCGCACCGGGGCCGGCGCCATAGGCGGCGGAGAAGAGCATGATGGGCAGCATGCTGCCGGGGGTGACGGAGCCGCCCTGGGGCATCCGGTAGAGGCGGACGCAGCTGAGCACGAAGGACAGGGCGATGGACAGCGCCCCGAAGGCGATCATCCGGGCGTTCCACTTGCCGGCGGTCTTGCCCGCCGCCAGCAGCACCACGCCCAGGGCCACCACCACCAGCACGCCGATCCACACGCCCATGGGGGTTTCGGCAAACTTCTCCACCGCCGTCTGGGCCCAGGTGGGTTCGGCCTGGGCCGCGGCTTCGGCGGCCAGGTCCGTCACGGTGGCTTCCGTATCCGCCAGGGCCGTGGAAATCCAGAGAGACATCATGGTTACTACCTCCTTTTCCGGTGCGTCCCCGCAAAAGAAAACCCGCGCATACACGCGGGAAGAGAACACAGCCTGGTGAGACTGGCGGTTCCGCTTCCCTTCGGTAGGATGATCTACACAGGTTCCAAGGGTCGGGCCGAAGCCCTCTCAGCGGCCGAAGCCGCACCCCCAGCGGTGATGCACTTGTCAACCCCATTATAGCCGGGGCCGGGAAATTGTCAAGGGGCCGCCGTGGCCTCCGGGGCGGCGGCCGGGTTCTGGGCCGCGTCCTGAAGCAGCAGCCGCACAAGCTCCACCGCGTTGTCCTCGTTGCCGCATTGGATGCGGATGCCCAGGCAGAAGTCCGCGGGGTCGGCGTAGAGCCAGCTGCAGACCCGGGGCAGGCCGCTGACGGGGATCCAGAGCAGGTGCCGCTCCCCGGCGGCGGTGTTCCGCCACCAGCCCCGCTGGATGTCCACCCCCGCCGCCTCGCACAGGGCCGGGATGTCCCCCTTGTCCTCCAGGGACAGCAGCAGGCCGCTCTCGGCGTAGCTCAGGGCCTCGGAGCGGGGCACCACCACCAGGTCCACGTCCCCCACCACCATCCGGGTGCTCAGCACCATGGTGCCGTAGGTCTCGTCCTGCACCACAAACTCCGCCGTGAACTCCTCCTGGTCCGGGAAGTGCTCCTCCCGCACCGTGTCCAGCCACATCTGGGCCGTGGGGTAGTCGCCGCTGGCGTAGATCAGGGTCACCAGCTTCTTGTCCTCCGGCGGGCGGTAGGCCGTCATGGAGAAATACAGGTTCCAGATCACCAGGCTCAGGGACACCAGCAGCACATACTTCCACCAGTTGTAGCGCAGGTGTTCCTTCACCCGGGGCAGGTTCAGCGGGGTATCCATGGGCACCTCCTTCGGCGGCGGACCGCCTGTTGCGGATGCTTGGGCGGGGGCTGCGTCACTCCGTCCACAGGGAGAGGGTCACGTCCCCGTGGCCCAGCAGCGCCGCCATCTCCTCCCGGGACAGGTCCACATGCCCCAGGGGGTGTAGGCCCAGGCGTTGTGGCCGTAGAACACCACCAGCTGGTCGCCGCTGTAGAGCACGATGTCCCCGGGGCCGGTCTCCGTCTGCCGGTCCTCCCGGGGCAGGGCCTGGCCGATGGCGCCCACCTGCTCAAAGCCGCCGTACATGGACAGCTGCACCGTCAGGGGCGCCAGGGCCCGCAGGGCCGCCACCGATGCGTTCTCCTCCCAGGTCACGGGCACTTCCCTCCCGCCGATGCTCATATGCAATGCCATGGGTTCCACCTCTTCTTCCGAATCTGCATTGTCCGCGTCCTGCGCCGGCTCCCCGGTGCGGATGAACCGGGCGCCGTCCGCCGGCGTCACATAGGGAAAGGCGTCGGAGCTCTCCGCCAGATAAACCAGGGCGTCCTCCGCCGGGAGAAAGGAGAAGGAAAGGTCGAAGCCCCTCTCCTCCGTCAGCCACACCTGGCCGTACCACATCTCCCAGGTGCCGCCCCCCAGGTAGCTGCTGAGGGGCCCCTCATAGAAGGTGTAGGTGCCGTCGGCCTGCAGGGTGAGGGTGAAGTCGCCCCCCAGGCCCTCCCCCTCGTAGCGGTAGGTGCCCGCCAGGGGCGCCCGCTGGACCTGCCGGAGGATGGCCTCCAGCGCCTCCGCCGCCTCGTGGTAGCCCTCCGGGAAGGCGTTCTCCCCGGAGGCCTGCACCGTGGTGCCGTCGGCGTAGGCCAGGGTCAGGGAGAAGCTCTCCCCGTCCAGCACCCGGGGGTCGCTGCCCCGGAAGCCGTCCCAGGCCGCCATGCCCGCCGCTGCCGCCTCCAGGGCTTCCACCTGGGCGGGGGTCAGGGGCAGGGGCTCCCCCTCGTCCACCCGGAGGCTGCAGCCCGCCGCCGTCCGGGTCACCTCCCAGATGCGGGGCACCATCTCGCCGCCCCGGAGGAAGAAGAGCCGCGTCAGCACGTGGTTCCCCGCCAGCGCCCGGCACAGGGCCTCAAAGTCGGCCCGGCGGCCGGGGGAGGCGAAGGTGAAGGCCAGGCCCTCCGCCGGCCCCGACGCCGGGTACAGGTAGGTCCAAGGGCCCTCGTCCCCGGTTTCCGTGTGCTCCTCCCGGGGCAGCGCCCGGCCGTCCCGGAGGCAGTCCAGGAAGGCCACCCACTGGTCCCGGGTCAGGGCCACCGTGCCGCTGTACACCGAGTCCGCCTCCGTCAGGGGCCAGTCCTCCCCCTGGCGGGTGTCGTGGAAAAACCGGGGCTGTCCGTCTTCCATATAAAAGCGGTAGCGCTGATAGCGGGGGGGCCAGGCGGAGCTGTCCACGGTATAGTAGAAATCCGCGATGTCCTCCGGCGCCACATCCGGGCCCGCGATGGTGTCCGCCGGGGCGCCCCGGCAGGCCAGCAGCATCAGCAGCGCCAGCAGCAGCGCCCCTGCACGGCGTCCTTTTCCCCTCATGTGCAGCCCTCCCGCGCCTGTACTTCGGGTCTATTGTAGCAGTTCGACCCCGGGAATGCAAGCCTTCCGGCGGCCGGCGCGGTATTGGACATTTGTTGGACAAGACGCCCTATAGTAGAATGGAGGAGGTGGGACCGTGCTGAATGTGCTGTGCGTGGAGGACGACCGGCAGGCGCTGCAGCAGCTGATGGCGCTGTGCGGGCGCATCCCGGAGATGGGCACGGTCCACGGGGCCGCCCGGGCGGGGGAGGCGCTGGCCTGGCTGGAGGACCACCCCTGCGGCCTGGCGCTGCTGGACATCGGCCTGCCGGACACCGACGGCATCACCCTGGCCCGGAAGATCCGGGAGCGCTGGCCCGGGACCGCCATCATCTTTGTCACCGCCTCCCCGGCCTACGCGGTGGACGCCTGGACCATCCACGCCGAGGGCTACATCCTCAAGCCCGCCACGGAGGAGCGGCTGCGGGCGGAGGTGGGGCACCTGCTGGCCGGCCGGGCGGCCCCGGTGCCGGAGCGCCCCGTGCCCCGGGTGAGCGTGAAAACCTTCGGGGCCTTCGACGTGCTGGTGGACGGGGAGCCGGTGCACTTCCGCCGGGCCAAGGCCAAGGAGCTGCTGGCCTTCCTGGTGGAGCGGCAGGGGGAGAGCGTCACCCGGGAGGAGATCTGGCGGGTGCTGTGGGAGGGACGGCCCTATGACCGCCCCGGCCAGAAGCAGCTGGACGTGATCCTCCGGAGCCTGCGGGCCACCCTGGAGGAGAACGGCATCGGGGGCATCCTGTCCCTGCAGCGGGGGGCCATCCGGGTGGAGCCCCGGTGCTTCACCTGCGACATGTACCGCCTGCTGCTGGGGGACGTCACCGCCATCGGCGAGTACCGGGGCGAGTACATGACTGCCTACTCCTGGGCCAGCCTCCAGGAGGCCTATCTGGAGCGGCGCATCGAGAACCTGACCTGAGGAAACCGCCGGAGTGCACATGGAAGGAGTGAGCTCTATGATTGCCACCACCCCCCGCATTGCCCGGGCCGACATGCAGCGCTGTGCGCTGTGTGTGTCTCCCCCCTGCGACGCGGCCTGCGGAAGGCTGGAGCCGGCCCGGCTGCTGCGCAGCGTCTGGTTCGGCAATGAGCAGGGCGCGGCCTGGCGCCTGCCGCCGGAGAACCCCTGCATCATCTGCCCCGCCCCCTGCGAGCGGGCCTGCGTCCGGGCCGGGGAGGTGCCCATCCGGGACCTGATGAACCGGCTGTATTACCAGGTGAAGCCCGACTGCGAGACCCCGCCCCCCGCGGATGAGGCGCGCCTGGCCTGCGAGCTGTGCGGCATCCCCCTGGAGAACCCCTTCCTGCTGTCCTCCTCCGTGGTGGCCAGCACCTATGACATGTGCGCCCGGGCCTTCGAGGCCGGGTGGGCCGGAGCCTGCTTCAAGACCATCTGCAGCCTGGACATCCACGAGGCCTCCCCCCGCTTCTCCGCCATCCGGGGCAGCGACGGCGGCATTGTGGGCTTCAAGAACATCGAGCAGCTCTCCGACCACAGCGTGGCGGAGAACATGGCCATCTTCCGCCGGCTGAAGGCCAACTACCCCGGGAAGTTCATCCTGGCCTCCATCATGGGCCGGGATGAGGCGGAGTGGGGGGAGCTGGCCCGACGCTGTCAGGACAACGGCGCCGACGCCGTGGAGCTGAACTTCTCCTGCCCCAACATGGCCGAGGGCGGCCTGGGCAGCGACATCGGCCAGGTGCCGGAGCTGGTGGAGCGCTTCACCGCGGCGGCCAAGCGGGCCTGCAGCATCCCGGTGCTGGCCAAGCTCACCCCCAACGTGGCCGTCATGTCCCCGGCGGCGGAGGCGGCGCGGCGGGGCGGGGCGGACGGCATCGCGGCCATCAACACCATCAAGTCCGTGGTAGGGGTGGACCCCCACACCTACGTCTCCTCCCCGGCGGTGCGGGGCATGGGGGCGGTGGGGGGCTACAGCGGCCCCGCCGTGAAGCCCATCGCCCTGCGCTTCATCGCGGAGCTGGCCCAGAACCCGCTGATCAAGGGGCTGCACCTGTCCGGCATGGGCGGGGTGGAGACCTGGCAGGACGCCCTGGAGTTCCTGCTGCTGGGGGCCGGCAGCATCCAGGTCACCACGGCGGTGATGCAGTACGGCTACCGCATCATCGACGACCTGAAGGCCGGGCTGAACCTCTACCTGGCGGAGAAGGGCTTCGCCTCGGTGCGGGAGGCGGTGGGCCTGGGCCTGGACAGCCTCAGCAGCACCACCGACACCCTGGAGCGGGACACGGTGGTCTTCCCCCGGTTCGTCCCGGAGCGCTGCGTGGGCTGCGGCCGCTGCACCATCTCCTGCGCGGACGGTGGGCACCAGGCCATCCGCCTGGACGAAAAGCGCCGCCCCGTGCTGGACGGCAGCCGCTGCGTGGGCTGCCATCTCTGCGTGCTGGTGTGCCCCCAGCGGGCCATCGTCCCGGGGGCGAAGCGGGTCAGGCTCCCCGGGCGGGCGGGGGCGAACGGGGGCTGACTGGACATTTGTTGGACAAGGTGTGCTATACCGACGTTTGCCGCCGGGGCACCGGTGGCGGACCACCATCACCGGAGGAAAGGACGGCGCGGACATGCCGATGCAGCACGGGACCCCGGAGGACAGCGGGACCTACCGGCCGGGGGAATACCGGAAGGAAGCCATGGCCTTTCTGCGGGAGCGCGTGGGGGAGCAGCAGTTTGACCGGATCATGGGGCGGGCGGACAGCCGCCGGCAGCCCTATGTGGCGGCGCGCCTGTTCCTCTCGCCCCTGGACTGGGCCAGATACACCTGGATCGAACAGCACGGGACGCTGGAGGGCTTCCTCTGAGGCCTGAGCAGCCGTTCCGGATCAACACGACAGAGAAAAAAAGCAGGAGGAAAGAACATGACCATCAACAAGACACAGGAAGGCAGCTGCCTGACCCTGGCCCTCACGGGCCGGCTGGACACCATGACCTCCCCCGAACTGGAGGCGGAGCTGAACAGGTCCCTGGAGGACGCCCAGAGCCTGGTGCTGGACTTCACCGGCCTGGAGTACATCTCCTCCGCCGGGCTGCGGGTGCTGCTCTCCGCCCACAAGGCCATGAGCGGCAAGGGCGGCATGAAGGTGACCCACATCAACGAGGTGGTCCGGGAGGTCTTTGACGTCACCGGGTTCTCCGACATTCTGAACATCGGATAAGGAGCGCACATGAAGACAGATATCATTACGGTTTCCAGCCGGGGCCGCCACATGGAGGAGGCCCTGGAGCAGGTGGACAAGCTGTCGGCCTACAAGGGCCTCTCCCCCAAGGGTGCCCTGCACCTGCGCCTCCTCACCGAGGAGATGATGGGCATGATGCGCTCCATCACCGGCGAGACGGAGGGCCGCTTCTGGATCGAGGACGAGGAGGGGGTCTACCGGCTGCACCTGCAGGTGGAGACCCGCATGGACTCCGGCAAGCGGGAGCGGTTGCTCTCCGCCTCCTCCAGCGGCAGGAACGACGCCGCCCGGGGCCTGATGGGCCGTCTGCGGGACTTCTTTGACCGGGGCGCCGACGAGGACATCGCGGCCTACGCCAGCCCCATGCTCCTCAGCGGCATGTTCGAGGCCAGCAGCACCCCCGCCCTGGACCTGGACTGGTCCATGGTGCGCTATGAGGAGGCCCTGGCCGGCTATGACCGGGAGAGCAACCAGGAGGCCCTGGAGGCCTGGGACGAGCTGGAGAAATCCGTGGTGGCCCGGGTGGCCGACGACGTGCGGGTCTCCATCCGCGGCAGGGACGTGGAGATGGTGATCGTCAAGAAGCTGGCCTGACGCCATACAAGGAGGCTGAGTCATGACCAACAGGGAAATCTATCAGAAAACCCTTTCCTTCTCCCTCCGGCGGGCGCTGTTCGACATCCTGGCCTTCCTGGTGCTGGGTGCCCTGACCTTCGGCGGCTTCCTGCTGATGGAGAAGCTCAGCGGGGAGGGCCTGGTGGGTCTGGTGATCGGCCTGCTGCTGGGCATCGTGGTGGTGGCGGTGGCGCTGCGCTACGTCAGCTTCACCTACAAGGCCGGGCAGATCGCCATGATGACCCGGGCCATCACCGAGGGCGAGCTGCCGGAGGACGTGGTGGCGGAGGGCAAGCGGACGGTGAAGGAGCGCTTCACCACCATCGCGGCCTTCTTCTTCATCACCCGGGCCGTGAGCGCCATCTTCCGCCAGCTGGGCCGGGGCCTCACCGCCCTGGGCAGCATGGTGGGGGGCGAGACCGGCTCCAACGTGGCCGACGCCATCAACTCCGCCATCCAGGTGGTGATCAGCTACCTGTGCGACTGCTGCCTGGGCTGGATCTTCTACCGCCGGGAGCAGACCACCACCAAGGCGGCCTGCGAGGGCGCGGTGCTGTTCTTCAAGCACGGCAAGACCCTGCTGAAGAACCTGGGCCGGGTGGCCGGATTGGGCCTGGCGTCCCTGGTGGTCATCGGCGGCGCCTTCATGGGCGTGTTCTACGCCATCTTCTCCAGCCTGCCCATCTCCGGCTTTGAGATGATCTACCGGGAGCTGGTGGAGAACGTGGCGGAGAACGGTGGCACCCTGCCCGGCTTCATCACCGGCCCCGGCTCCATCGTGCTGGTGGCTGCCGCCCTGGCGGCGGTGATCCTGTGGAGCATCCTGCACTCCGTGTTCGTGCGGCCCTTCATCCTGGTGGGTGTGCTGCGCAACTACATGGAGAGCGGCATGAGCGAGGTGCCCACCGAGGCGTCCTTCGCCCTGCTGGACGAGAAGTCCCCCCGCTTCCGCAAGCTCCGGGCCCAGGGCGTGTGAGCCCATTCCATTCGCTGTCAACGTTTTTCTCCAACACAACAAGGGGAAGACGATGAAAAAAGGAGGCAATCTCAGATGGTCAAGAGGATTCTTGTGCTTCTGCTGGCGCTGGCCCTGCTGACGGCAGGCATGCCGGCGCTGGCGGGGGCAGAAGAGGGTGTCACCGTGGAGGTGAACACCAGTAAACTCCCGGTGTACGCGGCGGACGACGCCTGCCTGGCCGGGCTGCTGGCGGCGGAGCCGGAGGGGACGGAGGCCCTGCCCGTGCTGGTGCTGCCGGTGAAGAAGAGCTATACCATCAACGCCAGCGTGCAGCCCCGGGACCTGCGGAACCGGAAGGTGGCGCTGTCCGTGGCGGATGAGACCGTGGTGGCGGTGCGGGGCACCAGCATCACCGGCAAGCAGGCCGGCGAGACGGTGCTGACCGTGGCCGCCGAGGCCCATCCCGGCTCCGAGGCGAAGTTCCGGGTGCTGGTGGTGGCCCCGGTGACCCGGGTCGCCCTGAGCGCGGCGGAGAAGAAGGTGGGCGTGGGCGCCACCCTGCCCCTGTCCGTGAGCTACGTCCCCGCGGACGCCGCCATGCAGCAGGTCGCCTGGACCTCCTCCGATGAGCGCATCGCCACCGTGGACGCCTCCGGCGTGGTCACCGGCGTGAAGCGGGGCAATGTCCGCATCACCGCCGCCACCCTGGACGGCGGCAACGTCCGGGCCAGCCTGAACATCCAGGTGGTGCAGAACGCGGAGTCCATCACCCTGGAGCCCGCCGAGCTCACCATCGCCGCGGGCAAGTCCCACTCCCTGAAGGCCAACGTCCTCCCCAAGGACACCAACGACAAGGGCGTGACCTGGTCCTCCTCCAACCCGGCGGTGGCCACGGTGAACGCCAACGGCAAGGTCTCCGGCGTGGCCCTGGGCGAGTGCGACATCATCTGCACCAGCAAGACCAGCGGCCAGGTCCAGGGCGTGGCGAAGGTGCACGTCACCCAGCCCGTGACGAAGATCACCTTTGACCCGGCCCCCGAGATCTATGTGGGGGAGACCGGGCAGCTCACCTGGCATGTGGAGCCGGCCAACGCCAGCGTCCAGGCCGTGGCCCTCACCTCCGGCAACAAGAACGTGCTGCGGGTGTCCCCCGACGGCACCTTCACGGGCCTGAAGGCCGGCGAGACCTATGTCAACGCGGTCTCCACCGACGGCACCAACCGCCAGAACCGGGTGAAGGTCCGCATCCTGCAGCACGTCACCGGCGTGCATATGAAGCGCCATGACGCCTACATCGACGTGAAGGAAGTGGCCACCGTCTCCGCCATCATCGCCCCCAAGGACGCCAGCAACCAGAACATGAGCTGGGTCATGGTGGACGACAACATCGCCGAGGTCTCCCTGGCCAACAAGGCCGGCAACAAGGTGAAGATCAAGGGCCTGTCCGAGGGCATCACCAAGCTCATCGGCACCACCGAGGACGGCGGGTATGAGACCTCCCTCACGGTGCACATCGGCGACTGGGACCATGCCCTGAAGATCCAGGAGGCCAAGTGGCCCGGACCCACCGACGAGAACCCGGAGGTCTCCCTCAAGATCCGCAACGACTCCAGCCTGACCATCACCCGCATCGTGGTGGAGGTGGAGGTGCTGGACAACGCGGGCAAGCCCGTGGAGTGCGCCAAGGACGGCGGCACCAAGTTCCGCATGGAGTATCGCCGGACCCTGAACAGCGGCGAGGTCACCAACCCCAAGCACTGGAAGCTGGTGAACTTCAAGCAGCCCACCTCCCTGACCGTCTCCACCTACCGGGTCACCATCTATCAGTACATTGTGGATGACGACTGGGTGAAGACCATCCGGGAGTGGCGCCGGCCCGAGAAGAAGATCCCGATTCACGCCTGATCAGCAGCATCACCAACGAGGAGGAAAAACAGCATGAGCAAGCGTCTTGTCTCCCTGATCCTGGCCGTTGCCATCGCAGTGGCCATCTTCGTGCCCGCCGCCATGGCGGAGGACAACACCCTTCCCTCCACCGCCGGCTACTACTATGTCTACACCGAGAACGGCAAAGTCCTGAACGTCCGGGAGACCCCCGGCGGCACCGTGGTGGGCGCCCTGAAGTATGGCACCCGGATCTACTGCTACTACAATGACAACGGCTGGGCCCTCATCGACTTCACCTACGACAAGCCCGGCTACGGCAAGGGCACCTACGCCTGCTTCGTCAGCAGCCGCTTCCTGGTGAAGAACAAGCCCGCCCCCTACAAGGGCGGCACCAGCGAGAAGAGCGCCGGCACCTCCACCGGGGACACCCTGGCGGACATCAACGTGGAGTTCCGCGCCTCCAAGACCGTGACCCCCTACACCGTCTATGCCCGTCCCACCCGTGTCAGCGGCTGGGTCAACCTCCGCTGGGCTCCCTCCAAGAGCGCCGAGGTGATGGCCACCTACAAGGCCAACCAGCCCCTGCTGGTGATTGCGGAGCTGAAGAACTGGTATCAGGTGGAAGACCCTGAGACCGGCGCCGTGGGCTTCATGGACAAGAGCTTTGTCACCCGCTGAGCGGGCGGCGGACCGATTTAAAGGAGGATAACCCATGATGAAGAAGATTCTGGCTCTGCTGCTGGCCGCCGTGATGGCGCTGGCCTGCGCGGCATCCCTGGCGGAGGTAACCCAGCAGGTGTCCGAGAAGGTGGACATCGGCACCATCAGCATCAACGGCGCGTTCTCGCTGCAGTGCGGCCTGCCGGAGGGCTATCACGTGGAGCCCCTGGTGCGGGACCTGTCCCAGGTGGTGGTGCTGCTGTCGGCGGAGGACAAGACCCAGCCCGCCATGATGCTGTCTGTGGCCTTTGACGAGACCTACGCCGACGTGGAGCGGATGAACGACCTGAGCGACGAGGACTTCGCCCTGCTGGAGAAGACCTTCACCGACAACGACCCCGACGTGGACATCTCCTACGGCGAGACCGGCCTGGGCACCCGCCTGCTCATCGCCCGGCAGACCGAGGGGGAGCAGGACTACATCAGCTTCCTGAGCATCTACAAGGGCTACTTTGTGGAGTTCGTGCTGGTGCCCGGCCCCGAGGCCGAGGACGGGAATCTCTCCAACGAGCAGCTGCAGCTGTGCATCGACTTCCTCACCGACCTGGACTTTGTGCCTGCGGCGGAAGTCCGGGAGGCCCAGATGGCGGCGGAGGACGTGGCCGGCAAGACCGTGCCCGGCCGGGTGACCTACAACCAGCGCACCAACGAGCTGGAGCTGGTCATCATGACGCCTGTGGTCCTTGATCCCGCTCAGGTGGAGGCCGCCCAGGTGGGCGATACCCTCACCGCCGGCGATGTGGAAGTGACCCTGGAGACCAAGGACAGCGACATGGAGGGCTACATCACCGTGGGCGAATACACCGAGCTGCGCCTGCGGGAGGACGGCTACCACATCTATGAGTACGAGGAGGAGGCCCAGGTGGAGGTGGGCCGGATGGTGGTGCCCTTCACCGACAGCATCGTGCTGGAGGACATGATCGATCCCGCCACCGGCGAGATCCTGGAGGAGAACGTCATCCGCACCGCCGAGGAGTTCCGCGCCCTGCTGACCTCCGACGAGGGCCCCACCTTCGACGTGGACAACGTGACCCTGACCTTCGACGAGGACGGCAACCTGGAGAAGGTGTACCGCTTCTACGCCCCCTGGCAATAAGCCGGGTTTCTCGACAACACCCACGCCCCGGGCTCCGGCCCGGGGTGTTTTCTGATCCGGAGCCGGGCTGGGAGCGGGCCTGGTACGGCATGAAAAACACCGGGCCGGATTCTCTTTGACCGGGGATTGTGCTACAATACGGGAAACGAGTCCACAGGAGGCAACGGGAATCCCCTCGGATTGACAGACCCGCCCCGCATCCTGTATACTGAGTGAAATCGCAGACAAAGGAGATGCCCGCCATGGAAGAGAAGCAGTACAGGCTGGACACCCGCTGCGTGCAGGGGGGCTACACCCCCGGCAACGGCGAGCCCCGGCAGATCCCCATCGTCCAGTCCACCACCTTCAAGTATGCCACCGGCCAGGAGATGGGCAAGCTCTTTGACCTGGAGGAGGCGGGGTATTTCTATACCCGGCTGCAGAACCCCACCAACGACTATGTGGCGGCGAAGATCGCGGCCCTGGAGGGGGGCACCGCGGCCATGCTCACCTCCTCCGGCCAGGCGGCCAACTTCTTCGCCCTGTTCAACCTGGCCTCCTGCGGGGACCACATCGTGGCCTCCTCCTCCATCTACGGCGGCACC
Source organism: Clostridia bacterium (assembly GCA_017519405.1). Lineage (GTDB taxonomy): Bacteria > Bacillota > Clostridia > Christensenellales > Aristaeellaceae > RUG11272. The sequence continues at coordinate 31,362 of JAFWSH010000029.1, forward strand.
TTCAACCTGATCAGCGTCACCATGGCCCGGATGGGCATCGGGGTGACCTTCGTCTCCCCGGACTGCACGGACGAGGAGCTGGACGCGGCCTTCCGCCCCAACACCAAGGCCCTCTTCGGCGAGACCATCGCCAACCCCGCCCTCACGGTGCTGGACATCGAGCAGTTCGCCCGGGCCGCCCACGCCCACGGGGTGCCCTTCATCATCGACAACACCTTCGCCACCCCGGTGAACTGCCGGCCCATCGAGTGGGGGGCGGACATCGTCACCCACTCCACCACCAAGTACATGGACGGCCACGGCGCGGCGGTGGGCGGGGCCATTGTGGACGGTGGCCGCTTCGACTGGATGGCCCACAGGGAGAAATTCCCCGGCCTGTGCACCCCCGACGAGAGCTACCACGGGGTGACCTATGCGGAGAAGTTCGGCATGGGGGGCGCCTTCATCACCAAGTGCACGGCCCAGCTGATGCGGGACTTCGGCGCCATCCAGTCCCCCCAGCACGCCTTCTACCTGAACCTGGGCCTGGAGAGCCTCCATGTGCGCATGAAGCGCCACTGCGAGAACGGCCAGGCGGTGGCGGAGTTCCTCCAGGGCCGGCCGGAGGTGGAGCGAGTCCACTACTGCGGCCTCCCCGGGGATCCCTACCATGAACGGGCCCGGAAGTATCTCCCCCAGGGCTCCTGCGGCGTGGTGAGCTTTGAGCTGAAGGGCGGCCGGGCCGCGGCGGAGGTCTTCATGGACGCCCTGCGGCTGGCGGCCATCGAGACCCACGTGGCCGACGCCCGCACCTGCTGCCTGAACCCCGCCAGCACCACCCACCGCCAGATGACGGATGCCCAGCTGGCCGCCGCCGGCGTGCCCGCGGGCCTGGTGCGCATGAGCTGCGGCCTGGAGGACCCGGCGGACCTGGTGGAGGACATTCGCCAGGCCCTGGAGAAGACCGGGGAGGGCTGAGGGATGATTGAGCGGGCCGGATACGGCGAGGACGGGGAATTCCGCTGGCACATTGAGCCCGATGAGACGGCGGTGATCACCGCCTGGAAGGGCCTGAAGATGCGCCTGCACATCCCGGAGACCCTGGGCGGGCGGCGGGTGACGGGCATCGGCCCGGGCGCCTTCGCCGGGCGGGAGTGCCTGTCTTATGTGAAGACCCCCGCCGGGATGGTCTCCATCGGCGCCTCCGCCTTCGAGGGCTGCACCTTCCTCCACTGGGTCACCCTGGGGGACGGCCTGGTCTCCATCGGCGAGAAAGCCTTCGCCGGCTGCGTCCAGCTGTTCCACATCCGGATTCCCGAAAGCATCGGCTTTATCGGGGACCACGCCTTCGAGGGCTGTTCCCGGCTCCGCCGGCTGAGGCTGCCGGAGGGGCTGACGGAGGTGGGGGAAGGGACATTCGACGACGGGACGAAGCTCTGGTAGACGGGAAACGCCCGGGGCGAGGACGGCAAAGAACGGCATCAGAAAAGGAGGGGAAGCCCCTCCTTTTTCCGTGCGCCGGTTGCCGGTCAAATCCGTGGAAATATAAACTGCACTTCAGATTATCGCAGGTTTTGGGGCCGGGCAGGGCGGAACCGCGCCGGATGCGGCGCCTTATTTCCCCAGCCAGTCCGCGCTGTCCGCATACTGGTAGGGAAGCTGATTGTCCTTGCAGTACTGCTCCCCATAGCTGCCCGGCGTGACGGTCACTGCCTTCAGGCTGTCGCAGCCGAGGAAAACCAGTTTTCCCATGCTGGTTACGCTCTCCGGAATGGTGATTTCCTCCAGCTTGTTGCAGTAGAGAAACGCTTTATCTCCAATCGTGGTCACCGTGGACGGGATGTGAATCGTCCTGAAAACTCCCTGAAAGAAAGCTTCGTTTCCAATGGTGGTCAGGCCCTCCGGAAGGTCGATGGCGGTCATGGCCCAGCAGCCGGCAAGCGCCTTCTCCTCAATCACGGTTACGCCGGCTGGAATGGTGACAGAAGGAAGGGACGTGCAGCTGGACAGAAGGCGCGCATTGAGCCGGGTCAGATGAGACGGGAGGGTGATGCGGGTCAGGCCCTTACATCCTGCAAAAACCGCCTCGCCCAGGGTCTGCACCGTGTCCGGAACCGTGATCTCCGTCATGCCATCACACCGGCTGAAGGCCTCATCGCCGATCACCCGGACACTGGGAGGAAACACCACGGTGGAAAGGGATTTGCATCCCGAAAACGCGCCGTTCCCAATCTCCTGAAGGGTTTCGGGAAGCCGGATATCACGCAGCCCGCTGCAGTAATAGAAAGCCTTTTCCCCAATACCGGTCAGGCCGTCGGGCAGCTTGATGCTTTTCAGGCTCTCACAGCTGCTGAATGCCTCTTTGCCGATGCGCACCACGCTCGCCGGAATGTCAAAGGACCGCAGATCATGGCACCAGCTGACGATCTCATCCGGGACCTCGGTAAAGCCGTCCGGGAGCTTAAGTCTGGTGAGCTTGCCGCATTCGGCAAAGGCGGCCCTCCCGATGTGCTGCACGCTGTCCGGGATGGAGAAGGAGGTCAGTTTGGAACACTTCCGGAAAGCTTCCTCCCCGATACTGACAACACTGTCCGGCAGGTGGATCTGCGTCAGGCTGTTGTTATACCGGAAAGCCCAGTCCCCAATGGAAAGGATGCCCTCCGGCACACGGTATGTCGTCTCCGGGAGGTGCGGATAGCAGATCAGCCGCTTTTCCACCTTGTCAAAAAGCACGCCGTCCAGCACGGCCAGTGTGGGATGGCCCGGTGAGACAAGAATGGTTCTCAGCTCATAGAAATGGTTGTTGAAGGGATTCACCGGGATGTATGTGATGCAGTCGGGAATCGATACGGTGGACATTCCGTTGCTTTTTGTGAATGTATCCGGACCAATCCCCGTCACCGTCCTGCCGTCCAGCTCCTCCGGAAAGGCCTTGAAAGGCTTGGCGCCGATGTACTTCACCAGCATGGCGCTCAGGTCTTCCCGCACGGTATACTCCCAGTCCCCGCTGACAAAGGTTTGGCCCACAAAAGACCTGGGGTCCGGCGTGGCTTCGGGCTCCGGCGGCCGGGAACAGCCCGTGAAGCAGAAAAGCATCACGACGGCCAGCACACACAACAGGACTCTGTTCCTCATGCAGACAACTCCTGTTCCGCCGCGCATGCCCCGTCAGGGGCGCACGCAAGCGGTGATCGGTCAGTATTTCATGGGAAGTTTACCACATCTTCCGGGCGGGCGTTACAGCCGGGGGCATGCCCGCAGGTCCGGATGAGGTCGTCCCCCCGTCTCACACCGGGTGCCAGCGCAGGGGAACGCAGGGGGGCCAGCGCCGCAGGGCCTCCGGCAGCAGCAGGGCGGTGACCTCCCGGGCCAGGCCCTCCTCCACCGGCGGGACGGGCCGGTGCAGGGCGATGTCCGCCGTGGTCCGGGAGACCCCGAAGACCAGGGCCGCCTGCTCCAGCCAGTCCAGCTTGCCCTCCCCCCGCAGCCGGGCCACCAGGGGCGGGGGCATCACCAGGTGCCGGGCGAAGGCGTTGGCCTCCCGCTCCTCCCGGGCCGGGCGGCTGTCCGGCGCCGGATGGTGCCCCAGGACGATGTGCCCCAGCTCGTGGGCCAGGGAGAAGCGCAGGCGGGTGGCGGGCTGCAGCGGCCGCCACACCAGGATCCAGCGCCCGGCCCCGTCCCCCACGGTGAAGGCCGCCACGTCCTCCCGGAGCTGCTCCGGCCACAGGGGCGCCTCCCCCTCCCGGCGCAGCACCCCCCGGGCCTCCTCCTCCGTGTAGAGCACCACCCCCCGGCACCGCCGCAGCATGGCCATGGGGTTCACCGGCAGCCGGGGCTCCCCCAGCCGCAGGATGCAGCGGCAGGCCAGGGTGGCGGTCCGGAGATCGGCGGCCTCCCCGGGCCGCTTTTTCTGTGCCGGGGGATACGCATGCTCCGTCATGGGCTCACTCCTCCGGCGAAAAGGCGTGGGCGAACAGGGTCCGGCCCACCGCCAGCAGGGTCTGCTGCTCCTCCTCCGTCAGCTGGCGGAAGGCCCGGGTCATCAGGGCCAGGTTCTCCGTCTCCGCCGGCGGGGGAGCGTCCTCCCCGCAGAGGCTGTCCAGGGTCTGACCAAAGAGGGCCGCCAGCTTCTGCAGCGTCTCCAGGTCCGGCTCCGTCTGCCCGGTCTCCCACCGGTGCACCGCCGGCCCCCCTACGCCGCAGAGGCGCCCCAGCTCCTCCTGGCTCATGTGCTTGCGCCTGCGCAGGCTCCGCAGCCGCTCCGGAAACTTGGTACTCATCTTCCCCACCTCCCCGCCATCATACCAGAAATTTTACAAAAAAGCAAGATTCCGGTCTTGTATTTTCTTTTTTGTTGTGATATGCTGAAGGCGAACACGAACAAATGTTCCCCTATGTTGAAAGAAGGGGAATGGAAAGGACGGCGAGGGCATGGAGGCGTTGGAGATCCTGCAGAGCTACCGGTGGCTGCTTCTGGAGAAGGAGGCCATGGAGGCGCAGCTGGCGGAGCTGAAGGCACCCCGGCCGAAGATCTGCCACGAGGCGGACGCGGCCCGGGCCAGGGCAGCCCGGGAGCGGCGGGTGCTGGCCTGCGAAAAGCGGCTGGCCCGGATGGAGGAGGAGATCAGCGACGCGGTGACGGCCTGCGAGGGGGTGCTGGCGGCGGTGTCCCCCTCCCGGACGCGGCTGGTGCTGCGGCAGTACTACCTGCTGGGCTGGACGGACGAGGAGATCGCGGCGGAGAACGACTTCTCCAGCCGCCTGGCCAACCACATCCGCAACACCTGGCTGGTGCAGATGGGCTACCGGCCCCGGACGGTGCGGCGGCGGAAGGGCGGGGGCTGAGGCAACCCGGCGGGAGAAAAGAGAGGAGGAAAGGCATGGCAGAGGAAGAGAAGGCTGTGACAGGGGCAGTGAAAGACATCGCCCAGCCGGAGGAGGTGCTGCGGGTGATCACCCGGATCATGCGGGGGGAGGAGGAGGCGCCGGTGTCGGAGCGGCGGCGGGCGGCGGAGCTGCTGGCCCGGCGCTACGGGCTGCTGGAGGAGGCGGAGGCCGCCCGCACCGAGGCACGGCGGCAGGCGGCCCGGGCCATCGAGGCCGCGGTGGAGCGCATGCGGGAGGCGCTGAAGAAGGACAGGGAAGAGATGTGAAAAACAGAGAAAAGAAGAGGAAAGAGGCGAAAAACAGAGGAATGACATGATGGAGCGATACGACGGGGATGTGCTGCGGTGGATGCGGGAGCGGCCGGTGGAGCTGGGGCGGCAGTGCGGGTTCGGTGACCTGCGGGAGGTGCCCCACGGGCTGTGGCTCCGGGAGATGCTGGACGGGCCGGGGGACATCACCCTCCTGGCCCACCGGGGGAGCTACAAGACCACCTGCCTCAGCCTGGCCGTGGCGGTGATCCTGTGCACCGAGCCGGGGAAAACCCTGCTCTTCCTGCGGAAAACAGACCGGGACGTGGAGGAAATCCTGCGGCAGGTGCAGGGGCTGCTGCTGGGGGACGCCTTCCAGGAGGCCACCGCCCGGCTCTACGGCGCGCCGGTGCAGTGCCTCATGGCCAACAGCCGGAACCTCACCTGCGACTGCCGCTTTTCCCCCCGGGGGGCGGCCCAGCTCCACGGCCAGGGCATCGGCGCCTCCCTCACCGGCCAGCACGCGGACCTGATCTTCACCGACGACATCGTGAACGGGAAGGACCGGGTGAGCGAAGCGGAGCGCAGCCGCACCCGGCGGGTGTGGATGGAGCTGCAGAACATCCGCAACCCCGGGGGCCGGATCTTCTCCTGCGGCACCCCCTGGCACCCGGAGGACGCCCTCTCCCTGATGCCCAACCACCGGCGGTGGGACTGCCACGCCACGGGGCTGCTGACGGAGGCACAGCTGGACGAGCTGCGCCAGGCCATGGCCCCCAGCCTCTTCGCCGCCAACTATGAGCTGCGGCACATCCCGGAGGCGGGGGTGCTCTTCCCCCGGTATCCGGACTTCACGGAGGACCCGGCGCTGCTCCGGGACGGCATGGCCCACCTGGACGCCTCCTACGGCGGGGAGGACTTCACCGCCCTCACCTGCGGCCGCCGGGAGGGGGACCGGATGATCCTCTACGGCCGGCTGTGGCCCTGCCACGTGGACACGGTGCTGGGGGAGGTCCAGGCAGAGTGCGACCGGCTGACCTGCGCGCCCCTCCACCTGGAGGTGAACGGCGACAAGGGCTACCTGGCCCGGGAGCTGCGGCGCATGGGGGTGGCGGTGCACCCCTACACCGAGCGGATGAACAAGCACATGAAGATCGCCACCATCCTGCGGAAATGGTGGCCCCACGTGACCCTGCTGCGGGGCACGGACCCCGCCTGGATCAACCAGGTGACGGGCTACACCCTGGGGGCACCCCACGACGACGCCCCGGACAGCGCGGCCTCCCTGGTGCGGGCCCTGGAGCGGGGCGGGGGGTGAGGGGAAAACCTCATCCGGCTCTGCGGAGCCACCTTCCCCTAAAGGGGAAGGCAGGGGTTAGGTACACGCAAACCAAAAGCCTTCCCCTCCCAGGGGAAGGTGTCCGTGCTTGCACGGACGGATGAGGTCGTCCCCCTTCCACCAAAACAAAAAAAGGAGAAAAACGCATGAACATCATCACCAGACAGGACTACGAGGCCGCACGGGACAAGGAGAAGGCCCTCCTCCAGGCGGTGGAGGACTTCCGGGCGGGGACGGCCTTCCGCACCGCCCTGGACGCCAACGCCTACTTCCGGGGGGAGAACCCTGCCGTGCAGCGCAAGACCATCCTCCGGGCGGGGAAGGTGGAGACCCGGGACGAGCAGGGCCGCCGCCGGGTCCGGGCCAAGGCCCGGGACGTGGTGGGCAACCGCATCCCCGCCGCATTCCTCCGCCGCTTCGTGGTGCAGCAGAACCAGTATCTCCTGGGCAACGGCTGCACCCTGGGGAAGCCCGGGCTGAAGGAGAGGCTGGGCACGGACTTCGACCGGGTGCTGGCCCGGATGGGGGAGTACGCCCTGCTCCACGGGGTGTGCTGGGGCTACTGGAACACCTGCCGGCTGGAGCCCCTCCCCCTGTGCCGGGACGCCCTCTCCGGCTTCCTGGTGCTGCCGGACGAGCTCACCGGGGAGGCGGGGCTGGGGATCCAGTTCTGGCAGCTGGCCCCGGACCGGCCCCTGTACCTGCGGCTCTTTGAGCCCGACGGCGTCACCTGCCTGTGCCGCCGCAGCGGCCGCCTGACCCCCGTGCTCCACAAGCGCCCCTACCTCCGCCGCCGGGTCTCCCTGCTGGAGGAGGAGCACTGGGAGGAGGAGAACTGGCCCCGCCTCCCCCTGGTGCCCTTCTGGGGCAACCCCGAGCACCGCAGCGAGCTCACCCCCGCCATCCGGGCCAAGATCGACGCCTACGACCGCATCCTCTCCGACTTCGCCGACAACCTGGACCGGGCCAACGACGTCTACTGGGTGCTGAACAACTTCTCCGGCACGGCGGACGATGTGGCGGAGATGCTGGAGGCCATCAACCGGCTGAAGGCGGTGGCCAACTACTCCGACGGCACGGGCACCTCCTCCACCGCGGAGCCCCGGACCATCGCCGTGCCCCACGAGGCCCGGCAGGCCGCCCTGCAGCTGCTGGAGAAGGCCCTCTACCGGGACTGGATGGGCCTGGACACGGCGGAGCTCACCGGCGGCAGCCTCACCAACGTGGCCATCCGGGCCGCCACCGCCGCCCTGGACCTGAAGACGGACCGCTATGAGTGGGAGGCCTTCCGCTTCGTCCGGGGGCTGCTGCGCCTGCTGGGGGAGGACACCGACGCCATCCGCTTCACCCGCCGGGCCATCGCCAACGAGTCCGAGACCGTGCGGGACATCGCCGCCATGCGGGGGGACATCGACCGACGCACCGCCCTGCGCCTCAACCCCTACATCCAGCCCGAGGAGGTGGAGGACATCCTGTTCGCTGCGGGGGACTGAGGGGATCATACTTTTTTTCGCCGGAAGCGCAAATAAAGGCGGACCCGTTTCGTCAGATCAAGTGAAAGGGGGCGCTGCCCCGGCTGACCATCGTCACCCCGGAGAAGGACCTGGCGGAGGGCGTGGCCCGGGAGGAGACGATCCCCATCCCGGTGGGCAGCCCCCTGCAGGACTGAGACTACAACAGACAGCCCCCCGGAAGTTCCGGGGGGTTTTGCGGTGGAGAAGGTGGGGTGACGCGGGGGCACGACCTCATCCATCCGTCCCGGCACGGACACCTTCCCCTGGGAGGGGAAGGCCCACGGGAAACCTCACCCCCCAACCCCCTCCCCTTTCAGGGGAGGGGAGCGCAGGCGGGAACCCTCTGTCCCTGCGGGGAAGCCCCCCTGTCCCTGCGGGGACATCCCCCCAGCGAGCTGGGGGGACAAGGAGGAGGGGCCGCCCCCCCGCTCACCATCTGAAAGGCTCCTCAGCTCGCTGGGGAGCTGTCGACCGCTTGCGGGCGACTGAGGGGCCCGCCCCCGCCCCTTTACACCCCCCGCCCCCTGTGCTACAATATACACAACCACAGCACAAAGGGGGACATTTTTATGCCGAAACGCCTTTTCACCCTTCTCCTGGCGCTGCTGGCGTTCCTCGCCCTGACTGCCGGCCCCGCCGCCGCGGAGGACGCCATGCCGCAGCCCCTCACCAGCGGCAACTATCAGTACATCGTATTGGAAGACGGCACAGTGGAGATCGTCTGGTACACCGGGAGGGACGAGACCCTGGTCATCCCGGACACCCTGGACGGGAAAACCGTGTCCCGGATCGGGGACCAGGCGTTCGCCTTCCGCACCAGCCTGACCGCCGTCACCATCCCCAATAGCGTCACCGCCATTGGCGCGAACCCCTTCATTTCCTGCGATCAGCTGACGGACATCCGGGTCTCCCCCGATCACCCCGCCCTGGCCGTGATCGATGGCGTACTGTTCAGCAAGGCGGATAAGCGGCTGGTGTGCCGGCCCTGTGCCTTTGCGGCGGGTCGCTATGCCATTCCACAGGGCATCAAAGCTATCGGGGACAGCGCGTTCGCCTGGTGCAGCAACCTCACCGGCATCACCATCCCGGACAGCGTCACGTCCATCGGGGACGATACATTCTCCAGCTGCACCGGCCTGACCGCCATCGACCTCCCCGACAGCGTCACCGCCATTGGGGACTACGCGTTCCTCCGCTGCACCAGCCTGACCGGCCTCACCATCCCCGACAGCGTCACCGCCATCGGCGCGAACCCCTTCGCCGCCTGCGATCAGCTGACGGACATCCGGGTCTCCCCCGATCACCCCGCCCTCGCCGTAATCGACGGTGTGCTGTTCACCAAGGCGGATAAGCGGCTGGTATGCCGGCCCGGTGCATTCACGGCGGAAAGTTATGTGATTCCATCGGGCACCGAAGTCATCGGCGACAGCGCGTTCGCCTGGTGCAGCAGCCTGACCTCCATCACCATCCCCGACAGCGTCACCTCCATCGGGGACGATGCGTTCCACGGCTGCTCCAGCCTGACCGCCGTCACCATCCCCGACAGCGTCACATCCATCGGGAACTGGGCGTTCTCCTTCTGCGACAGCCTGACCTCCATCTCCATCCCCGACAGCGTCACTGCCATTGGGGACAGCGCGTTCTCCAGCTGCTCCAGCCTGACCGCCGTCACCATCCCCGACAGCGTCACATCCATCGGGGACAGCGCGTTCTCCAGCTGCTCCAGCCTGACCTCCATCTCCATCCCCAACAGCGTCACATCCATCGGGGACCGTGCGTTCTCCAGCTGCTCCAGCCTGATCTCCATTACCCTCCCCGACAGCGTCACATCCATCGGGGACCGCGCGTTCTTGAGCTGCTCCAGCCTGACCTCCATCACCATCCCCGACAGCGTCACGTCTATCGGGTACGGCGCGTTCGCCGGCTGCTCCAGCCTGACCTCCATCACCCTCCCCGACAGCGTCACATCCATCGGGGACTACGCATTCATCGACTGCCCCACCACCCTCACCCTCACCGTCCCCCGAAACAGCTACGCCGAGCAGTACTGCAAGGACAACAGCCTGAAATACACCTACCCCGACGCCCTGGACTGGCTGAACGAATAACCCCCATCGCATCCCACTCCCCGGCGCCCGCCACCCCGGCGGGTGCTTTTCTCTTCCCCTCCCCACCCCCCCAGCTTCACTAACCAAAAGGCTCCCCTGAAAGGGGAGCTGTCGACCGCTTGCGGGCGACTGAGGGGTAACCCCGCGGCGGTGTAATCGGGGGAGGGTAACCCCCGGGGTGCTCCACGAGAAAAACCCCTCTGTCCCTGCGGGGACATCTCCCCTTTCAGGGGAGACAAGGGGTTTAAAGTGACGCAAAGCAGCCCATGAAAGGGGAGGGGACCACTGGCGGTGGGGGTATGTATGCAGCTGCTATTTGGCAAAGACCACACTATTCATTATTTCCTGTATAAGCTGTTTTGACTCACGAGAGTCGGCATAGGAGTAGAAATGTAGTGAAACCATCTTCCCATTAACCACAGTTATAAAAGAGTAAATATGTGTTTTCAAAGTAGCTTTGGGAGAACGAGCATAGACGATGTACTTAACTCCACCAGATTCGAGAATAGCCTTATCCTGGACACCGAAGCTTTCATTATCGGAAGGCGATAAAAAACTATCAGCCTCTTCGTTAATTTCTTCATTGGAAAAGTCATGGAGATTAAAGGTGGGCGAACCAATGTCAACGACTGTCACATCAAGTACCAACTTATGTGGCCCAGATGCAGAAAGATATACCTTTTCGTTATTTGATATTACATCACCATCATTTTTCTTCTGAGTGATTGAAAAAGATTGAGGGATACTGATACTCATTCCTGCTTCAGGAATCACGCATTCCACTTTATTATTGACCTGTATATTGTATCGAACTCCATCTAGTACATGCTTGAAAAAGAACTCATAGAGAATCTGATCTTGACTATTCTCAACTGAGAACAGGAACAAATAGGATGTTGAGTTGATTACTGTTTGGAAAATATAGCGTTTATGATTAATCCTGGTATCAACAGAATAGAAGACGATGTACTTACCATTGGAATTTGAATAAATCTCATAATGATCGGTTTCTGTCCCTGCTCCTTGAAGTGCATATTGGAATATCCTGCCAAATGCAAGTATAGCAGCATCGCTCATTGTCGAGTAATTCGTTACTTCCATCTCGGATAAGTCAAGCTGAGATACCGTTATCATAGAGATTCCATCTCTGTCTTCCGCGTACAATTCGGTATTATGCGAATCGAGCTGATTCGTGGCGCTCTCCATCGTATAGCCTGTATTGTTTGTGAATGCTTCGAGCACTTCCGGATCCCTGGTTAAAACATGATAGTTATTGGGTATAGGAATTGTCACACGACCATTAAAGATCGAGTATTCTGTTGTTTCTGTGTCCAAAGTACCCGCTTCTCCATTATGGCTTGGTATAATGAGAAAAACGAGAACCATCATCAGAACACCAACCAATCCAAACGCAGAACGCATCAAATCACCGCTTTCATTCTTTTTTATGTGTTGCTTATATTTGATACATGCACAAGGGAAAGCAATCATTTGATTAATGGTATCATGGATAATGATAGAATGCAAGAGGACTGATGCTCTGGCGCATTGATGGAAAAGGAGTCATTCGCCGGATGATTGGGAATGGTTTGGGATCAGGCAGTATTCAGCGCTGCTGTTGATTCATCCGCTGCCATTCACTCCTCCAGCTTCCCCTCCACCCCGGAGAGGCGGCGCTGGATGCCCCGGGTGCGGGTGACGGCGGTGTCGATGGTCTCCGTGGCCTGGGCCAGGCGCTGGCGGGTCTTCTCCAGCACCTCCGCGAAGCCCGCGAAGTCCCCCTTCACCTCTGTCAGCAGCTGCCAGATCTCCCCGGAGCGCTGCTGGATGGCCAGGGTGCGGAAGCCCATCTGCAAGGCGTTGAGCAGGGCGGCGAAGGTGGCGGGGCCGGCCATCACCACCCGGTATTCCCGCTGGAGCTCCTCCATGAGGCTGCCGTCCCGGACGGCCTCGGCGTAGAGGCCCTCCACCGGCAGGAACATCACCGCGAAGTCGGTGGAGCAGGGGGGCACGATGTATTTGGACGCGATGCGCTTCGCCTCGGTCTTCAGGCGCTGGCGCAGGGCCTTGCGGTAGGCCTCCGCCCCGGCGGCGTCCCCCGCCTCCACCGCCGCCTGCAGCCGGGTGTAGTCCTCCTGGGGGAACTTGCTGTCGATAGGCAGCCACAGCTGGCCGCCCTCCTGCCCGGGCAGGCGGATGGCGTACTCCACCCGCTCCTGGCTCCCCGGCACCACGCACACATTGGCCTCATACTGCCCCGGGGAGAGGATCTCCCCCAGCAGGCTCCCCAGCTGCATCTCCCCCCAGATGCCCCGGGTTTTCACGTTGGTGAGGACCCGCTTCAGGTCCCCCACCCCCGCCGCGATGCTCTGCATCTCCCCGATGCCGCGCCACACCTGCTCCAGCCGCTCCGACACCTGCTGGAAGCTGGCCTGGAGCCGCTTGTCCAGGGCCGCGCTGAGCTTGTCGTCCACGGTCTGGCGCATCTCCGTCAGCTGGCGCTGGTTCTCCTCCCGGAGGCGGGTGAGGTCCCCGGTGAGGGCCTGGCGCAGCAGCTCCATGCGGCTGTCCAGCTGGCCCAGGGTGGTGAGCATGCCGGAGAGCTGGGCCTGCTGGGCCTGGCTGAGCTGGCTCTGGAGGGTGGTGAGGCCGGCGGCGCTCTCCCGCAGGTCCGACCGGACCTCCCCGGCCTGGCCCTCCACGCTGTCCAGGGTCTCGTCGGCGATCTGGTTCAGCAGCTCCTCCAGCCGCGTCTCCCCCCGGCGCCGGGCTTTCTCCGCCCGCCCCTGCCGGTAAAGCAGGATGCTCAGCAGCACCACCGCCGCCGCCCCCAGGGCGGTGCAGATCCATTCCGCCAGTGTCCATGCCATGTGCCTCGGCCTCCTGTTTCCAAATCATGGGTTCCGGTTGCTTTTTCCCGGGGAATCTGCTAATATGCTGCCAGATGATTCTGTTGCCTGGAATACCCGTTTCCCGGAATATCCCTTCCAAAGGAGGAGAAAAACATGAAGAGAATGGCAGCGCTTTTCCTGACCCTCATCCTGCTCCTGGGCTGCGTGGGCGCCGTGGCGGACACCTGGTACTGCCCGGAGTGCGGCACCAAGTGCGACGGCAACTTCTGCCCCCAGTGCGGCACCCGCAAGCCCGACAACGTGGGCACTGGCACCGGCACCGGCACGGCCCCGGCCCCCGCCGCCCCCGCCGCCTCCGGCCTGCAGATCGAGCGGGCGGAGCTGAACACCGACGGCTCCTTCACCATCTCCTGGACCGGCGGCAAGGCGCCCTACAAGCTGAACTACACCTGGTATGTGAACGGGAACCACAACATGGGCTCCGACGTGACGCTGTGGAACGCCGTGGAGAACTACTACTCCACCACTGTGGACCTGAAGGAGGACCTGGTGCCCGGGGAGCACTACTGGCTGATCCTCTCCGACGCGGAGGGGAACCAGACCTGGTATGACTACGCCACCCCCCGCCGGGTCTTCACCGAGTTCTCCGGCACCCGGCTCACCGTCTCCCTCCGCACCCGGAAGAACAACCGCTCCAGCACCGTCACCAGCTTCAGCGCCAACGAGATGAACCGGAACTACATGAGCCAGCTCTTCGGCGCCACCATCAAGATGACCGTGGGCCGCCACGCCAGCGACTTCCTCTTCACCGCCCGGATGGTGCTCTTCCTGCCCAACGGCGAGCCGCTGCTCTTCAGCGTGCTGGAGGACTGCCGCATCCCCCGCTCCTGGGACAACGCCTACTGGGAGACAGTGGACTTCCGGGACGCCTGGGTCTGGCTGGTGAACAACAAGGATGGCATCCCCGCGGGCCGTTACACCTACCGCCTCTATGTGAACGACTGCATCTTCGGCGAGCACACCTTCAGCATCAACTGAGGAGGGGTGCGTCCTCCCCGGCCGGACCGGGGAGGTTTTTTGTGTTTCACATCCGCTTCTCCGTCCGCCGGATCACCATGGGCCAGAGGGCCACGGCGAAGAGCACCATGAGGACGGACACGGCGAAGCGGCCCCAGTGGGGGCCCAGCAGGCCGGAGAGGGGGCGGCGCAGGCCCAGAAAGATCCCCGCCAGGGGCACCAGGCCCAGAAGGGAGACCGCCAGCCCCCGGCCCCGCAGGCCCGTGGGGCGGAAGCGCACCCGGGTCTTCTCGATCCACCGGGCCACGGGCAGGGCGATCAGCAGGCCCAGGTCGCCGTAGCCGTCCACCATCATCACCCGGGGGTCCACCAGCAGCTCGTCCCCCGCGGTCACCAGGGGGTAGGGCTTCAGGCTGATGTAGGCGATCCCCGCCCAGCCCGCCAGGAAGACCAGGAGCAGCACCCGGTTCTCCCGCTCCGGGTGGCGCGCCAGATACCGGAAGACCCCCGTCACCGCCAGCAGCGCCAGGGCCGCCAGCCCCAGGGCCGCCGCCACGTCCTGGGGGGTGTGCACCCCCAGGTAGTTCCGGGAGAAGGCGGTGAGGAGCAGCAGGGTCAGGCAGAGCCAGGCGGCCCACCGGCGTTTTTTCCCGGCGGTGAGGGCCAGGGCGCCGTAGATGGACCCGGCGGCGGCGGTGTGGCCGGAGGGGAAGGAGTAGCCCGTGGCGGTGGCGATGGCGCTGCCGGCGGGGATCACCCGGGGATCCCGGAGCCAGGGGCGGATCACGCAGGCGGTGAGCTTCACCAGGGTGTTCACCGCGGCGCACAGGATGTAGGCGGAGAGGGCGTAGAGGCCGTCCCGCTTGTCCACCGCCCAGTAGACCAGGGCGGGCAGGGCGATCAGCAGGGAGACGGCAGAGAGGGAGATCAGCTCCATGAGCGGGGTCAGGGCGTCCCCCGTGCTCCCCCGGAATTCCTGGAGGGTCAGCAGATAGTCAATGTCCATGGGGCCTCCTGCAGACAAACCCCCGCCGGAACCTTGCCGGTCCAGGCGGGGGATGGGGTGATCAGCGTGGGTTTACCGGCTGGGGGTGGAGGCGGAGCGCAGGGTCACGTCGTGGTAGCCGCCCTCCACGATGGAGGTGGCGGAGACCAGGGTCAGCCGGGCCTTGTCCCGCAGGTCCTGCAGGTTGGTGACGCCCACGTTGCACATGGTGCTCTTCACCTTGTACAGGCTGATCTCCACGTTGTCGTGGAGGGGGCCGGCGTAGACCACATAGCTGTCCACGCCCTCCTCGAAGGAGAGCTTGCCGGTGCCGCCCAGGTCATAGCGCTGCCAGTTCCGGGCGCGGTTGGAGCCCTCGCCCCAGTATTCCTTCATATAGACGCCGTTGACCATCACCTTGGCGCTGGGGCTCTCGTCGAAGCGGGCGAAATAGCGGCCCATCATCAGGAAGTCCGCGCCCATGGCCAGGGCCAGGGTCATGTGGTAGTCGTGCACAATGCCGCCGTCGGAGCAGATGGGGATGTAGATCCCCGTCTCCCGGAAATAGTCGTCCCGAGCCTGGGCCACCTCGATGAGGGCCGTGGCCTGGCCCCGGCCGATGCCCTTGGTCTCCCGGGTGATGCAGATGGAGCCGCCGCCGATGCCCACCTTCACGAAATCAGCGCCCGCCCGGGCCAGGAAGAGGAAGCCGTCCCGGTCCACCACGTTGCCCGCGCCGATCTTCACCGCGTCGCCGTACTTCTCCCGCACCCAGGCCAGGACCTTCCCCTGCCAGCAGGTGTAGCCCTCGGAGGAGTCGATGCACAGCACGTCCGCGCCGGCGGCCAGCAGGGCGGGGATCCGCTCCTCATAGTCCCGGGTGTTGATGCCCGCGCCCACCAGGTAGCGCTTCTTCGCGTCCAGCAGCTCCAGGGGGTTCTCCTTGTGGGAGGCGTAGTCCTTCCGGAAGACGAAGTACATCAGGCGGCCGTCCTTGTCCACGATGGGCAGGGAGTTGAGCTTGTGGTCCCAGATGATGTCGTTGGCCTCCCGCAGGGAGGTCTCGGCGGGGGCGGTGACCAGCTTCTCCAGGGGGGTCATGAAGGAGCGCACGGGGGTGTCGGGGCTCATGCGGCTCACCCGGTAGTCCCGGCTGGACACGATGCCCAGGAGCCGCCCCGTGGCGGTGCCGTCCTCGGTGATGGCCACGGTGGAGAACCCGTTCTTCGCCTTCAGGTCCAGCACGTCCCGGAGGGTGTTGTCCGGGGTGAGGTTGGAGGCGGAGACCACAAAGCCCGCCTTGTAGCCCTTCACCCGGGCCACCATGGCAGCCTCGCTCTCGATGGTCTGGGCGCCGTAGATGAAGGAGATGCCGCCCTCCCGGGCCAGGGCGATGGCCAGGCGGTCGTCGGAGACCGACTGCATGATGGCGCTCACCAGCGGGATGTTCAGGGAGATGGCCGGCTCCTCCTGGCCCTTGCGGTAGCGGGTCAGGGCGGTGCGCAGGGAAACGTTCTGCGGCACGCAGTCCTCCGAGGTGTAGCCGGGGATCAGCAGATACTCACTGAAGGTGTGGCTGGGTTCCGGATAGTAGTACGCCATGGCAGCTCCTCCTCCTGTCCGTCCGGGTCTGTATGGAATTGGTCCATGATACCCCATTTGCGGGCTTCTGTCAATCGACAATCCGGTGGAAAAGCCGACCGGACGGCCCTTCTGCCGGGATCGGGCGGGGAATTCAGGCCCCCGGGACGGCCAGGGCCCCCAGCACCCGGGCCACGTCCCCCCGGATCACCAGGGTGGCGCGGCCGTCCAGGGGGGTGGGGGTGCGGTTGATCACCACCAGGGCCCGGCCCTGGAAGCGGTCCGTGAGGGAGGCCGCCGGCGCCACCGACAGGCTGGTCCCCGCCACCACCAGGGTGTCGCAGGAGGCGATCTCCCGGGCGGCGCCCCGCATGACATACTCATTGAGGGGCTCCCCGTAGAGCACCACCCGGGGCTTCACCACCCCGCCGCACACCGGGCACCGGGGCACCGTCTCCGCCGCCAGCAGCCAGCTGAGGCCATACTCCGCCCCGCACTCCAGGCACTCGTTCTCCATCACCGTGCCGTGGAGCTCATAGAGGGCGCGGCTGCCGGCCAGGCGGTGGAGGCCGTCCACGTTCTGGGTCACCAGCCCCCGGAGTTTCCCGCAGCGCTCCAGGGCCGCCAGGGTCCGGTGGGCGGCGTTGGGCCGGGCCTCCGGGAAGAGCATGTGCTGCCGGTACCAGCGGAAGAAGGCCTCCGTGTGGCGCCAGAAGAAAGCCTCGCTGAGCACCTGCTCCGGGGGGAAGCCCGCCGCCCCCTCCCCGGCCAGGAGCCCCGCCCCGGAGCGGAAGTCCGGGATGCCGCTCTCCGTGGACACCCCCGCCCCGCCGAAAAAGGCCAGCCGCCGGCTCCGGTCCACCAGGGCCTGCAGGGCCGCTGTGTCCGCCGCCGCATCATATGCCATGGGCGCTCCCCCCTCCCTTCCATTCTACAACAAATCCCCCGGGAAATCCACCGCCTGTGCCCCGCCCACGGCCTTGCCAGCCGTTGACACGCCGCCCGGCGGGGGTGTATCATGGCGGTGTCCTGTTACATAATAAGAGAGGAGCTGATCCTCATGCCCTACAAGGCCATGGTGGCCGCCGTGATGACCGCGGTGTGGCTCTGGGAGCTGCTGCTGGGCGCCATCCGCCTGCGCTCCGCCGGAAACCCCGTGCCGGAGAACGTCCGGGACGTCTACGACCCGGAGACATATGCCCGCTGGAAGGCCTACCACCTGGAGAAGAGCCGCCTGGCCATGGCCCGGGGCACCGCCGTGTTCGCCGTGGAGCTGGCGCTGATCCTCACCGACGCCTACGCCGCCTTTGCCGGCCTCTTCCCCGCCAACCCCGTCACCCGGATCTTTGCCGTGCTGCTGCTGAACGCGGCGGCGGCGGGGCTGGCGGAGCTGCCCTTCGTGTACCACAACACCATGGGCATCGAGGAGAAGTACGGCTTCAACCGCACCAGCGTGAAAACCTTCTGGCTGGACCAGGTGAAGGAGCTGGTGATCGGCGTGGGGCTCATGACGGGGGTGGGCTGCCTGCTGATGCTGCTGCACCAGTGGCTGGGGGAGGGACTGATCCCGGCCTTCGCCGGGGCCATGACCCTCTTCATGCTGCTCTTCTCCTTCCTCTACCCCTTCTTCAGCCGGATCTTCAATAAATTCACGCCCCTGCCGGAGGGGGCGCTGAAGGAGCAGCTCACCGCCCTCTTGGAGAAGCGGGGCTACCGGGTCCGGGCCATCCGGGTCATGGACGCCTCCCGCCGCTCCACCAAGGCCAACGCCTATTTCAGCGGCTTCGGCCGGATGAAGACCATCGTGCTCTACGACACCCTGCTGGAGACCATGGACACGGAGGAGATCTGCGCCGTCTTCGCCCACGAGATGGGCCACGGCCTGCACCGGGACACCCTCAAGCGCCAGATCCTCACCTTCGTCCAGATGCTGGCCATGGGCGTCCTGGCCTGGCTGATCCTGCGCCCGCCGGTGTTCGCGGCCTTCGGCTTCGGGGAGATCAACTATGGCTTCGCCCTGCTGCTGATCATGAACGTGGCCTTCGGGCTGCTGTCGCCCCTCTTCGGGCTGGTGGTGAACGGAGTGTCCCGGCGGGCGGAGTACCGGGCGGACGCCCAGGCGGTGCAGGAGGGCTACGGCGCCGCCCTGGTCTCCGGCCTGAAGAAGCTGGCCCGGAAGGATTTCGCCGACCTGGCCCCCTCCCCCCTGCTGGTGAAGCTGGAGTACTCCCACCCCACCCTGAGCCAGCGGATCCGCGCCATCGAAAAAGCGGCGCAGGCCTGAGGCCCGCCCGCCTGTTCCCCCGCTCCGGCCCTTCGCCGGGGCGGTTTTTTGCTGTCCTCACCAGCTCTTGCCGCAGTGGGAGAGGCCGTAGGCCACCTGGGCGGCGGTGAAGCCCTCGTACTCCAGCTGGCGCTGCAGCCGGGCCCGGGTCATGCCGGCGTTGGAACGGAGGTAGGACTTCGCCTTCTTGGCGGCCTCCTGGTTCCAGTCCGCGCCGCACAGGCGCAGGGCATAGTTGATCTGGCTGTCGGTGAATTCCTCGTAGGCCAGCTGCTTCCGGAGGCTCTTGTCGGAGAAGCCGGAGTTCATGCGCAGATAGCTCTTCGCCTTCTTCAGGGCCTCGCTGTTCCAGTCGGCCCCGGCGGCGTCGGCGGCCCGGGCGGCCTCCGAATGGGAGAAACCCTCGTACTCCAGCTGCTTGATGAGCCGCTCCCGGGAGAAGCCGGAGTTCATCCGCAGGTAGGACTGGGCCCGGCCCAGGGCGGTGTTCCGGCTGCCGTAGCTGCTGTAGTTCGAGCCGGAGGAGGAAGAGGAAGAAGTGGAAGAAGTGGAAGAACGGGCGCCGTCGGAGCGGGTATCCAGCTGGGAAGGGGCCGCCGACGGGGCCGCCTGGGGCTTCCGGCCCAAAGCGAAACCCAGCACCAGCGCCGCCACCAGCACCAGCCCCAGGGCGATGAACAGGGCCTGGCGGGCATTGCTCCGGGCGGGCTTCACCGGCGCGCCGCAGCGGGGACAGCAGGCTTCCGCCTCGTCCACCAGCTCTCCGCAGTGTTTGCATTCGATCAGGGCCACGAAAAACGCCTCCTTGACAGCGTGATGGGGGATGATGGGGGCCCCGGAGGGCCGCCCGGGTCCGGGTCGCTCAGCCCCAGAGCAGGGCCAGGGCGGGCACCACCTGTTTTTTCCGGGAGACAACCCCCTTGAGGAAGACGCCCCCGGGGCTGGCCTCCTGGAGGCTGAAGGCCTGGCGGATGACCTCCCCGTCCCCCAGGAAGAGCAGCTCCGTGCCCTCCCGCAGCACGTCGGTGAGCATCAGCAGGGCCATGTCGTAGCCGCCCTTCTCCTTCACCTGGGCCATGGCCTCCAGGAACTCCTCCCGGCGGGCCAGCATGGCGGCGGAGTCGGTGGTGGTGATCTGGCTGATGGCCAGGGTGTGGCCGGCGATGTGGAAGTCCTTGAAGTCGGTGCGCAGCAGGTCCGCCGCGGGCTTGTCGGCGGTGGAGACGGAGAAGATCTCCTTCCCCAGCGCGTCCAGGTCCAGCCCGGCGATCCGGGCCAGGCGCTCCGCCATCCGCCGGTCCCGGGGGGTGGTGGTGGGGGACTTGAACATCACCGTGTCGCTGACGATGGCGGCGGCCATGAGCCCCGCCAGCCGCTCCCCGGGCAGGAGCCCCGCCTCCTGGTACATGGTGGCGATGATGGTGTTGGAGGAGCCCACCGGCTCGTTGCGCACAAAGACCGGATACCCCGTCTCCACGTCCCCCAGCCGGTGGTGGTCGATGATCCCGGCGATCTCCGCCTGCTCCAGCCCCGGCACGGACTGGGCCTTCTCATTGTGGTCCACCAGCACCACCCGCTTGCGGTTGGGGCGGATCAGGTGGTAGCGGGTGAGGGTGCCCACCACCCGGTCCGCCTCGTCCAGCACGGGGAAGGAGCGGTAGCGGTGCTGCATCACCGTCTCCCGGACGTCGTCCAGGAAGTCGTCCAGGTGGAAGCACACCACGCTGTCCACGTGGGCCACCAGGCGCACGGGGATGGCCTGGAAGAGCATCCGCCCCGCCCGCCAGGCGTCGAAGGGGGTGGCGATGACGCAGGTGGGGGAGTCCAGGCCGCTGTAGCGCTCCGCCAGGCTGCTCTGGCACAGGATGATGCACTTCACCCCCAGGGCCAGGGCCTGGGCCACCACCTCCTCCCGGTCGCCGCACAGGACGATGCTGTCCTCCTTCACGCCCCGCAGGCTCTCCCCGGGGGCGGGCATGGCGATGGTGACCTCCCCCGCCATGGTCTCGAAGGCGTCGTCGTTGGCGTTGAGGATGTGGCCCTCCAGGGCGGAGAGCACGTTGAAGATGGGGGTCTCCCGGAGGGTGGGGTCCAGGATGCCCCGCATGTCGTGCTCCGCGATGCGCCCCGTGGTGACCATGCCGAAGAGGGTGCCGTCCTCCCGCACCACCGGCAGGATGGACCAGGCGGGGTTCTCCTGCATCATCTCCCAGGCCCGGCTCACGGGCACCCCGGGGTCCAGCTTGGGGGGCCGGTCGATGTCCAGGTCCCGCACCTGGGTGCGGACGGTGGTGAGACGCTGGGGGGCCTCCGCCCCGAAGCGCCGCAGCAGGAAGGCGGTCTCGTCGTTCAGGTGGCCCAGGCGCACCGGCACATAGCTGTCGTCCCCCAGGGCCTTGCGCAGCCCGGCGTAGGCCATGGCCGCGACGATGGAGTCGGTGTCCGGGTTCCGGTGTCCGCACACATAGGTGATGGGCATCTCTCACATTCCTTTCTGTCCCGGGTCACCGCGCCACGCCGCCCTGCCGGGGGCGCAGGGTGCCGCCCACGTCGAAGCAGCGCACGTCCCCCCGGAAGCCGCTGAAGGAGAAGGCGCCGTCCAGCTGCCTCAGCTCCGTGTGAATCTCGTCCCCGAGGCGCACCTCGTGGGCGAAGGAGATCACCAGGTGGGAGAGCTCCTGCCGGCCCAGGGTCTCGGCCCCCAGGGCGTTGCAGGCCCAGTCGGCATAGCGGGCGTTGTTCACATGGCAGTTGGGGTCCAGGTCGGTGTAGGCGGGGCGGATCAGCCCCTCCTGCAGGGTGCCGGAGACCTCCGTCACCGGGGCGGGCAGGCCCAGGGGCGCCGGCAGGTCCCGGTTGTCCGGCATCAGGGCTGCCACGGACTCGGAGCGCGCCATCTGGCGGCTGTCCAGGTTCAGCAGCACCCAGAGGGTGGCCGCCCGGCCGATCTCCTGCCCGGCCTCGTCCCGGCAGACAAAATAGCGGGGGAAGAACCACCGCCGCATGGGCATGGGCCAGGTCTCCACCGTCACCCGCTGCTGCAGCAGGGGGTAGCGGTCCATCTCCAGCTCCAGCCGGGTGACCACCCAGGCCAGGCCCTGGTTCAGCAGGGCGTGGCGCCCCACCCCCAGCAGCTCCGCGTGGGTGGTGGCCGTCTCCTGCATGGCCTCCAGCAGGGCCCCCGGCCGCCAGGCGCCGGTGAGGTCGCAGTCCCGGGTTTTCAGGGTAAGCTCCTCCGCATAGGATTTCATCATGGTGTTCCGCCTCCGTTTGCCTGGGGACAGCCCGATGCCGGGCCTGTCCCGCTTCCTCTATTGTAAGCCTTTTCCCCCGCCGATGCAAGCGCGGCGCCGGAAAAGAAAACCCCCGGGGCCGGCGGAGGACCGTCGGCTGCCCGGGGAATGCCCCAGCGGGTGGGGGATCAGTCGTTGAGCCAGTCCAGGTGCTTCTCCACCGTGGCGGCGTTCACCCACTCGGTGACCTGCTGGTTGTAGTACTCGTCCTGCTTGGTGCTCAGCAGGTCCCCGTGGAGGTCGTCCCGGATCTCCTGGGTCAGCTCCACCGGGCCCTCGGCCACGTCGGACTCGTAGCGGATGATGTAGTAGCCGTAGAGGCCGGCGGCGGGATCGCTCACGTCCCCCACCTTCTCCAGGCCCATGGCCGCGGCGGTGAAGGCCGCGTCGAAACCGGACATGTTCTCGCACACGGCGTAGCCCGTCTCCGCGTGGGAGGCCCCCGCCATCATGCCGGGATCCTCGTTGTACTGGGCCACCAGCTCGTTCCAGTCATAGCCGCCCCGGGCCGCCTCCACCACGGTGTCGGCCTTCTCCTTGATGTGGCTCAGGGCCGCCTGGGTGGCCTCCGTCAGGGCCGCCTCATAGCCGGCCTTCCGGGCCTTGGCCTCCGCCAGGCTCCGGGCGTTCTGGGCGGTGGTCTCGTCGGTGTCCGCCGGGAAGGCAGACTGCACGTCCGCCACCACCAGGTCCGTCACGGTGGCGTAGCCGGAGGGGGTCTCGGGCTGCTTCAGGGCGGCGCTGTCCCCCAGGTCCACGGTCACCTGGTTCACCAGGGCGTCCACGTCCGTCACGCCGGCGTTGGTGAGCTGGGTGGTGAGGCTGGAGATGGTGGCGTCCTCCGCGGAGATCCGGCTCTGGAGGCTGTCCAGGATGGCCTGGTCCTCGGCGGTGTATTTGATGAGGATCTGCCGCACCATGCGGTAGCCGGCGGGGCGGTAGTACAGGGTGTCCTCGCTGTCGCCGTTCACCGCCGTGCCGTAGGCGCTCAGGTCGCCCTCATACTTGGCCTTGTCGGCGTCGGCCAGCCGGGTGAACTCCGCCTGCACCTCGTCGTCGCTCACGGTGACGTCCTTGCAGACGATGTCCCGGAAGGCGTGGTCAATCTTGTCGTTCAGGGCGGTGGTGTACACGCTCTCCTCGGTGAGGCCCAGGTTGTCCTGCACAGACTGGCGGATGGCCGCGTCCAGTTCATCGCCGGTGAGCTCGGTGTCGGCAAACATCACCCGCTGGATCAGGTCATAGTTCTGCTGCCACTCGGCGGCGGCCTCGGCCTTCTCCTCCTCGGTGAGCTGGATGGCGCTCACGTCCCCCAGGAGCTCCGCCTGCTTCTGGCGGACCACCTCCTGCTGGATCATGCCGTTCACCACTTCCTCCCGGGCGGAGGCGACCAGCGTCTTGTCGGTGATGTCCATTGCCTGGCCGTAGTACTGATAATACCGCTGCAGATAGGCCAGATAATCCGTCACCTGCGCGTTGATCTCTCCCTTGGTGATGGCGACCCCGTTGACCTTGACCACCTCGGTGGCGGCGTCCACCGCCATGTCCTTGACGATCAGGGAGCAGCTGCTCAGCAGAAGGCAGGCCGCCAGCAGAAGGGCCAGAAAAGCCGTTTTACGCATGGTATATCTCTCCTGTTCTGTATCTTTCCCTTTGCGGATACCGTAGCGTTATACCCCAACTCGCCCCCATGTGCAAGGGAAAACGGAAAAAAGGGGGGGCGGCCTCAACCGGACGCGGGGGGCGACCTCATCCGTCCGTGCAGGCACGGACACCTTCCCCTGGGAGGGGAAGGGGGACCGTTTGCGGTGGATGAGGTTCCCCGCCCACCCTATCAAAAAGCCCCCCAGCCGCGGGGGGCAGTCTGTGCGCCATCAGGGATTCCCGGGGTCGTCAGCGTTTTTCTGCTGCGCCAGCCAGTCCCGGATGAGGGCCTCCATCTGCGCCGGGAAGCGGTCGAAGTGGTGGGTCTCCCCGGGGATCATGGCCAGATGGCCGCAGCGGTAGCGGGTGGCGGAGGCCCGGGCCTCCGCCGGGGGCACCAGGTCGTCCTGATCCCCCTGGAGAATCAGCACCGGCCCCGGGAAGCGGTCCATGGCCTCCTCCGCGTGGACGGTCTGGGCCACCCGGATATAGTCCCCCGACAGGGTCAGGCCCTTTATGACGTCGACCTTGTCGGGGATCCGCAGGGGATCAAAGCGGAAACCCAGCAGGCTGCCCTCCCGGGCGCTCCGGGGGATCATGAAGGCCGGGGCCCGCAGGATCAGGCCGCGGACCAGGTCCGGGGCCATGCCCCCCACCAGCGCCGCTGTCAGCCCGCCCTGGGAGTGGCCGGAGAGCCAGATCTCCGTGACAAAATCCATCTTTTCGGCCGCGTGCAGCACGGAAAGGGTGTTGGAGATCCACTTGTGGAGGGTGTGATCCCGGAAGGCGCCGCCGCTCCCGCCGTGGCCGTACAGGTCGAAGCGCAGGGTGGCAAAGCCCGCCTCCCTCATGGCCCGGCAGGCGGCCAGGGTGTGGGGCCTGTCCTTGCTGCTGGTGAAGCCGTGGAGGACGATCACCAGGGGGCTCGGGGCTGTCCCGGGGCGCTCCAGCACGGCGCTGAGCCGGATGCCGTCATCCATGAGGGTCAGCTGCTCCATGGGTTTCCTCCTTCTGTCCGGGAAAAACGGGAGCCCGCCGGGCGGCGGGCTCCCTTGGATTCACGCGGGGTCGGGGTCTCAGTAGGTGAGACCGAAGCCGGACCAGTAGTAGTTGCCGTCCGCATCCTGGTAGGCGTAGTGGCCGCCGGGCACATTCTGCAGGATGGCGGGATCGATGTACTGATCCTTGTCATAGCCGGGCACGTCGTTGGGGGAGGCGGAGGTCTCCAGATAGGTGCCGTCCTCGTTCTCCACATAGGTCAGGCCGATGACCTCCTCGCAGGAGACCATGGTGACCGCCAGCTTGCCGGTGGGCTTGAAGGCGCCCACAATGGCACCCACCTGGGCGCTGCGGGCATTGCCCACGGAGGCGGGGGAGGTGGTGTACTGGGCCAGCAGGGCGTCGCAGTAGGGCTCCAGGTTGGTCAGGATCCAGGGGGAGGTGCACACGATGGTGGCCACCACCTTGCCGCCGTTGCCGTGGACGGTCTCCGCGGCCTTGACCAGCTTGTCGATGTCAGCCACCGTGGTGACCTCGATCTTCTCGCCGGTCTTCTTCTGGGAGGCAGTGACGCCCTGGCCGAAGCCGCCGCCGCCGCCGGACATCTCCCGCTCGTCCACGGTGTAGTCCTCAACCAGGCTCAGCACGCCCTCGGAGGCGGAGCCGTTGGTGGAGTTGGTGGCCTTGGGCTGCACATAGAAGTAGGCAACCTCGGCGTCCTTGGCCTTGTCCACCACCTCGAAGCCCTGGGCAGTGAAGAGCTCGGTCAGGGCAGCCAGGGTGTCCTCGTCCTCGCCGGTGCCGGTGTAGGAGGCGATGAAGAGCTTGGTGCCCGCGTTGGGCGCCAGGGGCAGGGTGTTCTCATGGTTCTTCATGAGCACCACGGCCTTCTGGTGCAGGGCCTGGGCCTGGCCCGCGGCGGTCTTCAGGTTGGTGGCGCGGACCTCGTCGGCCTTGGCATAGTCCAGATAGGGGTTGTCGAAGCGGCCCTGCTGGAAGATGGCGGTGGCACGGTTGATGTTGGCGCGGTCCAGGTCCTCCTTGGCCAGGACGCCGGTGTTCACGGCCTCGATGACCAGGTCGGTGCGCAGGCCGGAGCCGATGGCGTCGCTGCCGGCGGAGATGAGCAGGGCATAGCGCTCGGTCATGCTCAGGTCTTCCACGCCGAAGGTCTGGCCGGTGACGATGCCGGAGTCGGTGTTCACATAGCCGTCAAAGCCCATGACGTCCCGCAGCAGGGTGGTGATGATCTCCTTGTTGTAGGCGGAACCCAGCTCCTGGGGCTCCACCACGTGGCCGCGGTAGGACTGGGGCACGGAGCGGGTGTCCTTGGTATCCCGGGAGTAGCAGGGCATGATGGAGCCGCACTTGGCGTCGATGGCGGCCTGGAAGGCCACCAGGTGGTACTTCTCCAGGGAGCCCTCGGTGGGATAGAGGCGCCACTGGCCCTGGGCGGTGTGGGACTCAAAGCCGTTCTCGGCGGAGCCGTCGCCGGGGAAGTGCTTCACGGAGAGGGCCACAGCGCCGGGCTTCAGGCCGTCGATGCCCATGTGATAGCCGTCCACCAGGGCGGTGATGATGCCGGCGGTGATCTCAGGACGCTCGCAGAAGGTCTCCAGGTTCCGGGGCCAGCGGGGGTCGGTCACCAGGTCCACCTGGGGGCCGTACATGGCGTTGATGCCCTGGGCCACCCACATCTGGCGGTCCACCTCCGCATACTCGCGGATGGCGTCAAAGTTGCCGTCGCCCATGGCGGCAGCGGCCAGGCCGGGGGCGTCCGGGAAGCCGGCGGCGATGGGGTTGGAGATGATGGTCATGGGGATGGCGGGCACGCCCCGCTGGGCGGCGTCGGCCTCGGCCATCTCGGTGACCACGTTGTTGTACAGGGCCACCATGGAGGCGTCGAAGTTCAGGCCGCCGCGGTAGACGCCCGCCCGGACCTTCTGCTCGTTGATCACGACGGAGTCAAGGCCCGCGAAGCTGTTGGAGTAGGCGTTCTTGGACTCCTCGCCCGGGGCCACCATGGTGACGATGGCGGCGGGGTTGATGGTGCCGTCCTCATTCTTGGCCATGTCCAGCTTCGGCACGCCGGGGGTGATGGCCAGGGCGTTGAAGAGGAAGCCGGCCTGGTCCTCCAGGGACAGCTTGCTCACCAGGTCCGTGGCCCGCTCCCGGGCGTCCAGGCGCCAGTCCTCGGCGGGATCCAGTTCCTTGTTGTTGTTCAGGTCCTTGAAATACTTGCCGTCCACCACCAGGACGCCCACGGTGGTGACGCCGATGGTGGGGCCGCCCTCGTTCTCATAGAAGGCGGGCTCCAGATAGGTGGCGGTGGGATCCACCGCGGCGGGATCATAGGGGGCCGCAATGTAGCTGTCGCCCTCGCCCTCCGCCAGGGAGGCGGGGACCAGGGACAGCAGCATGGCCAGGGTCACAAGCAGACAGATGATCCGTTTCATGTGCATTCTCCTTTTCTCGGTGGGATGGGTGACGGGCAGCGCCGCACAGCCGCCCTTTTTCCGTAATGCCATCATAACACAGGCGGGAACAAGAAAAAAGGTGTTTGGCACGAACACCCTTCAAAGGACCGTAAAGCACGGATCCGGCCGTTCACGACAGAAAAGCGGCGTGAATGGCACGGACCGCCGGGGTTATGCCTTCCCCGGATGCATCACCACCGTGAGCTTGAACACGTCCCCCTCGGTGCGCAGGGACATGGTGCCGCCGTACTTCTCGGCGATGCGGCTGATGGAGCGCAGGCCGAAGCCGTGGCCCGAGCCGGTCTTGGTGGTCCGGGGCAGGACGTCGCCGGACAAATGCATCTCCCCCGTGTAGGTGTTCTCCACCTGCAGCACCACCATGCCCCCCCGGGTGTTCCCCTTCAGGGTGATGATCCGCTGCTCCGGGTTCTCCACCTTGGTCACCGCCTCCAGGGCGTTGTCCAGGGCGTTGCCGAAGAGGGAGTAGGTCTCCCGCTCCGTGAGGAAGTCAAACAGGGAGCCGTCGATCATGTAGGTGAACTTCACCTTCGCGGTGCAGCAGAGCATGTTCTTCTCCGTGAGCACCACGTCCACGGTGGGGTTGCCGCTCTCGATCACGGTGGAGTACTCGCTGACGGCGTCCTCCAGCTCGTCCAGGTAGGCCCGGAACCCGAACTCGTCCGCCTCGGTGCGGATGGCCCGGATCTGGTGCTTCAGGTCGTGGCAGGCGGTCTGCAGCGCCGTGATGCCCTCCCGGCTCATCTCGTAGTAGTGCATCCGGTTGCTGATGAAGTCGTGCATGGTGCGGTTCTCGTGGCGGAAGGAGTCCAGCTGGGCGATCATGAGCATGGCGGCGTAGTTGAGCAGGGTGTAGAGCAGGGCGCACAGGTAGTAGAGGAACTCGGCGTCCTGCTGGGCGGTGAAGACGTGGCCGCAGTATTCCAGCACCATCTGCAGGGAGACGAACACCACGGTGAGCTGGACCATCAGGTAGGCCGGCGCGTGGTAGGGCGGCTCCGCCACCAGCTTCACATAGATGAAGTAAAGCACCAGGACCATGCTGAAATACACCGCGTAGGACACCAGGGAGCCCGCGATGCTGTAGCGGCCCCAGGGCGCCTCGATGCCGTTCATCATGGTCAGGCTGGAGCCCGTCTTGAAGGTGTTCCACGCCGCCTTGAGGATGGTCAGGCCCAGCAGCCCGTTGTACCAGGCCTCCGCCCGGTTGGTTTTGTAGCAGAAAAAGCTCCCGCCCACCAGCAGCAGGTGGAGGGTCATGATCTGGGCGCTGCAAGCCAGGCCCTGGAGGCGCACGTCCGTCAGCCAGGCGTCGGAGAGGGAGCGGAACACCCAGCTGGCCCCGGCCATGGCCAGGAGCACCCCCAACGCCCGCAGCGCAAAAGGCTTCCGCCGCGCGCCGGTGTTCAGGAGAAGCATCAGGACAAAGAGCACAACGGCCGCCGAGATCCGGTGGTCAAAGGCGCCGATCCAGTCGTGGTTGCTGATCATAGGCTGTCCCCCAGGAAACTGGAAAAGCGCTTCATCAGTTCTTTCCGGTGTGACTTGGAGACGGAGATGCGGGTGTCGCCGATGAGGAGATAGTCCGCCGCCACGCTGGAGACATGGCGCAGGTTCACCACATAGCTGCGGTTGCACATCACGAAGCGGTCCGGGTTCAGTTTCTCCAGCACCTCCCCCAGGCGGCCCCGGACGGTGTAGTCCCCCCGGGTGGTGTGGTACACCAGGTTGTGGTCAAAGACCTCCACATAGGTGATGTCCCCCGCCGACAGGCTGACGGTGCCCTCGGCGGTCTTGAGGGAGAACTGGGGGCTGGCGCTGCCCTCCAGCCGCCGCACCGCCTTGTCCATCACATAGGCGATGGAGGACATGGCGGCGGGCTTGAGGATGAAGTCCAGGGCGTCCACCTCATAGCCCTTGATGGCGAACTGGGCCATGTTGGTGACGAAGATCAGGATGCTCTCCCGGTTGATCTTGCGGATGAAGCGGGCGGTCTCCAGGCCGTCCAGCTTCCCCATCTGGATGTCCAGGAACACGATGTCGTGGGTCTCGGTGCTGCGGATCAGGTCCAGCCCGTCGTGAAAAACCCGGATCATGGCCGCGTGGCCATTCTCCCGGCAATAGCGCTCCACACAGTCCTTCAGTTCCCCGGCGTCCCTCGGGTCGTCATCCACCACGGCGATCAGCAGCACACCCATTCCCCCTGTCCGGCGCCGTTATCTGATGAGATTATACCATTTTCCCCGGCGTTTGGCAACCATGGCGGGGGAAAGAAGATTCGGCCCTTCCGAAAACTGCCGGGGTGTGGTATGATGGTGACATAGAAGAAACAGGCCGGACGAAAAGAGATGGGGGAGAGAAGATGGGAAAGAAATGGGCGCCGGCGGCGGTGCTGGTGCTGCTGGCGCTGCTGGCGGTTTTCTGCACTGCCGGGGCGGAGGAGGCCGGGGAGGCGCGGCTTGTGCCCCTGATCTCCATCACCACCGCGGACCCGGCGGAGGGCACCCGCTTCGCCACGGCCCCGGTGAAGGGCAATGTGGCCCGGTCCATCGCCTCCTGGACCCCCGGCTATGTGATGCCCCCGGAGCCCTACTATGTGGACTGCAGCGTCACCTGCAGCCTCCCCGACGGCCGGACGGCCCCCCACCAGGCCCCCGCCCGGGTGAAGGTCCGGGGCAACTGGACCACCAGCTATGAGAAAAAGCCCCTGCGGATCCACTTTGAGCAGAAGCAGCCCCTGTGCGGCCTCAACGGCGGCCGGGCCTTCAAGGACTGGGTGCTGCTGGCGGAGTACAAGGACCTGTCCATGCTGCGGAACAAGGCGGCCCTGGACCTGGCCCGGAAGATCATGGCGGAGGACGGGCTGTACTGCTCCGACTGCGCCCTGGTGGAGGTGGAGATCAACGGGGAGTACTGGGGGGTCTACCTCCTGGCGGAGCAGCAGGAGTGCGCCCCCGGGCGGGTGAGCGTCCCGGAGCCCAAGAAAAACGAGCTGGGCCCCCGGACGGGGTACTTCCTGGAGTTCGACGGCTACTACCGCCTGGAGGACCCGATGGTGGCCTTCGCCATCGACTACGCGGACTTCGCCCCCCTCACCCCCTTCGCCGGCGGCGCCGCCACCCGGCCCTTCCGCCCCCTGTCCACCGCCCCCGACGGCCGGGACAATGTGGGCTACACCATCCACAGCAGCGTCCGCAGCGTGGCGCAGCGGAACGCGGTCCGGGACTTCCTCGCCGGGACCTACCGGATTATGTACGCCGCCGCCTGTCAGGACACGGCCCTGGAGATGCCCGACGGCTGGGGGACGCCCGTGCCCTCCGCCCGCAACCCCCGGGAGGCGGTGGAGGCGGTGGTGGACGTGAACTCCCTGGCGGACATGTACCTCCTGAGCGAGCTGGTGTGCGATCCGGACGTGTACTGGTCCAGCTTCTTCATGAGCGTGGACCTGAGCCCCGGGGGAGCGGGGAAGCTGCGCTTCGAGGCCCCCTGGGACTTCGACTCCGCCCTGGGGAACCGCTACGTCTGTGTGGACGCCACGGGCTTCCACGCCGCCAACGTGGTGGACGACGTGGACCACAAGTACCGGGCCATCAACCCCTGGCTGGCGGTGCTGATGGAGGCGGACTGGTTCCGGAACCTGATCGCGGAGAAGTGGACCGCCCTGTACGACAGCGGCGCCCTGACGGACACCGTGGCCATGATCCGGGCCGACAGCCGCACCTATGAGCCCGCCTTCACCCGGAACTACACCCGCTGGAGCAACATGGCGGACAAGTCCCCCCTGGACTATGAGCTGAACCGGGAGGCCTTTGCCTGCCGGTCGGAGGCGGAGTCCGCCGAGCAGCTGGCCCACTGGCTGGAGCGGCGCATCGCGTTTCTCAACGGTGTGTGGCACCGGTAGCCGCCGCCTGACCCCTTCGCGGAGGAACACGAAAGAGAGGAAAACACCATGAGAAAACTGCTGGCCCTGGCCCTGATGCTTTGCCTGCTGGCCCCGGCGGCCCTGGCGGAGGAGGACTACACCGTGGACATGATGTACATCCCCTACGGCTCGGTGAATACCGGCGTCTCCGTCCACGACCCCTCCGTGGTGGCCGCGGACGGCACCTACTACATCTTCGGCTCCCACATGGCGGCGGCGAAGTCCACGAACCTGCGGAGCTGGACCGCCATCGCCAACGGCTACCGGGCCGACAACCCGGTGTGGGGGGACCTCTTCGCCGAGGGCCTCCACGTCTTTGACTACGCCGGCGCCAGGAACAGCCTCATCCCCACCGACGACGGCGGCACCCATGTGTGGGCCCCGGACGTGATCTGGAACCCGGTGATGGGGAAGTGGATGATGTACTACTGCACCTCCTCCACCTTCAACGCCTCCAACCTGTGCTTCGCCCTGTCGGACAGCGTGGAGGGCCCCTACGAATGGCAGGGGGCCCTGGTGTGCTCCGGCTTTGAGGAGGGCCAGCTGGCGGAGGCCGGGGTGCTGGACGTGGTGGACGAGGCCTCGGCCAAGCGCTACCTCACCCTGGCGGGGGGCTATGACTACAAGAGCTGGCCCAACGCCATCGACCCCTCCGTCTTCTTCGACGCCGAGGGCCGGCTGTGGATGGTCTACGGCAGCTGGTCCGGGGGCATCTTCCTGCTGGAGCTGGACCCGGCCACGGGCCTGGTGATCCACCCGGAGGAGGACAAGGCCCGGCGGGTGGACCCCTACTTCGGCAAACACCTGATGGGGGGCAACCACCAGTCCATGGAGGGCCCCTACATCCTCTGGGACGCGGAGGCCGGGTACTACTACCTCTTCGTGTCCTACGGCGCCCTCACCGCCAGGGGGGGCTACCAGATCCGGGTGTTCCGCTCCGAGACCCCCGACGGGGAGTATGTGGACATGGCCGGCGCCCAGCCCAACCGCCGGGGCGGCCACGCCGCCTACGGCCTGAAGCTCTCCGGCAACTACCTGCTGCCCTCCTTCCGGAATGCCTACATGGCCACCGGCCACAACAGCGCCCTCATCGACCGGGACGGGAAGCGCTACATCGTCTGCCACACCCGCTATGACAACGGCACCGAGTACCACCAGCCCCTGGTGCGCCAGTACGCCCTGAACGCCGAGGGCTGGCCCTGCGTGCTGCCCTACGCCACCGCCGGCGAGGACATCGCCCCCTTGGCGGCAGAGGAGATCCCCGGCCGCTACTTTGTGGTGAACCAGGGCATGGACATCAGCGGGGACATCCCGGCGCTGTTCATCCTCTACCTGCGGGAGGACGGCACCCTGGGCGGGGAGAACGTCTCCGGCACCTGGACCCGGGAGGAGGGGAAGATCTTCCTCCGCCTCACCCTGGGGGAGAAGGCGTTCAGCGGCGTCATGGCGCAGATGGAGGACGACGGGGAGGAGCCGGTCACGGTGTTCAGCGCCGTGGGCGGCAACGAGAGCCTGTGGGGCGTGAAGTATGAAGATTAACCTGCCGCCGAAGGTCGTCAGCGTCCTGGGGCGCATCCTCCAGTGGCTGGCGGTCACCGCTGGCTGCTTCGCCTGGTGGATGGCCATGCTCCTGCTGGTCTCCCTCTTCACGGTGAACGTGTGGCATGTGACCTTTGAGCAGATCCTCCTGTGGAGCGGGGTCCTGACAGCAGTCTCCGGGGCGGTGTACGCGGGCGTGATGGCCTGGCGTGCCCGCGCCGGGGGCTGAGGCGCCCCTTCCCCCGTTCAGGCATACAAAACGAAAAAACCGGATAGAAAATCCGGTTTTTGGCATATCTGTTGACATCGACCCCGCCCCGTGGTATGATGATCTGGCCTGAAACACCCGATCAGCGGGATTCCGGAGGTACTTCATGACAGAGTTTGCATTCCGCGGCGCCCACGGGGACAACCTGCCCACGGTGCGGCTGCAGAAAGTGGTGCTGGACCACTACAAGAGCGTGACCCACGGGGAGCTGGTGCTGCCCTGTGGCCGGCGCTTTGTTCCCTATGGGGAGCAGAGCGACATCCTGGGGCTCTACGGCCAGAACGGCTCGGGCAAGACGGCCCTCATCGAGGCCATGGCGGTGATGATGGCGCTGATGCGGGGGGCCCGGGTGCCGCCGGTGTACGCGGAGTGCGTCCAGCAGGGGCAGCCCTCGGCGCGGCTGGCTTTCACCTTCGAGCTGCAGTACCCCGACGGGGACGTGCGCAAGTTCGTCTACGCCTTCTCCCTGCGGGCGGAGCCGGTGCCGGAGGCGGACCGGGACCAGGGGCACCCGGACAACCCCTTCTTCCGGGGCAGCAGCCGGGTGTGCGTCTTCGACGAGCAGATCAGCGTCATGGGGACCTTCCGGGGGGAGCAGCGGAAGCTGCAGGTGCTGCTGGACTCCGCCCCGGAGCGGCCCCCCTTCGGCCCGGCCAGCAAGGCGAAATACTTCTACCGCCGGACCCCGGAGAAGGACATGACCCTCTCCGTCAGCCGGGCCCTGGCCCAGGAGATGAGCCGCTCCTTCTTCTTCAGCGAGGAGACCCTCCGCCTCTTCGACAGCGAGGGGGAGGACATGTACAGCCCCTACTACCAGATGCTGCTGGAGATGCAGTTCTACGCCCGCTACTACCTCTTTGTCCTGGACACCAAGTCCGCCGGCATGATCCGCCTGAACATGTACCTGCCCATCTACCTGCCGGCGGTGCGGCTGCGGATCGACGCCGACAGCCTGCTGAAGATCGACGCCTCCCTGGTGCCCCAGGCCCGGGAAATGCTGGCGCGGCTGAACACCGTGCTGGGGAGCCTCATCCCCGGCATGCGCCTCAACTGCCGCCAGGCGGAGGGCCGGGAGGAGGGCACCCTCCTCATCACCGCCTGCCGGGGGGACACGGAGATCCCCGTGCAGATGGAGTCCGACGGCGTCCGCCGCCTCATCTCCACCCTGAACCTGCTGATCCGGGTCTACAACGATCCCTCCGTCACCGTGGCCATCGACGAGTTCGACGCCGGGGTCTTCGAGTACCTGCTGGGGGAGGTGCTGCGCACGCTGCAGCACTCCGGCAAGGGCCAGTTCATCTTCACCGCCCACAACCTCCGGCCTCTGGAGGTGCTGAACAAGGAGAGCATCTGCTTCACCACCGCCAACCCGGAGAACCGCTACTACCGCATGAAGAACATCGGCCGCACCAACAACCTCCGGGACGTGTATTTCCGGGAGATCCTCTTCCGGGAGCAGGACGAGACGGTGTACGCCGCCACCTCCACGGAGGAGATCGCCGCGGCCTTCCACCGGGCCAGCCCCTTCGGCCCCCAGCCCTGAACCGGCGCGCCCAGGACGCCTGAGACGCCTGAGACTCAGAAAGGAAGGATTCCGTGGCCAAGCGCAGCAAAACCGTCTCCGGCAAGCGTCCCCGCAAGACCGTGGTGCTGGCCTTGGTGGAGGGGGAGTCCGACAAGATCGCCCTCTACCCCGTCCTCCGGCGGCTCTACGGGGACGAGGCGACCCACCTGTGCTTCGCCACCCTCTACGGCGAGGGCGGCGACCTCACCGCCAGCGCCTGGGTCACCCCCGGGAACATCGAGCGGCGGATCTACACCCAGTGCATCTGGTACAACCTGGAGCAGGACCACATCTACCCCAAGGACCTGACGGAGGTGCTGATGTTTGTGGACCTGGACGGGGCCTTCTGCCCGGACGGGGCCATCCACGCCTACGTGCCCGACCCCGCCGTCTACCACGGCACCCGGAACTGCTGCGAATACCACCCCACCCACATCAACGCCGTCTTCCCCGGGGAGATCGCCGACCGCAACCGCAGGAAAAGCGCTAACCTGCGGCACCTGGCCGGCCTGAGCCGGATCCGGGTGGACTCCCGGACGGTGCCCTTCTCCATGTACTACTTCTCCTGCAACCGGGAGCACTTCCTGGGCCAGGACCCCAACAGCCCCGGGCGGGACAAGACCGACCTGGCCCACGGGTTCGCGGACCGGGTGACGGCGGAGGGGGATGCCTTCCTCCGCTCCCTGTGCGGCGACGCCTTCTGCAGCGGCGGCTATGAGGCCTCCTGGCAGCGGGTGCAGGAGGGGCTCAGCTCCCTGGAGCCCCACAGCAACATCGGCCTGCTGATCCGGCGCCTCCTGGACTCCCCGGCGGGGGCCGGCGGCGGGGAAGGGGAGGAAGAAGAAGGAACCCTCTGAGTGGGGGGGTTCTTTTTCTCTGCGCTTCCCGGGCGGGGAGCGGCCTCATCCGAACCTGCGGGGACGGACACCTTCCCCTGGCAGGGGAAGGGGGGACCGCTTGCGGTGGAGGAGGTTCCCCCGTGGCGGCGCGGCTTGACTTTTTCCGGAGCGTGTGCTACAGTATGCCCAAGGGCAAACCCACAAATGAATACCGGAGGTGCAATGCATGAAGACCCGCTTTGTCGCGCTGTTCCTGGCTGTCATGATGCTCCTGGCGATGGCGAGCACCGCTTCCGCCGTGTCCATCCCCATGAAGGTGGACAGCTCCGTGCTGGATGAGATCCCCGAGCTCCCCACCATGAAGTGCAAGAATGACGGCAAAACCCAGACCATCACCATGTCCGAGCCCATCAACTGGATCGCGGCGATTTTCTGCGACCGCAAGGACTGGACCTGGAACGAGATGACCTTCACCGACGCCGAGCACACCCAGGCCTCCGTGGACATGACGTCCCACGCCATGAGCCCGGGCTTCGGCTTCTGGTCCAACGAGTGGGGCGCCGGCCACTATGAGATGCCCTACGGCTACGACGTGGTGCTCTCCGACAACACGGACGTGAAGTATGGCCGCTACGGCAACCCCGCCCAGATGGAGTTCTCCCGGACGGGCACGGAGTACTTCGGCAACGGCGCCTCCACGAAGACCACCATCCTGGTCCAGTTCGAGCATGTGGGCTTCACCAGCAACGCGAGCAAGAACCCCTATGTGGCCAGCGTGAAGGAAGAGTATGAGGACGGCACCGTGATCACCGGCTACTTCGCCCCCAACGGCACCCCCAAGTATGTGGTCCTCACCGACACCAACGGCCGGGATCACGAGCTCTACACCCGTCCCAACCCCGCCCCCGCCAGCACCCCCGCCGGCGATGAGGAGGGCGGCGAGCAGGGCAGCGAGCGCCCCTCCCACTGCGTGAACGGGTGGATCCAGCCCGATGTCCCCGACAGCGAGATCGAAGTGCCGGAGAACGGCTTCATCAAGTTCGTGGAGCAGATCGTCGTGCGGCACGGCGAGCCCTTCAAGGACTTCACCGAGGCGGAGTGGCCCGGGGTGAAGGATCAGTACAGCGACACCAACAAGTACTGGATCTGGCACGAGGAATCCGCGGGCATCTACCACGTCCAGACTCCCGTGGAGGACGCCCGGGTGCTGAAGAGCGAGTACAATGCCGACGACTGGCCCTCCTGGTACAACACCTATGAGCTGAAACACAAGGAAGTCTGGGTGTACGACGACTGATCCCCCGTGGGGAAGCCGCCGGTCCCCGGCAGTGAAAGAACCCCCTGCGCTTCGGAAGAAGAGCAGGGGGTTTTGCTGTGGCGCTTCACGGGAAACCGGGCATGGATGGGAACCGGCCGGCGGCCTCTTTCCTGTCACTCCTTTGTCCGGCGCCAGGCCCGTCTCCGGCGGATCCGCCGGGCGACGCCCCAGGCCGCCAGGGCCAGCAGGGCCAGCAGCACCAGGGGGACGGCCACCAGGACGGCGGAGACGATCCCCTGCACGTCCGGCACGGCACCCACCTGGGGCAGGGCCAGGTCGTAGGTCCGGGTGTTGGGCCCGTCCCCGGTGAAGGTCACCCGCCAGATGGCGGCGGTGTCCGTATCCGCCAGCAGCTCCGTCCCCGCGATGCGGCTCCGGTCCAGGTTGCAGGCGGGGCGGGCGTAGGCGGGCATGGCGAACATGGATTTGCCGCTGACGGGGTAGTCCATCACGGCCCCGAAGGAGAACACAAAGCCCACGTCCAGGGGGAAGGTGGGGATGTGGGGGGAACGGAGCCAGTAGCCCTGGGCCTCCCCCTTGTAGAGGGCCACCCGGGAGCGGTTGTCCGTGAAGCCGTAGCCTGCCGAGACCGCCTCCTCCGCCGACAAGGGGAAGAGCCGGTCCCCCTGCAGGATGTCCTCCGCCGGGTCGAAGTCCACCGTCCCGGCGGCCGCCCCCGGGAGGGGAATGCCGAACCCGGGGATGGCGATCCCCCCGTCGGACTTGAAGGTGGGCAGCATGGCCTGCTGCTCCGCGGGGGTGAAGCTGCGCTCCAGGAAGGCGCTGCACCAGCGCTGCAGGTTGCTGCCCTGGTAGCGGGTGACCCCGGGGTGCGCCGCAGCGTAGGCCTCCCCCCGGTCGGAGAAGGACACGGCCACGTCCCCGATGTCCCGGAAGATCACCGGCGCCCCCTGCCCGTCCCCGATGAGGCCCAGGGAGACCACAAACATCCCCGGCTCCCCGGTGTTGGTGCGTTCGCTGTCCAATACCAGCCACCGGCCATCGAAGCCGCTGGCCCCGTCCGGGGTGCCGAAGCAGAGGATGTCCCCGGCCCGCACCCCCCGGGGCGCCTCCTCCGCCGGGGCCGGCAGGGCCGCAAGAAGAAGCAGGATCACCGTCAGCGCGGCAATCCTGCAGAGGACCGGTTTTCTGTTTTCCCTGTGCATGATGTCATCTCCCGTGGGTTTATTCCTCCTGCCGCCCGGCGCGGTAGGCGTGAAAGATCTCCGTGAAGGACTTCTTCCGGGGCTGGCTGATTTTCAGCCCGCTGCCGTCGGAAAGGCGCACCGTGTAGCCGGCGATCTCCCGCACGTGCTGCAGGTTCACCAGATAGCAGCTGTTGCACTGGGCGAAGCCCTTCCCCGCCAGCTCCCTGGCCAGGGCGCCGATGGAGCCGTACTGGCTGTAGGTGCCCTCCACCGTGTGGTAGGTGAGCTGGTGGTTCTGCACCTCCACATAGGTGATGTCGTCCAGGTCCACCCGGGTGGTGCCGGCCTGGGTGGAGATGGACAGCACGTTGGCCCGGACAGAGTCCACCCGCTTCAGGGCCCGGGTGAGCTTCAGGGCGAAGTCGTAATAGTTCACGGGCTTCACGATGTAGTCCAGGGCGGAGACGCTGTAGCCGGCGATGGCGTACTGGGTCAGGCTGGTGACGAACACCAGCAGCACCTTCTCGTCCAGGGTGCGCAGGCGCCGGGCCGCCTCCATGCCGTTCATCATGGGCATCTGGATGTCCATGTAGATCAGGTCGAAGTCCGCCGGGTAGTTCTCCAGCAGGATGATGGGGTTGTCGTAGACGCGGATGTGAAACTGTGTGCCGTTCTCCCCGGAGAAGCGGGTCAGGTACTGCTGCAGCGTCTGGGCAGCCTGGGCTTCGTCCTCCACGATCCCCACGCGGATGGCCATGACGGTCTCACCTCCCCTTTCTCCGGCTTTGTCCTGTATTCAGCATATCCGGCGGCAGCGCCCCCGCCAAGGGGCATCGCGTAAACTGTCAGGATTTCCGCGCAGACTCCCCCGCCGGAAGGGGGAGGGAGACGTGGAGGGTGTAGATGCCCCGGCGGGCCTCCACCGTCAGGCTGCCGCCGTACTGCTCGGCGATGTAGCGCATGCTCAGGGTGCCGAAGCCGTGGTGGCGGCTGTCCGCCTTGGTGGTGCGGGGCGCGCCGTCCGCCTGGATCTGCAGCTCCCCCTCATAGTAGTTGGTCACCTCCACCTCCACGGTGCCCGCCCCCCGCTCCACTGTCAGCCCGATGACCCGCTTCTCCGGGTCCTGCACCTTCCGCACCGCCTCCAGGGCGTTGCTGATGGCGTTGTTGAACAGGGCGTAGATGTGGCGGGTGCGCATGAAGGAGAGGGCGCCGCCGTCCGCCAGGCAGGTGAGGATGATGCCCTCCTTGCGGCAGGTGAGCTGGTGGATGTAGAGCACCACATCCAGGGCCTCGCTGCCGGTGCGGATGTTGCTGTCATAG
The DNA here is from genome assembly GCA_017519405.1 of Clostridia bacterium. GTDB lineage: Bacteria > Bacillota > Clostridia > Christensenellales > Aristaeellaceae > RUG11272. The sequence goes on from JAFWSH010000029.1 coordinate 70,511, forward strand.
ATCTCCATGGCCTCCCGCAGCTCCGCGATCTCCCGGTCCGTCAGCCGCCCGGAGAAGTCCTCCAGCTGGTGCTTCAGGTCGTGGCAGCGCATGTTGATGATGTCGATGTTCTCCTTCATCTGCACAAACTGCTTGCGCTCCTCCGAGAGAATCTGCTCCATCATGGCCATGTCGGCCCGGGAGCGGCTGCGGAATTCCAGGCCGGCGTACTGGGCCAGGATGAACAGGGCCGTGGCGATGACGAAGATCCGGGTGCAGACGTAGAGGGCCAGGCTCTCGTCCCGGTAGTGGTTGGTGACGGAGTCCAGGACGGTGAGGAGCACCAGGGCGGCCACGGAGAGGATCACGGCGTTGCGCAGGGCGGCCCGGTCCATGGCCTCCCGGCTGAACCGGCGCCGCACCAGGCGCCACACGGCGAAGTAGATCAGGGCGTGGACCGCGAAGAAGACCAGCCAGTGCAGATCCATGTACGCGATGGGGTCCAGGGGCAGCAGCTGGTTGGTCTTGTGGGGGTCGTAGCCCAGGATCACCTGCAGCACCGGGACGATGCTGCCGCCGATGTGCTTGGTGGCCACGCCGGTGCACCAGGTCTTCATCAGCAGCGGCCACTCCTCGTCGAAGCACAGCAGCAGCAGGGGCAGGGTGGAGGCGTTCTGGATCAGGGTGAAGAGGAGGCGCCATCCCAGGGACTCGGACACCGTCCGCAGCCAGACCCCCGCCATCAGCACCGCGTCCAGCACCAGGAACCCCGCCAGCAGCCGCAGCGCGAACCACTTTTTCCGCCGCAGCGGGATGCAGAAAAAGGCCACCGCCAGCACCAGCTGCAGCTCCTCCGGAAACAGAATCATAAACCGGTAGGCATAGTCCCCCAACAGGGACGAAATCCAATTCGACATCGGCAGCCCTCATATTCCACGGATCAACCGGAAAGTGTTCCTTCATAAATATACGCATGGAGATCTGCCGCTATTATGCCATCCCATCCGTCTCCCGTCAAGGGGTGCACTGTGTTTCCCTGCGTTTCATCCACGTTCTGGAAATTTTAGTTTGCGCACTAATTCCTTTAGATTGCGATGATTGCGTTGCGAAGGTCCCGAAACCCTGCTACCCTTCAGCCATCAGACAGGCCCGAGCCTGCCGAATATGAAGGAGGAACACCCCATGAAGAAGCTGCTTGCCCTGGTTCTGGCCCTGGCGCTGTGCGCAACCCTGGCTCTGGCCTCCGCCGAGAGCGTTTACACCAAGAAGATGACCACCGATGATCTCACCTCCAACACCTTCCACAACGGCTTTGTCACCGCCCTGGGCGGCATCGAGGTGAACACCCTGACCCTCAACGATGACGGCACCTATGTGTATGTGAAGGAGATCCACCAGGAGGACGAGGCCGGCAACGTGCTGCAGGCCACCGAGGATGCCCCCGTCATGCTCATCACCTACACCTTCACCGGCACCTACACCAAGGACGGCGACACCGTGGTGCTGGCCTTCCCCACCAACGTGAAGTTCTCCGAGAACTGGGGCAACCTGGAGGCCATGGGCTACTTCAAGAACAGCGCCGGCGAGGCTGCCTTCGCCAATGACGAGATCACCGGCGACATCGTGCAGTGCAAGGAAGAAGAGTCCCATGTGGCCTTCGACATCTTCCCCGGCGTCTTCATGAACGACTCCCTGGTCACCTCCGATCCCGCCTTCGACGCCGCGGAGTGCACCGTGACCGTCACCCTGAGCGGCGACACCTTCGACTATGTGATCGTGAACTCCGACGACGAATAATCCAGTCTCAGACAAATCCGGTTTGCTCCTGACACAGAGCAGAAAAGGCGGAGGGGGCGAAAGCCCTCTCCGCGCTTTTTATGGGAGGATGGCATGAGAGAGATGAGAAAGTGGGTTGCCCTGGTGCTGGCCGCGGCCCTTGCGCTGGGTGCCCTGCCCGCCGCCGGGGAGGACAGCTTCGCCGCCGCCCTGGAGGCGCGCTTTGCCCGGCCTGAGATCGGCTGCCGGACGGAGGTCCGCTGGTGGATGGCCGAGGGCGCCCACACCGACGAGACCCTCCTGGAGGAAGTCCAGGCCATGTATGACGCCGGCTTCCGGGGCATGGAGCTGTGCGAGCAGGTGGACACCGCTGTGGCGGACACCGACTACGGCTATGGCAGCGACCAGTGGGACCACGACCTGAAGCTGGTGCTGAACCGGGCCCTGGACCTGGGCATGACCGTCTCCCTCACCTCAGGCACCAACTGGGCCACCGCCAACATCCCCGGGCTGGACCCCCAGTCCCAGGCCGCCAGCCAGATGGTCTTCTCCGTGGAGGAGTACCTCAAGGCCGGCAAGGTGAAGGACGGCCCCGTTCCCATGCAGAAGAAGATAGGCGCCAAGGTCCTGAAGGTGCTGGACACCGCCCGGCTGGTGGGGGTCTTCGCCTACCGCCAGACCAGCGGCAACAAGGCCTCCCCCATCCGCTTCGACGCCGACTATGTGGACCTGACGGACCAGGTGGTGAAGGGGGAGGACGGCAGCCTCACCCTGGCCTTCACCCCGCCGGACCCGGAGAGCCCCTGGCGGATCTTCTACTACTGGCAGCAGGGGGCGGAGCAGACCTCGGCCCCGGCGGTGGCCCCCGCCTACTGCATCAACTACTTTGACCGGGCCGGCGTGGAGGCCCTGAAGGCCTACTGGGAGGCCCACATCCTGGACGATCCGGCCCTGAATGAGAAGATGAAGGCCGGGGACGTGCAGCTCTTCATGGACTCCCTGGAGATCAACCCCGGCAACGGCTTCATCCTCTGGTCGGAGGACATGGAGGCGGAGTTCCTGGCCCGGAAGGGCTATGACATCCGGCCCTGGCTGTACCTCTTCGTGGACCTGCCGGAGCTGTGGTTCTGGGATTCCGTGAGCTTCGGCAGCTACAGCATCGAGGGGGACGACAACCTCCGGCTGCGGATCCAGAACGACCTGCACGACGTGCAGACCCAGCTCTACATGGAGCGGATGCTCCAGCCCCTCCAGGCCTGGCTGCGGGACTACGGCATCACCACCCGGGCCCAGATCAGCTACGGCCAGCGCCTGGAGATCTCCGAGCCCATCGCCGCGGTGGACTTCCCCGAGGCGGAGAACCTGAACCAGAACAACCAGGTGGACATCTACCGCCTCTGGACCGGCGGCGCCAAGCTGCTGAACAAGGTCCTCTCCTCGGAGACCGGGGCGGTGGGCGGCTACCGCTACACCTACCAGGACCACCTCATGGAGGCCTACACCCTCTTCGCGGCGGGCTTCAACCGGATCATCTGGCACGTGTGGAGCGCTAAGTACGGCCCCGGGGAGAACCCGGTGTGGCCCGGCTACCGGGTGCCCGGCATGCCCTTCAGCAGCTTCTACACCTTCGGGGCCTCTGAGCCCTCCGCCGTGGACTATCCGGTGTTCAACCGCCACCTGGGCCGGGTGCAGAAGTTCCTGCAGACCGGCGTCTCCCGCACGGACATCGGCATGCTCTACCAGCGCTGGGACCAGACCATGCCCACCAACGGCAACCAGGGCGGCGTGAACTGGATGCTGAACCACGAGCCGGTCCTCTTCCCCTCCACGGCCCTGCAGGACGCGGGCTACACCTGGGATTACCTGAGCCCCCGCTTCCTCACGGCGGAGGGCGTCAGCTTCGACCCGGACAGGCGGACCCTGGAGCAGGCCGGCTATCAGGCGCTGGTGCTCTGGCAGGAATGGCTGTCCGCGGAGGACGCCGGGGCGGTGCTCTCCCTGGCGCAGCAGGGCCTGCCCGTGGTGGTGGTGGAAGGCGCGGCGGTCCAGACCCCCTTCCGGGACGGGAAGGACGGGGAACTCGCCGACGTGATGGCCCAGCTGACCGCCCTGCCCTGCGTGCGCCGGGCAGCGGACGCGGACGCGGTTCCCGGCCTGCTCTCTGAGCTGGGGGTAACCCCCTACGCCGGCTTCTCCGAACCCAACCACCAGCTCCTGACCCAGACCCGGGCGGACGACGAGGCCCTCTACCTGTATGTCTACAACTACTGCGACGGCAGCTATCAGGGCGTGTGGAGCCAGGGCGAGAAGCAGGACGACCACGGGGACAGCATCACCACCCAGATGGTGGCGAAGGGCACCTTCATCCCCTACCGCATCGACCCCTGGAGCGGCAAAGCCACGCCCCTGGGCCTGTACCGCCACGAGGACGGGAAGACCCTCTTCCCCCTGACCCTGGACTACGGAGACATCGCCCTCTACGTCCTCAGGAAGTGCGAGGGGGAGGCCCCCCTCCACGCCCTGGACAGCGACGCCGCCCTGGTGCTGGACGCCGGCGGCGCCCCGGTGTTCCGCTTCACCCAGGCCGGAGCGCACACCGCCGCCCTCAGCGACGGCCGGGAGATCACCCTGGAGGCGCAGGTCCCCGAGGCCCGGGACATCACCGGCTGGCATGCTCAGATCAGTACCTGGGCCCCCGCCGGCACCGTCTCCACCCGCACGGAGACCCTGAACGGCAAGACCATCACCGAGACCGCCGCGGACACCACCGTCACCACCGTGGAGCTGGACCTGGAGACGCTGACCACCTGGGACCGGCTCCCGGAGGTGGGCGACCGGGCCGTGGGCACCGCCGTGTACACCGCCAGCTTTGACTGGGACGGCCGGGCGGATGGCGCGTACCTGGACTTCGGCCCCCTCACCGAGAGCCTGACGGTCACGGTGAACGGCCAGCCGGCGGACGACGTGAGCATGACCCGGGCCGTCATCGACATCGGCCCCCTGCTGCAGCCCGGCGAGAACACCATCGAGCTGCACTACGCCTCCAACCTCTCCAACGCCCTGGGGGGCGGCGTGCCCCGGGGCTGGTACGGCTACCGCACCGGCACCCACCCCTACGGCCCGGCCCGGGCCCTGCTCATCCCCTATGTGGAAATCCCGGCGGATTCCGCCCCGTAATTCCCCTGCTTCATTCCCAATTCTGAGACGAGGTGCAAACACATGAGCCAGAAAAAAGGCATGTCCAAAGCCAAGTACCTGACCATCTGGTCCCTGATCTTCGCCCTGATCCTGGGCGCCATGGGCGTGGCCAACTACGAGGCCCTGAAGTGGGACTCCGCCCTGACCCTCTACTTCGGTGAGGTGGGCGGCCAGCAGAGCGCCGAGGGCCAGGAGGGCGACAGCATCTACTTCCCCAGCGACTTCAAGACCCCGGAGGAGCGGCTGGCCCACTCCCAGGACATCGCCGCCCGGATCACCGGGGAGGGCGCCGTCCTGCTGAAGAACACCGGCGCGCTGCCCATGGCGGCGGGGAAGGTGAGCCTCTTCGGCATCGACAACAAGACCAACGGCCTCAAGGCGGTGCTGGAGGAGAAGGGCTTCACCGTGAACCCCACCCTGGACGCCTTCTATGCCGCCTCCGCCCATGAGAGCGGCGTGAAGGGCCTGGCGGCGGGCAACGGTTCCGAGACCGGCGCCTGGATCATCGACGAGGTGCCCCAGAGCGAGTACACCGACGCGGTGAAGGCCTCCTACAAGGACTACAATGACGCGGCCATCGTGGTGCTCCTGCGCACCGGCGCCGAGGGCAACGACCTGCCCTACGACATGAGCCGCTACGGCGGCAGCGCCGACGAGCACTACCTGGAGCTGAACCAGGCCGAGAAGGACATGATGGCCGAGGTGGGCGCCAACTTCGACAAGGTCATCGTGCTCATCTCCTCCGCCAACGCCATGCAGCTGGACTTCGTGGAGGAGCCCGCCTACGGCGTGGACGGCGTACTGTGGTTCGCCCGCTGCCCCTACGCCCCCATCGCGGACATCCTCCTGGGCGCGGTGAACCCCTCCGGCCGCACCCCGGACACCTACGCCTGGGACAACCTGAACACCCCCGCCATGCAGAACTTCGGCGACTTCCGCTTTGTGGCCGCCGACGGCACCCCCACCGGCTACTCCTATGTGAACTACGCCGAGGGCGTGTATGTGGGCTACAAGTACTATGAGACCCGCTATGAGGACAAGGTCATGGGCCAGGGCAACGCCGGTGACTATGACTACCAGAAGGCCGTCCTCTACCCCTTCGGCTTCGGCCTGTCCTACACCAGCTTTGAGTGGTCCGGCTTCAAGGTGGAGGAGAAGGATGGGGTCTACACCGCCTCCGTCACCGTGAAGAACACCGGCGACAAGGCGGGCAAGGACGTGGCGGAGTTCTATGTCCAGAGCCCCTACACCGCCGGCGGCATCGAGAAGCCCGCCGTGGCCCTGGCCCAGTACGCCAAGACGAAGGAGCTCAAGCCCGGGGAGAGCGAGACCCTCACCGTCACCTTCTCCCGCATGGACATCGCCAGCTATGACGACGTGAACGACCGCACTTACGTCATGGACGCGGGCGACTGGTACTTCACCGCCGCCCGGGACGCCCACGACGCCGTGAACAACGTCCTCACCGCCAAGGGCTTCTCCGCCGCCAACGGCATGACCGCCGACGGCAATACCGCCATGGTGCAGAAGATCACCTACGGCGAAAAGACCCTGCTGAACACCGCCGTCACCGGCAAGGAGATCACCAACAAGCTGGACGGGGTCATCCGGGCCGAGGGCGCTGTGTACCTCTCCCGCTCCGACTGGTCCGTGATGGAGAACGGCGGCCTGCGCTACGCCAACACCACCGCCGCCGGCGTCTCCAAGGTGGGCAACGCCTCCGGCGACACCCCCGCCTGGTTCGTCAGCGACGACATGCTGGCCAAGCTGAAGATGAAGGGCGCCGAGGCGGCCCTGAACCCCAACGACTTCTCCGACGCGGCGAAGTATCCCGGCAAGGAGGCCTACACCTACGGCGCCGAGAACGGCATCGCCCTGATCCAGATGATGGGCCTTGACTACGACGACCCCAAGTGGAACGACATCCTGGACGAGATGAAGCTCTCCGAGATGCACGCCATCTTCAACAAGTCCGGCTGGGGCTCCGCCGCGGTGGATTCCATCGGCAAGCCCAAGACCCTGGAGTTCGACGCCCCCCACGGCATCGCCAACTTCCTCACCGGCGAGACCCTCTACCACTACCCCTGCGCCACCATGCTGGCCGCCACCTGGAACCAGGAGCTGCAGCATGAGTACGGCCTGACCATCGGCAACGACGCCATCGCCACCAACACCTCCGGCTGGTATGCCCCGGGCATCAACATCCACCGCACCCCCTTCGGCGCCCGGAACTATGAGTACTACTCCGAGGACGGCACCCTCACCGGCCTGTGCGGCGCGGCGGTGACCCGCGGCACCGAGTCCAAGGGCATGCACGCCTACATCAAGCACTTCGTCATGAACGACGCGGACACCAACCGCAACGCCAACGGCGACGTGGCGGTGTACGGCACGGAGCAGGCCGCCCGGGAGATCTACCTCAAGCCCTTCCAGTACTGCATCGAGAAGGGCGACGCCCAGGGCATCATGCTCACCATGTGCCGCGTGGGCTGGCAGTACACCTACGGCAGCTATCCCCTCATGACCGCCATCTGCCGGGATGAGTTCGGCTTCAACGGCTGCTACATCACCGACTACACCACCTCCATGAAGGGCAAGGGCAGCGACCAGTACCTGGCCGCCGGCGGCAACCTGGTCCACGCCACCGCCGAGCAGACCCTCAGCGATGTGAAGTCCGGCTGGTGCCGCGCCCTGATCCGGGAGGCCGTCCACGGCATCCTCTACAACACCGCCAACTCCATCGCCATGAACGGCATCGAGGGCGGCGAGAAGGCCAAGCCCGCCTCCGTGCAGAAGGGCTTCCCCATCTACAAGATCGCCCTGTACGCCTTCGACGCCATCGTGGGCCTGCTGCTGCTCTTCGGCATGTTCAAGGTCTACTCCAAGTGCCGCATGACGGAGGAGGAGTTCCGGAATCGCAAGCGCATGACCAAGAAGGGCAAGATGATCCTGTGGATCGTCCTGGGCGTGATCTTCGTCGCCCTGGTCCTGGTGTTCATCTTCTGGGCCTGGCCGCTGCTGGTGAAGGCCTTCAAGATCTGATCCGGTGCATCCCCGCGGGGCGCCCAATTCGCGGCGTCCCGCTTTTCATCAGAATAAGGAGAAGAGAAAAATGAAACGACTGATCCCGCTGCTGCTCTGCCTGATCCTGTGCGCCGCCTGTCTGTCCGTCCCGGCGGAGACCCCTGAGGTGGTCAAGCTCAAGATCGCCACACCCCCGGACAAGACCCGCTACATCCAGAGCGAGGCCTTCGACCCCGCCGGGCTGACGGTGGACGCTGAAATGTCCGACGGCACGCTGGTGGAGAACGTCCCCTTCGGGTACGAGGTGGGGGAGGTCACCCCCAACGGCTCCTGTGTCATCACCTGCTCCTACGGAGGGAAAACCGCCATGCAGATCGTCTTCTACACCCTGCTGGGCAACACGGACCCCTATTCCGTGGCCTCGACAGAGCGCCTTGCGGACAGCCCCCTGGCCGGGAAAACCTACGTCTTCCTGGGCTCCTCGGTGACCTACGGCGCCTCCTCCGAGAAGGAGTCCATGGCGGACTTTCTGGCGGCCCGCCACGGTGCGGTCTGCATCAAGGAGGCCGTCAGCGGCACCACCCTCGCCTCCCCCAAGGGCCAGGGCAAGAGCTATGTGAAGCGTTTTGAGCGTTTCCTGGCGGGCGAGGACTGCCCCGAGGCCGTGGACGCCTTCATCTGCCAGCTCTCCACCAACGACATGAAGTCCCCGGACCGGTTCGGCGAAATCACCCCGGAGGATGTGCGGGACAAGGCCGCCTTCGACGTCGCCACCACCTTCGGCGCCATGGAGTACATCATCGCCCTGGCGAAGGAGACCTGGGACTGCCCGGTGGTCTTCTACACCAACTGCCGGATGGATCAGCCGGACTACCTGACCATGGTGGAGGGGCTCGACCGTCTGCAGGCGAAGTGGGACCTGACGGTGATCGACCTCTTCCGGGACGACGCCTTCAACGACATCACGCCGGAGCAGTACAGTCTTTACATGGCGGACGAAATCCATCCCACCCGGGCCGGCTACCGGGAGTGGTGGCTGCCCCGCTTCGAGGCGGCGCTGCTCGCTCTGGCCGGTGTGGAACAGCAGCCGTGAACGCCCGGGCGGTTTCGTAGGTTGCGATGTATTTCTTTCAGTTTACGGGATATCCGTTGCCCTTCCCCGGCTCCCCCGCTATGATGAACGCGACACAAGCCGCTGATGCGGTAAGATGAAGGAGGAAAATTCCATGAAGAAAGTCATCGCTCTCATCCTTGCCATCGCCATGATCCTCACCCTGGCCGTCAGCGCGCTGGCCGACGAAGCCCCCGCCGTGAAGTGGCAGCTGGTGGGCGTCCACGCCGAGGACGGCGAGGGCACGGAATGGGTGAACGCCGCTTTCCTGGTGAACATGTATGAAGACGGCACCGTCGAGGTGGACCGCTTCCTCTTCCGGGCCGGCGACAACAGCGACTTCGCCGCCAACCAGTCCTATCAGGTCAACTTCATGACGGGCACCTGGGAAATGACCGAGCGGGACGGCCTGGAGGCCGTGAAGATCGACGTGCACTGCACGGACGAGAATGGCGCCGAGGCCAATGCCACCACCATCTACGCCTATGAGAACTTCGGCGAGCTGAGCTTCGAGCTGAGCTACCCCGTCATCGTCGGCATGAGCTACATGCGCTCCGCCGAGCTGGAGGGCGGCGAGGAGATCAAGTACACCGACAAGAACGCCTTCATCGCCGACTACTTCAAGGCTGAGTAATCACCCGGACACACCCGTGCCGGAATCGGATCCCCCGCCGGTTCCGGCCTTCTTATTCCCCAAAAAAGCCAAAGCGCCGAAGGAGAGGACACCATGAAGAACAAGCAGCAGAAGAAGAAGGGCCTGATCTGGAAGGTCCTGACCCCCATCTTCGCCGTGCTCACCGCCGTGCTCATCGCGGCGATCCCCATCACCCAGGGGTATTCGGACATCATCAGCAACGCCCTCCACGCCCAGACCCAGAAGGTGGAGGCCGACCCCAACGCCAAGATCTACTACTGGACCGCCTGGGAGGATCAGCAGGCGCTGGTGGACCATGAGTATGCGCTCTGCCGCCAGATCGAGGGCGAGGGCGCGGCGCTGCTGGTGAACCGGGACAACACCCTGCCCCTGCCCCAGGGCACCAAGTTCACCCCCTTCTCCCAGTCCTCCTTCAACCTGATCTACGGCGGCACGGGCTCCGGCTCCATGAACGCCGACGAGGCCGTGTCCCTGCGGGCCGCGCTGATTGAGGACTTCGGCGAGGGCTGCTTCAACGACAACCAGTGGAAGTTCTACGCCACCACCAAGTACAAGCGGGTGAACGCCGCCACCACCGGCGGCTTCCAGGCCCAGTACCGCATCAATGAGGTGCCGTGGGACAAGTACCCCGCCAAGCTGAAGGACACCTGGCCTGAGTTCGGCGACGTGGCCCTGGTGGTCCTCTCCCGCTCCGGCGGCGAGGGCGCGGACGTCCCCAGCGGCCTGGAGGAGCTCAAGGAGTTCATGACCGACGGCGACTACCTCCGCCTCTGCAAGGAGGAGGTCGACATGTTCGAGGGCCTGGAGCAGCTGAAGAAGGACGGCGTGTTCAAGAAGATCGTCGTGCTGCTGAACTCCTCCAACGCCCTGCAGCTGGACTTCCTGGACAAGTACGGCATCGACGCCGTGCTGTGGATCGGCGATGTGGGCATGACCGGCACCCTGGGCGTGGCGGACATCCTCTCCGGCAAGGTCAACCCCTCCGGCCGCATCGTGGACACCTTCATGAAGGACAACCACTCCGCCCCCGCCATGGCCAACTTCGGCGCCTACAAGTGGCAGAACGGCACCGATTACGAGACCGAGACCGCCCAGAACAACACCCAGCCCGGCATCGCCAAGTGCAACGCCGACTATGTGGTCTACCAGGAAGGCATCTATGTGGGCTACCGCTACTTCGAGACCCGCTATGAGGACAGCGTCCTGGGCCAGGGCAACGCAGGCTCCTGGAATTACGACGACTGCGTGGCCTTCCCCTTCGGCTTCGGCCTCTCCTACACCGACTTTGAGTACAGCAACTTCAAGCTGGACGCCAACCGGGACGGCAGCTTCACCGCCTCCGTGGACGTGAAGAACGTGGGCAGCGTGGACGGCAAGCACACCGTGCAGATCTACTTCCAGAGCCCCTACACCGAGTATGACAAGCAGCACCTGGTGGAGAAGGCCGCCGTGGAGCTGTGCGGCTTCGACAAGAAGATGATCAAGGCCGGGGAGACCGAGCACTTCCAGATCCGCATCGAGCGGGAGGACCTCATCTCCTACGACGCCAACAACCTCAAGACCTTCATCTTCGAGGACGGCGACTACTACTTCACCGTGGGCAAGAACGCCCACGACGCCGTGAACAACGTGCTGGCCCTGAAGGGCGCCGCCGTGGACGGCAAGGCCGACCTGGCCGCCAAGTGGACCAACAGCAAGTTCGACGCGGAGACCTTCTCCAAGTCCGCCGTCACCGGCAAGGCCATCACCAACCTCTTCGACAACGCCGACCTGAACAAGTACGACGGCGCGGAAGGCCAGACCGTGACCTACCTGAGCCGCCAGGACTGGACCGGCACCTGGCCCACCACCCAGTCCCTGTTCATCACCCCCAAGATGTGGGCGGACGGCCTGACCCATGAGGACGCCGGCCACGAGGCCATCATGAACAAGATGATCGCCAAATACTGGGGCGACGTGAAGACCATGCCCGCCATGGGCGTGGCCGGCAAGCTGAACGCCGGCGAGCTGGCCGAGGCCAAGTACGACGATCCCCGCTGGATGGAGCTGGTGAGCCAGATCCCCTACGCGGAGATGACCAACCTGGTCTACAACGGCTTCCACCTGACCCAGGCCGTGCCCTCCATCAACCTGCCGGGCACCCTGGATGAGAACGGCCCCCAGGGCTTCACCGCGTCCCTGATGGGCGGCGCCTCCGCCATGGCCTACACCTCCGAGGACGTGATGGCCGCCACCTTCAACCTGGAACTGATTGAGGACATGGGCAGCTGCATCGGCGAGGACTTCCTCCACGCCACCGAGCACGGCGCGGACAAGGTGTACGCCGGCCTCTACGGCCCCGGCGGCAACATCCACCGCACCCCCTACTCCGGCCGCAACTTCGAGTACTACTCCGAGGATCCCTTCGTGAGCAACAAGGTCTCCACCGTGGAAGTGAAGGCCATCCGGGACAAGGGCGTGTACGTGTTCATGAAGCACTTCGCCCTGAACGACCAGGAGGAGGGCCGCTACGGCATCGCCACCTGGTCCAACGAGCAGGCCATCCGTGAGCTGTATCTGGAAGCCTTCCGCGGCCCCATCTCCCACTCCGGCGGCAACGTGATGTCCTCCTTCAACCGCATCGGCGTGGTCTGGTCCGGCGCGCACCACGGCCTGATGACCGGCATCCTGCGGGACGAGTGGGGCATGATCGGCGCGGCCATCACGGACTGCTCCGTCTACGCCAAGTACATGGACTACCGCTACGGCGTCCTGGCCGGCCAGGACCTGTGGGACGGCTACTCCATGGGCATCGCCACCCTGGACGGCCTGGAGAACAACCCCGCCATCGTGGCCGCCGTGCAGCAGGCCGTGAAGAACATCTGCTACAACGTGACCCACAGCCACGCCATGAACGTGGGCAACGCCAAGGTTATCCCCATCACCCCCTGGTGGCAGAAGCTCCTCTACACCGGTGCCGGCCTCTTCTTCCTGCTGACCGTGGCGGGCGCCGTCATGTGGGTGCTCTCCGCGAAGAAGAACAAGGCCGCCGCGGCGGCCTGAGCCCCAGCCCAATCCGTGTGACAGAACCCATCCGTGCCCGGCCCCCGGGGGTCGGGCGGGCTCCCCGGCCCTGCCGGGGAGCTTTTTCATGTGCCCACCAAAAAAGCAGGCACGGCGGCCTGCGCTTCCCCGGAGGGGGCCATCCCGGCCCGGCCGGGGCTCAATCAAAGTGATACTGGGCGGTAACCCAGGGCATCACGGCCTCCAGCAGGCGCCCGGGGCTGTGGCTGCCCAGGTATTGGATCATGATCTCGTCCAGGTACCGGCTGTCCAGCTGCTCCGCACCCAGGGCCCTGCGCACCGCCGCCTCATTTTTGAACTCATAGTGGGAGTCGCTGGCGGCCTCCCAGTCCAGGCTGTATTTCTCCAGGGCGCCGGTGCTGCTGATGAAGAAAATGCTCAGGAAGCAGAAGGCCTCCCGGTCCAGCTGGATGCACATCCTCGTTTTTCCCGTGCTCCGGTCCCGGGAAGCCCAGGCCCGGCCAATTGAGCGGACGAAGTTGTGCTCCGGCAGGGCGTTGGCCTCCTCCATCGTGTGTACCCGATACGCCATCCCATACACCTTCCTCTCTGCGAGAATCCGCACCCCCGCCATATGATGAAAGCCCCCGCCCCCGGAGAGGGGGCAGGGGCAGGGATGCGTTGGAAAGGGATTACTGCTGCTCCGCCAGCTTGACGTAGCTTGCGCGGCGCTCCCGGGCGTCCTCCTCCTGCTGCGCGAACAGCGTGGCGGCGGCATCCGGGAACTGCTGCATCAGGGAGGTGTAGCGCACCTCGCCCTGCAGGAAGGCCTGGTAGTCGCCGGTGGGGGCCTTGGAGTCCACGGTCATGGGGTTCTTGCCCTCGGCCGCCAGGGCGGGGTTGTAGCGGTAGGTCTGCCAGTAGCCGCACTCCACCGCCTTCTTGATCTCCGCCTGGGCCTTGCCCATGCCGCCCTTGGCCCGCAGGCCGTGGTTGATGCAGGGCGCGTAGGCGATGATCAGGGACGGGCCGTGATAGGCCTCGGCCTCCAGCATGGCCTTGAGCACCTGGGCCGGGTCGGACATGGCCACCTGGGCCACGTACACATAGCCATAGCTCATGGCCATCATGCCCAGGTCCTTCTTCTTGGTGCGCTTGCCGGCGGCGGCGAACTTCGCCACGGAGCCGGTGGGCGTCGCCTTGGAGGCCTGGCCGCCGGTGTTGGAGTACACCTCGGTGTCAAGCACCAGGATGTTCACGTCCTGGTTCTGGGCCAGCACGTGGTCCACGCCGCCGTAACCGATGTCATAGGCCCAGCCGTCGCCGCCGAAGATCCAGATGGACTTCTTGGTCAGCAGGTCCTTGTTGGCCAGGATGTAGTCCTTCAGCTCGGCGCCGCCTTCCTTGGCCTGCAGCAGGGCCACCAGGGCCTCGCCGGTCTTCCGGGAGCCCTCGGCGTCGTCCATGGCGTCCAGCCAGGCCTGGGCCGCGGCCACGATGGCCTCGTCCTTGCCCACCTCGGTCACCTGGCGGATCACCTCCGCCAGCTTGGCCCGGCGCTGGGCGATGGCCAGGTTCATGCCGAAGCCGAACTCCGCGTTGTCCTCAAACAGGGAGTTGGACCAGGCGGGGCCGTGGCCGGCATTGTTGGTGGTGTAGGGGCAGGTGGGGGCGGAGCCGCCGTAGATGGAGGAGCAGCCGGTGGCGTTGGCCACGATCATGCGGTCGCCGAAGAGCTGCGTCACCAGCTTCACATAGGGGGTCTCGCCGCAGCCCGCGCAGGCGCCGGAGAATTCGAACAGGGGCTTGAGGGCCTGGCTGTTCTTCACGGTGCCCTTGTTCTCCAGGACCACCTCGGGGACGGTCATGGCGAACTCCCAGTTGGACTCTTCCTTGCGCTGGGTGTCCAGGGGCTTCATGGTCAGGGCCTTCTGGGTGGGATCGTCCTTCTTCTTGCCCAGGCAGACGTCCACGCAGTTGCCGCAGCCGGTGCAGTCCAGCGGGGAGACCTGCACACGCAGCTTCTTGTCGGCGAAGTCCTTGCCGATGCCCTTCTTGGTGGCGAAGGTCTCCGGGACCTCCATGTCAGCCGGCACATAGATGGTGCGGATGGCGGCATGGGGGCAGACGATGGAGCAGTAGCCGCAGGACACGCACAGGTCGGGCTGCCACTCGGGGACGGTGACGGCGATGCCGCGCTTCTCAAACTTGGTGGTGCCGGTGGGTACGATGCCCCGGGGATCCATCATGCTGACGGGCAGCTTGTTGCCCTCCTGGGCCAGCACGGGGGCCACAAAGGTGTCGAAGTACTCGGTGGTGCCGGCCACCTTCATGGGCACGGCGCCGGTGGTGCAGTCAGCCCAGCTCTCGGGGATCTGCACTTCCACCAGGCCCTCCAGGGCGGCGTCGATGGCGGCGAAGTTCATCTTCACCACGTCCTCGCCCTTCTTGCCGTAGGAGGCGACCACCTTTTCCTTCATGTACTTGTCGGCATCCGCGTAAGGGATGATCTCCGCCAGCTTGAAGAAGGCAGCCTGCATGGTGGTGTTGGTACGGCCGCGCATGCCCACCTTGATGGCCAGGTCGGTGGCGTTGATGATGAAGAACCGGGCGTGCTTCCGGGCCAGGGTCCGCTTCATGGAGGCGGGGAGGCGCTCCTCCAGCTCCTCGGGGGTCCACTGGCAGTTCAGCAGGAAGGTGCCGCCGTCCCGCAGAGAGCTCACCATGTCATACATGGTGACATAGGCGGGGTTGGAGCAGGCGATGAAGTCCGCCACGTCGATGAGGTAGGGGCTCTGGATGGGGGTGTCGCCGAAGCGCAGGTGGGACACCGTCAGGCCGCCGGACTTCTTGGAGTCATAGAAGAAGTACGCCTGGGCATACTTGTCGGTGTGGTCACCGATGATCTTGATGGAGTTCTTGTTGGCGCCCACGGTGCCGTCGGAGCCCAGGCCGTAGAACATGCAGGCGGTGGTGCCGGCGGGAGCGGCGGCCAGGGTCTCGCCCAGGGGCAGGGAGGTGTTGGTCACGTCGTCCACGATGCCCACGGTGAAGTGGTTCTTCATCTCACCCAGCAGGTTGTCGAAGACAGCCTTAACCATGGTGGGAGTGAACTCCTTGCTGCCCAGGCCGTAGCGTCCGCCCACCACCTGGATGTCGGAGCGTCCGGCCTCCATGAGGGCGGCGCACACGTCCAGATACAGGGGCTCGCCCAGGGAGCCGGACTCCTTGGTGCGGTCCAGGACGGCGATCTTCTTCACGCTGGCGGGCAGGACCTTCATCAGGTACTCCACGGAGAAGGGACGGTAGAGGTGGCACTTCACCACGCCCACCTTGTAGCCCATGGTGTTGAGCTTGTTCACGGTCTCGTGGGCCACGTCGCAGCCGGAGCCCATGGCGATGATCACGCACTCCGCGTCCGGCGCGCCCTCATACACGAAGGGCTTGTACTGCCGGCCGGTGACCTTGGCCACGTCGTCCATCACCTGCTCCACGATGCCGGGCACGGCCAGGTAGAACTTGTTGCCCGCCTCACGGCCCTGGAAGTAGATGTCGCTGTTCTGGGCGGTGCCGGCCTGGTGGGGATGCTCGGGATTCAGCGCACGGGCGCGGAACTCCTCGATCTTGTCCCAGGGCACCAGCTTGCTCAGCTCGGCGTAGTTGTTCTTGGGATCGATGGCGTCGATCTTCTGGATCTCGTGGCTGGTGCGGAAGCCGTCGAAGAAGTGCAGGAAGGGCACGGAGGAGCGCAGGGTCGCGATGTGGGCGATCAGCGCCATGTCGTGGGCTTCCTGGACGGAGTTGCTGGCCAGCATGGCGAAGCCGGTCTGACGGCAGGCCATCACGTCGGAGTGGTCGCCGAAGATGTTCAGCGCATGGTAGGCCAGGGCGCGGGCGGAGACGTGGAACACGCTGGGGGTCAGCTCGCCGGCGATCTTGTACATGTTGGGGATCATCAGCAGCAGGCCCTGGGACGCGGTGAAGGTGGTGGTGAGGGCACCCGCGGAGAGCGCTCCGTGCACGGCGCCGGCGGCGCCCGCCTCAGACTGCATCTCCTGGATCTTCACCGTCTGGCCGAACAGGTTCTTCCGCTGCTCGGCGGCCCAGACGTCCGCCACCTCAGCCATGGGAGACGAGGGGGTGATGGGGTAGATTGCCGCCACATCGCTGAACGCGTACGCGACATGGCTGACGGCGGTGTTGCCGTCGACGGTCATTTTGACAGCCATTTGAATCCTCCTCCTGTCGTTATGCGCTTGAACAGTGCAGCTCTCCCATGACGGCAAAAAAGCAGCAGAAACGCCTTTTCCACCCGGGACTTGAACGGGGCTGTTTATGCACGCCGTTATTATACAGGCTTTTCCGGTGGTTAGTCAACGCTTACTATTGCCCCGGCATCCCTCCCTGCTGTACAAATCCCCCGAAAAATGCTATACTGGGGCGGCAAACCCGGAGGTGGAAGGAGGGGGACCCATGGAGAAGCTGCGGCGGGGGCTGTGCCTGGTGCTGTGCCTGGTGCTGCTTTTCGCGTGGGTTCCGGGCGCCGGGGCGGCGCCCCGGGTCACCGCCACCCCCAACCCCAACCCGGAGGCCACCCTGCCCCCGGACGTGACGCCCTACGACGCCAACCACCCGGAGAAGCTGCTGACGGAGCAGCTCTACGCCTGGTCCGCCATCCTCATCGAGGCGGAGAGCGGCCGGGTGATCTTTGAGAAGAACCCCGACGACATCCGCTACCCCGCCTCCACCACCAAGATCATGACCTGCCTGCTGGCGCTGATGTTCATGGACGAGGAGGACCTGAACAGCACGGTGGTGTGCTCCGAGCAGGCGGTGGCGGTGAACACCCAGGAGGAGGACGTCACCAGCCTGAAGCTCCAGCCCGGGGAGGAGCTGAACTTCATGGACCTGCTGGAGGCCACCATGGTCTACTCCGCCAACGACGGTGCCAACGTCATCGCGGAGGCGGTGGCGGGCTCCATCCCGGCCTTTGTGGACCTGATGAACGAGGCGGCCATGCGTTTCGGCATGACCAACACCCACTTCGCCAACGCCCACGGCCTCCACGACGACGCCCACTACACCACCCCCCGGGACCTGGCCACCCTCACCCGCATCGCCATGCAGAACGAGAAGTTCCGGGACATCGCCCGCATGGAATACAAGACCATCCCCGCGACGGCCTTCCACCGGGAGCGCACCGTGAAGACCACCAACGAGCTGTTCAACCCCGGCACGGCGGAGTCGGAGAACCGGTACTACTACCCCGACGCCATCGGCGTGAAGACCGGCTACGAGGGCAAGGCCCAGTACTGCTTCGTGGGCGCGGCGGAGCGGGACGGCGTCACCCTGATCTCCGTGGTGATGTACACGGGAAAGCGGGCCCGGTGGGCGGACACCATCAAGCTGATGGACTACGGCTTCAGCCAGTACACCAGCGTCACCCCCATTGAGTTGTACAACATGAGCCCCATCACGGTGGAGACCAGCAACTACTCCCTGAAGGACAGCCAGCTGGGGAAGCTGCCCCTGCGCTGCGTGGCCACCGACGCCGACAGCCGGGCCGCCCGGATCATCGCCACCCGGGAGGAGGTGGACGCCATGGCCTCCAGCCTCCGGGACACCATGCTGATCCAGTACACCCGGGACTTCATCGCCCCCATCGAGGAGGGGGAGGTGATGGGCACCATGACCTATGTGGACGACAGCGGCAGCCCGGTGGTCTACAACCTCATCGCCGGGCGGGACATCCCCCGGCGGGAAACCACCCCCAAGACCCTGGCGGAGATCGAGGCGGAGTCCGACGCGGACCCCAACTTCCTCCCGCCCCTCACCCCCGAGGTGGTCTTCATGGCCCTGCTGCCCCTGGGCCTGGCCCTGCTGATCTACTTCGGCCTGCTCAGGCTGCTCCGGCGCCGGAAGCGCCACGGCGGCAAGGGCCCGGAGATCACCCAGCGGTATCTGCGGTGAGGACGGAAAAGCGTCCGGCGAACCAGGACTGCCCAGCCTGCCATGACGGCAGGCTTTTTCGTTGCGCCGGGCGAGCCCTCGCCCCCCGGGGGAAGGTGTCCGTGCCCGCAGGTCCGGATGAGGGCGTGCCCCGCTGGCGCTCCCCGGAGAAAGCACGGGATGCCGAGTTGTGCGGAGGTATGCAGCCACCCGAATGAAGTGCGAAGCGATCTTCGCGGACAGCGCCAGTTATTCGGTGAGGAAGATGTGCAAAGTGCCGGGGCTGCGGGAGGCCGTGCGCTGCCGCCGGAAGAAGGCGGAGGAGCGGAGAAACCGGCGGATCCGGGAGGAACGGGAAGACATCCTGGCGGTAAAAGAGGTTTTTGAGGAGCATCATCGAATCTATGGATGCAGACGGATGCTGCAGGCGCTGGAGAATCGTGGAAAGATCATGAGCGAATGGCACATCCGGCGGATCATGCGGGAGAACGGCCTGTACCAGACCAGGATGGCACAAGATATCATGAATAATTTGGGGTCTGCAGGGAAAAGTATAGATTTTTGGCGCTTTGGATTTTACCAGCGGCAAAACTAGACATGCGTGTTTCATGTGTACAACTGTAAGTGTTGGAGACTAACTATTAAAAGTCAAGTCCCTGAGAGGAGGAAGTCGGAAAAAATTTCGTAATCCACCGCCGCTTTTGACAAACAGCATTCAAGTGCTGAAATTGGTTGAGCGAGGGCGATGGAGGGTACAGCAAACAAAGC
>JAFWSH010000030.1 GCA_017519405.1 Clostridia bacterium
CTTCGGCATGAACAAGAAGGAGCGCATCTACACCCACGCCAGCGCCTCCACGCACGCGATGACGCTCATCGCCGTGGACCTCAAGGACGGCAAGCCGGTGAAGTGGATGGTGGAGAACAGTTGGGGCGCCAACTCCGGCTACCAGGGCAACATCATCATGACCGACGAGTGGTTTGACGAGTACATGTTCCGCCTGGTCGTGGACAAGAAATACGTCCCCGCCACCCTCATGAAGTACTTTGACCAGAAACCCATCCTCCTCCCCGCCTGGGATCCGATGTTCCTGCCGGAGGAGTAAGGATTATCAATGAAGTATCTGCCGGGAGCACTGTTGGTGATTCTCTTGCTGCTCGACCTTTTGGCCGGGGGTGGGGGGATGTCCATGGCAACGGGAGCGGTGCTGTGGAAACTCCGGGTGCCGAGGGTGCTGACGGCGGTCCTGGCCGGAGGGGCGCTGGCGGTCAGCGGGGCGCAGATGCAGGCCGTGTTCCGGAATCCGCTGGCCGATCCGCACATCATGGGCGTGAGCGGCGGCGCGGGACTCGGTGCGGCCATCGCGACGATGGCGCTGGGCACGTCGGCAGCCTTCTTCACGGGGTTCACCGTGGCGGTGGCGGCGTTCCTCGGGGCATTCGTGGCGGCGGCACTGGTGGTTGCGGTATCGGCCCGTTTCCGGTCCGCGACGACGCTCCTGGTATTCGGCGTCATGCTGGGCTTTATCTTCAGCGCGCTGAGTTCGGTCCTGCAGTACACGGCCGGTGAAGAGAGCCTGAAACTGTTCTTCAGTTGGATGGCGGGCAGTTTTTCCGGCTGCCGGTATGTCGAGGTTGCACTGATGGCGGGTGCGCTCGTACTCGGCCTCGTCCTGGCCATCTGCAATGGCAAGGGCCTGGACATCATCCTGTTCGGCGAGGAATATGCTACGTTCTCCGGGGCATCGACGCGGCGGATCCTGATCCTGTCGATGCTCTCCTGCTGCCTGATGACCGGCACGGTAACGGCCTTCTGCGGCCCGCTCGGATTCGTGGGCATCGTCGCCCCGCACCTGGCGCGGCGCATCACCGGGGCGTCCGTCCATCGGCAGGTCCTCCCCTGCTCCCTGGCCACCGGCGCCACCCTCGCCCTGGCAGCCGACATCCTCGCGAACCTCTGGCCCATCCCCCTCCCCGTGGGCTCCACCCTCGCCCTCATCGGCATTCCCCTGATTCTCCTGATCTTGCTGCGTCAACGCCATGCTTGAGGTCCACCATCTCACGATCGGCCACGACGGCCGTGACCTGGTCCGGGACATCTCCTTCGGGTTGGCCCTGGGCGAATGCGTGCTGCTGGCGGGGCCCAATGGAACCGGGAAGACGACGCTGTTGAAGGCTTTGGCGACAGAAGGGGCCATCCTGATTCCCACCAACATCCCCAAGGTCAAGGGTTTTTCGGTCGAGGCGTTCATCCGGACGGGGTGCTACCGGGAGAGCGACTGGCGGGGAAGGATTTCGAAGGAGGCCGAAGGAAGGATGGAAGAGGCGCTACGGATGCTGGGGATCGAGGGACTGCGGAAACGGGATATTTCAACCTTGAGCGACGGCGAGTTCCAGAAGGCATGCCTGGCGACCGGATTGACCCGCAAGGCGGAGGTGCTGCTGCTGGACGAGCCCACGGCGCATCTGGACGTGGAGAACCGGATCGACGTGCTGCGGACGCTGCGGGATGTCGCCCGTAAAACCGGAACGGCCGTCCTGTTCTCCAGCCACGACCTCCACGATGCCCTCCGGGTGGCCGACCGTGTCTTCGCA
>JAFWSH010000007.1 GCA_017519405.1 Clostridia bacterium
CGAATTTCCGTGTTTCCTTCCTGTCCGGGTTGGCGCTCATCTTGATTTCAAGAGGATGAATGCTGCCGTTCTCCTCCACAAACACGTCGATCTCCTTGGCTTTGTCATCCCGATAAAACGTCAGAACGGCCTGCTGCGGCGCACAGGCATCGATGCACATCCATCAACCGATTCGGCCGGTACCGTCTCCCCTGCCCGATGGCGGATGCAGCGTCCATGTTCTTGCCGGGATCGGGGACTTCGGAGAGATCACCGGGCTGTCGGACAGCATGAACGTTCATCTGTTTTGCCACCGGCAGGCCGGGAAGCCGCTTCTGTTCCAATCCTGTGCAGACGCCATAATCAGACGTAAGCACCTTGCCACAGTCCGGGAAATCTGTTATAGTGTAGCCAGACAAGAGGCGGAGGCGATCCCATGCTCAACATCGTTCTGCTGGAGGATGAGAAGGAACAGGCGCAGCGGCTGATCGGGTTTTTGCGCAGGTATTCGGAGGAGCATCCGGATTTCCAGTTCAGCCTGGTCCATTACGACCGGTCGCTGCAGATGGTGAACGAATACAAGTGTGACGCCGACATTGCGTTCCTGGATATCCAGGTGCCTGATATGACGGGCATGGAGGTGGCGCGGCATATCCGGGAGATGGACAAGCGTGTCATCATCATCTTCATCACCATGCTCACCCAGTACGCCATCGAGGGGTATTCCGTGGGCGCCTTTGACTATGTGCTGAAACCTGTGCGCTACGACGAGTTCTCCACTAAGATGGACCGGGTCTGCCGGATGCTGGCCCACCAGAGCACCTCCGTCAGCCTGGAGATCCGCACCAAGGAGGAGATCCGCCGGGTGGACGCGGACAGCATCACCTTCATCGAGGTGGCTAACCACGACATCCTGATCCACACGGACCGGGAGGTGATCCGCCAGTGGGGCAACCTGAAGAGCTATGAGGAGAAGCTGGCGCCGGCGCATTTCGTGCGCTGCAACGCCTGCTATCTGGTGAACCTCCGTTACGTCCGCGGGATCAGCGGGGACACGGTGACGGTGGGGGAGGAGCGGCTGCCCATCAGCAAGTCCAAGCGGAAGGACTTCCTGACGGCGCTGGCCCAGTATAAAGGGGGGAGCAGATAATGTCGTCCTACATGCCCCTGTGGTACCGGGACTGGCGCAGCGCGCTGGTGCTGCTGCAGTCGGTGCTGGGGCTGTTCATGTTCTCCTACTCCCTGAAGAAACGCTCCGCCTTCCCGCTGCGCCTGCTCCTGAGCCTGGCCGCGGGCATGGCCTTCATGTTCCTTGCCGTCCGGCACATCTACGTGCCGGGCACCACCCCGGAAGCCATGGCCTCCCATGCCGTGGTGTCCGTCATCAGCTATGTCATCCTGATCGGCATCACCTGGTGCTGCTACGACGAGTCCGTGTGGTCGGCCATGTTTGCTGCCGCGTCAGGCTACCTGGCCCAGGATATCGGCGGCAGCGTGAAGACCCTCCTGCGGCAGTTCGACTTTATGAACCGCCTGGCGGGCGCAGACCTGGGCATCCTGCTGGTGGACATGATCTGTTACGGCCTGGCCTACGCCGCGATCTTCTGCCTGATCCGGCCTTTTGCCCAGAGCCGGGAGGGCAACTTCGACAACAAGATCAAGGCGGTGTTCTCGGCGGCGGTGCTGCTGCTGTGCATCGGCATGGCGCGGCTCACCCAGGACAACCCGGACCGCAACAACATGGCGGTGGCGGCGGAGGCCGTGCTGCAGATCATCATCGACGCCCTGGCCATCGCCCTGCAGTTCGGCGTGATGGAGCAGGCCAGACTCTCCAGCCACGTGGAGACCATGCGGGAACTGGTGCACCAGCAGCGGGTCCAGTACGAGGCCAGCAAGGAGAGTGCCCAGCTCATCGCGGAGAAATACCACGACCTGAAGCACCTGCTCCGGTCCTTCCAGGGGGCGGTCCCCCAGGAGCAGCTGGACCGGCTGAAGCAGTCTATCGCTGCCTATGAGCGCCCCGCCAACTCCGGCAACGAGGTGCTGGACATCCTGCTGGCGGAGAAACTGGGCATCTGCCAGCAGCGGGGGATTGTGCTGACCTGCAGCCTGGGGCAGACGGACTTCTCCTTTGTGGAGGAGCTGGACCTGTACTCCCTCTTCCAGAACGCGCTGAACAACGCCATCAATGCCGTGTCGGCCCTGCCCGAGGGAGTGGAGCGCTTCATCTCCCTCTCCGCCACACGGGACGGGAATATGCTCACCATCCACATGGAGAACCCCTGCGGGGAGGACATCGACTTTGTGGACGGCCTGCCCCGGACCAAGGACGACCCGGACTGGCACGGCTTCGGCATGAAGAGCATGGACCGGATCACCAGGAAATACGACGGCATGCTCACCGCCCAGCAGCGGGGGCGGATGTTCTTCCTGGACATCCTGCTGCTGGCGCCGGAGGAGGGGTGAAAGCCCCGGACATCCGGTTTACGATGTGGAACGGGACACTTGCGCGGTTCGTCTTGAGGCGGGCGGCGCTTTTCGCTATGGTGCAATCAGAGGGTGATTGCCCGCATGCACAGACGATCAAACAGACAATCAAAAGGAGGCTTCTGCAATGAAAAGACTGCTTTCCCTGCTGCTGGCCGTGCTGCTGCTGCTTCCGACGGTGACCCTGGGGGAGGAGCTCTTCGGCCGGACCTATGTCAACCTGCCGGACCTGATGACCATGGGGGACGGCAGCCCCGTGGACACCCCGGAGAGGATGGCCGCCCGGCGGGCGGAGCTGCTGGCCCTCTTCGCCGACAGCATGTACGGCCCGATCCCCTCAGAGGGATTCGAGAAGCACTTCGAGGTGCTGGAGGAGGGGGAGACCCTGGACGGCACCGCCATCCGCCGGCAGGTGAAGATTACCGTCACCACGCCAATGGGCTCCTGCGATGCGCTGATGCTGATGATCCTGCCCAAGTCGGATGCGCCGGTGCCGGTGGTGTTCGGTCTGGGGGGCGAGGTGCACACGGTCCTGGCGGATCCGGCGATTCTGCCCTCCTACTCCATGAACAAGTATCCCAACATCAAAGAGGAGCCCCGGGGCCAGGGCGCCGCGGGCTGGTGCGTCGAGGAGGCGGTGAAGCGGGGCTACGGCATCGCCGTCGCCTGCTATAACGACTTTGTGCCCGACACCGTCCGCAGCTACAAGAAGCGCCTGTTCTCCATCTTCGAAAAGGACACGGTCTCCGGTATGAGCGCTTGGGCGCTGGAGCTGAGCTGTATGGCGGACTGGCTGGTGCAGGATCCCCAGGTGGACGCGGGCCGGCTGGCGGTGGTGGGCACCTCCCGCTTGGGCAAGGCAGCTCTGTGGTACGGCGCCAACGACGAGCGGGTGGCCCTGGTGATCCCCAACGTCAGCGGCACCTGCGGCGCGGCCCTGACCCGCAGCTGCGAGAAGGAGCAACTGGCTGACCTGAACGCCAACTTCCGCTGGTGGATGAGCGAAACCTGCAAGACCTACAACGACCGGGTGGAGGAGCTGCCGGTGGACCAGCATGAGCTGATCGCCTGCGTGGCGCCCCGGAAGGTTTACGTCAGCAGCGCCGAGACCGACACCTCCAACGATTCCCAGGGCACCTGGATCGCCCTGATGCTCAGCCGGGACGCCTTCCGCCTCTATGGCCTGAAGGTGATTGAGGACGCGGGTGTGGAGCAGCCTGCCCCCGGCGAGCGGATCTTCACGGAGAGCATGGCGTACCATATGCGCACAGGAAATCACGGCATCACCCCGGAGGACTGGGGCAACTATTTCGACTACATGGACGAGTACCTGAAGTGATCGGGGAGGGGGAGCCGCCCGGCCGGGGTCTCTCCTCCCCAAAATGTCCAGTTACGATGTGAATCCGTGCACTTGCGCGGTTCGCCTTTCAGGGCGGGCCGCGCTTTTGTATAGTATGATCAGCCGGCAGCAATGCCGAAAAAAGTGAAGGAGGCGTCCCCATGAAAAAGTTTCTTGCCCTGATGCTCGCCCTGCTGCTTTGCCTGAGCGCCCTGGGCGCCACGGCGGAGATTCCCGAGGAGAAAAAGCCTGTGGAGACCGAGCTGGACGGCGGTGTGGTGGCCAGCATGCACACCTTCAACGCCAAGATTTATGAGGCGGAGTGCGAGCAGCCCGGCACCATCGAGCGTCTGGACTACACCACGGCCGTGTACGGCGACGGCGTCACCTATCAGCAGTGGGCCAACGTCTACCTGCCCTACGGCTACGACGAGACCCGGCAGTACAACATCCTCTACTTCTTCCACGGCACCAACGAGACCCAGAACAGCTTCATCGCCGAGCCCATCGTGAAGAACGTGGTGGACAACATGATCTTCTACGGCGTGTGCGATCCCTTCATCATCGTCTGCCCCACCTACTACTACGTCTATGAGAACCGCACCGTGCAGCACGACGTCTTCCCCCTGGAGGTGCGCAACGACCTGATGCCCGCGGTGGAGTCCAAGTATTCCACCTATGCCGAGACCGCCGATGAGGCCGGCTTCATCGCCTCCCGGGCGCACCGGGCCATTTCCGGCTACAGCCAGGGCTGCCACGCCTGCTGGAACAACGCCTATGTGAACTTCGACCTGGCGAAGTGGATCGTGCCCATGTCCGGCAGCAGCGTGGACAACCTGCAGGCCATGAAGGACGCCTTCGCCGCCAAGCCCGGCTATGAGGACGACACCTTCTTCATCCTCTGCTCCGGCGGCAAGCGCGACTTGGCCTACGAGGGCACCGTCGCCCTGGCCAACGCCATGCTGGCCGACGAGGCCTTCAGCTACGGCACCGACCCCCAGGAGAACAACTTCTACGTCGCCATCTCCAAGGACCTCCATCAGACCCTGAAGGGCCGCAACAACCTCTACAGCATCCTGGTGGATGTGCTCTTCAAGTAAATCTGCGGGCCGCGGCGGGGGAGAGAAGCCTCCGCCGCGCTTTGCCCTGAGAAAGGAGTGCTGTGCATGAGAAAAGTGCTGGCAGCCCTGCTGATCCTCGCGCTGCTGATTCCCGTCTTGCCGGTGCAGGCGGAGGAGACGGCGGCCGGGGAGCTTGATCTGAGCGACCTGGCGGGGGTGCCCACCCACTACCGGCGCTACGACGCCGCCGTCTTTGAGGCGGAGGATGAGCAGCCCGGCACGGTGGTGAAGATGAAGTACACCACCGAAAAGTACGACAAGCCCTACAAGAAGACACTGAACGTGTACCTGCCCTACGGCTATGACGAGAACGGGACGGAGCGCTACCCGGTGCTGTACTTCTTCCACGGCCGGGGCTGCAATCCGGACACCCTGATCGGCAACCCCCAGACCAAGAACGCCTTCGACCACATGATCTCCAGCGGCCTGGTGCGGCCCTTCATCCTGGTGTCGCCCACCTACTACTACGACATGCGCAAGCAGCTGGTGGACTATGACCGGTTTGTGCTGGAGATGCGGGAGGAGATCATGCCCCTGGTGGAGGGCACCTACCGGACCTGGGCCCAGACCCCGGACGAAGCGGGCTTCCGGGCCTCCCGGGAGCAGCGGGCCATCAGCGGCTTCTCCATGGGGAGCTTCACCACCTGGAACCTCTTCGGCAGCATGCTGGACGTGAGCGCCACCTTCCTGCCCTTCTCCGGCGCCTTCAGCCTGATCGAGGGCGGGGAGACCACCCTGGACAGCATCCGCGGGACCATCGACGCCGTGGAGGGGGACTACTTCATCTACATGGCCTGCGGCGGGGAGGAGGACCTGGCCTTCGAGGGCTGCAGCGCCCTGGCCCGGGAGATGCGGGGGGACGAGGAGTACTTCTCCTACGGCACGCAGCGGGGGAGCAGCCACTTCTACTACGTCCAGTCCGACAACATCCACCAGGACCTCACCAGCCGCTACTATCTCTACAACGCTTTCCTGGACGGTGTGCTCTGGCCCGCCCCGCCCGCACAGGAATGAGAACCCGCGAGCCCCGACACCGTATGAATTGAGAAAAAAGAGGGAAAAACCATGAGAAAGATGCTTGCCCTGCTGCTGACCCTCGCCCTGCTCCTGGCCCTGTCCCCGGCCCGGGCGGAGGAGGCGCCCTCCCCCTACAGCGTCATCAGGCAAATGCTGGACGGCCGCAGCTGGACCATGACCGCCGCCGTCACCGACGTTCAGGCGGAGGCGGGGGCCATCCCCTTTGAGACGGCCGCCCTCAGGCTGTGGGAGGAGGCGGACGCCATCCTCTGCGAGGGCACTCTGAACGGTGGGGCGGTGCTCACCGCCCGGATGACTGCCGAGGGCTTTGCCTATGAGTGCGCCATGATCGCCGACGGCCCCCAGGCCTGGACCTGGG
This sequence comes from Clostridia bacterium, assembly GCA_017519405.1. Taxonomy (GTDB): domain Bacteria; phylum Bacillota; class Clostridia; order Christensenellales; family Aristaeellaceae; genus RUG11272. Next base: position 6,323 of record JAFWSH010000007.1, read on the forward strand.
CGGAGATGCCCCCCAGCGCGTCGCTGGAGACGGCGGAGGACGGCTTCAGCCTGAGCCTGCGCCTCAACGGCCTGGACTATGAGCACATCACCATCTCCATCGACCTGGACGGCAGCTGGCCGGAGGGTTATGAGGGCGAGTTCGGCTACACCCTGATGAAAGGCAGCGGCGAGATCTACGGCCTGTGGGACGTGTTCTCCGCCCAGGCGGGAGAGACGGGCACCGAGCTGATCATCAGCCTGGTGAACGAGACCTGCCTGACCGGGGAGGGCGTGCAGACCGTGGAGACCGGGGTGCAGGGGATGACCGTCACCCGGGTGGAGAACGTGGCCGTGCTGGTGGACGACGTGGAGGCTGGCACTGCCACCCTGACCCGCACCGTGACCTGGGAGTGACCCGGGACTGCTGGCTTGTCCGTTTACGATGAAAAACAGTCCGTTTACGCTGTTTGCCTTGAATAGTACGATGATGACTGCTATAATGGCCCCAGAAAAACAACCTGTCCAAAAAGGTTGAAAAAGAAGGAGGAACCCCCATGAAGAAACTGGTTGCGATCATCCTGGCCCTGGCCCTGGCCCTGTCCATCGCCTCCGTCGCCACTGCTGCCCCGATCCTGAGCACCTACAACCTGAGCGGTGTGGAATTCATTGATGCGGTGGGCTGGTACTGGACCACGGACGTGAGCCTGGTGCTCCGCGACGAGACCAACTATGAGCTGTTCTACCGCGTGTACACCTTCGGCACCACCGACCCCGGCCTGAAGGCCAACAAGGTCATCGTGTACTCCGGCACCTACAGCAAGGTTGAGTCCGCTGACGATGAGGCCTGCCACTTCGACATCACCCTGAACACTGTGGACGGCATCTACTTCGAGCAGCACGGCAAGGGCTTCGGCCGCAATCCCCTGGGCTATGCCATGGTGCTGGACACCTTCGCCTGGACCGACGAGATGACCGAGATCGCTTTCCCGGATGGCTCTGACGACGGCGCTGCCGACTTCATCGCCAACCACAACATCGCCGGCACTGTGATCACCGTGGAGGATCTCCGCGAGGATCTGGACGATGTCACCCTGGAGAACAAGATCGTCGCCCTGCCCGAGGGCTTCAATGCCGACATCACCGAGTAATCCGACATCTGCCTGAAACCGAGGGCCGCCGTGCGAAGAGTGCGGCGGCCCTTTCCCTCTTTGCCAATTCCGCCGGAGATAAAGGAGAGTCACCATGGCCAAGAAAGAGAACGGAAAACCCAAGGGCAAGCTGGTTTGGAAAATCCTCTGCGGGGTTTTCGCCTTCCTGTTTGTGTTTCTGATGATCGCCGGCCCCATCGCCAACAACTACACCGCCATCATCGACATGGTGCTGGGCATCGACGCCCCGCCGCCCAAGGTGGATGACAGCGGGGAAGCGCTTCCCCCCCGCTTTGTGGCCGACTACGCCACCAGCGCGGAGCAGGCGGCAGCGGCTGACCTCGTCTGCGAGTCCGTGGTGGCCAACGGCGCCGTGCTGCTGCTGAACCGGGGCGAAGCCCTGCCCCTGGCCGGCAGCGAGAAGGTGAGCCTCTTCGGCACCTCCTCTGCCCGCTTCGTCTACGGCGGCACCGGCTCCGGCGGCATGAACAACGCCAACGCCACCACCCTCAAGGACGCCCTGGAGCAGGACGGCTTCAACGTGAACCCCACCCTGTGGGCCTTCTATCGGGAGGGCGCCGGCAGCCAGTATGGCCTGAAGGACGCCGCCGGCTCCCTGAACAACTACATCTTCAAAAACGAGGAGTTCACCGTCAATGAGGTGCCCCAGAGCGTCTACACCGACGCGGAGTGGGACAGCGTGAAGGAATACGGCGACGCGGCCATCGTGGTCATCGGCCGGGTGTGCGGCGAGGGCAAGGACCTGCCTGTGGTGGGCGCCAGCGACGCGAACGGCAACATGCTCTCCATCAGCCAGGAGGAGCGGGATCTGCTCCAGAATCTGGCGGATCTGAAGGCCGCGGGCACCATCAAGAAGATCGTGGTGCTCCTCAACACCGCCAACGCGGTGGAGGTGGACGTGCTGGAGCCCGCCGTCTGCGGCGTGGACTACGGCATCGACGCCTGCCTGTGGGTGGGCAATGTGGGCCAGAGCGGCATCCGGGCCATCGGCGATCTGCTCTCCGGCAAGATCAACCCCTCCGGCCGCCTGGTGGACACCTACTGCTACGACAACACCACCTCCCCCGCGGTGCAGAACGCCTATGTGACCTCCTACACCAACGCCGCGGAGAAGGGCCTGGCCTTCGCCAAGACCAACAACGAGTACTACGTGGTCTACCAGGAAGGCATCTACATCGGCTACCGCTACTATGAGACCCGCTATGAGGACATGGTGCTGGGCAACGCCAATGTGGGGGACTATGACTACGCCAGGACTGTGGCCTTCCCCTTCGGCTACGGCCTGAACTACTCCGGCCTGACCTACGGCAAGCTGGCCATGAAGGAGAGCGGCGACCACTTCGACTTCACGGTGGACGTGACCAACCCCTCCGGCCGGGACGCCCGGGAGGCGGTGCTGATCTTCATGCAAAGCCCCTACACCGAATATGACCGGCAGAACGGCATCGAGAAGGCCGCCGTGGAGCTGGTGGGCTACACCAAGGTGGACGTGCCCGCCGGCAAGACCGTGACCGCCAGCGTGACCGTGGCGAAGTCCGAGATGCGCACCTATGACGCCAACGGCGCGAAGACCTACATCGTGGACGAGGGCAGCTACTACTTCGCCACCGGCAATGGCGCCCACGACGCCCTGAACAACATCCTGATGCTCAAGGCTGCCCAGAACGACACCGCCAACGGCACCGTGGACACCGGCCGGATGGTGGGCGAGGGCAAGGCGGACCTGGCGGTGGTCTTCAAGCAGGGCAAGCAGGACACGACCACCTACGCCAAGAGCCACACCGGCTTTGAGATCACCAACCAGCTGGAGCACGGCGACCTGAACAAGGTGGACAGCGACACCACCAACGACGTGAAGTACCTGACCCGGGCCGACTGGGCCGGCACCATGCCCAAGGCGGACCTCTCCGGCGGCGTTTACAAGGCGGCCGTGCAGATCCCCGCCAACGACGAGCTGGTGAAGAGCCTGAACACCATCATCGACTCCGAGGGCAAGGGCACCATGCCCACCCTGGGCAAGGAGGGCACCCTGACCCTGGCCCACTTCATCGGCGTGCCCCTGGACGGCTCCGTCACCCTCCCCGACGGCAAGACCTACACCTGGGACGACCTGATGGACCAGGTGAAGTTCAACGAGATGGTGAAGCTCATCGGCCAGACCTACCACGCCACCGCCACCGTGAAGAGCGTGGGCAAGCCTGCCACCAAGGATGAGAACGGCCCCCAGGGCATCACCGCCACCCTCACCGGCGGCGCCTCCTCCACCAGCTACACCTCCGAGGATGTCATGGCCGCCAGCTTTGACCCGGCCATCGCCGAGGCGGTGGGCCGCTCCATGGGCAATGACTGCCTGATGGCCAACCGCAAGGCCTACTCCGGCATCTACGGCCCCGGCGCCAACATCCACCGCACCCCCTACTCCGGCCGCAACTTCGAGTACTACTCCGAGGACCCCTTCATCTCCGGCAAGACCTGCGCCGCGGAGACCGCCGGCATCCAGTCCAAGGGTGTGTATGTCTACAACAAGCACTTCGCCTTCAACGACCAGGAGACCGGCCGGGACGGCATCTGCGTGTGGACCAACGAGCAGGCCGCCCGGGAGATCTACCTCCAGGCCTTTGAGTATCCCATCCGGGACGCCAACGCCTACTGCGTCATGACCTCCTTCAACCGTCTGGGCACCGTGTGGGCCGGCGGCGACTACAACCTGATCACCAACATCCTCCGGGGCGAGTTCGGCATGCCCGGCTTCGTCCTGACCGACTTCTCCAACAACAACGCCTTCATGGACGTGATCCAGGGCCTGATGGCCGGCGGCGACGGCTGGGACTGCAACGACGCCTCCAAGTGGTCTGACAAGCTGAAGAAGTATGAGAACGATCCCCAGGTGGTCACCGCCATGCGGGAGGCCGCCAAGCACATCCTCTACACCGTGGCCAACTCCAACGCCATGAACGGCATGGGATTCACCACCATTGTGGAGGAGCCATACCGCTGGTGGCAGGACGCCATCAAGTACGGCCAGATCGGCACCGGCGTGCTGGCGGTCCTCTTCCTGGGCCTGGCCATCGCCAGCGGCGCCCGGGCGAAGAAAAAGGCCGCCCAGTGACCGGCTGACCTGTGGAAGCTGAAAGGAGAACAACATGAAGAGACTGATCGCCCTGCTCCTCGCCCTGGTTCTGCTCTGCAGCACCGCCGCCCTGGCCGAGGGCCGCACCGCCCCCGAGGACAAGAAGGTCACCACCACCACCGATGTCGTCGGTGTGGAGACCACCTACAAGAAGTATGACAACAAGTTCTACGAGGCGCCCTCCGAGCAGCCCGGCACCGTGGTGCGCCTGGACTACACCACCACCGCCTACGGCAGCGAGCTGGCCACCTGGGCCAACGTCTACCTGCCCTACGGCTACGACGAGAATGGCACGGAGCGCTACAACATCATCTACTTCCTCCCCGGCACCAACGAGACCCAGGACAGCTTCATCACCGACGAGAAGGCCAAGAACGCCCTGGACAACATGATCGAGGTGGGCATTACTGAGCCCTTCATCATGGTCTTCCCCTGCTACTACTACGACTATGAGAACCGGGCCATCGACATGGAGGCCTTCTCCACCAAGGAGATGCGGGACGACCTGATGCCCGCTGTGGAGAGCACCTACCGCACCTGGGCCGAGACCACGGACGACGCCGGCTTCATCGCCTCCCGGGAACACCGCGCCTTCGCCGGCTTCTCCCGCGGCTGCTATGCCTGCTGGCACCAGTTCTTCCACAGCCTGGACCGGGCCTACTGGTTCATGCCCTTCTCCGCGAACATTTCCGGCGCGGAGGAGATGAGCCTGGAGATGCCCGTGGAGGAGCAGATCCAGATGCTCAAGGACGCCCTGGCCGCCCAGAGCGAGTACAAGGACAGCTTCTTCATCTACGCGGCCTGCGGCAGCAAGCGGGACATGATGTACGACGTGAACGCGGCGCTGATCAAGGCCATGATCGCCGACAGCGAGGACTTCAGCTACGGCACGGACAAGAGCGTGAACAACCTCTACTTCTGCTCCTCCACCGAGCTGCACCAGACCCTGGTGTCCCGCTTCTACTTCTACAACGCCTTCGACGTGGTGTTCAAGTGAGACAACTCCGGTAAATGAGAGACAGCCTGCGCCAGACCCCGTGAGAGTCAGCGCAGGCTGTCTCTTTCTGCGGCGGCTTCACGCCTGCGGGCCGCAGCAAACAAACGATGGAAGGAAGGGTAATCATCATGGCAAAGCGGGTTTTCATTCTGTTCCTGGTGGCGCTCCTGCTCCCGCTCTGGGCCTTTGCGGAGGGGTCGGACGTGTGCCTGCGGATCGACCGGGATAACGCCACGGCCTGGAAGGGCCGGCTGGCCAACGCGCGCCACCTGAATGAGGAGCGCATGTCCGGCTGTGCCCAGTTCTCTGTCAACCAGTTCGGGAAATGGGCAGCCGCGCTGAAGAAAAAGTCTGCGCACGTCTGGATTGTGGACTGTCGGCTGGAGACCCACGGCTTCATCAACGGCATCGCCGTCTCCTGGGCCAACACCCTGAACAATGCCAACCTGGGGAAAACCGCGGCGGAGGTGGAGGCGGAGGAGACGGCTCTTGCCAGCCTGGTGGGCACTACCGTGACCGCCTGTACCATGAATACCGATCCGCCGGAGCCCGCGGTGGAATTCACCGTGGAGACCTGGCAGACCGAGCGGGAGCTGGTGGAGGCTGAGGGCTTCGGCTACCTCCGGCTGGCCTGTCCGGACCACATCTGGCCGCCTGCCGGGGCCATCGACGAGTTTATCACCTTCACCCGGGATCTGCCGGAGGACGCCTGGCTCTGCTTCCACTGCCACGCCGGCTCCGGCCGCACCGGCGCCTTCATGACCATCTGGGAGATGATGCAAAAGCCGGACACGCCGTTGGAGGAGATCCTGCAGCACCAGGCGGAGACCGGCAGCACCAATATGGTGGCCCGCTCTGCGTCGGATACGGAGCCCGGCGGCGGCCTGCCGGAGGGTCCCGCCCTGGAGAGAAAACGGGCGACGCAGCAGCGCATCATCATGGTGCGGGCCATGTACGCCTATCTCCGGGAAAACCGGGAGACGAACTACGCCGTGACCTGGAGCGACTGGCTGGCCGCCCACTCCCGGACCGAAAAACTGCAGGTGGGACAGCACCTGGAGGGGGAGGGCATGAGCTCGGACCCGCTGGTGGTCAGCGATACGCTGGAGGCGCTGGCCCCCGGACAGGTTGTGGTGCTGGCGGGTGACACGGTTCTCTTCATCACCGTGGAATAGGCTGAGTGCCGGATCCGGAAACGGCCGGAGCGCGATTGCTGGCCATGCCGGAAAGGCAAGCTAACCATTTTTCGTGTCGTGTGTTGGGCGATCGCGAAATTGCAGACCGGCAAGTCGAAACAGGCTTCACTGTGACTCAGGAAAGCCCAAAACCATCCCGACCTTCCCGGCCGGGCGGGATCACAGGTGCGCCTTGATTTTCCCGATCATCTCGGCGTAGGCTTCCTCCGTCAGGAAGGTCTGGCCGGGGTTCATGGCAAACACGCCGCCCCACTCGAAGCCGTCCCGGTATTTGGGCACCAGGTGCACGTGGAGGTGGCAGCCGGTGTCGCCGTAGGCGCCGTAGTTCACCTTGTCGGGATGGAAGGCGGCGTGGATCGCCCTGGCGGCGCGGTTCACATCGGCGAAGAAAGCGTCCCGCTCCGCGTCGGAGATGTCCACGATCTCGCTCACATGGTCCTTGTAGGCCACGATGCAGCGGCCGGGGTGGCTCTGCTCCTTGAAGAGGATCAGCTGGCTGACGCTCAGGTCACAGATCTTGATGCCGAAGGCGGCCAGGGGTTCCCCGCCCGCGCAGTATCCGCAATGGGAATCAAACATGGTTCTTCCTCCTTCTTATGTCAGGCCGGGGTGCCGTCCCCCGGTCCTCTGTCTGCCCTGATTGTAGCGGATTGTCCGGGGAATTGCAAGAGCGGGGAGAGTGCGCATTCCGGGCTTTCTGGCGCTTGACGGGACGTCCCGGCAGGAAATCGCCCTTCCGCGGGGAATCATTGAAGGAGCAGATTTCACAGCGCCACGCGGCACGGAAGCCGGATGTGTCGGCTGACTCGGAGGTGCTTTCGGATGGACAGAGATGAAATCCTGGCTGAGCTTTACAGCCTCCGGGACAGGCCGTACGCGGCCCTGCAGGCGGCCACCATCCCCACCGTGCTGCCGGAGCGGATCATCGGCGTCAGGACCCCGGCGCTGCGAAGCCTGGCCGGGAAGCTTTTCAGGGACGATGGAAAAGGGGCCTTCCTGGCCGCGCTGCCCCATCCCACCTTCGAGGAGAACCAGCTCCACGCGTTTGTGATCGCCCTGGAGAAGGATTTCGATACCTGCCTCCGGGAGGTGGAGCGGTTTCTGCCGTATATCGACAACTGGGCCACCTGTGACCAGCTCTCCCCGAAGGTGTTCGGGAAGGAGGCGGAGAGGCTGCTGCCCGCCATTGAGACCTGGCTCGGGTCCGGTCACGCGTATACGGTCCGTTTTGCCGTGGGCATGCTGATGCAGCACTTTCTGGATGCGCGCTTTGACCCGGCCTATGCGGACCGGGTGGCTGCCATCCGGTCGGAGGAATACTACGTCAGGATGATGGTGGCCTGGTACTTCGCCACGGCGCTGGCCAAGCAGTATGACCGCATTCTCCCCTGTCTGGAGGAGAGGCGGCTGGATCCCTGGACGCACAACAAGGCGATTCAGAAGAGTCTGGAGAGCTTCCGGATCCCGCCGGAGCACAAGGCCTATCTGCGGACGCTGAAGATCAGGCGTTCCCGGGGGAATAAGGCCGGGCCCTTTTCCGCAGACGACGACAGGGAGGAAAACCGGAGATGAGACATGAATTGCTGACCGTTCCCGGGACTGGCGTGAAGATGGAAATCTACCTGACGGACAACCGGGCGGTGGAGCCGGAGCGGGAGCGGCCCTTGGTGCTGATCTTTCCCGGCGGCGCCTACGCATGGCGCAGCGACCGGGAGGCGGAGCCGGTGGCTCTGCGGCTGCTGGCCCTGGGGATCCAGGCGGCGGTGGTCCGCTATTCCGTGGCGCCGGCACGTTATCCCAGGGCGCTGGAGGAGGCCGCGGACGCCGTAGCATACGCCAGGGCCAACGCGGCGGCATGGCTTTGTGACCCGCACAGGATCGCGGTGCTGGGCTTTTCCGCCGGCGGGCATGCGGCGGCGCACATCGGGCTGAAGTGGCATCAGATGCCCCAGGGAGCGGCCTGCAGGCCGGACGCCATGATCCTGGCGTATCCGGTGATCACCGCCGGACCCCACACGCACGCGGAGTCCATCAGGAACCTCCTGGGGGACGCGGATGCGCAACTGAAGGAGGAGGTGTCGCTGGAAAAGCTGGTGCGGGAGGATACGCCGCCGGTCTTCCTGTGGCACACCCGGGAGGATGCCAGCGTGCCCGTGGAAAACAGCCTGCTGCTGGCGGACGCCCTCTGCCGCAAGGGCATCCCCTTTGAGCTGCATGTCTGGCAGCACGGTGGCCACGGCCTGTCCCTGGCCAGTGATCAGGTGTACCCGGAGGGGGACGGAAACATCCGGCCTGAGTGTCAGGCGTGGATCGAAATGGCAGCCCGCTGGCTGCGGGATTTATGAGCCGGGAGGGAAAACGCATGCAGGAGATTCGCTGGTGCGCCATCGGGGATTCCTTTACCTACCTGAATGACCATCTGGACGAGACAGGTCACCGGGTGTCCCGGGGATACCTCACCCGGATTCTGGAGAAGGTTCCGGGCCTGCGCCTGAACAACGTGGGGATCAACGGCTCCACCTTCCGGGACTGGATCACCCAGCCGATCCCGGAGGCCGATCTCTACACGGTGCTGCTGGGGACCAACGACTGGCGCCACGGCATCCCCATGGGATCGGAGACGGACTTCCGGCGCAGAAACGCCGACACCATTCTGGGCACCCTGGGGATTCTGCTGGACCATATCCGGGAGGCGGCGCCGGAGGCCCGGATCCTGGTGGGCAATCCCGTGGAACGGGCGGATTTTGTGTACCTGTGGGATCCGGAGAACAACGCCCGGGGCAGCTATGCGCCGGAGCAGGGGCTGATGCTGTCCACGCTCGCTTCGGAAATCCTGCGGTGCTGCGATGCGGAGAACATCCCAACGGTGAACTGCCACGACCTGTCCGGCTTCACGCCGGCGAACGCGGTCCGGTTCAAGCGCGTCAGGCGGGGCAGCCGGGTGGAGGATCTGTCCTACCCCGATTATGTCGGCATCCCCTTCTCCCCCGGCGCAGACCCGTATCCCTACCCGCCGGAAGCGGCCTGGATGACCTACGACGGCCTGCACCCCACGGATGAGGGGAATGAGATCCTGGCGAGTCTGTTTGCAGAGCGGATTTGTGACATCACCGGGCTGTCTGTGCAGCCGGCGCAAAAACCGCAGGATTGACGGAATCCCGGATCAGCGGCCGGGGCAGAGGAGGAAAAGTCATGGGGAAAAGAAGATCCGTCCCACCGGTCTATTCCATGTGTGTCCAGCCCGCCTTCCTCATCGGGACAAACAATGAGGACGGGACAGCCAACTTCGCCCCCATCACCTGGGTCAGTGTCACCCAGGGGGAGGGCGACGGCTACATGCTGGTCATCAGCATGTTCGGCACGAAGAAAACGAAGCAGAATGTGCAGCGCACAGGCATCTTCAGCGCAAACCTTGTGAGCGTGGACATGCTGCCGCTGATGGATTACTTCGGCTCCCGCCACGGGTCGGACGGCGTCAAGGACGGAGTCCCCTGCGAGGTCAGCCGGGGGGAGGTGCTGGACGTCCCGGTGCTGGCGCAGAGCCGCTGGGTCTATGAATGCCAGGTGGCCGAAGCCGTGGAGACCGGGGCTTCCACCACATTTTTCTGTCCCATCCGGAACATTCAGATGGATGAGCGCCTCTCCTGCCGGGATCCTTTTGACGTGGACCTGACCCTGCTGGACCCCGTCATCTATTCCGGTAAGTATCACAGTCTCGGGAAACTCCTGGGGGACATCGGGGATTTCCTGTAAGGAGGAATTCCATGAAGCAGCCCCTTGAATCCCTGGTCATCCGGGACGCCGCGCCCGGGGATGCCCGGCAGATCGCGGAGATCCTCGTGGAGGACTGGCAGACCGCCTACCGGGGGATCATCGACAGCGCCTATCTGGACGCCATGGACGTGGAGGAGCGGTATAGGCGGGAAGTACAGCGATACCGGCAGTATGTGGTGGCCTCCGCCGGCGGGGAGGTCCTGGGCTTCGCATGGAACGAGCTGACCGGCGACGGGGCGGCAGACTGCGAAATCGTCGCGCTGTATGTGCGGTATGCCAGGCGGCACTGCGGCGTCGGGAAGGCCCTCTTCCAGCATGCGCTGGAGACGTTCCGGGCAGCCGGCAGGAAGCGCATGATCGTGTGGTGCCTCAGGGGGAACGCCGAGGCCAGGCGGTTCTATGAGCGGATGGGCGGGGAGCTGTATCAGACCGGGACCCACCCATGGGGTGACCGGGCGTATGAGATGGTGTCCTACCTCTATCATCTGGACGGAGGGGAAAATGGTCAGCTTGCGGCAATTTACCGAACATGATGCAGCCGTCATCCGGGAAAAGTGGATGTTCACCGCTTCCACAGAGGAAATCTGCCGGATGATCAAAGAATGGAAATCACGGACTTTTGAGGGCAAGTATTTTGAAATGGTGGCATTGACGGCGAATGATGCCGTGGTGGGCTGCGTCTCCCTGTATGGAAAAACGGCGGGAATCGCATCCGTAGGCGTGGAAGTTTTTGCCGGCGAAAGAGGCAAGGGATATGCCGCAGAAGGCGTCAGGCTGATGCTTGAAAACGCGAAGCGGCTGGGCTATCGGATCATCCAGGACCAGGTGAGCGCGGACAACGCAGCCAGCATCGCCCTACACAAAAAGCTGGGGTTTGAGACCGACGGTTATCTCTATGTTAACGCCAGGAATCGCCAGGTACTCCTCTTTCTGCTCTGTCTGTCATAACGGCCCGGCATGCGATCTGCACCTTCGGTCTCCAGCCGTTCTTTTCCGTTCTTTTTTCTTTATCGTTTTCCCCATCCGCGCTTGCGAAATACAGACTTGCGCATTATACTGCGGAAGGGGAAGAAAACCCCGGGCTCATCCGTTTTTATGATGAATCACCCATAATGGAGGGATCAACATGCGAAACAAGATACTGGCGGTGCTCCTGTGCATGGCCCTGTGCCTGCTGGGGGCCGCCGCGCTGGCAGACGGGGATTTCCAGTTTGCGGCGAACCGTTATCAGGTTTTTGAGGGGCAGACCCTGCAGCTGGAACTGCTGCGCCAGGGGGACGCGGCCTCTGCCGCCGACCTGACGTTCACCTCGTCCAACCAGAAGCTGGCGACAGTGGATGAAAACGGCCTGGTGACTGCCCGGAGCAAGGGCACAGTGACCATCACGGCGGCGGTCACCGTGGGCAGCCGGAAGGTCACGGCCCGGACCACGGTGAACGTTCAGCGGCCGGTGACGGAGCTGCAGTTCAACGAAGAGAAGCTGGGCCTGCTGGCGCCGGACGATCCGGCCCTGGCGGGCCTGCTGACCCTGGAGAGCGAGCTGCCGGTGCTGGTGCTGCCGGTGGGCCGGACCACCAGCCTGCCGCTGACGGTGGTGCCCCGGGACGCGGACAACCGCGGCGTCACCCTCAGCGCAGAGGATGAGACGCTCTTCAAGCGGATGACAGCCCATGGCTATCAGCTGCAGCCGGACCGGGTGGGGGAGACCATCCTGACCGTCGCCTCCGTGTCCAACCCCGAAGTCGCGCTGCAGTACCATGTGCTGCTGGCCCAGCCGGCCAGGAAGGTGACGGTCACCCTCTCCCAGGCGGATGTGGTGGTGGGCCGGTCCATCCAGGCCATGGCGGACTTCCAGCCGGAGGACACCACCCTGCGGAAGGTCACCTGGACCACCAGTACCCCGAAGATCCTCTCGGTGGATGAAAACGGCGTGGTGACCGGCCTGGCCATGGGTACCGGCCGGGTGCGCGCCACCGCCGCGGACGGCTCCGCGGTCTACGGCGAGGCCACCATCCGCGTGGCCCAGCAGCCCACCGGGGTGGTGATCAAGTCTGGCGGCCGGGAGCTGGCCACCGGCAGCGTGCTGGTGGGCGGCAGCGTGACCCTGCAGGGCAGCGTGCTGCCCCAGAACGCCAATGTGAAGACCGTGACCTGGTCCTCCTCCGACGATGCCGTCGCCACCGTCAATGCCAACGGCACGGTGAAGGGCGTGAAGGCGGGCGCCTGCGTCATCACCTGCGCCTCCACAGTGGATGAGGCCATCTTCGCCAGCATCCCCATGGTGGTGGAGCAGCGGGTCACCGGCATCACCCCCGCCCAGAAGAGCCTGACGCTGAATGTGAACGAGACGGCGGCCATCCGCTGGGAGACCGCCCCCTACGACGCCACCAACCCCGCCGTGACCCTCACCAGCAGCAACAAAAAAGTGGCCACGGTGGATGAGACCGGCACGGTGCAGGCCCTCAGCCGGGGTACTACCCAGATCACCATCAAGGCGGCGGACGGCTCCAACAAGTCCGCCACGGTGAGCGTGACGGTGAACCAGCCCCCCACGGGCGTGACCATCAAGGGCGGCGACTCGGTGCTGGTGGGCCATTCCATGACGCTGCAGGGCGTGGTGGAGCCCTCCAACGCCAACGTGAAGACCGTGACCTGGACTTCCTCCGACCCGCGGGTGGCCACCGTCAGCACCGGCGGCCGGGTCACCGGCGTGAAGGCTGGCATCTGCGTCATCACCTGCACCAGCACGGAAGATCCGGCGATCTTCAACAGCAAGCCCGTGACGGTGATCCAGCGGGTGACGAAGATTGAGTACACCGTGCCCGCCATGACCCTGAACGTGGGGGAGACGGGCCTCCTGTCCTGGACGGTGGCGCCCGAGGATGCCACGGACAAGACGGTGACCCTCTCCACGGCCAACAAAAACGTGGCTACCGTGGACCAGGACGGCACCGTGCACGCAGTGAAGCGCGGTGAGACCTACATCACCGTGAAGGCCAACGACGGCTCCAACCGCTCCGCCAAGATCAAGGTCACGGTGCTGCAGCCGGTCTACGGCGTGCACATGCGCAACGACACCATCACCGTGGGCGTGGGGGAGACGGTGACCGCCCGGGCCGAGCTGGAGCCCAGCGACGCCAGCAACCGCAACATGACCTGGTCCATCGCGGACACCTCCCTGGCCACGGTGAAGGGCACCAACAACCTGCCCAGGGTCTTCGGCATCGCTTGGGGCACCACCACCCTCACCGGCTTCACCGAGGACGGCGGCTACATGGCCCAGTGCACCGTCAAGGTGGGCCGCAACGAGCAGGCGCTGAAGATCCTGAAGGTGGCTGTGGAGAACAACCGGATCCGCCTCCTGGTGCACAATGAGAGCAACATGAACATCACCCGGTTCTATTTCAGGGTGGAGTGCTTCAACAACAACGACGACCACATGGTGGTGGCCTACGGCGGAGCCGACAGCTTCACCGGCTACTACATGGACACCCTCTATGAGGGGGAGAACACCGTCCATGGCCGCTTCCACTTCGACGACTATCTCCAGCCCGATGAGGAGATCGGCCGGGTGGTCTTCACCATCACCGGCTACCGCTGCGACGACGGCTTCTCCTTCTCCTACAGGCCGGAGCAGATGCCGAAGGTGGAGTACAAGGGTCCCAACTGGACGGAGCCCCAGCAGCCCTCCGAGGACGACCCCATTGTGGAGACGGAGAATCCCTGACCCCCTTCAACCCGACCGCGGCGGCGCAGCCCGCCGCGGTTTTCTTTTCCGTTCCCCTCCCTTCCGGCGGAAAGATGTGCTATACTGTCGGCGGGTATACTGTACAGACAGGAGGATGGCCCGTGGCGAAGGAGAAAACGGTTTACGCGTGCACGGCATGCGGGTATGAGACCCCCCGGTGGGCAGGGCGCTGCCCGGGCTGCGGCGCGTGGAATACCATGGAGGAGACGCTGGCGGCAGCGGCCGCCGGCCCGGCCAAGGCGCCGAAGCAGCGTCCGGGCACCGGTGCCGAACCCCGGCCCATCACGGAGATCCCGGAGGATGACACCCTGCGGCTCTCCACCGGCATTGAGGAGCTGAACCGGGTGCTGGGGGGCGGCATTGTGGAGGGCAGCCTGGTGCTCCTGGGGGGTGACCCCGGCATCGGCAAGAGCACGCTGCTGATCCAGGTCTGCGCCAACCTGTGCCGGGCAGGTCACCGGGTGCTCTACGTCAGCGGCGAGGAGAGCGCCAGGCAGATCAAGCTCCGGGCAGCCCGCCTGGGCATCCGGGAAAAGGAACTCTATGTGCTGGCGGAGAACGCCATGGACAACATCGAGAAGCATATGCGGGAGCTGGCTCCGGATATGATGGTGGTGGACTCCATCCAGACCATGTACCGGCCGGAGCTGGCCTCGGCCCCCGGCTCGGTGAGCCAGATCCGGGAGTCCACCAGCCTGCTGCTGCGCCTGGCCAAGGAGAGCGGCACCGCGGTCTTCCTGGTGGGGCATGTCACCAAGGAGGGCGCCATCGCGGGCCCCCGGATGCTGGAACACATGGTGGACGTGGTGCTCTACTTCGAGGGGGACCGGCAGCAGGAGTACCGCCTGCTCCGGGCGGTGAAGAACCGCTTCGGCTCCGTCAATGAGCTGGGCGTGTTCCAGATGACGGAGAAGGGCATGCAGGTGGTGGCCAACCCCTCCGAGCAGCTGCTGTCCCACCGGGCGAAGGGCGCCAGCGGCTCGGTGGTGTTCTGCGGGCTGGAGGGGACACGGCCGCTGCTGTGCGATGTGCAGGCCCTGGCCTCCCAGAGCTGGTTCGGCACGCCCCGGAGGACGGTGGAGGGCGCCGACAGCAGCCGGGTGGCACTGCTGCTGGCGGTGCTGGAGAAGCGCGCCGGGCTGAAAACCTACAACCAGGACGTCTACATCAATGTGGCCGGCGGGCTGGAGCTCTCCGAGCCTGCGGCGGATCTGGCCCTCTGTATGGCGGTGGCCTCCTCCCTCCGGGACGAGGCGGTGCCGGCAGATGTGGCGGTGGTGGGGGAGATTGGCCTGGCGGGGGAGATCCGGGCCATTCCCCAGTGTGAGCGGCGGGTGGCGGAGTGCCAGCGGCTGGGCTTCACCACCGTGCTGCTGCCCAAGGAAAACGCCCGCCGCATGAAGGCGCCGGAGGGACTGCGGCTGCTGGGGGTGGATACGGTGATGCAGGCCATCGCCGTGCTCTTTTGCGGAAAGACCCGATGAACCGAGACCGGGCTCCGGCGGATCGGTCCGCGCAGGGGACAGCCCGGCGCATACAAAGAATGACAAGGCGCCCGGCCGGGAACGGCCGGGTGTTTTCAATCCGCATGCCGGAGCCCATTGCATCGAAAAAGCCGGGCATGGCTGTTCCATGTCGCGGCTGTTTTGTTTCGCTCTCTGACGGAGATCAGCAGGCGGTAAAGCCCGACTCGTCCTCCACCACAGGGATGCTCTGCCTTTCTGTGCGGGTGATCTCCACCCAGGGTCCGGCGGCGATGGCCTCCAATACCTGCTCCACTGCCCGGGCGCTGCCCTGGATCTCCATGGCCACGCTGCCGTCCCACTCGTTTCTGACCCAGCCGGTGCAGCCGTAGAGGGCTGCCGCATGGCGCGCACGCCAGCGGAATCCCACCCCCTGCACCGTGCCGAAAAAGCTGATGCGCTGTCGGATCATGGCCCTTCCTTTCGGAGAGACTCAGCCCTGCATGGTTTCCGGGTGCTGCACAAAGCCGGTGAGCCCCTCGTAGAATGCCGCCATATGCACCCCATCCGCCAGGGCGTGGTGGACCAGCAGGGAGACCGGCATTATCAGGCAGCCGGCGGCGTCCTCCTCGTACCGGCCCCAGGTGATGCGGGGATTGGACTCATCGCCGCAGGCCACGGGCTGTACCAGGGCGGTATAGTGCAGCCAGGGCAGGGTGGAGACAAAATACATGCTCTCCACATCCTCGTCCTCCACCAGGCCCCTTTGGTGCCTGGCCGCCTCCCGGGCCTCCCCGGCTGTGCGGAGATAGTCGGCCAGGGGCATGTGGTGGCGCAGGGTACAGTAGGTGTAGGTCCCGTCTTCTGCCGCCTCCGTGTGGGAGGTGGGGCACTCGGCGTACTCCACCACCTGATCCCCCCGGATCCGCCGCCGCAGCTCGGGGATCCGATCCGCCGCCAGGGCTGCCGCGTGGATGAATGCCAGATAGAAGGAACACGGCGTGCGGCGGCAGAAATCCGCCAGGGCCGTCACGTCCACATTCACCGTCACCCCGGTATAGGGGTAGGGCAGGGAGCGGAAATACGCGAAGTGGGAGTGCCTGGGGGAGGCGGCGATGTCCACGACCCTGCAGGGGATCGGCTGGCTTTGATGGCTCATGGCTGTGCTTCCTGTCTGTTTCTCAGCGCTTGTCTTTGTCGATGAACTCCAGCGCCAGCATGGCGAGGAAGGCGAACACCAGGATGAACACCCCCAGCATGACCCAGTTGGAGACCACGTTGTCCGTGGTGCGGGCATAGATCTCCTTCTGGCTGGCGGCTGCGGTTTTCTGCTGAATCAGCTGCTGCACATTCTCCCGCCCGAACAGGTCCAGGAGATCCCCCACGGTGGCCTTCAGCGTGATGGTCCTGTCCCGCTGGGCCTGCACGGCCTCGTTGGTGGTGAGGAAATCGGCGATCTGGCCCAGGGTGACCGGCTGGTTCAGCACCTTATCCGACGCGGCCTCCGCCAGCTCCTGCAGATGGAGGAAGTCCAGCACCTCGCCCAGGGTGATGGTGGTGCCCATGTCCCGGTCCAGCAGGGGCTGGGCCTCCGGGTCGGCGAGCAGCTCGGTCAGCAGCATCTCCAGGGTATACGGCGCCTCCCCCTCCGTACCGGGGACGAGGGTGGTGGCCCGCACGTCCTTCATCTCATCCGCTGTCTGCAGATAGGTCAGCAGCTGGCGGACCTGGACGGGATGGGTGATCTCCCTGTCCCGGAGATGGAGGTACTCCTCCGCGGCGCTGAGCACCTCCGCCGCCTCGCCCACGGTGTAGGACTTCACCACTTCCATGTCCCGGCGGTTCTGAATGGCGGGGTTTTTCAGCAGATCCAGCACCTGGCCTACGGTGAAGGTGCCGCCCACCTCGCTGTTCTCCATCCCGGCGATGGTGTTCCAGCCGGTGACCATGGGCAGCTCGTTATAGCCCGACTGGGCAACCACGGCCCGGATGCCGTAGTTGGAGATGGTGAAGTCGGACAAGCCCTGGGCCCAGGCGGGCAGGGGGATGATGCCGCCGGAGAACACCAGCTGGAAGATCAGCACAAAGGGCATGACCGTCATGGCGCCGGTGGTGGTGTGGGAGATGCTGGAGATGAAAAGGCTCAACATGTCTGCGGCATAGGTGATCAGCAGCATGGTGATGCCGATGTCCACCATCATCCAGGGCGTCATGAAGCCCTTCTCGGGGAACTGCACGCCCAGGATGCCCAGCACATACATGGTCAGCCCCGTCTGCAGCGCGCACAGGAAGAACTGGTAGATCATGTGCGCCGCCACATAGGAGGAGATGTGCATGCCGGAGCGGTGCTCCCGCTTGATGATGGCCCGCTCCCGGCACACCGCCTGGATGGAGTTGAAGCACCCGTTCCAGATGGCCACGCAGGTCAGGGCGAAGCCGCCGATAAGGCTGCCCTCCATGTTGATGAAGAAGCGCTTGCGGATCACCATGCCCACCAGGGCGGCGATGACCGCGGCCATGGGCAGCACTTTCCAGTCGCTCTCATTGACGAAGAAACGAAGCTGCTTTCCCAGATAAATCAGGATCTGACTGCCGCGTCCCTTGTGACGCACCCTTCTGGTGCGGGCGGGCTTTGTCTCATGCATTTCAGCCATGCTGCACCTCCGCGAATTTCAGGATGAACTCGTCCGCCCGGCCCTCGCCGCCCTCTTCCGTGCGGTTGATGGACTTGACGATCTCCTCCATTTTCTGCTTCCCGAAGAAGTTCCGGGCCTCCTCAATGGGGCCGAAGTAGGCCAGGCGGCCGGTGCGGCTGGCGTCCTTGGCCAGCACGATCACATCGTCAAACAGATCGATGACCCGGTCGGGGGTGTGGGTGATGACGATGATGATCTTGCCCTGGTCGGCGATCTGCCGCAGCTGGGTGAACAACTCCCGGGCCATCACGCCGTCCAGGCCGCTGTCAGGCTCGTCCAGGATGAACAGGGAGGGGTTGGAGATGAATTCCATGGCGATGGAAAGCCGCTTGCGCTGACCGCCGGAGAGCTTCACCACCAGGTTGTTCTTCACCGGCGTCAGGCCGAAGATCTGCATGACCTCCTCCACGCGGGCCTGCCGGTCCGCCTTGCTGAAGCCGACGGGAAGCCGCAGGCTGGCGGCGTCCATCAGGGTGCGGAAGACACTGTCCGACCCCCGCATCAGGTCCAGCTGCGGCACGAAGCCGATGTCATACTGCATATCCCGGTAGTTCTTGTACATATTCTGCCCGTTGAGCACCACCTCTGCCTTGGCCTTTTCATAGCCGTTGATGGCGTTCAGGTAGGTGGTCTTGCCGGCGCCGGAACCGCCCAGCAGCAGCACCATGTGGCCGGGCTGGATGTACATGTGGATGTCCCGCAGCAGGTATTTCTTCTTGAAGAACTCGGTGGCGGTTCGCTCCTCCAGGTTGACGGTCAGCCCCTGGTTCAGCACCTGGGCCCGGGCGTTGGAGAAGTAGTTGGCGGCCTCACTCTGAATCTCCGAGACCGTCCACTGGGGCTGATAACGGCGGCTCCAGCCCCAGAGGCATGCGGGCAGGCATTCCAGCACGATCCACAGGATAATCCAGGACTTCTTCTGACCGTATACGTCAATCAGTCCCAGGTAAATGCGGATGCGGTAAATCGTGGAGACGAGGGCGAGCACAACCTGGATGACCAGCAGCATCAGCACCAGGGTATCGATGCCGGGCGTCTCGACGTCCAGAAAGCTGTCCATGATCTGTGTGGCAAACATCAGCAGGGTGGAGCAGCCCCGGATGACTGCCAGAATCCGGCCCTCCGGCTCCCGGTCGGCGATCTGTCCCAGCTTGTACTCCCGGACGCAGGGGATCAGGGCCAGCCAGCCTTTGACGCCGCTCTTCCGGAATATGCCGAACAGGCCGAACGCGGTGAGCACGCTCAGCACCAACGGAAAGACAGACTCCAGATCGGACTCAAAAAACAGGCGCAGCAGCAGGTTCAGGAGCGAGCGAAGATCCATCGGACCATCTCCTTTGCAGGTTTCTCTCGCTGCATTATACCGCAATGCCGCAGCCTTGTCCATAAAAACCACAACAAAACCGGGGGCCAAGACAATATAAAAACCGGGAGTCAATAGATGGTTTTGATCTCCCGGTCCCCCAGGCCGTACTCCTCCCGGAACAGCTGCAGGTCCGCGTCGGACTGCAGCAGGCGAACGGAGATGAACTGGCCGCTGCCGTGCTGGATGAAGCCGGCCACCCGCTCACCGGTGCAGATGGAAGCCCGGATGGCCGGGGTCTGCTGCTCCGGATCCCAGCTTTTGTGCGGGGCCTTTTGCTGTCTGCGTCTGTCGAAAAGTCCCATGGATCAGGACCTCCTCCTGCCTTGCGTCCACAGAAAAGCCCCGGCAGCGGGTGCTGCCGGGGCGGAAGCGTCAGCGACGGACGTTGAAAGCGGCCATGCCCGGATACTGGGCGGCGCCGCCCAGCTCCTCCTCGATACGGAGCAGCTGGTTGTACTTGGCCACGCGCTCGGTACGGGAGGGAGCGCCGGTCTTGATCTGGCAGGTGTTCAGGGCGACCGCCAGGTCAGCAATGGTGGTGTCCTCGGTCTCGCCGGAGCGATGGGAGGTGACGGCAGCGTAGCCGGCCTTGTGGGCCATCTTGATGGCCTCCAGGGTCTCGGACACGGAACCGATCTGGTTCAGCTTGATCAGGATGGCGTTGCCGGCACCCAGGGCAATGCCCTTGCTCAGGCGCTCGGTGTTGGTGACGAACAGGTCGTCGCCCACCAGCTGCACCTTGCCGCCCAGCTCCTTGGTCATCAGCTGCCAGCCTTCCCAGTCCTCTTCGTCCAGGCCGTCCTCGATGGAGATGATGGGATACTTCTCCACCAGGCTCTTCCAGTGGGCAATCAGCTCGGCAGAGGTGTACTCGGTGCCGGCCTTGGGCAGCTTATAGAAGCCCTTGCCCTTGGGGCTCTTCCACTCGGAGGCAGCGGCGTCCATGGCCAGCATGAAGTCCTCGCCGGGCTTGTAGCCGGCGGCCACGATGGCCTTCAGGATCAGCTCGATGGCGTCCTCGTCGCCCTTGAGGCTGTTGGGAGCGAAGCCGCCCTCATCGCCCACGGCGGTGACGTCGTTCATTTCCTTGATGAGCTTCTTCAGGGCATGGAAGACCTCGGCGCACCAGCGCAGACCTTCCTTGAAGGAGGGAGCGCCCACGGGCATGACCATGAACTCCTGGGTATCCACGGAGGAGTCGGCATGCGCGCCGCCGTTGAGGATGTTCATCATGGGCACGGGCAGACGGTTGCCGTTGATGCCGCCCAGGAAGCGGTACAGCGGGATGTCCAGGGACTGGGCGGCAGCCCGGGCGCAGGCGATGGACACGGCCAGGATGGCGTTGGCGCCCAGCTTGCTCTTGTCCTTGGTGCCGTCGGCGGCGATCATGGCGGCATCCACAGCGTAGATGTCGGAGGCGTCCATGCCGATGAGGATCTCGGCGATCACGTCGTTGATGTTGTCAACGGCCTTCTGCACGCCCTTGCCCAGGTAACGGCCCTTGTCGCCGTCCCGCAGCTCCAGCGCCTCGAATTCGCCGGTGGAGGCACCGCTGGGGGCCATGCCGCGGCCAACCGTGCCGTCGTCCAGGATAACCTCAGCCTCTACGGTGGGGTTGCCACGGGAGTCCAGAATCTCGCGTCCGATGACGTCAACAATCTCCAGATAGGCCATGGGGATCTGTCCTTTCGTTGATCAGAATTTGCGCGGCGGCGCGGGTGCGTCCACTGCGCATCACAACAGATAAATTATAGCATGAGGCCCTGATTTGTCAAGCGCTCGGGGCCAATTCCCCGGCGGCGCCGACGCGGGTTTTCCGATTGAAAAAACAGGCGCCCTGTGCTATGATGGGACAGGCTTCCGGGCATCACCCGGGGCCTGACGGAGGAAGACTGCATGCTGGAGAAATTCGGACGGAACCTGCCCTGCTGGTGCGGCAGCGGAAGAAAATACAAGGCCTGCCACATGGCCTTTGACGAGCGGATCGCCCAGGCCAGGGCCGCGGGACATATCGTGCCCGGCCACAAGCTCATCAAGAACGACGCGCAGATCGCGAAGATCCGGGAGAGCTGCGTGGTGAACATGGCGGCGCTGGACGCGGTGGCGGCGGCCATCCGCCCCGGCATGACCACCAAGGAGATCGACGACATCGTCTACGGCACCACCACGGCCATGGGGGGCATTCCCGCCCCCCTGAACTACCACGGCTTTCCCTACAGCGTCTGCACCTCGGTGAACGAGCAGGTCTGCCACGGCTTCCCCTCGGACCAGGTGGTGCTGAAGGAGGGGGACATCATCAATGTGGACTGCTCCACCATCCTGGACGGCTACTTCTCCGACTCCTCCCGGATGTTCTGCATCGGGGAGGTGAGCCCGGAGAAGAAGCGCCTGGTGGAGGTCACCAAAGAGTGTGTGGAGCTGGGCCTGGAGCAGGTGAAGCCCTGGGGCTTCCTGGGGGACGTGGGCCAGGCGGTGCACGACCATGCCCGGGCCAACGGCTACAGCGTGGTGCCGGACATCGGCGGCCACGGGGTGGGGCTGGAGTTCCACGAGGATCCCTTTGTCAGCTATGTGACCCGGCGGGGGGAGGAGATGCTCCTGGCCCCGGGTATGATCTTTACCATCGAGCCCATGGTGAACATGGGCGGCGCGGCCCACGTCACCAACAGGGCCAACGGCTGGGAGATCTCCACCCGGGACGGCCTGCCCTCTGCTCAGTGGGAGATCATGGTCCTGGTGACGGAGGAGGGCCACGAGGTGCTCTGCTGGTAAGGCGGAACCGATGATCCGGAGAGGAATCGTGTGATGAAAATATCGAAGAAAGATGCCCTGGCCTGGTTCACCTTTTTCGCCCAGCTCCAGGAGGCGGGGGAGACGCTGACGGTGCGCCAGCAGGAGGTGGCCCTGGCGGTGCTGCGGCAGCTGGAGCTGGCAGCCCGGGCCAGACGGGACGCCATCGCCCGGGAGATCCCCGGCCTGAAGAGCCTGCGGGGCCGCACCTTCTATGTGGGGGAGGAGAAGCAGTTCCCCCGGGGCTGCGTCTCCTGCCTGTTCGGCAGCGGGCTGAGCGCCGTGCGGAAAACCAACCGCTGCAACCTGCGCTGTCCCTTCTGCTACGACTACGGCTGCACCGAGGAGCAGCCCCCCATCGGGGAGGGGATGTGGGAGATCGGCGGGACCCGCTTCGCCGAGGAGGACCTGCCGCTGCTGCTGGACATCCAGAAGAAGCCCACCGGGGTGGCCTACGTCTACCTGGAGCCCTTCATGGAGATTGAGCGCTACTACGGGGTGATCCGCCGCTTCCACGAGGCGGGGGTCTATCAGCACATGTACACCAACGGCACCCTGGCCACGCCGGAGAACCTGGCCGCCCTGGGGGAGGCCGGGCTGGACGAGCTGCGCTTCAACCTGGGGGCGACAAACGCGGCGGACGGGGTGATCGACGCCATCGCCGAGGCGAAGCGCCACATTCCGGCGGTGGGCATCGAGACGCCCATGACCCCGGTGCTGTATCAGGCTTTCCTGGAGAAAAAGGAGAAAATCCTGGCCACCGGGGTGGACTTCATCAACTTTGCGGAGCTGCACCTGAACCCCAACAACATCGGCAACTACTGGGGAGAGAGCTTCTACATCGCCCGGCAGGGCTACCTCAGCCCCTTCTGGAGCCGGGAGCTGACCCTGAGGATGATGAAGCTGGCGGATCAGGAGCGCTGGCCTGTCCTGGTGCACGACTGCTCCAACCGCACCAAGTTCGCCCGGGACCTCCACCAGAAGGCCGTGGAGGGCGGCTGGTTCGGCGCGTCCTCCTGGGGCGGCGAGTTTGAGACGATCCCCTATGAGGCGCTGATCCCCGCCCTGCAGGACCCGGACATTGTATTCACTCAGGAGGAACCGCTGCCCCCGGGCTACCGCTTCGGGGAGTGCTTCTGATCGGGCCGGCGCAAGAGCGTGAAGGAGGATGACGATGAAAAAACTGCTGAAACTGCTGGGCATCCTGCTGCTGATCGTGGTGATCCTCGCGGCGCTGCTCATCGGCGTGCTGAGTGTGGCGGAGTACAAGCCCGCCGACCGGGAGCCGGTGGCGGTGTCGGGCACGGCCGCCGAAGAGCTCTCCCCGGGGAGCACCGTCAACATCCTGAGCTGGAACATCGGCTACGGCGCCCTGGGAGACAACGCCGACTTCTTCATGGACGGCGGAAAGAACGTCTACACCGCGGACCGGGAGCGGGTGGGGAACAACGTGGCGGCCATGGCGGCCTCCGTCAGCGCCCTGGACCCCGACCTGCTCTTCCTGCAGGAGGTGGACGTGGACTCAGACCGCTCCTACGGCATGAACCAGGTGGACATCTTCCGCACTGTGCTCAGCGGCCGGGTCTCCGCCTTTGCCAACAACTTCAAGGCCCTCTTTGTGCCCTACCCCCTGCCCCCCATCGGCAAGGTGGACAGCGGCCTGCTGACCCTGTCCCGGGCGCCGGTGTCCTCTGCGGAGCGGATCTCGCTGCCCTGCCCCTTCTCCTGGCCCATCCGCACGGTGAACCTGAAGCGGTGCCTCCTGGTGAGCCGGATTCCCCTGGCGGGCACGGACCGGGAGCTGGTGGCGGTGAACCTGCACCTGGAGGCCTACGACAGCGGCGAGGGCAAGGCGCAGCAGACCGCCATGCTGGCCGCCTTCCTCCAGAGCGAGGTGGACAAGGGCAACTACGTGATCGCCGGCGGGGACTTCAACCAGCTCTTCTCCAACGTGGACGCCGGCGCATGGCCGGTGTACGAGGGAAAATGGCAGCCCGGCCTTGTGGAGGCCAGCGCGTTCAGCAGTGATTTCTCCCTGCTGATGGACCCCCGGGTGGCCACCTGCCGTTCCCTGGACCAGCCCCTGAAGGGCGCGGATCTTTCCGGCTTCCAGTTCTATGTGATCGATGGCTACATCGTGTCCGCCAATGTGGAGGTGCAGTCCCTGGAGACCCTGGACATGGGCTTCGTGGCCTCGGACCACAACCCGGTGCAGCTCCGGGTCCGCCTGGTGCCCTGAGCTCCCTGAACCCACAGAAAAACCCTTCCTCACTCCGGCGGGAGCGGGGAAGGGTTTTGTGGTCCGGTCAGGCCTGCTGATCCGCCTGGCGGAAGAGGTTGCAGGCCTCCTCCCGGGCGTGGCGCTCGAAGTCCGCGTACATCCGGCCCCGGGCCATGGCCTCGTCGAAGTCGATCTCATGGCCGTCAAAGTCCGGGCCATCCACGCAGGCAAAGCGGGTCTTGCCGCCCACCGTGAGCCGGCAGCCGCCGCACATGCCCGTGCCATCGATCATGATGGGGTTCATGCTGGCCACGGTCTTCACGCCGTACTGCCGGGTCAGGGCGCAGACGAATTTCATCATGATCAGCGGGCCGATGGTGATCACCTCGTCATACTCCTCGCCGCTTTCGATGAGCTGCCGCAGGGCGTCGGTCACCAGGCCCTTCTCGCCCCAGCTGCCGTCGTCGGACACCCGGCAGACCCGGTCGGAGACCGCCGCGAACTCGTCCTCCAGGATCACCAGATCCCGGGTGCGGAAGCCGGTCACCGAGTGCACCACGGCCCCCTGCTCATGCAGCTTCTTGGCCACGGGATAGGCGATGGCGCAGCCCACGCCGCCGCCCACCACGGCCACTTTTTTGAGCCCCTCCGTCTCGGTGGGGCGGCCCAGGGGGCCCACAAAGTCGTGGATATACTCGCCCTCACGCAGATGGTTCAGCGTCTGCGTGGCGGCGCCCACAATCTGGAAGATGATGGTCACGGTGCCCGCTTCCCGGTCAAAGTCCGCCACGGTCAGGGGAATGCGCTCCCCCTCCGCGTCCGCCCGCAGGATGATAAACTGCCCGGGCTCCGCCTTGCGGGCCACCAGGGGGGCCGCCACCTTCATCAGGGTGACGGTGGGGTTCAGGGCACGCTTTTCCACAATCAGGTTCATCCGGTTCCCTCCGATTCCGCTTTCGCAGCGGCTTGATTCGCCCTATTATAGCACAGGAAGCCGGACTTCGGCAAAAACTCACAAAAGAAAACAGGAAAGGTACAACTTTCCCGCCCGGCCGGTTTCTGTTTTCCGCCGTTGTGTGCTACAATCACCCGGGGAGGAGGTGCATCCATGGCGGGTAAGCGTTTTGCCCTCTTGGGGGAGCGGCTGGGCCACAGCCTGTCGGTTCCCATACACCGGGCGATTTTTCGCCTTCTGGGCACGGAGGACGACTACCGGCTGGCGGCGGTGCCCCGGGACAGGTTCCCCACCGAAGTGCCGCGGCTGATGGCGGAGCTGGACGGCTTCAACATTACCATCCCCTACAAGCGGGAGATCATGCCTTATCTGGACCGCCTGGACCCCGGGGCGGCACGGGTCGGCGCCGTGAACACAGCGGTCCGCACCCCGGACGGGTGGATGGGCTGCAACACGGACGTGGCGGGATTCGCCGCCATGCTGCAGGCGCAGGGCCTGAAGGCGGAGGGGCAGGACTGCTGGATCCTGGGCACAGGCGGCGCCTCGGCGGCGGTGATAGCGGCCCTGGAAGGCCTGGGGGCCCGGCGGATCACCCTGGTGTCCCGGCATCCGTCGGGGGACGCCGTGGGCTACGACGCCTTCACTGAGGAGGCCGCGGGGCTGCTGGTGAATGCCACCCCCGCCGGCATGCAGGGGCAGACGGACGACTGTCCCCTGACGCCGGAACAGCTGCGGCGGGTGCTGCCCCGGCTCACCGGGGTGGCGGACCTGATCTACAACCCGCCGGAGACGGTGCTGATCCATGCGGCGCGGGTGGCGGGGATCCCGGCCTGCAATGGCCTGTATATGCTGGTGGCCCAGGCGGTGGCGGCGGAGCGGCTCTGGCAGGGCCGGGAGATTCCCGATGAGATCATTCCCGGGATCATGAGAGAGGTGGAACTGAAATGAAGAAGATTCTTGTGCTCAACGGCCCCAACATCAACCTGACCGGGCTGCGGGAAAAGGAAGTATACGGAAGCCGGAGCTACGAAGCGCTGCTGGAGGAGATCCGGTCGGAGGCCGAACGCCTGGGCGTTACGGTGAAGTGCCTGCAGTCCAACCATGAGGGCGTGCTCATCGACGCGATCCAGAAGGCCTGGATGGACGGTATGGACGGCATTGTGTTCAACCCCGGCGGCTACACCCACACCTCCGTGGCCCTCCACGACGCCATCGCCTCGGTGCCCATCCCCACCATTGAGGTGCACATGTCCAACATCCAGGCCCGGGAGTCCTTCCGCCATGTATCCCTGACGGCGCCCGCCTGTGTGGGACAGATCACGGGCCTGGGCTTCCTGGGCTACCGGCTGGCGCTGCAGGCCTTGGCGGAGCGGACGGAACACTGACCGCCGGGGAATTGTCCCCACACGAAAGAAAAAGGCTGCCCGGCGTGGACAGCCTTTTCCAAACCCCTGCTGAGGGCTGATCACTTCAGCTCGGAAGTGCAGTGGGGGCAGCGAGTGGCGTTGATGGAAATCTCGCTCTGGCAGAAGGGGCACACCTTGGTGGTGGGAGCGGCGGGCGCTTCCTCGGGCTTCTTCTTCAGGTCCTTGGCCTTGTTGATGGCCTTGACAATCAGGAAGAGGACCAGCGCGGTGATGATGAATTCGATCAGCACGAACGCAAAGCTGACCAGGCTTCCGGCAAAGCCGGTGCTGCCGCTGGGATCGCCGCCCTGAATCGCCGCCTGCTTGAGGGCCTCGATGATGGGATTCAGGAAGATGTCCACCACGGAGGTAACGACCTTGCCGAACGCTGCGCCGATGACCACCGCGACGGCCAAATCGACCACATTGCCCTTCATGGCAAACTCTTTGAACTCTTTGAGCAGCTTTTTCACAGTAATTCCTCCTTATGATTCTTTGGGGTCCCGATACGCAGAGTATAGCACAGTTCGCAGGTCACTTCAAGGGTGAAAAGCCTGTTTTTTCGCGGTTTTTTCGCCCTTTCGGGGCAAAAAGAGGAAAAACCCCGCGGGGAGGCCTTGACAGTGCATAAGGGCGTGGCTATAATGCAACAGCATTAAGGGACGGCACAGCCGGCCCGAACTGACGGAAACAGGATAGCCGCGCGAGAACGCGACGAGGAGGATGGCCATGAGGTGTGTTCTGTGCCCCCGCTGTGAGCTGAACTACATCATCGGTAATGACGAGTATTGCAAGGTCTGTCTCCAGGAGCTCCGCGGCAGCGCTGTGCAGGAGCCGGAGGAACTGTGCTCCGTGTGCAACGAGAACCCCGTGATCCCCGGCCGGGATATCTGCGAGGCCTGCCTCCGGGAGATGAACACCACGGAGGGCGAGGACACCGAGGCGGCGGAGGCCGAGACCCATCAGCAGATGGCGGGGATCGGCGAGATGGATTCCGTGGCCCAGATGGACGAGATCATCCCGGATGTAAAGGAAGGGGACAAGGAATACGGTACCCTCTCCAACCCCATGAGCCTGGAGGACGCCCGTGAGGAGGAGGAAGAGGAGGACCGGGAGGATGAGGATAACGCCGACATGTAAGGCGTGGAGAGGAAACACATGAGACTGTTTGCCATCGCCGATCTGCACTTGCCGGGCGGGGGTGACAAGCCCATGGAGGTTTTCGGCCCCCAGTGGGACCACCACTTCGGGAAAATCAGCGAGGATTGGCGCAGCCGGGTCACCGACGGGGATGCGGTGCTGATCGCCGGGGACATCTCCTGGGCCATGCAGCTGGGGAATGCGGCGGAGGATCTGCGGGCCATCGGCGCGCTGCCCGGCCGGAAAATCCTCATCAAGGGCAACCACGACTACTGGTGGTCCTCCCTGACCCGGGTGCAGGAGCTGATGCCGGAGGGCATGACGGCCCTGCAGCACACGGCCGCCGATCTGGGCTGCTGCGTGGTCTGCGGCACCCGGGGGTGGATGATCCCCACCGAAAACGAGCCCCTGTCGCCCGAGGATGGGAAGATCTACCGGCGGGAGACAGCCCGGCTGGAGATGGCCCTGCAGGCGGCAGCGCGAATCGCGGCCGGCCGGCCGGCGGTGGCCATGCTGCACTACCCGCCCCTGCTGCAGGGCTGCACGGAGAGTGCCTTCACGGAGCTGCTGGAGCGTTACGGCGTCTCCGTGTGTGTCTACGGTCACCTGCACGGCAGCGGGATCCGGGCGGGATACACCGGGGAATGCCGTGGGGTGCACTACCATCTGACGTCCTGTGACAGCCTGGCGTTTCAGCTGAAAGAGATAGAGATCTGAGCCTGACCGGTGCGTCAGGCTTTTCTTGTGCCCGAAAAATTAATTTTCTGGTGAAGTTTTTTTCGTTTAGCCATTTTTCCAGTGCCCCGGAATGCCACAAATACAAAATATTGTTAGGGGAACGTATGTGCGCACAAAATAAACGGAATCATATGACAAATGTGTTACTAAATTATGTTAATTATGACAAATTAAGTGAATTCTGTTAAATTACCCCATTGAATTCCCTATTGTCTACTTTGAAAACGTGTGATAAAATGGGTTCGGCGCCCAAAAAGGGGCATCTGAGAGCAGAAAGGTGGGGATCGAGTTGGACGCGGATCAACTGCTGCTGTTGCAGGGCCTGCCGCTCGACGAGGACCTCACCGAGGAGGATCTTGCGCTTCTGCGGCGCTACAGCCGCACATTCACAGGCTCTTACAGCCACACGCTGGACGGCAAGGGACGCATGGTGGTGCCCCAGGCATACCGGGACCGCCTGGGCAGCAAGTTCTGCATCGCGCCCTCTGCGGATTTTGAGAGTTTTTCCCTTTATTCCAACCTGGCCTGGGCAAGGCTGCGGGACCGCTATGCCCGCCTGGCCCAGCTGAAGGCCGAGGTCATCGAGTTCCAGAACGAGTTTGACGCCCTCTCCTTCCAGGGGCAGGAGTGCGACGGACAGGGCCGTATCCTTGTCCCCGCCAAGATCCGCACCCGCTTCCTGGGGGAGGAGAAGGACGTGGAGATCACCGGCGCCATGGACCATGTCCGGGTGGTGGCCGCTTCCCGCAGCGAGGAGCAGTATCGCCGCTTCAAGGAAAACCTGCCCCATATCCAGCAGGTGATCGGCGAACTGGACGAGGCGGCCCAGAACAGAAACAACGAGAACTGATATCTGAGATTTTTGCATAAGATCGGGAGGGGGACTTTTCCATGCAGGCTGTGACGGTCACGCGGAGAAGGCGCACCATGCGGCTGAACCCCGGGAGAGGGTCCGACTTGAGTTGGCAGCAGGGCATCCGTGCCATCCACGAAGCGGTGAATGACCGCTATGGCTATGTGGAGAGCAGCCACCTGAACCGCCAGCGGATGTCTGTCCGCGGGGAGCTGCCGGAAGTGGCCGACGATATGCAGCCCGTCTACCGCAGGACTGCCTACCGGACAACCCGCCAGGACCGGCTGGCCATGGAGCGGGCGGAGGAGAACCGCCGCGTTGCCAGCGCCATGGACATCGACGGCGTGCGGGCCAGCATCGCGCTGGCGGTGGCCGCCGTGCTGCTGGTGGTGCTGCTGATCTGCTGGACCACCAACACCGGCAGGCTGACTGCGGTTCAGAACAGGATTGATCAGCTCAGCAGCAGGATTGCGGCCATGGACATCGAATATAATGAAGGAAAGGCCGCCTATGAGCAGAAGGTGGCGAGCGTGGATGTGGGCTACGCTGCGGTCAGCCAGGGGCTGATCTCCAGCGTGGACGCCCAGTCCGTCAAGCTCTATGTACCGGCAGATGCCGTGATTGTGGATCCGCGCACCGCGGAGCAGGCACAGAGGACGGTCAGCAGCCGGCGCTGATTCAGCATACGTGGGAGGAAAGACCCATGAGGTTAAGGGAGCTACTGGCAGACCTGCCTTATCTGGTGGAAACCCGGGGTGACATGGACCGGGAGATTGAGGTGTTGACTGCCTCCAGCACGGAGCGGGTAGTGAACGGCCTGTTTTTCTGCATTGTGGGCGCGCGCTTTGACGCCCACCGTTTTGCGCCTCAGGCGGTGGAGAACGGCTGCTGCGCCCTGGTGGTGGAGCACTATCTGGACGCGCTGGACGTGCCGCAGGTGCTGGTCAGCAACGGCCGCGGCGCCATGGCGAGGATTGCGGCGGCCTTTTATGGCTGGCCGTCCCGGCAGATGAGGCTCGTCGGCATCACCGGCACCAAGGGGAAAACCACCACCTCCTACATGGTAAAGAGCATCGTGGAGGCGGCGGGGCTGAAGTGCGGCCTCATCGGCACTACCGGCGACATGATCGGCGACCGCCGCATCGAGAGCCATTTCACCACCCCGGACCCCATCGAGCTCCAGCGCACCCTGCGGCTGATGGCCGATGAGCAGGTGGATGTGGTGAGCATGGAGGTCTCTGCCCACGCCATCGACATGCTGCGGCTGGACGGTATGGTCTTTGATGTGGGCTGCTACACCAACCTGAGCCAGGACCATCTGGACTGGTTCCACACCATGGAGAACTACTTCGAGACCAAAAAGCGGTTCTTCACCTCCGGCATGGTGCGCAACGCCGCCATCAACGCGGATGACGAGACGTCGGAGAAGATCGTCCGGGACCTGAAAACCCGCTTCATGACCTACGGCATCGCCCGGAATGCGGACCTGTTTGCCAGGGATGTGGAGATCCGGGAGGACGGCGTGAATTTCGAGATGCTCTTCCACGGCTTCGACCGCTGCCATCCGGCCCTGAAGATGACCGGCATGTTCAACGTGTACAACGCGCTGGCTGCGGCCTCCTGCGCCATGATGCTGGGCATCGGCATGGAGACCATCAAGGCGGGCCTGGAGGCCATCGCCTCCGTGCCGGGCCGCATTGAGATGCTGAATACCCACACGCCCTACAAGGTGATTCTGGACTACAGCCACTCCCCGGATGCCCTGAAGAACATCCTGGAGACCGTGCGCTCCTTCACCCGGGGCCGGCTCATCGCCCTCTTCGGCTGCGGCGGCGACCGGGACCAGGGCAAGCGGCCCATGATGGGCCAGATCGGCGGCGAGCTGGCGGATCTGTGCATCCTCACCAGCGACAACCCCCGCACGGAGGATCCCATGGCGATCCTGGCGGCCATCGAGGAGGGCATCCGCCCCACCGGGAAGCCCTATGAGGTCATCGAGAACCGGCGGGAGGCCATCCGCCGGGCGCTGAGCATCGCCCGGGAGGGGGACATCATCGTCCTGGCGGGCAAGGGCCACGAGACGTATCAGGAGATCAACGGGATCCGGCACCCCTTTGACGAGAAACAGGTGGTGGCGGAGCTGCTGGAGGAGATGGGCGGCTGAGTCCGCCTCTGACAAGGAGTGTTGCGGATGTACGGATACGGCTTGCTTTCCGCGGGAGCGGCGATGGTGCTGGTGCTGGCGGTGATGCCCTTCTTCCTGCCCTTCCTGAGGAAGCTCAAGTTTGGCCAGACGATCTATGATCTGGGCCCCCAGGCCCACAAGGCCAAGCAGGGAACGCCCAACATGGGCGGCATTGTGACGGCAGGCGCGACGGTGATCACAACGGTGGTGCTGAGCGTCGGCCGCTGTGTGACCAAGGGTGATCCCATGGGTCTGGCGTGCGCCTTGTGGCCGCTGCTCTTCATCACCATCGGCTGCACGGCCTTCTTCGGCTTCCCGGATGATTACATCAAGGACGTGAAGAAGGACCACGAGGGCCTGAAACCGAAACAGAAGCTGATCGGGCAGATGATTGTCGGCCTGATCTTTTCACTGTATTGCTACTTTTTTGTGGGCCACGACGTATGGCTGCCCTTTACCCGGACGACCTGGGACCTGGGCATCTTCTATGTCCCGATCATGACGGTGCTGGTGATGTTCATCACCAACAGCGCCAACCTCCAGGACGGCGTGGACGGCATCCTGTCCTCCGTGACCGTGATCGGCATGGCCGCCTTCGGGGTCATCGCCCTGGTGTTTGCGGGCGATACCACGGGCGGCGAACCGGCTGCTTGGATGGATACGGTTTTTCCGGGCCTGGAGGGGAACCCGTGGTTCATGGCCATCGCCATTCTCTGCTTTGCCCTGGCCGGGGCCAGCGTGGGCTTCCTGTTCTTCAACCATCATCCGGCGAAGATCTTCATGGGGGACACGGGCTCCATGTTCATCGGCGGTGCCTTCGTGGGCGTGGCCATGCTGACCAAGACCGAGTTCCTGCTGATCCCCATCTGCTTCACCTGCATCATGAGCTCCGTCTCCGTGATGATGCAGACCACCTACTTCAAATACACCAAAAAGAAATACGGCGAGGGCCGGCGGATCTTCAAAATGTCGCCCATCCATCACCACTTTGAGCTGTGCGGCATGAAGGAAAACCAGATCGTGCTCATGTACGCCGCGGTGACCCTGGTGCTCAGCGCCCTGGCGGTCTGGTCCGTCGTGGCCGTGTTCTGAGTGCCCTGAAAGGAAGCGTTGTGAAGATGATGTCCCTGAAAGGAAAACGGGTGCTGGTGGTGGGCCTGGCCCGCTCCGGCGTGGCGGCGGCCCGGCTGCTGGTGCGCCACGGGGCTGTGGTGACGGTGAACGACAGCAAGACCCGGGAGGGCCTGGGGGAGGCCATCGCGCCCCTGGAGGCCCTGCCGGTGACCTGGCGCCTGGGCTGCCCGGCCATGGATGCGCTGCCCGGCCAGGAGCTGCTGGTGATCAGCCCCGGTATCCCGGACACGGCGCCCTTTGTGGGGAAAGCCCGGGAGATGGGCATCCCCGTCATCGGCGAGCTGGAGCTGGCCTACAGCCTGTGCCCCGGCACCATGGTTGCCGTGACGGGCACCAACGGCAAGACCACCACCGTGACGCTGCTG
This sequence comes from Clostridia bacterium, assembly GCA_017519405.1. Lineage (GTDB taxonomy): Bacteria > Bacillota > Clostridia > Christensenellales > Aristaeellaceae > RUG11272. The sequence continues at coordinate 39,630 of JAFWSH010000007.1, forward strand.
GGGGAGATTTTCCGCAACGCCGGGAAGAAGAGCTGGACCGTGGGGAACATCGGCTTCCCCTACTCCCAGGCGGCCCTGGAGGCCACGGGGGAGGACGTGCTGGTCTGCGAATGCTCCTCCTTCCAGATGGAGACCATTGTGGACTTCCATCCCCGGGCGGCGGCCCTGCTGAACATCACCGAGGACCATCTCAACCGCCACGGCACCATGGCGGAGTACACCCGGCTGAAGATGCGGATGTTCGAGAACCAGACCGGGGAGGACTTCGCGGTGTTCAACGCGGATGATCCGGCACTGGCGCCCCTCACCGGCCAGGTAAAAAGCCGCGTGCTGCTCTTCTCCCGCAAGCGGGAGGTGGAGGAGGGCGCCTTCCTCCGGGACGGGGTGATCGTGTTCCGCCTGGACGGCCGGGAGGAGTCGGTGCTCCCTGCCGGGGACGTGTACATCCCCGGCCCCCACAACACGGAGAACGCCCTGGCGGCGGTGTGCATCGCCATGGCCATGGGGGTGCCGGCGGAGACCGTGGCGGAAACCCTGCGGACCTTCCGTGGGGTGGAGCACCGGATCGAGTTCACCCGGGAGCTGGACGGGGTGCGCTGGTACAACGACTCCAAGGGCACCAACGTGGACTCCACCATCCGGGCGGTCCAGACCATGGACCGGCCCACGGTGATCATCCTGGGCGGGTCGGACAAGCACTGCGATTTCACGCCCCTGGCCCTGGAGATGAAGGCGGCGGAGAACATCCGGGAGGCGGTGCTCATCGGGGTGACGGCCAACCAGATAGAGGACACGCTGCGGCGCTGCGGCTGGGAGCACATCCACCGGGCCCACAGCTTCCGGGAGGCGGTGGATCTGTGCCGCCGCCTGGCCAAGCCGGGCTGGAACGTGCTGCTCTCCCCGGCCTGTGCGTCCTTTGACATGTTCCGGGATTATGAGGAGCGGGGCCGCGTCTTTAAGGACCTGGTGGCGGCCCTGGAGGATTGAGGAGCGATATGGCCAGGCGTGAGGAACAGACGGGGAGCGGCGGACCGAACCTGGCGTGGCAGCAGGGCGGCTACCACATGCAGGACAGCCCGTGCGAGCATGCCGTTCCCATCAACGAACAGAACGACACCGGCTATCTGCCGGTCTCCCCGGACAGCCGGGACCGCGGGAACCCCTTTGATGACGGCGCGGTGGACGAAGATCTGCGCAAGCAGCGCTCCCGGAGCGTAGAGGCGCATGATTCCACCTTCTGGATCGGCCCGGGACAGGCGCCGGAGGACGCGGTGATTCAGCGGGAGCCGCGGGATAAGGGCAAGGGAAGAAACACCTCCGCCCTGAAGGCCCTGCTGTGCATCGGCGCAGCCCTGGTGCTGATGGTCGTGGGCACCATGATCTTTATGCATCTGCGGTACACGATCCGCCAGATCCGCGTGGAGGGCAACAGCGAGTGCTCCGACCAGGAAGTGATCGCGGCGTCCGGCATCTCCGTGGGCATGAACATGCTGACGGTGGACCGGGAGAAGGTGGAGAAGAACCTCGCCGCCAACAGCAGTCTGCTGCGGCTGATCAGCGTGAAATGGGATGACTCCGGCACCCTGGTGCTCACGGTACGGGAACGGCATCGGGCGTCCTACATCACCTGCAACGGCATCATCTGCATTCTGGACAACCACGGCATGGTGCTGCAGGAAAACGTGCAGATTGCCAACCTGCAGGACGGGGAACCGGACCCGCTGGAGGGCCTGGTGCGGGTGGAGGGCTTCTCCGTCCGCTATTACCGGAAGGGCCGGGTGCTGGAACTGTACAACCAGAAACAGATGGATGCCTACTGGGATGCCATGCTGGAGATTCAGGTGATGTCGCTGACGGATGTGGTGGAGGTCCTGTATGTCACGGATACGGACAACCTCTACCTGGCCACCCGGGACGGTTTCTCCGTCCGCCTGGGGGACAGTGAGGACATGCACGCCAAGCTCCGGGCGATGCAGCTGACGGTCCGGTGGCTGCAGGAAAATGGCAAGGCCGGCGGCACGGTGGACGTCTCCAACCCCGTGGAACCCACCTGGATTCCGGAGGGCACCGGCTGAGACCGGACCGGGAACAAACAGAACAAGAAAAAGCACGGATCAGCAGCCGATCCGTGCTTTTTCAACGATCAAAAGTGAAAAAGGGCTGTCGTGAACGGCCGGAAATCAGACGTGAAGCAAGTTGCAAAAGCCGGGGAAATATGGTATCGTTTACACAAGGACAAACCCATGACAACCGAAGGAGGAAAAACCATGGATATCCGTGCAGCCTATGAACAATGGCTTCGTGACTTCGCCGGAGATGCGGACACGGTGGCGGATCTGCAGGCCATCGCCGACAATCCCGCGGAGATGGAGGATCGTTTCTACACCGAGCTGTCCTTTGGCACTGCGGGCATGCGGGGCGTGCTGGGCGCCGGCACCAACCGGATGAACCGCTACAATGTCCGCCGGGCCACCAAGGGCCTGGCCCAGTACCTGAAGCAGGACCCCGTGAACGCCCAGCGGGGCGTGGCCATCGGCTATGACAGCCGGAACTTCTCCGCGGAGTTCGCCCGGGATACCGCGCTGGTGCTCTGCGCCGAGGGCGTGCCCGCCTACCTCTTTGACGCCCTGCGGCCGGTGCCGCTGCTCTCCTACGCAGTGCGCCACCTGAACTGCGCGGCCGGCGTGGTGATCACCGCCTCCCACAACCCGCCCCAGTACAACGGCTACAAGGTCTATGGCGAGGACGGCGCCCAGTTGGGCCCGGAGCCTGCCGAGGCCGTGACCCGCTATATCCGCGCCCTGAACTATCTGGAGTGCCAGCCCATGGATGAGGAGGAGGCCAAGGCCAAGGGCCTGCTCCACATCATCGGCGACAAGGAAGTGGACGACGACTACATGGTGGAGGAGAAGACCCTCACCATCCAGCCGGATATGCTCCAGCGCATGGGCAGCAAGCTCTCCATCGTCTATACCCCCCTGCACGGCTCCGGCAACGTGCCGGTGCGCCGCATCCTGCGGGAGGTGGGTGTCACCAACGTGTCCGTGGTCACCGAGCAGGAGCGCCCGGACGGCAACTTCTCCACCCTGTCCTGCGCCCCCAACCCGGAGAACCCGGAGGCCTTCACCCTGGCCATCCGGCTGGCGGACAAGGTGGGTGCCAACACCATCTTCGCCACCGACCCGGACTGCGACCGCCTGGGCGTGGCCGTGCGGGGCAAGGACGGCGCCTTCCACCTCCTCACCGGCAACCAGATCGGCTGCGTGCTGCTGCACTACATCCTCTCCACCCTGAAGAAGCAGGGCCGGCTCCCGGCCAACGGCGCGGCGGTGAAGTCCATCGTCTCCACCTCCCTGGCCAACCGGATCTGCGAGGACTTCGGCATCGCCATCTATGAGACCCTCACGGGCTTCAAGTTCATCGGCGAGAAGATCCAGCAGTTCCAGGACACCGGCAGCAACACCTTCCTCTTCGGCTTTGAGGAGAGCTACGGCTTCCTGTCCTCCACCTTCGTGCGGGACAAGGACGGCGTCAACGCCTCCCTGCTGGTGACGGAGGTCTCTGCCGCCTGCGAGGAGGAGGGCATCACCCTCTACGACCGGATGCAGGAGATCTTTGCCCGCTACGGCTACTATGTGGAGAAGGTGGTCTCCGTCACCCTGCCCGGCAAGGAAGGCCTGGGCCGCATGAAGGAGATCATGAAGGGCCTGCGGGATAATCCCCCCAAGGAGATCGGCGGCATGAAGGTCACCGCCGTGCGGGACTACCTGAAGGGCACCCGCACCGACGCCCAGGGGACGACCCCCACGGGCCTGCCCGCCTCCGACGTGCTGTACTTCGAGCTGGAGAGCGGCTGCTGGGTCTGCATCCGTCCCTCCGGCACAGAGCCCAAGATCAAGCTCTACGTCAACGCCAACGCCCCGGAGAAGGCCGCGGCGGATGCGCTGGTGGAGAAGCTTCGCGCCGCCAGCGAGGAGCTGGTGAAGTAACACAAAGCCCGGGTCAGGATCGCCTCCTGTCCCCGGGCTTTTTTCCTGCTCATGTGAGCGTCTGCAGCATGAAGCAAAAGAACCGTCTCCGGCACCATTGGGCACCGGGGACGGTTTTTGATTCGGAATCAGTAGGCCTTGGCGAAGTACATCACCGTGTCAGCGGGGCGGCCGCAGCAGACGCACTTGGTGCCGAAACGGTGGGCCGCCTGGTTGAAGGGCATGTTCCGGGAGGTGGCGTTGAAGCGCTCCTTGATGGCGTCCTCACAGGCCCGGTCGCCGCACCACATGGCCTTGGCGAAGCCGTGCTCCACCGCCTGGCCCAGCTCCTCCAGGTCGTGCACCTCGTAGGTGTGGGTGTCCCGGAAGGCCTTGGCCTGCTCGTAGAGGCCTTTCTGGATGTCGTCCAGCAGCGCCTTGATGGCCTCGGTAATGCCCTCCAGGGGCAGGGTGGTCTTCTCGCAGGTGTCCCGGCGGAAGACGGTCACCACGCCGTTCTCCAGGTCCCGGGGACCCACCTCCAGGCGCGCGGGCACGCCCTTGAGCTCCCAGTCATTGAACTTGAAGCCGGCGGAGACGGTGTCCCGGTCGTCCAGCTTCACCCGGATGCCGGCGGCCTTCAGCTCGGCGAAGAGCTTCTCACAGGCCTCGGTGACGCCGGGCTTGTGGGCCGCGATGGGCAGGATCACCGCCTGGATGGGGGCGATGCGGGGGGGCAGGCGCAGGCCGCGCTCGTCGCCGTGGGTCATCACGATGGCGCCGATGAGCCGGGTGGAGACGCCCCAGCTGGTCTCTTCCGCATACTGCAGGCGGCCCTCCTTGTTCTGGAACTGGATCTGGTAGGCCTCGGCGAAGTTGGTGCCGAAGTTGTGGCTGGTGCCGGCCTGGAGGCTCTTGCCGTCCTGCATCATGGCCTCCATGGAGTAGGTGGCCCGGGCACCGGCGAACTTCTCCTTGTCGCTCTTGCGGCCCACGTACACGGGCAGGGCCATCACGTCCTCGGCGCACTCCCGGTAGACCTCCAGCATGTCCAGGGTCATCTGCTGGGCCTCCTCCTGGGAGGCGTGGAGGGTGTGGCCCTCCTGCCAGAGGAACTCACTGGTGCGCAGGAAGGGCCGGGTGGCCTTCTCCCAGCGCATGACGGAGCACCACTGGTTGTACTTCATGGGCAGGTCCCGCCAGGTCTGTACCCACTTGGAGAACATGGCGCAGAAGATGGTCTCGGAGGTGGGCCGGACGGCCAGCCGCTCGGTGAGCTGCTCCGTGCCGCCCTGGGTGACCCAGGCCACCTCGGGGGCGAAGCCCTCCACGTGCTCCTGCTCCTTCAGCAGCAGACTCTCCGGGATCAGCATGGGGAAGTAGACGTTCTCCACCCCGTGCTCCTTGAAGCGCTGGTCCATCTCCGCCTGAATCCGCTCCCAGATGGCGTAGCCATAGGGGCGGACGATCATGCAGCCCCGCACCGGCGCGTAGTCGCACAGCTGGGTCTGGGTGATCACATCCGTGTACCACTGGCTGAAGTCCACGTCCCGGGGTGTGATGAAGCTGACGAACTCCTGGCCCTTGTCCTTGTTCTTGCCCATGGAAACCTCCTCCTTATGTTCCGTCGCCGGCAAAGAAAAGCCTTCGCCCGCGCTTGTTTTGCAGGGACGAAGGCAGATTGCTGCTTTCGCGGTACCACCCGGCTTGACCCGCCGGGGCGGGTCCACTCTTTCGGCATCCTTTCACGGGGATGAGGCGGCGGGGATTGGCCGCGGCTCCGGGCTGGGAGATGGACGCCTCCGCCGCGCACCTCACACTGCCTGTGCGCTCGCTGTGGGTTCGGGATCCATCGGGCCCCTCATGGCCTGTGGGTGGATTATAGCCTTTTTCCGCCGGAAAAGCAAGTCTTTTCTTTATAAAGGACAGACAGCGGGGGAGGTCAGGCCTTGTTCTGGGCCTCCACCAGGCGGACGCCGCAGTACTGCTGGCGGAGCTTGGGCTTCTCGATCTTGCCGGTGGCGTTGCGGGGCACATCGGCGAAGATGATCTTCCGGGGGCGCTTGTAGCGGGGGAGACCCAGGCAGAACTCGTCGATCTCCTCCTCGGTGCAGCTCATGCCCTTCTTCACCTGGATGATGGCCGCGGCGATCTCTCCCAGGCGGGGGTCAGGCAGGCCGATGACCGCCACGTCGTGCACCTTGGGGCAGGTGGCGAGGAAGTTCTCAATCTGCACGGGGTAGAGGTTTTCGCCGCCGGAGATGATCACGTCCTTCTTCCGGTCCACCAGGAAGATGAAGCCGTCCTCGTCCTCCATGGCCATGTCGCCGGTGTGGAGCCAGCCGTCCCTGATGGCCTCCGCCGTGGCGGCCTCGTCATGGAAGTAGCAGCGCATGACGCCGGGGCCCTTGACGCACAATTCGCCCACGTCCCCCTGCTTCACCGGGACGTCATGCTCGTCCACGATCTTGGCCTTCCAGCCGAAGCCGGGCTTGCCGATGGCGCCCACCTTGTGGATGTTCTCCATCCCCAGGTGCACGCATCCGGGACCGGTGGACTCGCTCAGGCCGTAGTTGGTGTCGTACTTGTGGTGGGGGAAGTACTCCAGCCAGTGCTTGATCAGGGAGGGCGGCACGGGCTGGGCGCCGATGTGCATCAGCCGCAGCTGGCTCAGGTGGCGGCCCTCCAGGGTGAGCTCCCCCCGGTCCAGGGCGGCCAGGATGTCCTGGGCCCAGGGCACCAGCAGCCAGACGATGGTGCAGCGCTCCCAGGAGATGGTGTCCAGGATGGCCTTGGGCCGGTTGCCCTTGAGCAGCACGGCGCGGCTGCCGGTGAAGAGGGAGCCGAACCAGTGCATCTTGGCACCGGTGTGATACAGGGGCGGAATGCACAGGAAGATGTCGTTATGGGTGGTCTCGTGGTGCACCGCCTCCATGCGGGCACTCTGCATCAGCGCGGTATGGTCCAGGAGGATGGCCTTGGGGAAGCCGGTGGTGCCGGAGGAGTAGTAGATGGCGGCCTCGTCCGTGTCCTGCACCAGCACCTTGGGGGCGGAGGAGGAGCAGTTGGCCACGGCCTCGGCGTAGCTCTCCGCAAAGGAGGGACAGCTGTCCCCCACAAAGAAGAGCAGGCGTTCTTTGCCGATGTTGGGCACGATATCCTCCACCCGGCCGATGAACTCGGGCCCGAAGAAGAGGATGTCCGCCTCCGCCAGCTTCACGCAGTACTCGATCTCCGAGGCGGTGTAGCGGAAATTCAGGGGCACGGCCACGGCGCCGGTTTTCAGGATGCCGAAATAGATGGGCAGCCACTCCAGGCAGTTCATCAGCAGGATGGCCACCTTCTGCCCCTTCCGGATGCCCCGGGACAGCAGCATATTGGCGACGCGGTTCGCCTTCTCGTCAAACACGCTCCAGGTGATCTCCCGGCGGTAGGGGGTGGCGGAGGTGGGCTGGATCAGTTCATATTCCCGCCAGGTGACCCGGGGCTCCTCCTGGATCTCCGGGTTGATCTCCACCAGGGCGACCTCCTCACCGTAGAGCTTGCTGTTGCGCTCCAGCAGGTCGGTAATGGGCACGTTCAACATCCTCTCTATGTGTGAATTCAGCGGCGGGCTCTTCAATGCTTTATTGCTTTTACCCGCTAAAGATATGATACCAGAATGATGATGCCCTGTCAAGCGCCGAGGGACAGAAAACATTGTTAATTCTTTGTCAAAATCGTGCCTTCCGGGATTGCAACCGCCTGTTGTTTGTGCTATACTGCGGGTGAAAGGAGACGATAACCATGTGGAGAAAACTGATTGCGTTTATGCTGACCCTGGCGCTGCTCGGCGCCTGGGGAGCCTCTGTGGCCGAGACGGAGGCCGCGCCTCTGCGGGTGGTGGCGCTGAAAGGCCCCACCGCCATGGGCATGGTGAAGATGATGGAGGACAACAATGACAGTTATGACTTCACCATCGCGGCCGCCATCGACGAGGTGACGCCCCTGATCGCCCAGGGCAAGACGGACATCGCCGCCGTGCCGGCCAACCTGGCCGCCGTGCTGTACCAGAAGCTGAACGGCGAGGTGCAGGTGCTGGCCATCAATACTCTGGGTGTGCTCTACATCGTGGAGAACGGCGACACCGTGCACAGCGTGGAGGACCTGCGGGGCCGCACCATCTACGCCAGCGGCAAGGGCGCCACGCCGGAGTATGCCCTGCAGTACATCCTCTCCGGCAACGGCCTGGACCCGGAGAAGGACCTCACCATCGAGTGGAAGAGCGAGCACACCGAATGCCTCAACGCCCTGCTGAACGATGAAAAGGGCATCGCCCTGCTGCCCCAGCCCTTTGTCACCACGGCCATGACCAAGGCAGAGGGCCTGCGGGTGGCCATCGACCTGAACGATGCCTGGGACGCCCTGCAGAAGGACGCCGAGAACCCCTCCGCCCTGCTCACCGGCGTGGTGGTGGTGCGCCGTGCCTTCGCCCAGGAGCATCCCGACCAGGTGAACGCCTTCCTGGATGCCTACGCCGCGTCTGTGGCCTTTGTCCAGGAGAACAACGACGAGGCGGCGGCCCTGGTGGGGAAGTATGAGATCATCCCCGAGGCGGTGGCCAAGAAGGCCCTCCCCGCCTGCAACATCGTGTTCATCGAGGGGGAGGAGATGGCCCGGAAGCTCTCCGGCTACCTGACGGTGCTCTTTGAGGCCAACCCCGCGTCCGTGGGCGGCCAGATGCCTGACGAGGCCTTCTATTTCAAGCGCTGATTTCCGGAAAGGAAAAAGGGCAGGGACCGGACATCCGGCGCCTGCCCTTTCTTGAAACAATGAGAGATGACAACCGGAGAATCCCGGTCCGGCTCTGGGCGGCCCTGTGCTGGATTGCCGTATGGCAGCTGGCTGCCATGGCCATCGGCCGCGAACTGCTGCTGCCCACCCCGCTGCAGGTGGTGGCGCGGCTCTTTGAGCTGGTGCAAACCGCGCAGTTCTGGACCTCCGTGGGGGGCTCCCTGCTGCGGATTGCCTGCGGATTCTTCTCCGCGGTGCTGCTGGGGGTGCTCTTCGCCGGGCTGGCCAGCCGTTTCACCTGGGCGGAGGCGCTGATCTCCCCGGTGATGCTCACCTTCAAGACCGTGCCGGTGGCCAGCTTCATCATCCTGGCCCTGATCTGGTTCTCCTCCCGGAACCTGGCCATCCTGATCTCCTTCATGATGGTGCTGCCGGTGATCTACATCAACGTGCTGGGGGGCATCCGCTCGGTGGATCCCCAGCTGGACGAGATGGCCAGGGTCTTCCGCCTGCCCCTGTCCCGCCGGATCCGCTGCGTCCTCCTGCCCCAGGTGATGCCCGCCTTCCGCAACGGCATTACCCTGGGCCTGGGCCTGTGCTGGAAGAGCGGCGTGGCAGCGGAGGTGATCGGCATGCCCCGGGGCTCCATCGGCGAGCGGCTGCAGCAGGCCAAGGTTTACCTGGAGACCCCCGACGTCTTCGCTTGGACGCTGGTCATCGTGGCGGTGAGCCTGCTGTTTGAGCGCCTGGTGCTGCTGCTGGTCAAGGCGGCGGAGCACAGGCTGGAAAGGGTGTGAGGGCATGGAGGACATCCGGATCCGGGGGCTGGAGAAGGCCTTTGGGGACAAGCAGGTGCTGCGGGAGGTGAGCCTCACCATCCCCGCCGGCGGCACGGTGTGCCTCATGGCCCCCTCCGGGGCGGGCAAGACCACCCTGCTGCGGATGCTGGCGGGCCTGGAGACCCCGGACGCGGGGGAGATCACCGGGCTGGCGGCATACCGCACCGGCATGGTGTTTCAGGAGGACCGGCTCATCGGGGCCCTCTCCCCGGTGGAGAACATCCGCCTGGTGGCGCCGGAGCGCAGCCGGGATTCCCTGCTGCCGCTCCTGGAGCGCTTCCTGCTGAGGGACTGCGCCGACCAGCCCGCCCGGGAGCTCTCCGGCGGCATGGCCAGGCGGACGGCGCTGCTCCGGGCGCTGCTGTCCGACGCCAACCTGCTGCTGCTGGACGAACCCTTCACCGGGCTGGACGGGGAGACCCTGGGGGTGGTGCTGGAGGAGACCCGCGCCCTGCTGGCCGGGCGAACCTGCGTACTGGTGACCCACCGGCCGGAGGAGGCGGAGGCCCTGGGGGCGGAGATTGTATCGCTCTGACGTGGTGCCTGTCAGGCCGCGAAAAGACGGATGTACAGGAAACTGATCAGACCTGTGGCGGAGGCGCTGACGAGGAAGAATACGCCGTTGTAGCAGTAGGTCAGAGGCGTGTAGTCTTCATCACCCGGAAACCGGTCATGGCCCCAGCCATACAGGAAATGGAAGCCCATCGAGATCAGACCGGCCAGCACAATGTATCCGATGCGGCTTGCGTCGCTGAAGAGGGGCGTGATGAACAGGCGGGAGACCGCGCAGCCGAGCATCACGCAGAGTACGCTGTTCTCCATGATCTCCTTCAGCACGACGCCGATCATCAGGCCGCCCACCGCGATGACCCAGACCATGTGGAGAATCGACAGGAACACATTGCTGACGGCATCGGGGAAGAAACGCCCGGTGCCCCAGGAAAGGACCCAGATCAGGGCAGACCGGATTTCATGCCAGCAGGTGAAGGCGATGACAGCCGCGCCGACGGAGATGATCCAATTGGCTGCCCCTGTTGCAGCTGTCTGCCATGTCTCAAACAGGGCTGCGTCCTCCCGGTCACAGAGCAGATGGCAGAGCAGGCCCCACACAAGCAGGATCAGCGCCGCGCCGACGCTGGTACAGAACGCCTCGCCGGAGGTGAACTGCGTCAGCAGGAAGCCGTTTGGGTCCTTTTTTATTGCCTCCAGCAGGACCGTGCTGTCCGGCACTTCCAGCAGGGCTTCCACATCCCCCCGGGGGAGCACCAGGTCGACCAGCTCGCCGGGGGAAACCCCGGAGGCAAACGTGGCGAGAAAGGCCAGACCGGCCACGACAGCGGCGGCTGCCAGACTGACCCACACAGTGGGGAGCCTGGGGAGAGAGCGGGGGCGATCCGACCCGCTGAGTTCGTGGACATAGGACATGCCCAGGGACGCGGGAATACATCCAAGCAGCCCGATCCCCCAGAACACGGCCATGCCGAAGAGAACCTGGATCACAATCCAGAGGGTGTGGAGAACGGAGAATACCGTCATACAGTCCTCCCGATGCCGGAATCGGCGCTAAAAAACGGGCAGCGCAGCGCTGCCCGTTTTGGTTGGTTTACTTTCTTCTGCGCAGATAGGCCGGCACCTGATGGTCGTCGGTGGGCACACCGCCGGAGGCCTGGGGGCCGCTGTTCTGGCCGATGGGCTGGGTGTTGGCGCCGAAGGTGGGCTGATACTGACCCTGCTGCATGGGCGGATTGAACATCTGCTGGCCTGCCGCATAGCCGGGGGCGGGCTGCATGGGCTGCTGGGGCTGCATCTCCTGCTGGGGCGCGAAGGCACCCGGCGTGGGAACGCCCATGGCCGGCCGTCCGCCGGGCACAAAGGTGTTGCCGCTGCCGGCCCGGTTCAGGTCGTCAAAGATGGAGGGCTGGGGCTGCCGGGGCGCGGCCTGGCCGGAGTAGGAGAAGGTGGAGGGGGTGTAGATGGAGGAGGGCCCCATCAGCCGGTCCCGCTCGATCTCCCGGGGCGTCTTGGCGGGCTCCCGGGGCGGGAAGGGGGTCTTCTCAAAACCGGTGGCGATCACGGTGACCCGCACCTCGTCGGACATGGACTCATCCACACCGGCGCCAAAGATGATGTTGGCCTCCGGATCGGCCGCCTCCATCACCATGTTGGCCGCCTCGTTGATGTCCATGATGGAGATGTCGGGGCCGCCGGTGATGTTGATCAGCACCGCACGGGCGCCGTCGATGTTAGTCTCCAGCAGCGGGGAGGCGATGGCCTCGTTGGCGGCGGTCACCATCTTGTTCTCGCCGGAGGCGGAGCCGATGCCCATGTGGGCCATGCCGCCGGACTCCATCACGGTGCGCACATCCGCGAAGTCCAGGTTGATCAGGGCAGGCACGGCGATCAGGTCGCTGATGCCCTGGATGCCCTGGCGGAGCACGTCGTCGGCGATGCGGAAGGCCTCCAGCATGGAGGTGTTCTTGCTGGACACCTTCAGCAGGCTGTCGTTGGGGATGACCACCAGGGTATCCACCCGCTGCTTCAGGTCGGCGATGCCGCTCTCGGCGTTCTTCATGCGCTGCTTGCCCTCAAAGCTGAAGGGCTTGGTGACCACGGCGATGGTCAGGGCGCCCAGATCCCGGGCAATTTCGGCCACGATGGGCGCAGCGCCGGTGCCGGTGCCGCCGCCCATACCGGCGGTCACGAACACCAGGTCGGCTCCGGCCAGTGCCTGGGCGATCTCTTCCTTGCTCTCCTCGGCAGCCCGCCGGCCGATCTCCGGCACAGCGCCGGCGCCCAGACCCTTGGTGATTTTCTCACCGATCTGGATCTGGGTCTGGGCCTTGGACATGCCCAGGGCCTGGCGGTCGGTGTTGACGGCGATAAACTCCACGCCGCGAAGCCCGGCCTCCACCATGCGGTTCACCGCGTTGTTGCCGCCGCCGCCGCATCCCACGACCTTGATAGAAGCGAAGCTGCTCTGTTCATCATGCTGGAACTCGATCACGTTGCATCCTCCTGACTCTTTTGACGTTGCTTTATTTGTCCGGCTGCGCTCAGCCGCCGATCAGGCTGCGGAACCAGTCTGCCACGCGGCCGCCCACGGTGACGGCCTCCCGGTTTCTGGTCTCCACGGTGTCGATGATGAGATCAACGAGGCCCAGGGCGCTGGAGTAGGGAGGCTCGTTCATCTTGGCTGTCCGCTTGTAGGCGTCCTTGATGGTCAGGCCGATATGGCTGCCCAGGAACTTGGCGGCGCCGCGGTTGTAGCCCAGACCGCCGCCGGTCAGGTAGTAGGTGGTCCAGCTGCCCAGCCGGATGCCGCTCTTGTCCAGGGCTTCCTTGATCAGCTCGGCAATCTCCTCCACCCGGGGCTCGACGATGGCGGCCACCTGCTTCTGGGTGAAGCTCCTGGCGGGCTGGCCGTCCTCGGCGGGCACCTCGTAGGTCTTCTCCTCGTCCCCCAGGAAGGAGTAGAGGCGCTTGACCTTGCCCTCCGCCTGGCTCATGGTGAGGTCCAGCCCATCCGTCAGATCCGCCGTGATGTGGCCGCCGCCGATATCGATGGAGCGCATGTAGACCAAGGCGTCTCCCTCGGCCACCATGACATCGGTGGTGAGATAGCCCACGTCGATGAGCACCGCGGTGTGATCCCGGTCCTCGTCCGGCAGGAAGAGGGTCATCTCGCCGGGGGCCGTGGCATAGACGCCGTCCACGTCGTAGCCCAGGTCCTTCAGCCGGTTGGACACGTCCTCGATAAAGCGGGCGTCCGCGTAGACGAAGGAGATCATGGCCCGGAGCTCGCGGCCCGCCTTGCCCACGGGGGTCAGGGTCTTCTTGCCGTTGTCCACCACGAACCAGGCCGGGGTGGCGTGCACCTTGATGCCGCCCGTCTGCTGGATCTTCTGCTCGGCCTCCTTGAAGGCCTGCCGGACATCGGCGGCACTCACCCGGGGATCCGTTCCCTTCAGCTCAATGGTGACCTCCTTGCAGTACACCCTGGTGAAGGTGGCGGGAACACCCACGTTGATCTTGTGGATCTTCCGGCGGCCCTGTCTCTCCGCATCCTGGATGCTGGCGCGAATGCAATCATTGACGCTGCCGGGCGCGTTCCACCCGTCATCCATGAAGCCGTCATAGGCTGCCACGCCTACCCCCACAATATCGCAGCGCAGGCTGCTGGAATTCTCCGCAACCAGTGTCACGATCTTGCTGGTGCCAAAGTCAATGGCTGCTACAGTGGTCTTCATAACCCTCTGCCCTCCTGTGTATGACAAGCTGAATCGGGCTGCGGACATGATCCGCATGCCTCATCCAATTTACCATCATGCATTATAGCCGCTTTTCCGTCGGATTGCAAGTCTTTTGCACGGAATGGGCGGAAAATCGGCACAGCGGAGCCGGGAAAACCCCTTTGTACTGCCTGCCCGGGCTAAAATGCACGAAAAACACAGCGCCGCCGGGGATCACGCCTTGACACGCCTTTTCTGACGTGCTAAGATGGGGCATCCCGCAAGGGATGACGGATTCAGAGGCGCGCGTCTGATGCGTACCGCGGCGGAGGAACGGACACTCCGGTGAAGCCGCGGGAGAGGCAGACGCGCCGAAGGGCGCGCAGGTCCGCTGCGCTGCCCTGGGCGGCACCCGAAGAGCGTGCCGACTGTCGCCGATACGGCGGAGTGCTGAAACGCCTGATGTGCAGCCCTTTCGGCTGGGCAGGCTTTGGCACCGCGCCGCGGTGCTTTTTCTGAAGAAGGGAGACGAACAGACATGGAAAAGAAGCTTCGCGCCGGCATCATCGGCGCCACCGGCATGGTGGGACAGCGCTTTGTGCTCCTGCTGCAAAACCACCCCTGGTTTGAGATCACCGCCCTAGCGGCCTCCGCCGCCTCCAGCGGAAAGCCCTACGCGGAGGCGGTGGGCAGCCGCTGGGCCTTTGACGAGCCCATTCCCGACGCCGTGGCCGGCATGACGGTGATGGACGCCGCGGACGTGGCGGCGGTGGCGGACAAAGTGGACTTCGTCTTCTGCGCCGTGAACATGAAGAAGGACGAGACCCGGGCCCTGGAGGAGACCTACGCCCGGCACGAGGTGCCCGTGATCTCCAACAACAGCGCCTGCCGCGGCCTCCCCGACGTGCCCATGATCATCCCGGAGATCAATGCCGCCCACCTGGAGGTCATCCCCACCCAGCAGAAGCGTCTGGGCACTCAGCGCGGCTTCATCGCGGTGAAGCCCAACTGCTCCATCCAGTCCTACGTGCCCGCCCTGACGCCCCTGATGGACTTCGGGCCACAGCAGGTCATGGTCTGCACCTATCAGGCCATCAGCGGCGCCGGCAAGACCTTCCGCACCTGGCCGGAGATGGTGGACAACGTGATCCCCTACATCGGCGGCGAGGACGAGAAGAGCGAGATCGAGCCCCTCAAGATCTGGGGCCGGGTGGAGGAGACGGAGCGGGGCAAGGAGATTGTGCCCGCCGCAAAGCCGGTGATCTCCGCCCAGTGCCTGCGGGTGGCCTGCTCCGACGGCCACATGGCGGCGGTCTCGGTGAAGTTCGCCCGCAAGCCGGAGATGGAGGAGATGATCGCCCGCTGGCGCGGCTTCGAGACGGAGGCCCAGCGCCTGGGCCTGCCCAGCGCCCCGAAGCCCTTCCTGCAGTATTTTGAGGATCCCTCCCGTCCCCAGACCCGGCTGGACCGGGACTTTGAGCGGGGCTTCGGCATCTCCATCGGCCGGCTCCGCCCCGACGCCATCCTGGACTACCGCTTTGTCTGCCTGAGCCATAACACCATCCGCGGCGCCGCCGGCGGCGGTCTGCTCACCGCGGAGCTGCTGCGGGCGAAGGGCTGGCTGCAGGCGAAATAAGCCCGTCCGGACACGCCTATATCCTATTTAAGGAGGAAGCGCCATGCAGGCACTGTTTGAAGGCTGCGCCACCGCCCTGATCACCCCCTTCAAGAACGGGGAGATCGATTATCCCGCCCTGGACCGCCTGGTGGAGAGCCAGATCGCCGCCGGCATCGACGCCCTGGTGGCCGCCGGCACCACCGGCGAGCCCGCCACCATGACCTGGGAGGAGCACCTCAATGTGATCCGCCGGGTGGTGGAGGTTGCGGACCACCGGGTGCCCGTCATCGCCGGCACCGGCTCCAACTCCACCCGTGAGGCGGTGCACGCCGCCCGCATGTCCGAGCAGTTCGGCGCGGACGCCCAGCTGGTGGTCACCCCCTACTACAACAAGACCAGCCAGGAGGGCCTGGTGGCGCACTTCAACGCCGTGGCGGACGCCGCGACGCTGCCGGTGATCGTCTACAATGTCCCCAGCCGTACGGGGATCAACATCGGCCCCTGGGCGCTGGAGCAGATCTGCCGCCATCCCAAGGTGGTGGCGGTGAAGGAGGCCAGCAGCGACGTGGGCCAGGCCCTGGACAAGCTGCGGCTGGTACGGGACGACGCGGTGTTCTACTGCGGCAACGACGACCTGATCGTGCCTACCATGGCCTGCGGCTTCAAGGGCGTCATCTCGGTGCTGTCCAACGTGGCGCCTGCGGAGACCGTGCGGATGACCCACTGCGCCCTGGCGGGGGACTACGCCGGCGCCGCGGCGCTGCAGATGCAGCTGCTGCCCCTGATCAACGCCCTCTTCTGCGAGACCAGCCCCATCCCGGTGAAGGCCGCCATGGCCCGCCTGGGCATGTGCGAGGACGAGCTGCGCCTGCCCCTGGTGCCCATGCAGCCCCGGAACCGGGAGAAGCTCTTTGCCATCATGGACGATCTGGGCCTGCGGGCGTGAGGTGACGGCATGAAGATCTGGATCAGCGGCGCTGCCGGCTTCATGGGCCGCGCTGTGGCCGAGGAAGCGGCAAAGCAGGATGTGACGGTGCTGGGCGGCGTGGACCGGGTGCCCTGCCGCTGTGACTTCCCGGTGGTTTCCCGTTTTGACGATCTGCCCCGGGGCGGGGACGCCATGATTGACTTCTCGGCGCCGGCTGCCCTGACGGAGCTGCTGGCCTTCTGCACCCGGGAGAGGGTGCCTGCGGTCCTGTGCACCACGGGCTACAGCGAGGAGCAGATCCGGGAGATTGAGGCCGCTGCCCGGGAAATCCCGGTGTTCCGGTCCGGCAACATGAGCATCGGCATCGCCCTGCTCCGGCGCCTGGTCCGGGAGGCTGCCCGGGTGCTGGGCCCCTCCTTCGACATTGAGATCACCGAGGCCCACCACCGGCGGAAGAAGGACGCCCCCAGCGGGACGGCGCTGATGCTGTATGAGGCCGTGAAGGACGCCCGGGGGGCGGAGAACACCGGGGCGGTCTGCGGCCGCAGCGGCAGGGACTGCCAACGCACGCAGGGGGAGGTGGGCATCCACTCCCTCCGGGGCGGCACCGTGGTGGGGGAGCACGAGGTGGCCTTCCTGGGGGACATGGAGCGCATCCGCCTCTCCCACAGCGCCGAGAGCCGCAGCGTCTTTGCCCTGGGTGCCCTGCGCGCGGCGGCGTTCCTGCCCGGAAAGGCCCCCGGCCTGTACGACATGGACGCCATGCTGTCCGATCTTCTGTGATCCCTTATGAAACCGCCTTCGGGCGGTTTTTCATTGCGCCAAGAGAAAACCGTCTGGACTGCCGCACTTTCGGGCGCGGGTTCCGGACGGTTCTGAATCAGTCTGCGGCCTGCTCCGCTTCCCGGAGGTGGGCGGCGTCCCCGGCCAACTCCATCACCGGCAGGGCCTTTTCTCCCGGCCGGCTGGTGAGCCGCACAATGGTCAGGGAGGTGAAAGGCTGGTGCAAGGTGCCGCACAGGTAGGGGAAGGGGAGGTTGAAGATCCTGGCCAGGGCTGCGGTGGAGGAGCCGCCGTGGCAGAACAGGGCGATGGTATGCTGCTTGCCGTCCTCCCGGACACAGCGGTAGAACATGCCCTCCCGGACGTAGCCCAGGCCCTCCAGCCAGGCATCGGTCTGGGCGCCCACCTTTTCGGCCTCCCGGGTCACCAGGTTACTGCGGAAATACGGGTGCTCCGGCCAGTCGGTGCGGGTCAGATCCCAGCCCTGCCGGGCCAGCTCGTCGGTGATGTCCCAGGGGTGGCCGTCGGCGAAGGCGGGGCTGCCGTCGCTGCTCCCCCAGCGCAGCTCATGCATGAAGGGCAGCACCTGCACCGGGGCGATCTGCAGCGCCTCCGAAGCCGCCCGGGCAGTCTCCATGGCCCGGCCCATGGGGGAGGAATAGATGGCCTCGATGCCCTCGCCCCGCAGCCGCAGGGCAGCCGCCCTCGCCTGGCGCCGGCCCAGGGGCGTCAGACAGTCCAGCCCGTAGTCCGGCTCCCCGTGGCGTACAATAATAATCCGCATGGTGCTGCACCTCCTGTCTTTCTGACAGCAGTATAGCAGAGGATCCCGCCAGGTTCAACACCCCTTCTCCGGCAATCCGTAAAACAAAAGACGGCAGGCTGCGGAGGCGCTGCCGCCTTTTGCAAGGGGTTGATGCAGACGATCAGAGGCTGCCGTCGCTCTTCATGGCCTCGAACTCCTCCCGGGAGATGAGGCACTGGCGCGGCTTGGAGCCGTCCTGCTGGGAGACGATACCCCGCTTCTCCATCTCATCCACCAGCCGGCCCGCCCGGGAGTACCCCACCCGGAGCCGCCGCTGGAGCATGGAGGTGGACACCTGGCCGTCCTCCACGGCGATCTCGATGCACTGGGCCAGCAGGCTCATGTCGGTGCCGCCGCTGCCCTCCGGCGTGCTGTCGGGGGAGGGGAGGGTGCTCTCCTCGTCGTCGCAGTGCTCCAGATGGTCGATGATCTCCGGGTCATACTGGGCAGGACAGGTCTGCCGGATGAAGTCCGTGACGGCATTCACCTCCTCGTCGGTGAGGAAGCAGCCCTGGACCCGGATGGAGGAGAACTGGCCGGTGGGCTTGTAGAGCATGTCGCCCCAGCCCAGCAGCTGGTCCGCGCCGCTGCCGTCCAGGATGGTGCGGCTGTCGGTGAAGCTGGACACCTTGAAGGCGATGCGGCTGGGGATGTTGGCCTTGATCAGGCCGGTGATGACGTCCACGGAGGGGCGCTGGGTGGCCACCACCAGGTGGATGCCGGCGGCCCGGGCCAGCTGCGCGATGCGGCAGATCCGCTCCTCCACATCCCGCTTGCAGACCATCATCAGGTCCGCCAGCTCGTCGATGATGATGACAATGCGGGGCATGGGCTCCTCGCCCTCCGGCAGGTGCGTGTTGTAGCCGTCGATGCCCCGGACGCCCACCTGCTTGAACTTGGTGTAGCGGCCCATCATCTCCTCCACGGCCCACTCCAGGGCCGCCGAGGCCTTCCGGGGATCGCTCACCACCGGCAGCAGCAGATGGGGCACGCCGTTGTAGCACTGGAGCTCCACCATCTTGGGGTCGATGAGGATCAGCCGGACCTGGCCGGGGGTGCACCGGTAGAGCAGGGAGTTGATGATGGCGTTGATGCAGACCGATTTGCCGGAGCCGGTGGCGCCGGCGATGAGCAGGTGGGGCATCTTCTCCAGGTTGCAGATGATGGGGGAGCCGGCGATATCCCGGCCCAGGGCCACGGTCAGGGGGTTGCTGTTTCCGCGCATCTGGGCCGACTCCAGCACCTCCCGCAGGGTGACGGTGGCGATGGCGTGGTTGGGCACCTCCACCCCGATGAGGGATTTGCCGGGGATGGGCGCCTCGATGCGGATGCTCTTGGCCTCCATGCGCATGGCCAGGTTGTCCCCCAGGGAGGTCACCTTGCTGACCTTGATGCCCGGCGGAATCTCCAGCTCAAAGCGCGTAACGGCGGGGCCGTGGGTGATGTGCCGAACCTTGGCCTCCACGTGGAACGAGGCCAGGGTCTCCTCCAGCCGCTGGGCACGGATCATGTCCTCCTCCGGGTTGTTGTCCGTCTGGGGCTGGGGCTGGGCCAGCAGGTCAATGCTGGGGAAGACATAGGGGGTCTGCGCCTGCTCCTCCTGGGCCTTCCTGCGCTGGCGCTGTCCCAGGGTCTCCTGGCCCTCCGCCGCGGGCGTCAGGACCAGCCGGTCCCCGGTGGCGGTGGTGGGGTCGTGGAGCACAGGCAGCACGGCCTGGGGCGCCTCGGATGCCTCGTGCCCTTCCGCGGCAGGCTGCGGGGCGTCCTCCGCCTGCGGTGTCCTCCGTCTGCCCCGGTTGGTCACCCGCACCGGCGGCTCCTCCGCAGTCTCTGTAACGGCAGGCTGGGGCTGGGTGGGGGCAAACACGCTGTCCTCAGGCCGGCGGACGGCCCGGCGGACAGGTTGCTCCTCCTGCTGCTGCTGCCCGCCGCGGAACAGCCGCTGGAAGAAGCCGGATCCGGCGCCATCGGAGGCTGCAGGGGCGCGGGTCTCCTCCGGAACCGGGGCAAAGCCGTAGGGAGTGGCGGCTGCGGTGCGGGGCTGCTGCCAGTTCTCCACCGGCTGGGGAGCGGTCGCCGGGCGGCCCTGCCGGGCCCACTGGGCTTCCTGCTGCTGCCGCATGGCCTGTTCCCGCAGCACGGCCTCCTGCCGTTTCTCCTCGTGCTGCTGCATCATGGCGGTGGTCATCCGGGTCAGGGCCTTCCGGAAAAGCAGCAGCATGCAGCCGACAATCAGCAGCCCGGCGAGCACCGCCGCCACCACGTTTCCGCCGATGCGGAAGAGGGGATAGCCCAGCAGCATCCCGATGGCGCCGCCGCCGTACCCGCCCATGCTGTAGAAATAACTGACGGAGATCATGTTCCACCAGGTCATCCACCAGTTGTCGCTTCGCCCTGCGGTGGCTACATTGTAGAGGTTCATGGCCAGGGGAATCTCCAGTTCGCTCACCATGGTGATCATGATGACAAAGGCCTCCAGCAGCAGAAATGCCAGGAGGACGATGAAAAAAGGCCGGAAGGGTGCCCGCCGGGAAGCGCTGTACATGAGCAGCGCTCCCAGCCAGATCAGCAGCAGGGGCAGCGCCCAGGCCAGCGCGCCGGACAGGCCGAAGACAATGCCCCGCAGCAGCTCAAAGGCCTGGCCGGGCACAAACCCGGTGGCGGCCAGAAACAGCATGATGCCCAGCGCACAGCAAAGCAGGCCGAAGACGATCTTGGCCATCCGCCCCCCTGCCGTATGGACGGGGGCTGCCTGTCCCTTGCGCTTCTGTTTGTTTGCCATAGAAACCCTCCTGTTTATACTCAGGGAAGAAGAAATACAGCCCGGAGAATGCCGTCTGTGTCGGCGTGCAGGCGGAGCTGCGGCATGCCCTCTCCTGTCCGGTAATAGTCGCTGGTGCCCGGGGGAAGGCGCATGGCGTCGGCCTGGTTCTCATCCAGCTGAACGGTGTCGTCCGGTTCTCCCAGCGCTGACCGCCACGTCTCCAGGGTGGTCTGCCCGGTGATAAGCCCCATGGCGCCGAAGCGGTCGGCCCGGATGCCCCGGACAAGGCTGTCGGTGAAGTCATCTCCGCTGAGCCGGTCCGTCATCAGCATCACGCCCCGGAACCGGCTGTCCTCCAGCTCCACATAGCGGCCGTTCTCATAGAAATCCGGGTCGGCCAGCAGGCGATAGCGACTGACGGTCTCCGCCATGCTGTCCCCCAGACGGACCGGAATCCCCGGCAGGCTGCCGGTCTCCCCTGCCTCGGACAAGAGATCCCGCAGGTTCTCCTCAAGGCAGCCGACGGCCCCCGCCCTGCGGGGCAGGCTGTCCTCCGTCAGGTCCAGCACATCCGACAATTCGGTCCACGCGATCGTCACTGCGCCGGGCCGGCCGGAGAGCAGGGTGAACTGCTCCGGCGGGTAGTACAGGGTGACGCCTGCGGGGGAGAAGCCCCAGGTCTCCGGGAGGGGGAGGAGATCGGCGCTGGCCAGGTAGCCGCTGAGCTGCGGCGCCACTTCTTCCGTCAGGATTTCCTCAATCCTCGATTTTCCGGCTGCCGGGTCCGTGAAGAGGGCGTCCAGGGGGCGTTCATTCCCATCCCGCAGGTCCATGACCAGCGGCGTCCGGACGGATTCCGTCAGGACGTCCTTCTGCATCTGTTCCCGGAGAAATACCACGCAGAGGAGCCCATCCCCCAGGGTGGCCTCGTAGCCTGCGTCGATCCGGCTGTCCCCGCTCATGGCGGCGGGC
Organism: Clostridia bacterium; assembly: GCA_017519405.1. Lineage (GTDB taxonomy): Bacteria > Bacillota > Clostridia > Christensenellales > Aristaeellaceae > RUG11272. The sequence goes on from JAFWSH010000007.1 coordinate 61,309, forward strand.
AGGGCGGCGGTGAGCCGGGAAGCCTGGGCGGCCTCCATCAGCCGGGCGTTCACGGCGGCGGCGACCTCCTCCGGAGATGTGTCCTCCGCCACGGACCAGGTGCCCCCCAGCTCGGGCCAGTGCACCCGGCTGTGCCCCAGATCCAGCCCCCGGTCTGACAGATACGCCCCCACGGACGATTCCGACCGGGCGATGGTGAAGAGCAGAACCAGACACAGCACAAGGCATCCCAATCGCTTCATCATGGACTCACCTCCCGTTCCTTCCGTATTCTACATGAAAATGACCGGCCACGCAAGATTTCAGCCGCAAAATCGAAATGAAGGCGTAATATTTTTACAAATGATCCGGAATCCCGGCGGCATGATTGACACAGGTTCCGGAATCCGTATAATAATGTCAGGCACAAAAAGGACATCGCCCTGAACACGAAGGAGGATCCCCATGGAGAACTTTACCTTTTATTCTCCCACGTGTTTTGTTTTCGGCAAGGACACGGAGCAGCAGGCAGGCGCGCTGGTGAAACGCTTTGGCGGGACCAGGGTGCTGATCCACTACGGGGGGCGGCAGTGCGGTGCGCTCCGGGCTCATCGGGCGGATTGAGGCATCCCTGGAACAGCCACAATATCGAGCACGAGCTCTCCGCCCTCTACGACTGCGCCCACGGCGCCGGTCTGGCGGTGACCATGCCGGCGGTATTCACCTATGTGATGCAGCACGATGTGATGCGCTTCGCCCAGGTGGCTGCCCGGGTGTGGGGCTGCCAGATGGATTTTGCCCACCCGGAGGTCACGGCCCGGGCCGGCATCGGGGCCCTCCGCGCCTTCCTGACCTCCATCGGCATGCCGCGCAACTTTGCGGAACTGGGCGCTCGGGAGGAGGATATCCCCGCCCTGGTGCAGACCCTGTGCCGCGGCGACGGACGTCCGGGGAGCATCTCCGGCTTTGTGACGCTGGACGAGGCGGACTGCACGGCGATCTACCGGATGATGCTGTGACAAGGTATTCCGATGAACGCGGAAGCCGGACAGGGAGGAAGCGCCTGTGCCTGTTGATCTGATCACCCCGAATTTTCGTGACCTCTGGTTCCGGCAGGCTATGATGGCGGATCCGGCCACCATGAGCTACAACCACGCCTGGGGCGGCACGATTCCATTCCCCGAGGCGCAATGGCCGGACTGGTATGACCATTGGGTGCTTCACCCGGAGGGCAAGCGTTTTTACCGCTATGTGGTCAGTGAGGAAGACGGCGGCTTTGTGGGTGAGGCTGCCTGCCACTGGGACGAATCCCGCGCTATCTGGTGCGCGGATGTGATCATCCACGCAGCCCACCGACGCCGCGGCTTCGGCCGTGCCGCCCTGCGGCTGCTTTGCGGGGCTGCCCGGGCCATGGGGGTCGATGTGCTGCGGGATGATCTTGCGACAGACAATCCGGCCATCGGGCTCTTCCTGTCGGAAGGGTTCGCGGAGGAGTACAGGACGCCGGAGATTATCATGCTGCGGAAGGACCTCCGCCACTGTTGTCACGGGGAGGGATCCGGTTGATCATTTACTTTGCGCCTATGGAGGGCATCACGGACGGTGTGCTCCGGCGGGTTCACCATCAGATCTTCGGGGGCATCGACGTCTACGGCCTGCCGTTTCACAAGTTGACGCAGTCCCTGTCCCTGACCACCCGGGAGAAGCGGGACATTGCCCCGGAGGAGAACCGGGGCCTGACGGTGCTGCCCCAGGCCCTAACCCGGGATTCCGGGCAGCTGGCCGCCTGGCTGGCCTGCGTGGGCGAATTGGGCTATGCCTGCGCGGACCTGAACCTCGGGTGCCCGTCGCCCACGGTGACGAGGCGGGGGAGGGGCAGCGGCATGCTCCGGGATCTGCCTGCCCTGCGCGCCTTCCTGGATAAGGTGTTTGCCGCCCCGCTGCCCATTCCCCTCTCCGCCAAAACCCGCATCGGCTATGAGCAAGCGGGGGAGTGGCCGGGGATCCTGGCCCTGCTGGCCGGCTATCCCTTCGCCCATGTGACGGTCCACGTCCGGACCATGCGGGAGCAGTACACCGGGGGCATCCATCCGGAAGCCTTTGATTTGGCCCTGCAGCAGGGCTTGCCGCACCCGGTTTACAATGGGGATCTGCGGACACCGGAGGATGTGCAGCGCCTGCTCGCCCGCTGCCCCGGCACAGAGGCGGTCATGATCGGCCGCGGCCTCCTGGCAGACCCTGCCCTCGCCCGGCGGATCCGGGGAGGTCCGGAAGCCGGCGAGGACGAGCTGTGCGCCTGGTACACTGCCCTGTATGAGGGCTGGACAGAACGTTTTCATGCCACGGTGGCGCTGGGCAGAATCAAAAAGCTGATGGTGTGGCCCATCGGGGACGACGTCCGGCGGAAGCGCCTGCTGCGCCGGGCAGAGGACATCGGCAGCTGCATCGATGCCGCGCTGGGGCGTGGGCTGGAACGGCTCCCGACGTGATCAGATGCATTGTCTGGGGATGCCTGCACGGCAAGAAGTACAGGCTCGTGATAAGCCGGACCAGTTCTCCGTGTATGCCTGCGGTGGGGGCAACGCAAAATAAAAATCTGCAAGCGTCGAAAAAACCCTTGACAAGCGGCGGGAAAAGGGGTATTATACCGAATGTCGCCTGCGGGATGACCTCGAAGGGGGTACGCAAACCGGGGTGTAGCGCAGTCTGGCAGCGCGCCTGGTTTGGGACCAGGATGCCGGGGGTTCAAATCCCTTCACCCCGACTGCTTCCTCATCTCGCCGCCGTGGCCCCGTGGTCAAGAGGCCTAAGACATCGCCCTTTCACGGCGGTAACTCGGGTTCGAATCCCGACGGGGTCACATTCTTCTCTCCTGACGGGCCTTTAGCTCAGTTGGTCAGAGCGGCCGGCTCATAACCGGTTGGTCCCGGGTTCGAGTCCCTGAAGGCCCACGCTTTGTGGCCCGGTAGCTCAGTTGGTTAGAGCGCCAGCCTGTCACGTTGGAGGTCGAGGGTTCGAGCCCCTTCCGGGTCGCCACTTAATCCGCAGGTTCTACCAGATGGCTGTGCTGGTGTAGCTCAATTGGCAGAGCAGCTGATTTGTAATCAGCAGGTTGCGGGTTCAAGTCCCATCGCCAGCTCCAATCTCCTTGGGTCAACGGGAGAGCAAATCATGGACGGGTTCCCGAGTGGCCAAAGGGAGCAGACTGTAAATCTGCCGCGACAGCTTCGGTGGTTCGAATCCACCCCCGTCCACACTTCATTCCATGCGGGAATGGCGGAATTGGCAGACGCGCATGATTCAGGTTCATGTGTACGTACGTACTTGCAGGTTCAAGTCCTGTTTCCCGCACCACGGAACCCTTGAGAAATCAAGGGTTCCGCTTCTTTTTTTCGCTTCTGACCCCCATTTGACCCCTACCGGGTTTTGAGAGGTCTGGGTACGGTTTGGGTACAGGTCACAGCGCCTCAAAAAAGTTTTGCATCCGATCCGCACTCTCCTTTCTCATGGTTTCGGTGACGTGAGCGTAACGGTCCAGTGTGAATGCTGCGGAATAGTGTCCGGCATTCTGTTGGACTGTTTTTACGTCGTCGCCGGCCCGGAAAGCATTTACCACGTAGGTATGCCGAAGATCGTGGAAGCGGTGACTCTCCAGGCCGGCTTTCTCGAGAATCTTCTGCAGCGCCTTCCAAACCGTCGGCTGGGAGAGATGGCTGCCGTCCGGGTGAGTGAAGACCAGATTCGGAAATCCTCCGTCGTCCCAGGCTGGGCCTGCAGCTTTTCGCAGCTCAACCTGAGCTTTCTTGTGTTCCTTCAGAACTTCCATCACGAAGGGGGCCGGTGTCAATGTCCGGCCCTTTCCGTTTTTAGGTGTTCCGAAGGAGAAACTCCTCCCCTTCTTCCGTGGCTGCACCAGTTGCTTGACCACGCGGATGATCCCGTTCTCAAAGTCGATACAGTCCCAGGTCAGGCCGAGGAGCTCTCCTGACCGCATCCCTGTGAAGATCGCGGTCAGGATGAGCGCTTCGTACTCGTCCCCATGAATGGATTCCAACAGTTTTTTCAGATCCGGCGTATCCAGCGGGTGAATCTCCGCCTGCCTGACTGTGGGCAGAATGCATGCACTGGTCGGATTCTTCGTCAGGTATCCAATCCGAACAGCCATATCGAGTGCCCGGTGCAGGCAGCCATGAATGTTCTTGATAGACTTTGGGCTCATGCCCTGCGCCAGCTTCTGATTGTAGAGGCGCTGCACCACAGGAGTTCTCAGAGCCGTGAGCTTGATTTCCCCCAGTGTAGGCACAATGTGCACACGCACCTGCATCTCGTAGCTGATCGCAGTTCCAGGCTTTACGTTTCCGAGAAAATCACGCTGCCAGATCGTAAGCCACTGCGCAACAGTCATGTCCTCATCTTCCAGATAGCTTTCTTCCGATGCTTCCTTGATTGCCTGCGTAAGACGCTTCCTGACTTCAGCCTGTGTCTTTCCATAGACAGAATGACGTGTTCCCTTTTCATCGTAGAACCGGGCTTCCCAGCCATTCCTGTCATCACGTCTTCTGATTGTACCCTCGCCATTAGCACGTTTCCTTGCCATTCGTTACTCCTCCTGCGAGCCAGTCCGTAGCCTTCGGGAGCGTAACGTTCCTTGACGATGTATTCACCAGGCTCCAGATTGGAAAACAGCACGCGGCCGTCGCTCGTGGTTGTGTGGGTCTCGATCAGCTGGCCATCCTTGTACAGGTCAATGACGGCACCCGCCAGTTCAGCCCAGGTATCCGCGTCCCGCTTGATCACCAGGATCTGCGTCGGCAGCTCGTAATCAAAGCTGTAATCATAGATGGATGTGTAGGCGACATAGCACAGGGCACTGATGTCGATCCACATCTTATTGCTCTGATTCGCATCCTTATTGGTGCTGGAATGTCCATAGAGCAGGACCTGACCGGTTTCAATATTCACATCGCCGATGATCATCGAATGGCCATAGGGGCTGGTGGTGCTGCTCTTGCGGTGCATGAAGACCACATCGCCGGGAGACAGCTTTGTGATGTCGATGTCAGATGTGCCAGGCACGCCCAGCCACTTCAGCCGGTCATACAGGCCATAGCCATAGCTGTACGGACCGTCCGGATTGTTGGAGGCATAAGCGCCATAAACCGTGAAGCCGCCCTCCGTCAGGCACTCGGAGACGAAAGTGGCGCAGTCGTTATCCTCAATCAGGACATTGGTGTCCGTTTCCTCATAGTGCAGCTCGGCATAGCGCAGCATGGACGCGACGTTCAGGTGCAGGCCCGTGTAGCGCGCTACGCCATTGGCGTCGGACTGTACGGTGGTGACATAGTCGCCCTTGCCGTCATACACATTCACGTCCCAGTTGGGATAGATATTGCCGGCGGAATCGACCACCTTCGTCTCATAGGTTTTGTCGATGGGCTTCATGTAGGCAGCCTCCACCAGCAGGATGCGGGTGGTGCTGTTCTCGGTGTCATACCACTCCACCTTCACCAGCGCATGATGATAGCGGGTGTAGCCCAGCACTGTCACAATGCTGCTGCCTACGCCATAGGTGTTGTTGTAAGTGGTAAACACGCCGCCGTCAGCAGAATTGATGCTGATATACCCACGCCGGTTCGCAAAAATGTACGCTCTCGGACGGGTGGTGATGGGAACTGGCATCTCGGAGTCCGCCCGGAGCGTGCCATACGAGAATGCACCGGACTTCAATGCCACCGCCCTGATGGGCTCAGCGGACTCAACAGGCTCCTCAACAACTTCTTCCGGATCCACGGTTTCAGTGGTCTGCTCAGAAGGCTCCTGCTGATCGATCTCCTCGACAAGCTCGGTGATGGTGTCCTCCGGCATGGGTTCCGGCTCGGAAGTCTGTTCCTCAACATCTGTCTGCGCGGCCTCATCAGACCACTCGTTGATCAAGAAGGCAAGGAGTGTTTCCGAGCCAAAGTCCAGTTCTCTGTAATCCGTGTACTCCGTCCAGGTTCCAGCTTCCTCGTCCGTGTAGTACGCATTGACAAGGTCGCTTTCACGGACGTAGCCGGACTGAGCCTCACCGTCCTGGGTGATGAACCACACCGTTACACCGCGGGTGTTGCCACGCTGGTAATGTTCCGTAGCCAGCAGCGGCGTATACTCACTGGGCAGCGTGCCGATGAGATGGTCAGCGCCCAGCCCGCTGTCATCGTAGACATGGGTGGTGCCATTGGTCAGCACATAGGTGTGACCGTTAGTGTAAATGGCATACTTGATCCAGCTGCCATCATAGAGCAGCTCCACTTCTTCCTCTTCGGTCAGCTCGGCAGCCGGCTCGAAGTACTCCGGGTCATCCAGAATGATCTCCGTATCCGCCGGCAGTTCCTCATCTTCTTCCCAGACCTCTTGTTCCACCGGATCAGGTTCCGGGGCATCTTCCGGAGAATCAATCGTTTCAACCGAATCAACCTCTGCGGAATCCGCCAGCTCGGTTGGCTCTTCAGGCTCAAGACCTTCATCACCGTCAGCAGGCAGTTCGTCCATCGGGGCAACCTCTTCAACGTCACCGGTGTCAGCTGAGCTTTCATCAGAAACGGTGTCAGCCTGGTTGTCAGCAGAAGGGGTAATCGTGATCCATTCGGAGTTCAGGGAATCGTCGGAGGTGGATTCTTCGGTCAGCGTCTCTGCCAGCACAACACCAGGCATGAGCTGCAAGACCATCAGCACGGAAAGGATCAGCGCGAGAATGCGCTTGATGCTTGTTTTCATGTGAATCATTTCTCCTTCTCAGTTTTGTTCTTCGACCGCCATGACCACAAGCCGCCCTGCCTTGGCGGCAAAGCTGCGGTCACAGGTGATCAGGGTCAGAATGTGATCGCCGGCGCTGACCTCGACGCCGGTGTCATACAGAGCGTGCTCCCTCGCATTGTCCACAAACCGCAGAAAAGCCGCTTCGCTCGCAAAGGACGCCTGCGACGGATCCCAGTCACCGCTCACCATATCAATCACCGCAAAGACACGGTACACACCGATGTGATACCGGCTGTCCAGATAGATCGTCTGATGCCTCTCCCAGAAGCTCTTCTGCTTATATGAAAGCAGCGGCCGGAACATCTTTTGTCCGCCGCTGGTGTTGGTGATATGGTGTCCGTAGATGGCGATGTTCCGCCCGGGTGTTTTGTAATCCGTCTTGCCCAGGGAGAAGAGCGTTCCCAGCTTGCTCTTTGCGCCGGTAAAGCCGTGGTCCAGATAAAAGTCCACATTGTCCGACAGCACCACGGGATAATCCACAGCCGTGCCAGGGATCTTCAGCCAGGCAATGAATTCCGGGTTCTTCGCGAGACAGGCGTCCAGGTTGGCTCCTGTGTTTCCGGGGCGCGGCGTGGGAGGCGGCGGCTTGGGCTCATCGGTTGTCTCCGGAGCCGGAGACGCTGCAGGGGCACTTTGCCCGGAAGGATGATGATCTGTCGAACCCGGAGCCTCTGTCACAAAAGGCGATGAAGGAGTTTTTGTGACAGAGGGCGTACTCTGCGGGAAAGAGATCGGTTCATGCGGATCAGACTGGGCAGGGTCAGTCGTCACAGAAAAAGCCTCTTCCGATGTGAGATGTTCTTGCTGACGATCTGCTTCCTCTGTTGACACGTCAATCGTGTCGGGAGGATGGATCACCGCATGGGTCTGGTCGGAATCACCATTCTCATGCGGTTCAGTCGTCTGGGGCGCTTCCTCCATCGGCACTTCGGGGAAATCCTCATCACGCTTGAGCTCGTCCGCCAGCTCCTGGTATTCCACTTCGTCCCGGGAGAGAGACGCATTCTCTTCCATGATCGGCACAACGATGGCAGCCGCTCCGGCAATCAGCAGGACGATGGAACAGATCAGGACGGTCAGACGACCACGCTTTCTGGGCTTGCGGTCACGGATTTTGAACCGGGTTGTCAAGGTGATCACGCTCCTTTTTCACTCGCAAAATGCAAAACCCCGGCAGACATCAGCATGTGCTGTCGGGGGTGAAACCTATCTGGATTGCTGCTGAGCCTGCTGTCTTTTCTTCTGCAGCTTTTCGAGGAAGCCGATAACAGCCCGGCCTTTCTGCTCTGTGTCATAGGACCGGGGAAGATACTTTTCAATCTGCCGCCAGAGCTTCAGGATCAGCAGAATCTCATTGCCCCGCTCTTCAGGTGTGTTCAGTCCGGGCAGAAGAGCAGCAACATGCGGGTCACTGGTAAAGCTCCGATCCAGCGGCGGCTTCTTCTCCTCCGACATGATGCTTTCCATGACCTCGATGGTCAACTGGCCCTGCTGGCTCTGTTTTTTCAGCCGTTGCGCCTGGGAGAGGGAGGGCGTGGACTGGCACGTCTCCATGGTTTCGATCAGCTGCGTCTGTTCCTCCGGACGGAGAAAGGACAGCTCATAGGCCGGGCTCATGGCGACTTTCTTTTCATCGACCATGTCCATGAGTTGAGGAACGAGGCTGTTTAGACGGACAAACCGTTGAACAGTTCTTGCACTTTCACCAGAATCGGCAGCTACTTGTTCGTCAGCTCTCAACTTCGTGCCAATTTGGCGCGAAGTTAAGTCATGTCGTTCACCCTGATGCTTTATTGCTGCCATCTTCATTCGGTAGGCCCTGGCTCGTTCGCTCGGCAGGATGTTCTCCCGCTGCAGGTTGCTGTCCACCATGATGATGACAGCCTCATCGTCATCCAGATCTCTTACGATCACCGGCATGGTTTCCAAACCGGCTAACTCGCAGGCCCGCTTTCTCCGATGGCCGGACACAATCTCATAACCGCCGCCTTCCTGCGGGCGGACAATCGCCGGCACCAGCACGCCGTACTCCCGGACGCTCTCCACTGTCTCCTGCATGCGCTCGTCATCCACCACCCGGAAGGGATGATCCTTGAAGGGGTGCAGCTCAGCAAGCGGGATCTGAACAATCTGCTCCATCGGAGGACCGGTGCGCTGCGCCTCTGTGCTGAACAGGTCATCGTACGGGGTCAGACTTATGTTTCTGCCGCTGGGCTTCAAGCTGCAGCACCTCCTTCGTCAGCGCGTGGTAGGCCTGCGCCACCTTGCCCCCGGGGTCATGCTCGAAAATGCTCTTGCCCTCAGCGCTGATCTCGGCCGCACGGACCGACCGGGGAATCATGGCATCGAAAATGTGAATCTTCCCCCCGTAGGTCTCCCGGAGCAGATTCATGATGTCCCGGCTGTTGTTCGTCCGGCTGTCCACCATGGTGAGCAGAACGCCATCGATCCGAAGTCCGTGATTGAGATTCCGCTTCACCCGGGCCACCGTGCCCAGCAGCTGCTCAACACCTTTGATAGAGAGATACTGCGCCTGAACCGGGATGATCAGCCGCTCCGATGCCGCCAAAGCGTTGATGGTCAGCATACCCAGGGAGGGACTGCAGTCCAGCAGAATATGATCATAATCCCTGCTGTAATGCTCCAGCACCCGCTTCAGAATGTTCTCCCGGCTCATGGCATTGACCAGCGAAACCTCCATACCCGCCAGCGAGATATTGGCCGGGAGAAGGTCCACGCCTTCCTCATGATGGAGAATACCCTCGCTGGGGCGGACAGGCGAATCGTTCTGCACGCCAGTCATGAGATCCGCCAGGGTAACAGAAAGGGCATCCGGCTGCGGATGCCCCAGGCTGATGGTCAGGCTGCCCTGCGGATCGCAGTCCACCAGGAGAACCTTCTTGCCTTCATGTGCCAGGTCAACACCAAGGTTCACGCAGGTGGTGGTCTTCCCGGTGCCGCCCTTCTGGTTCACAATTCCGATCACGCTCGCCGCGCTCATGATCATGCCTCCTCGTCGTAAGTACTGTTTGGCAGATCCCAACTCAGGGGATCCGCTGCGTGTCGCGAGAGAAAAGGAGAGCACCAGTACGTGGCGAGCACTCTCCTTGCCTTCTTTGACAGGATACAGTATCACCCTTCATCAGTGTAAGCCAAAATCACGAAAAGGAGGCTCTCATGTCCTATACTCTTACCAAGTATGAAAAAGAAACCGTCCTGCTCTACAACCAGAGTCGCGACCCCATCACCATCAGCACCTACGATCCTGGCCTGCGCAGGCGTCTGCGGGAATACGCTGCCCGGTACCCTGAATTGTGCCGGCGCGTTGACAAGCAGAAATACCCAGACTACGCCGAGTACGAGATTCAGAAGGACCGTGTGTCTATCCGGCTCCTTCCGCCCATGAGCGAGGAGAAACGGAGAGCAGCCAGCGAGAAAGCGAAGGCAGCAGGACTCGGTACCAAGACTGACACCTGATCGGCCATCAAAGCAGAGGGCATCGACTGATCACACAGCCGGTGCCTTTTCCTTTGCTGGCCGGCAAAAGAATCTATGAGGAAGGAGGACCACCATGAGCAAACAGTTGGACAAGCTCAAGGCTTCGATGCAGCGCATTGAGGCACAAAAGGCAGAACTGGATCAGAAGATCAAAGCTCAGGCACGGAAAGATCGCAACCACAGCATCTATCAGCGGGGCGGCGAGCTGACCATGCACCTGGGTGACAAGGCCGAGGTTTTCACGGATGAAGATGTTGCTCTTTTCCTGAAACACGTCTTCAGCTTCACCGGCATCCAGAAGCTGCTGGCCCAGATGCGGGAGATCCGCTCCGGCGAGAGCAGGATCACCATGGAGCAGCTGTTTGAGAACGCCCGGACCACGCCGCAGACCGCCCCGCAGGCTACCCGGACGGAGGAACGGTTTTCGGCAACAAGCTGATCCCTCAACTTGTTGAGGGCGCACTTATGTGTTCCTCCGGAACACAGTGCGCTCTCCGAGGGCCCCTGCGGGGAGCTCGATGCCAGTCGGCGCGGCCTTTGTGGCATCACAGGGGCAAGGCCCCTGCGCTGACTGGCGTCAGCTACCCCTTTTACAGCGCACGGCGCTGAGAAACGGAGGTGAAAACGAGATCCCCTGTCCCACGTTTTCCATATCGTATATAGGCCGCAAAGATCAGTCCGTTATGGCTGCTGCGGCCTATAACGCCGGAGAGAAGATGTACTCCGAGCGCGATCATGAATGGAAGCATCCCCACAGCAGCCCGGAGCGTGTCGTTTATCGGGAAGTCATACTGCCGGACAACGCTCCCCGGGAATATGCTGACAGCCAGACTCTCTGGAATGCAGTGGACGCCGCCGAGAAAAGAAAGGATGCCCAGACCGCCCGGCGAATGCTCATTGTTCTACCGAAAGAACTGACGTATGAGCAGAACCTGGCGCTGATTCGGGACTACTGCCAGCAGGAGTTTGTCAGCAAAGGCATGATCTGTGATCTGTACTATCACGACGAAGGCGACGGCAATCCCCATGTTCATTTGCTGCTGACCCTCCGGGCCATGGACGAACATGGCAAGTGGCTTGACAAGACCCGGACGGAATATGTATTGGATGAACACGGCAACCGCATCAAGAGCAGGAACGGGAAATGGAAACGCCGCAACGTCAACACCGTAGACTGGAACGATCACAAGTACGCCGAGATCTGGCGGCATGACTGGGAAGTGATGCAGAACGCTGCCCTTGAAGCTGCCGGCAGACCGGAGCGGATCGACATGCGCTCTTTGGAGCGGCAAGGCATTGAAGACCGTCTGCCTCAGCGGCACCTCGGCCCCGCCGCTGCTGCCATGGAACGGAAAGGTACCGTCACGGAGATGGGCGAAAAGAACCGCGAGATCCTCAGTATCAATCAACTTCTCGGTACTCTGAAACGGGCAGCGAAGAAGCTCGGCGAGAAGATCACGGAGCTAATGGCTGCGATCCACCACCAGGAAGTGCTGGAGAATCCGCAGACTCATTCCCTGACTGATGTGATTCTCAGCTACCGGGCCATGCGTGAAGCAGGCCGGGAGAGCTGGGGCAAATACGCACGTGAAAAGGCTGGCATCAGAGATCTGCAGGATATGTCCAAAATGATCATTCTGATGAAAGAGACCGGCATTACTACAGTGGAAGATCTGGCGCTCCGGCTGTCAAACACCAGGGTTCAGCTTGAGTTGATGCAGGGCGATGTCCGCAGCAACAATCAGGTGATCCGTGATATCGATGACTTCTTTGCAGCCATCGAGGATTACAGAGAGCTTGCTCCTCTCCAGGATCAGCTGGACAGGATTCATTTCAAAGGCCGGCGCGAAGCATTCCAGGCTGAGCATGCCGATGAATTGAAGCGGCTCCGCAAGGCAACTTACCTTCGCGAGAAGCTCTCGAAGAAACTGGGCGTATCCCTTCCGCTGGACAAGGCCAGTGCGAAAAAGCTGAGAGCACAACGTCAGGAACTGACAGAGCAGAACGAATCACTTCGTCCCAAGTTGGAACAGATTCGTGAAGAGCTGGATCAGCTGAGCAAGCTCCGCTATTGGACGCGCAAGGCGATCCCGGAAGCACTGCCGGAGCGGGACGACTTTTCAGAGCAGATGGAAGTGCGGGAAAACCGGCGGGAGCTGGAACAGGTCATGGATGCTGCCATTGAAGCGGTGACGCAGGAGACTGATGAGCAGCAGCATGTGCAGGATGTTTCAAAACAGAAGCACGATCAGGAACGGCAATGAAAAACTCCCCGGCTGGGTTTTGAGAGACCAGCCGGGGAGTATGGTAAACTGAAATTGTAAGATTAACTTCCGAGTTTTCTTGCTATCACCCAACTGGCTCAATTAAACGATAGCCACAGATACCACCATCATGGGCATAAATATAACTGTTGTGTTCCATAGCACGAAAATTCAAAAGATGCATCTTACAGATGAGAATATGACGTTCAGCTGTTCCGCTGGCGGACAATTTCGTACATCATGATGGAAGCAGCGCAGCTGACGTTAAAGGAACTTGCATAGGATGTCTCCGCCATCGGAATTGTGCAGAGTTTATCGCAATATTCCTTGAATGCTTTATTCAGTCCCATTGTCTCATTGCCGACCATCAGCATCAGCGGTCCGGAAAGCGTTTCCGACCAAATGGGAGATTCCCTGTGGGCAGTGGTGCCGATGGTGATAAATCCGGGATACTTCTCCTTCAGTTCCGCGATATACACATACAATTCATTGTTATCGGTGATTCGCAAAACCGGCAGATTGAAGAAAGATCCCATCGCGGAAACCACTACGTCCGGATCATACAGATCCACCGCGTGTCCAGTCAGTATCAGTGCATCCGCGCCAAGCGCGTCACAGGAACGGATCATCGTCCCGAGATTCCCTTTATTCGACGGGCGGTCAAAAAGAACCAGGAAAGGATTATCCGACAGCCGGATTGTATCCGGACGGTCCTCCCTCATTTCGATCACAGCCATGAGCTCTGAGGTGTCTGTTTTCCCAGACAGATCCTTCATTAGTTCCGGCGTCAGAAGATAGTTCACTTCTGTCCGGACAGTGAGGATCATATCCTGTGCCCAGCCGGAAAGCTGTTCCGGGCAATAAATCAGGGAACGGATCTTCCATCCGTTTTTCACTGCTTCATTCAGGCTGCGAACTCCTTCCACCAGGAAGCTGTTTTGCCTGTATCTTTTGTTGCGATTGGTTTTCAGAACCTCAATCAGCTGATATGTGCTGTTTTTACTGAAAATTTTCTGCTCTTTCATTTTTACCGCCGCCTGTTCTGTATATTTCTCAGTGACCTTATTCCAGCGCCTGCCATATAGGTTTAGCTTCCGATTTTCCGGAGTATCACTTGGCCTCATCCGATAATTCTGAAACAATGTAATCCAGATTATTTTCAACTGGTAATGTCCCATCAATCCGGATCACAGGGCAATTAACTGTCTCAAGCCAATCAGAGACATAGGTGTCCGGTCTGCTGTCTGTAAGTGAAAACCACTTGCTCTCTGTATCATACAGATCGCCGCCCGGAAGAATCCTGTCCCCGAATTTCTGATATGAGCGATCCCGCACACGCTTGCTACGGATTTGCTTCGGAACCTCGATCAGGACAATATGATCCAGTGAGGCGATCAGTCTGTCACCATAATTACCCTTTACAGCCACAAAGACGAACTGGTTGTTCCTGCTTATTTTTTCTTCCAGAAGCCGGATCACCTCTTCTTTGCTTCTCGGATTCGAAAACGTGTACGAAGGATCTGCTTTCGGGAAAAAGAGATCTTCATTATCTATGAACTCGTATTCCATCCGGTTAGCAAGCAATCTGCCCAGAGTGCTTTTTCCGGTTCCGTTGAGTCCGCATATTAAAATCCCCATATCAAATCCTCTTGGTTAAGAAAATCAAAAGATAATCTGGCATCCGTCAATCCCGGCCTGTTGGGCTAAAGCCTAACAAAGAATACTTCTACTCATTACGCCAGATTCCTGCAATCAAATCAATGCACCGTGAGTGCAGAAAGAAGGTGATTTCAATGGAAGCAAAACAGAAAGGAGCGACTGAGCAGAGAGCAGCAATGACCATCAGGTATGGCAAGACGCTCTACAAGGTCATCTTCCGCTTTGCCGAGAAAGGAAAAGCGACCATGAACGACAAGGTTTTGAAGCTGATCCGCTCAAATTCTCTTTGTGAACCGACATCGTAAAGCGCAGTTTCAAATTTCCTGAAAAAAAACAGCGTAAAAGTACTTGACCCAAAGGCAGCGTACTGATCGAGTGCGGAAAGCTCCTGCTGCGGAACGGATACAGGGTAAAAGTGCTGAACACAATCAACTTCAGCAAGTCCATGCACTATAACCCCTTCGCCTATGCGCAGTCTCAGGGAAGTACTCATAGTGCTGTTCGTCAACCTTGGCATGAACACGCCTGATAATGCGTTCTCGCTGTTCATCATGCGTCATCCGCCGTTTCATTGATACGCCCCCATGATTCTTCACTCGTATCATCCGGTAGTAATGTCCAGTTCGGATCAGGCAGGAAACCTGTATCGTGCAGATCACCTTGATAGTAGGAAGCCAGGGTGAACAGGTTTTCAGATATGAAGTAGATCCCGACGGGCTGCTGCAGGGAAGCAAGGATACGTGCACAGAAGGTGATCTCCTGTGGCTTTCTGGAAACATTGCTGACCTTCTGCGTCACAATCAGGTCGACCCGGCCGGCAAAGCAGTCCTCCAGCAATCGGCACCAGCCCGGAGCGTTTTCCATATATGGTGCACTCTGCCCCTCATCAACATAGAAATCCACCAGACTCCAGTTAGGGCACTGCGCGATCGTATCCATAAACTGTTTCTTGTGGTAATCCAGGTAATCCTCATATTTCGTCTGGTTGAAAAATCGGATATACACGCCGATACGATAACGCCGATATGGACTTGGGTATTCATGAGCCAACGAGCTCAGCCAGGCCTTGTGCTGACGAAGCGTTTGCCGGTATTGCTCTTCTTCCGGGTCTGGTACAAAGACATTGGGGGTGGATCCTTTGCCTTCCCGGAGAACACTCCACAACCCCTGATCTGGCGCTGGCTCAGTTGATGTCTCACCAACAACGCTGAGATCTGTCGTTTCGCTCATGCCGAATCGCTTCCTCTCCAGATGCTGAATAGGGTTGCACTCCGGCTGTAGTTTATATTCTTCAGATGATAAAAGCGAGTAACCACAGGTCAACATATGAACCACAGGTACCAGTCACGCGAAATTTTGTTATTCTGCCGGTGGTTTTCATAGAATGAAAAGAGCCTGAGGGATCATTCCCCCTGGCCCGGATACATCAGTTTGGTTTATTCACTCGTTTTGTTTGCTCGCATAGTCTGTTTCAGTTCAAGGACAATCCTTTGCAATGCCTCTATCTCCTTGGGCGTACAGTCCGCCACCATCGCACTGAATTCATTCTGATAAATCTGGTTGACACCGGGAACGTCCGCCCGAAGAATTGAATCCGCCGATACCTGTAAAGCCTCTATAATCCGGATGAAGGTTTGCAGTTTCATGGATTTTTTGCCGTTCTCGATTTCGCTGATATGCGGCAGGGAGATGTTAGCTTTTGTAGACAGTTCCTGCTGGCTCATGTTCATAGCCAGTCGCGCCCTTCGGATCCGTTCGCCGATCTCCTGATCTCTGCTCAGACTGTCCATGTGTGCTTCACCCCCTATTCCAGGTTAAGATATCACCTGCAGGCTAAATGGTATTTTACGCACAGCAATAGATTTGTGATATAAGCCATAGATGAAGCAATATTCTATAGGTGATAATTGAGCTGCCAAAATTTTTGAAGGAGGTATTCCCAATGGCAATCAATTATCAGATGCTCGGCAGAAGAATTCAGAAGACCCGGACAGCCCAGAAGATGTCCCAGTTTCAGCTTGCTGAACAAATCGGCACGTCCCCCACATTCGTGTCCCGCATTGAATGCGGAGCGAAGGGACCAAGCCTCGAAACGCTGCTGGCCATCGCAGATGCCCTGAACGTATCGCTCGACGCGCTTTTGACAGAAAGCAGAGCCTGTTCTCCTCAAACCGGAAATGATGAGATCTCAGAGCTTCTTCAGGACTGCAGCTTATACGAGCGTTTTGTGCTCCTGCAAAACATGAAAGGACTAAAAACAGCTTTGAGAGAGGGGGAGATGGTGCGTCATAACGACAGAGAGAGTATAAAGTGATTGGCAGACAAAAAAAACGCCCCACTGGTTCATTGCTTGAACCAGTGGGTATGATTTTTGAAATCATGTACATTGTGATTTCTGATCAGCTTCGGTGACGCGAAAGCGCCAAAGATCAGTTTCGCGAAATCGCTTGAAGCATTTCGCGAAATCTAACATGCTTATTTCGCGAAGGAGAGATGTGTCATGGATGAAGGGATTAGCCATGCCAGAAGCTTCAGCTTTATGGGGAGCGTCAAGGAGGTTCCAGCAGATTTGTGATGATGGCAAGATTGACAGCGCCTGAAGAGATGGCTGCACCTGGTTCATTCCCGATTAGGCTCCCGTTCAGGTGCGAACAAAGTCTGTGGGCAAACCAAATGGGTTTCCGATCCCGGTCGGTTTCTCCGGTTATATTCCCAGTTTGAGGCATGCAGATCGACCCAAAACGAGGAAACAGGACTTTTCCTTCATGGAACCTGTTTCCGTCTTTTTGAATGTAAGTGAAGACAATTTTGATGATTTTTGACGTTTTTCGAGGTTTACTATGGTTTTTCCCAATTGACTGAAACCCGCATGAAATAAGGGTTTTGGGCGTTTTCGTTGTTCATCATTTTTCATACCCGGTCAATTCAAGTCCTGTTTCCCGCACTACGGAAACCCTTGTAAATCAAGGGTTTCCGCTTTCTTTATACCCGGAAATACCCAAACCGCACCCAAGCGGCACCCAATTATGCCATTTTCTCAATGAAGGCCTGCATCCTGTTCGCCGACTCCCTGCGCATGGTCTCTGTCACGTGTCCATAGCGGTCCAGGGTGAAGGCGGCGGAGTAGTGGCCCATGTTCTCCTGCAGGGTCTTGATGTCATCCCCAGCGATGATGCTGTTCACTGCGAAGGTGTGGCGCAGGTCGTGAACCCGATGATGCTCTAGGCCTGCGGCCGCCAGGATGTCCTGCAGTTCCTTCCAGATCGTGGGCTGGGAGTAGTGGCTGCCGTCCGCATGCGTGAAGACCAAGCCAGGGAAATCCCCCTCGTCCCACAGGTCGTCAGCGGCCTTTTTTTGTGCGCTCTGCACTGCCTGATGGGCTTTCAGCACCTCCAGGATATAGGGTGCCGGTGTGATGACCCTGGTCTTCCCGTTCTTCAGGGTGCCGAAGACGTATTTCTGCCCCTTCACCCGGGTCTGCACCAGCTGCTTTTCCACGCGGATCACACCGTGTTCAAAGTCCACGCAATCCCAGGTGAGGCCGATGAGCTCCCCCACCCGCATGCCGGTGAAGACCGCTGTCAGGAACAGCGCTTCGAAGGGATTGCCCTTCAGCGCCTCAAAGAACCGCTTCTGTTCCGGAACATCCAGCGGCGTGACCGGCTTCTCCACCACCTTCGGGAGGATGCAGGCGGTGGATGGATTCCGGTCCAGGTATTCCACCCGCACCGCCATGTCCAGCGCCCGGTGGAAGATGCCATGGATGTTCTTGATGTACTTCGGGCTGCGGTCCTCTGTCCGGAGCTTGTTGTAGAACTTCTGGATCATCGGGGTGCGGAGCTGGCTGAGCGGAATACTCCCGAAGACCGGCTTCAGGAAGAGCCGCACAACCGACTCATAGTTGATCATCGTGCCCGGCTTCACATCCGCCAGGTATTCCTTGAGCCAGATGTCCAGCCATTCGCCGACGGTCATTTCCTTCGGGCCAGTGGGCGTTTCAGCGGACTGGGGAAATTCTGCGGACTGGGGAAGGCTGGCAGCAGGCGGACCACCCGCCTGCTGTCCTCCTTCCAGCAGCACCTTCATCTTCTCCCGGACTTCCTTCTGGGTCCGGCCGTAGACGCTCTTGCTGATCAGCTTGCCCGTCACAGGATCGGCGCCCACAGTGATCCGCCCCTCCCATGACCCGTTGCTTCTTTTTCTCATAGATCCTTCGCCGTTTGCACGCTTCCTCATCAGGAATCTCCTTTCGTGAGCCAGTCCATCAGAGACTTCCGGGAGATCAGGATCTTCCTGCCAACCTTGATGCTGTGAAACTGTCCTGTGCGGACGAGATCATACATCTTCGGCTTGCAGACCCCGACCAGCTGGGCAGCCTCCTGGACGGTCAGTGTCAGCTTTGTGTGCTCAGGCGAAGAATTCTGCGGTATATCGTTGTCAAGGTGCTCCGGCTCCTCCAGAGCCGCGGTGCCGTCCAGCCTGCGGATAGCCTCGTCCACAATCTGGTGTACCTGTTTTTCAGTATAAGTCCTGTTTCTCATCATGGCAATATCCTTTCGCACTTTAAAGTCATGAAGTTTGTAAACTCTTTGTATCCCATCACTGCACGGCCTGTTTTGACAGGTGGCCTGAATTTCATGCCAGTCAGCTGGCTGGGTGTATCATTTTCAGGCCACCATGGCCTTGAATTCAGGCCAACATGGTCTTGAATTCAGGCCACCATGGTTTCGACTGTGGTTCCGGCTGTGGCTCCATCATGAGGCCAGTCATGTCGCGGATCATCGCCCCAACCTGCTGAAGAGGCTGGACGGCAATCCAATCCGGATGCATTGCTGTCAACCAGCTCGTGTCAACTGGCGCTGTAACCTTTTTCTGACGTACATGACACTGCCTCTTTCCTGTGTTATGTATTTCTTCTCAGTTGACAGTTGACCAGTTGACAAAGAAGGTGAAAGCCTTACAGGATAAGGGGTAGCCCTGTCAACCAGGGTGTCAACGGGCTCCCGGATTTCCGTCAACTGGCACCGCCGAACGGATTGTCTGCCGGGTCATCGACGATCAGAAACCCCGTCTGTTCATCCCTTGCCGGGCCTTTCGTGTCAACTGGCTCAGACAGAACGGCTGATGATGCTGCCTGCGGAGGAATCCGTTCCCAGCCCCGCTGAGTGCCGTACTTCTCGAAACGCCGGGAGTTCGGAAACGCACGCCATCCCTGAATCCTGCCGCTGGCGATGCCCACATTCACGATCTCGAAGATTTCCCGGGTCTCCCACTGCTTCGGCTCATCATAAGGATGGTCCAGCGCTTCCCTGTAGAGCTGCCGGGAGCAGAGCTTGTCCCCGGTATAGCTTTCCATGAAGGCGTAGATCTGCCCGGCCTTCGTGTCCTCCTGCTGAAAACCTTCCTGCACCAGAGACAGCTGCTGCTCTGCGTCTTTGCTCAGATGCAGCGTGTACTGGCCCGATGTGTGGATGACCATGATCTCTGCTCACATCTGGTCAATGTAGGCACGGGACGCCGGCTCATCCTCCAGGATATGCACCTCAGCCTGATCCGGATTCACCTGAACAGGAAGAAAGCGCCGGTTGCCGCTGCGGTCCAGAGGCAGAAAGTCAACTCTGTTGGTTGTCCCCGCAAAGACACACTGCCGGAGATGATCTGCCGCATAACGGTCGTAAGGGTACTTGTAGGTGTCCTTGTTTCTCGACAGGAAGGATTTGATATCCTCGATGCTGCGTGCATTGGCCGTCGCCACCATCTCCGACATTTCCAGAATCCAGTGTCCGGCCAGTCGCTGATAGATCTTTTCGTCGTCCAGCTTCTTCAGATCGTCAGAGAACCACTCGTCCCGGATGGCCAGAAAGCGAAGGAAGGTCGACTTGCCTGCCCCCTGACCACCGATCAGGACAAGCATCAGATCGAACTTGCTGCCCGGCTCAAAGACCCGATAGACCGCACCGAGCATGAAAGTCCGCAGACACGCTTCGTTCAAATCGCTGATCTCCGCGCCGAGGAAATGATGCAGTGCGGCCCTGATACGGGGGATGCCGTCCCATTCCAGACCATGCAAGTAATCCCGGATGGGATGGAAGCTGTGCTTGCTGGCAACCACACGCAGCGCGTTCTGCACACTTTTCTCCGACCGGATGCCGTAGTATTGCTCAAAGTGCAGCAGGACGTGCGGGAGATCCTCGTCGTCAAAGCGGGTCGTGGTGCGGTGCCAGGGAAACGAGCCGACCATGTCGTCGGTTTCGGTCAGCAGATTCCGGCTGATCCGTCCGGCGAACAAAGGATCACGTTCGAACACCGTGACGCAGTTCTGAATGGAGTTGGCCGTGCCGCCCTTCTCCGTCTTTTCCAGCGATTCGAAGATGAGCCTCCTTGTCTGTTCCTGCTCCATTTCCGACGCGGCTTCCGGCGCTGTTATGGTTTGAAGCTGCGTATTCATTCAATCGTCACGCTCCTTTGGGTATCCAGTCTGATTGCTGTTGTCTTGATTTGGCGGCCGGCAGCGTGTCCGATCACGCTGCCGGACCGGGAACTGACGCCTTGCGTTCGGATCATGCTTCGCGTCGGCATGACGCAGGGCAGCTTTTTTATGTGAACGTGCAGGCCAGCTTCTCCTGCACGGAAGTGATGAGGTGCAGCCGCTTATCCCGGCTTGCAGGGATACCATAGCACACGGCTTCCAAAAACAATTTCAGATTTTGAAATTCGCGGAAAGCGTTGCAGCATAAGGCTTTGCGGGCTACTCGGAATGGTTTTGGTTTCCACCGAAGACGGTTTTATGCGGGTTTCAGAAGCAGAAAATTTCAGGATTTGAAATCATAAATTTTCTGTTACGAGCATCTGGCTTCTGCCGGTCAAAGCAAACCTGATCTCTGAGCATAGCAGCAAGCAGGGCAAAGGTAGCACCTTTTGCACTTTGCTTGTTGGGGAGCAGTGCCCCCAAGCCCCTTTGACCAGCGCAAGCGCTGTGGTTGTGACGCGAGTCAGCGCGTTTCATCCCGATGACGATGGCTGTGATGATCATTTGGTGCAGCATCCCTTTCCAGAATCCCGTAGTTATACCGGATGCGCTTCAGGTCGGTGAGCCTCGGCTTCAGCTCATCGAGCGCAGCCTGATCGCCCGCTTTCTCTTCTTTGAGCCTGTCATACTCCGCTGACAGCTCCTTCAGTGTCGGCAGCTTTCCGTCGGAAGCCGCATACACTGCCTGCGCCATTTTGTGATCTTCGATCTCCTGCCGATGCTCCTGATAGAATCTCGATGACCAGCCGGATTCCCGGTACTGGGTGTAAACGTCCTTCGTCCGTCTGTAATCCCGGATCGCTTGCCGCTGCCGGTTAATCTCCTTCATCCGGGTTTGCTTTTCCCGGATGGAGGCTTTCAGAGAATTCCGCTGCTTCGTCAACTTTTGAATCTGTTCGTTCAGCTCTTCCAGAGAACCGATCCGGTGTTCTTTCAGGAAAATCACCATTTGGGATACTGCTTCGATGTTGTTCCGCTGCGCCCACACCTCGTAGCCTTTTCCTTTTCCGGCGCGGAGCTTTGCTTCGATATCCACCAGCCGCCTGATCTGACTTTCGGTATAATCGCCTCGCGGGATTCGGGGAATGTGCACATGCTTGCCGGCCAGCGACTGCCGCAAAGATGCTTCAACGTATTCCGGGCCGAGCGTATCGAGCCGGATATACCGTTTGCCGTCCGGCGGCTTCACGCTGATCTGCGCGCCGCGCTTGATGAGACAGCCGGCATCTTCCAGCAGCTGCATCAGCGCATCGAAGCCGTCAGGCCGCAAGCGCAGCGCCGCATCAATCATCATCCGCAGCTGATCCCGGCTGGTGAATCTCTTTTGATCACCCTGCCACTTGTCATAGCTTACCGTCCGATCCTGTGGATTGGATACGACAGACAGCCCATGTTTCTGGCAGAGTTCATCGCTGAGATGCGCCACATCCTTCCGGGAGAATTTCGCATCCCGGTATTTGCGCCGGCAATCCAGTGCTGTGGAGCAGACAATAATGTGATTGTGGATGTGGTGCTTGTCGATGTGGGTCGCCACGACGAATGCATTCTGATCGCCCGTTAACTGGGAAGCCAATTCTCTTCCGATTTCATTTGCCAGCTCCGGCGTGATCTCTCCAGGCCTGAAAGCCTGACGGACATGATAGGCAATTACCTCGTTATGCTGGGTGCGGCCGGTGCTCGTCTGGTACTGCTGACGGTACAGCATGAATTCATCCGCCGCTGTTTCCGGCGAGCAGGCATGTGTTGAAACCAGCATTCCGCTGTTTGTCTTCTCAGGATTCATGATGTAATCCAGCCGCTCCCTGATGCACTGAGCTGCGATTTTGTCTTTGCTGACATGAATGGACATGATTCTTGTGGTGGCCATGGCTCCTCCTTTGCATCAAAAAAGCGGAGGCTTGTGACCGGCAAGCCGCCGCGGATATAAACATAATGAGATCAGGTTTCACCCGCTGTTCAGATTCAGGCGCGCAAGAATCTGATTCAACACGCCGAGAATCTGATTCTGTTTGTCTGCGATATCATCCATCTCCGTCTCATAAATACCGCCGTGCTCGTTCATCCGGCGGGCAATCTGATTGACGTTGTTGCTCAGCCTGCCCAGCAGCCGGACAGCCTGATGCAGCTCCGGCAGATCCAGCTTCAGCACGTAGCCGTTCAGTGCCATGGCCCGGATATAAGCTGACTGGTTGCTGATCCCGACCGCCTTCATCTTCTCCTGGATGCGGTCAGATTCCGCTTCCGACGCTTTGAAGCTGTAGTGAACTGTGCGCTTGTCCTTCGGTTTCATCATCAATCCTCCTTCCGCTTGCGGCGGGAAATAGAAAAGCACCGGCGCGCTTGCCAGTGCTTCTATGCTTACAGTGTACATGGTAGCACATATTCAAAGGGGTGCCAAGGGGGCCAATCGGGGGCTAAATAGGGGCCGGTTGGGGGTCAGTTCTGTACTCCATGATCCCAGTGTACATGATATCACGTCACCCGGGCGACGTGAAGACGACATCGGGGCGACATTGGGCGACATCCGGGCGACACAGGGCGACATATATGCCAGCCGCCACCTTTGCCGTGATACAGTATAGCGCGTAGCTGGTGGGACATGAAGGTGACATTCTGGTGACATTCGGAGACATTCCGGTGACATAGGGGGTCATTGACCCTTGATGGGTTATCGTACGCCAGCCGCCACATTTGCTATGATATGGTTAGCGCACATCTATAATGTATCCTTCGAGATGCAAAATAGCCGCCTCCGGCAAAGCATCACCGGAAGCGGCACAAGGTCATGTCTTATTGATCGGCCGATATAGGAAGCAGCTTCACTCCCCCTGCAGCGCGTCGTATCCCTCCTCGCCGGTGCGCACCCGCACGACGTTCTCCACGTCCTGCACGAAGATCTTGCCGTCGCCGATGTGGCCTGTGTGGAGGACAGCGCGGGCGGTGTCGATGACCTCGCGGACGGGGATCTTGCTGACTACGATGTCCACCTGGACCTTGGGCAGCAGGGTGGTCTCCACCGGCGTTCCGCGGTAGTATTCCGGCTTGCCCTTCTGTGCGCCATAGCCCATGACGTTGGTGACGGTCATGCCGGTGATGCCGATCCGGTTCATGGCCGCCTTCAGGCTCTCCAGGCTGCCGGGACGGCAGATGACCTGCACGCGGGTGAAGACAGGCGCGTCCGGCGCTTTTTCTTTGGCTGCTTTCGGAGCCGTGGCAGTCAGGGCGACGGGCGCGGGCACCGGCGCAGTCTCCTCCATGAGGCTGCCGTCCGGCAGGATGGCAAAGCCCGCGTAGGCCGTGGTCAGGCCGTGCTCGGAGCGGTCCAGGCCCAGGGCCTCGTCCGCGGCGTCCGCCCGCAGGCCGATCGTCTTTTTGATCAGCAGGAAGACCAGGGTGATGCCGACGCCGGTCCACGCGATGACGGACACGACGCCCAGTGCCTGAACGCCGAGAAAGTGGAAGCCGCCGCCGTACAAGACACCCTTCTCCGTGGAGACGCCGGTGGCGAAGAAGCCGGTCAGCAGCGTGCCCAGCGCGCCGCAGACGCCGTGCACGGAAATCGCGCCCACCGGGTCGTCGATCTTCGCGACCTTGTCGAAGAAGCCGATGGCCAGGGACATGGCCAGGCCGCAGACGATGCCGATCACCGCTGCGCCGAAGGGATCCACCGCGTCGCAGCCGGCGGTAATGCCTACCAGACCGGCCAACGCCGCGTTGAAGGTCATGGACACGTCGGGCTTGCCATAGCGAACCCAGGTATAGATCATGGTCACCAGCGTCGCCAGGGCGGCGGCCAGGTTGGTGTTGAAGAAGACCAGACCGGCGGAGACGATCAGATCATCGCTGTCCATGCCCACGGTGGACGCGCCGTTGAAGCCAAACCAGCAGAACCACAGGATGAACACGCCCAGGGCGGCGATGGACAGATTGTGGCCGAGGATCGCCCGGGGTTTTCCGTCCTTGCCGTATTTGCCGACGCGGGGCCCGAGGATCTTCGCGCCGATCAGGGCGCACACACCGCCCACCATGTGCACGGCCGTGGAGCCGGCGAAGTCATGGAAGCCCAGCTGCGCCAGCCAGCCGCCACCCCAGATCCAGTGGCCGGAGACGGGATAGATGAACAGGGAGATGGCGGCGGAATAGATGCAGTAGGCGGAGAACCTGGTGCGCTCGGCCATCGCGCCGGAAACGATGGTGGCCGAGGTGGCGCAGAACACCGTCTGGAAGATCGCGTAGGCCCACAGCGGCACGCCCGCGGGCAGGACAGCGCTGTAATCCCCCATGATGAAGGGATCGATCCAGCCGAAGAGGGCTGTGCCGGTGCCGAACATGATGCCGAAGCCGAACAGCCAGTACAGCGGCGTGCCGATGCAGAAGTCCATCAGGTTTTTCATCAGGATGTTGCCGGTGTTCTTGGCCCGGGTGAAGCCGGCCTCGCACATGGCGAAGCCAGCCTGCATGAAGAAGACCAGGGCGGCGCCAAGCAGGACCCAGATGGTGTTCGCGGGAGAGTACGTCATTGAGATCGCGCTCCTTTCATGATCCTCCAACAAAGAAAAGGCGCAGGGATGTCCGCGGGCTTTCACCCGGCGGCACACCCTTGCGCCTTGTTGGATTGGTGGCATTGTATCCTGAGATTGTGCTCCTGTCAAGAGGCTGAACAATCGAAATACATTGGCAGGGTCATTCCCACTCTTCAAAACCTAACGCATTTCGTATAATTTCTGTGCGCTGTCGTCCAGTCTGTCGCTCTGATTCTCTGTGGTCTACCTGTTCCACTGCCTCTACGGCCTCCGGTTATCATTTTGTTATCAGGGTGATAACAGGGAGGCTGGCTGCTGCGGCGGATTGGGGATTTTCCGCAGGGATATTATACCGCAAAGAAAAAGCAGTTGCAAGTGCTGCAATAAACGAAAAAGCCGTGAGGCCCTCCCCCTTCTTTCAAGGGGAGCAAACCTCACGGCCTTTTGCTGTGCAATTCAGGGATTACTTGAAGAACACCCGCGGGCAGTTGTAAGCTGGCCCATCATCTCTGCCGAATCCGTTGTAGCCGGGATCATAATCCAGCGCCAGAGACATAAGCTGGTTTCCCTCCGGGTCCATGATGGGCCGGCCCAGAGTCAGGCATTTGCCTTTCTCTCCTTCAGGATAGTGCGAATCAGCATGAATGCGAAGAAGACCATCAGCGCACCAAAGACCACATCCATGGCGATGAAGGCGTCCTGCCACCAGGTGCGCAGCTCCACTACCTTCACGTCCTCGCCCAGGCCATTCATCGCGTTGGAATTAGCCACGGTGTAGAGAATGCGCTTGGTCGATGCACGCATGGCGGAGACCATATCGGGGTTTTCCTTGTAGTTCTTCAGTTCAGCGGTCCACTTCTTGGCGTTGTTGCAGTCCCAGCTGTCACCGCCGGCCAGCACGCCCTGAACCACGTCCATGTAGTTGTTGGAATTGGAGAAGTCTGTCAGGACGAAGCCGCGCATGCCCCATTCCCCACGGAGGATGCCGGTGAGCAGGTTCTTGTCACCGCCGGCCCAGATACAGCCCAGGCGGTTGAAGGAGGTCATCACATTCCAGGCGCCGGCTTCAATGGGGTACTCAAACGCCTGTAGATAAATCTCGCGGGCGGCCTGCTCATTGGTCCATACACAGATGCCGTCGCGGCCGGTTTCGGCGTCATTAAGCGCAAAGTGCTTCAGATAGACATAGACGCCCTTGGACTGAATGCCCTCGGTTTCCGCCGCACAGATCTTTCCGGCAATGAAGGGATCCTCGGAATAGTATTCGAAGTTGCGACCGTTGTAGGGGGTCCTGTGGACGTTGATGCCGTAGCCATAGAGGCCCGAGTAGACCGTATCAGAGGTCATCAGGCAGTCGTTCCCCAGGCTGACTCCCATGGCGCGCTCCAGGTCCAGGTCAAAGGTGGCAGCCCGGATGTCAGCGGAAGGATATCCCGTGGCGGAGGCACCGCCGGTGAGCTTGGCCGTGATGCCCTGGGGGCCGTTCTCATCCTTGGTGGCCGGCTTTCCGATGGAGGAAACCGATGCCGTGGAGTGATACCCCTGGCCAATCAGCTTGGTCATCTCCGTGAACTTCACCTGATCCAGCAGATCGTCCCAGGTATAGGCCACGCCGTCGATGACGCGGGTCCCGTCCAGCGGCACGCCGATGAACTGTGCAATGGTCAGGGATCCCTCCTTGCCCATGGTGGGCATATCGGCTCCTGTCGGCATCTCGTAGACCGGCCCCGCCAGCTGGCTGACGATGAAGTCATTCGCGGCCATCTGCACGGCCGCCTGATAGGTCTTTTCGGTGATCACAGCCTGCGGCATGGTGCCCTGCCAGTTGCTGCGGCTGACATAGACCACATCATTGGACGGGTCGTCATCCACCTTGTTCAGATCAGCGTGGTCCAGCTGATTCGTCACGGCGCTGCCGGTGACAGCTGTTGCATAAGTGGTCGTATCCATCTCCTTTACCTGGTACTGGACAGCCAGCCTGGCCTGGCCGCTGCCGGACATCCGGGTGAGATCCACGATGCCGTTGGAGGTGTCGCCCAATTCACTCTTCCGCATCAGGATGTTGTTGAGCGCCTCATGGGCGCCGTTGCCCGCGGCAAAATAATAGTTGCCGGCATCCACAATGTAGCTCTTTGCGCCGTTGGCGTCGTAGGTCCGCATTTCCGACTTGTCCACCGTGACGGTGACGACGGCGGTCTGACCGGGATCGATGGCCACCTTCTGGAAGCCCACCAACTCCACGGCTGCCTTCTCGATCCCGTTCTGCCTGTCATAGTCCGTGTAGGGGGACTGCATGTAGATCTGCACAACTTCCTTGCCTGCTGCGGAGCTCACATTCTTTACCTGCACCGTGAATTCCAATGCGCTGCCTTTGTCCGTCATGCTGAGATCGCCATACTCAAAGGATGCATAGCTGAGGCCATACCCAAAGGGAAAGGCCACTGTGGACGCATAGTCGTAGTCCCCCGCATTCCCGTTGCCCAGCACGACGTCCTCATAGCGGGTCTCATAGTAGCGGTATCCCACATAGATGCCTTCCTGGTATACGATGTAATACTCGTTGCACAGGTTCTTGAATGCCAGCCCCGCCTCAGATGCGTTGAGCCAGGAGGTGACATGGGCGTTCTGGATGGCCGGAGAGGTCAGATTGTCATAGCAGAAGGTGTCCACCAGATGACCGCTCGGGTTGGCCTTGCCGCAGAGCAGGTCGCCGAGGGCCTCGATTCCGTATGTGCCCACCTCACCCACAAGCAGGCAGGCGTCAATGCTGTAGTCCACACCGCAGATGGCAGGTTCAAGGAAGTCCATCTCCAGCGCATTGGCGGAGTTCAGCAGTACAACGATCTTCCGGATGGTTCCCGCTGCCTTCATCTCCGCGAGCCGTCCCAGCAGAGCACGCTCCTCAGCGGTAAGGGAGAGGATATTGCCGTCCCCATCCCCTGCATTGAACCAGGGCAGATCGTTGCCCTCTCCGCAGAGCCGGCCAAAGGCAACAATCGCCGCGTCGCCGTAATCCCCCACGGAATTCCACTCCCGGTCGCTGTAGACAGAGAGCGGCGCTTCATTTGTTCTGTAGCCGCTGTTGTCAAATATGTAGTTATTCAAGGCGCCGACGGCCTGGGTGCGGCGGAAGTCCTTCCCCGCCCCTGTGGTGTAGAACTCCCACATAACACCATTGACCTGGAAGCCGTCTGCTTCAAGGGCCTCCCTCAGCGTCGGCGACTTGGAGTCGTCCATCTGTCCGGAGCCGCTTCCGCCATAGATGAAATCAGCACTGCCCACACTGAAGAGTGTGACCCTGGAGCCTTCCGCCAGCGGCAGCGCATTGCCCCGGTTGAGCATCAGGGTGGCGCCGTTTTCTTCCACCGCGATGCATACAGCCCTGGCGGCAGCCTCCTGGGAGTTGCTGTCCGCATAATCCGGCGCAAAGTACACCACGCCCTCAGTGGTGATGGTCTCGGAGGACTTGGTGCCCAGAACCATATCCAGAATCGTGGCATACTGGTCGGCAATGGGGCCGCCGATGATGGAGACCGCAAACAGCAGCGCGCAGAGGCCCGTTAGGATACTGTACAGAATCTTTCTTTTCTTCATAACGATCTCTCCTCCCGATCGGCAGCAGAACTGATCACGTGGTCAAGGGGAAGAAACGGCCGCCGTACTGTCTGCACAGCCCGGCGGCCGGAGATAGCCGGTTCAGCTCAGGCCCCGATGGTCGGCACGGCCAGAGCCGGCATGTCGTAGATCTGGGGAACCAGCGTGCTGTCCATGGGATCAAGGGCGGGATCCTCCACCACCACGACGTACTCCAGGGCATAGGCAGCCATGAAGGCATCGCGGTCCATGCCGACCAGGTCGGTCATGGTATCCGTCCAGTTGGCGGTATCCAGCACCTGGGCGCCTTTGTTGCGGACGAACCGCTGACCCTGCTGGGTGTAGTAGATCCGGTCGGCAGGAGCCAGGGTCACATCGCGGTGGCTGGTTTCCTCGTCCTCGGGATCCGCATCGGTCCAACTGCCGGTGAAGACCATCAGCAGAGTGCCGCGGAGGTTCAGATCGGCGGCGCCGAAGGCATCCATCCGGTAGATCAGCTCGTAAGTTCCGTCTTCTTTCAGGTTCAGGGTCCAGGTGTCGTTGGTGTACCAGTTGACCTGCTCGATGACACCGGGTGTGGCGGTGACGAAGCTCTTGCCCGAGATGCCGTCAGCAACGGCGGAGCAGGCAGCCAGGACGAGAACCAGGGCAATGATGAGCGCAGCGATCTTCTTCATGGGGGGTACCTTCCTTTCTTTCGTCTGCCGGCGCTGTCCGGCGCTGGCTTGCAGGCTGAGAATAACAAAAGTGCGGCAGGCCTTCAAGGCTTACCGCATATCTTTGCTTTTCCGCATCATATCCTTACGGTCCGGCGGGATCCAGCAGGAGAATATCGACGCTGAACAGGCTTCCCGTCTGCTGGGCTGACAGAGTTCCTCCGTATTTCTCCGCGATCCGCTCCATGCTTCTCATGCCGAAGCCGTGCCATTCCGGGTCTCCTGCAGACTTGGGCATTCCTTCCTCAAAGGGGATGACCCCCGCACAGGGGTTTTCCGTATGGATGGCTGTCATGTTCCCGGTTCTCCGGACGGTGAGCGTGACAAAGCGCTCCATATCCTCCGGAAGGCCGCTCACTGCCTCGATCGCATTGGACAGGAGGTTGCTGAACAGAGTAAAGAGATCCAGCTCCTCCACAAAGCGCAGCGCCTCGCCGTCCACCATACAGGTCAGCAGAGTCTTCCTGGCCTGGCATTGCATCCGCTTCTCCGTCAGGACCACATCCAGCGCCTCAATGCCGGTGTGCGTCTGGGCGTCGTACCCCGCCACCTCTGATTCCAGGCGCTCGATCTGCTCCCGGGGCACGTACGGCGTCAGCGTAGTCAGCATTTTGTGAAGGTCATGATACTTCTCATTGACCATCTGCACATGGTCGCGGTTGGTCTCATACTGGACGCGCTGCAGGTGCATCATCTCCCGCATGGTGTCCACATCATGGGTCAGACGGGCATTGGCCGTAGTGGCATACTGAAGCAGCAGCAGCATGACGCTGATGAGCATCGCGTACAAGTTCTCTGCAATCTGGGCCATGGCATTCCTGCTGGTATTGTCGTTGGTCAGCCGGCCCATGCCGATGCAGACCAGGAGCACTGCCAGCGACAGGAGGGCTTTGTTGCGATTATCCAGATAATCCTCGCCGCGGCCGGCCTTGTCCCGGAAAAACACAAACAGGATCGCCATGGCCAGTGCCAGCAGCGCGGCCTGGATGCTCAGGTTCAGAAAGGCCCCGGCCTCCTGCGTGGTTTTACCGGCCAGCAGGAGAATGATCCCCTTGCCGTGCCCTGTCAGATCCTGGACCGCGTAACCCGATGATGAGATGAGCATCACGGTCCAGATGCCTGCGTCAAAGCAGAAACAGGTGCCCAGGATGATCAGGCCGTAGATCAGGATCACCGTGGCCAGAGAGATCAAGCCCTGACTGAGGAATCCGGCCATTGATCCATACAGCAATAAGGGGATAAAAGAACTGATGAGTGCTCCGGATATCACGGCTGCCGCGTAGCGGATCCGGAAATGCTCCCGGCGCTTCACATGGCGGGAAAACACCAGGAGCGCCAGAAATGCGGAGACAAAGATCGGCGCGACACGCCATAGCAAGGTACCTGCGCTCATCTGCTCCCTCCCTGATACTGCGCCAGTGCGGACAGAAAATCCTTGCGCTTGGGCCGGCTGATGGCCAGCTCATCTGTGCCGACAGAGACGAAGTCTCCCCGCACAGCGGTGACATACTTCAAATTGACCAGATAGCAGGAATTGCACCGGATGAAGTTTTCCCCCTGCAGCTGTTCTTCAAAGCCGGTCAGCGAGCCCCAGACCTGGAACACCCGGTCCCGTGTGTGCACCTGCACATCATGGCCGGAGATCTCGATGAACATCACCTCATCGGAACGCACCCGTTCCGCCTGGTCACGGGTCTTCAGCGTGAGCCACACGCCCTGGCGCTCATGCGACAGCATGCGCATGGCATTGCCCAGCTTGGCCGCGAAGGAGTCGTAGCGGATGGGCTTCAGGATATAGTCGAATGCATGAACGCCATATCCCTCCATGGCATATTGAGAGAGGCTGGTGATAAAGATGATCATCACGTGCTGATCCCGCTCCCGGATCTTTCGGGCCGCCTCCATGCCGGTCATGTCCGGCAGCTGGATGTCCAGTAGCAGCAGGTCCACATCGCAGCGATAGTTATCCAGAAGATTCATCGCATGGGTAAAGGACCGGATGGCCAGGGATACCCCGGGCGTCTCTTCCTCGTACCTTTTCAGAAAGCCGGTCAGGCGGTCGAGCTGCTCCGCTTCATCCTCCAGGATCATCACCCGGATCATGCCGTCACCTCGTTTGCTGTGAGAAATCGGTGGGATTATTATAACACAGCAAGGCGTTCGGTGACAATGGATCAATTGGAACAATCAGCCTGAGTCAACGGGCTGTGAACACGGGCCGGGTCCCGGTCTTCCTGTGTTCACTCCAGGATTATGGTGTCAAGGTAGGGGATCAGTATGGCCTGCACCAAGCCATAGCCGCGGTAGGACACATCATAGCCTGCCCAGTTTCCGACGTCACTGGATTCTTTCAGGTCTCCCCGTTCAAGCTGGATATTGGTCAGATTTGAGCTGTACTCGATCTCGATGGTGTTCGTGCCGTCCATCAGAACAGGTCCGATGTCAACCACCGGCCTGTTCCAGTTGACAGCCAGCTCCACTCCGTTCACCTTCAGCTTCATGCTCTGGACCAGTGTGCCAAAGTCCAGATACGCGCCTGAGGCGCCAGCATCCCACTGGAACTCAGCCCGATAGTATCCCTTGCCGGAGACAGACCGGCCGATCCCGTGGATCCTGTTCCATGGGACCAGGTGCTCCAGATCAACGGTGACCGGCGTTTTCTCTGTGGCAATGGTATGCTCCACCGTCTCGACGCCATTCACCGTCTCCCGGCGGAAAACCTCCTCGCCCGGCGTCCAGCTTTCCACGGTCAGTGTCCAGCCCGTGATTTCCGAAATCTCCGGCAATTCAATGCGTTCAGAGATGCTGCGCCCGTCGCTCAGCGATGCCGTCAGGCTGCCGCTCTCCACACTGCGGAGAACCAGTCCTTCTTCCGTCCTGACTGCGCGGTACGCATTGGTTTCCATCGCATGTACCGGGACTTCTTCAGCCGGGCAAAGGGCATACAGCGCCACGTCCCCGTAGGAAAGCGTGACAGGAAATGCCGTCTTCCCCTCCTGATGCCGGTAAGCGGCAAGCTCCGTGACCTTTCCGGACCAGCTGTCAATGACATAAGGGATGTACAATCCCTCCACGACCATCTGGACAGCGGCTGCCGTTCCATGCCCGGATCCGGCGGTATGGTCCTCCCCGCAGTACAGGTCGGGGCAGTAATTGTAGACATACAGGTAGCGCACATCCCCATCCTGGCGGACTTGTGTCAGCAGCTGCCCGTTCGGCTCGGAGAAACCGGCATAGGGAACCACGCCGAGCCTGCGCAGCGCATCAGCCGTCTCATCAGCGGAAGCCACGGATGCCACGGTATCCAGAGAACGCATCTCAGCCAGGCAGGCAGACAGCTGTTCTTCTTTTCCGTCGTTGTACGGCGTTTGGGAGGCCGCATCGCCAACAATAACGATCTTCAGCCCCTGATTCGCCCAGGACAGCAGTTTTTCAGCCCCCTCAGCAGTCAGCCAGCTCTCATACAGAACAACCGCCTTGTAGCCGGCCTGTTCGATGGTCCCGGTCTCCGGGTTGAAGAAAACCTCGTCCGAGAACAGGAATTCCGGGCTGAAATAATCATACGTGTATCCGTTGTCCTGCAGGCAATAGGAGGGGAAATACCCCGGAATGCTCTCGTGCCGCAGCAGCCAGTTCTGATGAACCTGCTTCCCGGCAGCTGTTGGGGCCAGGATAAGCTGGCCATACGCTATATGAGGGATACCCACATCCGTTCTGGACACACCTTCCCGGAGGAGCTGCTGGATCCGGCCAAGGTGATCGTTGAACGCGGCGAAGTCATCATAACCGGGTTCCCGCAGACCCAGCACCTGGAATGAATTCTGGCTCCTGAACCCGGGCCAGTCCACACTGATGGATTCAGGCGCCCACTGGGATGTCCAGATATGCCAGTTGATCCGGCTGATGCCTGCACTGTACAGCACATAGGCTTCCCGGGCCCAGGTCTGGAAGTCGTACACATAGCTGTAACCGGGCAGGGCAGACGTCTCAGCGGACAGGATCTTGTTCTGCAGATGCGCTCCACCCGTCCATAGCCGGTACATATCCACCTGGTTGACCTGGTTCAGGTTTTCTGTCTCCGGATAATCAACCGCCATCTCCGGTTCGGAGATCTCCAGATACTTCCCGTATGAAATCTGCGCCCTCAGCCTGATGCCGTAGGTGTGCAGCCATTCGGCGAAAGGACGGAGCAGGTTCTCCATGTACAGTTCTGTCAGCACGTCGTGATAATCGTTCAGGATCTCCCGGGCCAGCACAGCGTCTGTGAGATTGTACTTGCCATATGCCTCCGGGTGGGCGTCGATCCCCTTGGGTTCGGGCAGACCGATGCCGAGGATCAGATAGGGGCGGAAGTCATAGCCCTTCCGGCGGATGAATTCGTCGGCAAAATCGACACTCCACATCAGGAATCCGTCTCCCGTGCTGTACTCCAGGGAATCCATGAAGACCTGCACGTCGCCGGCTGCGATTTTCTCATTCAGGGCCGCATCATTCAGGATGTGTGCCTCCCAATAGGCCTCCAGGCCCAGCAGGCCAGCCCGGTCGAAATAATTGATGCAGTAGGACGCCTCCGCAGCCGGCTCCGATTTCTGCGCCGTCCCCTGCATGAAGTAGAACATCAGGTAATAGTCTCCATCCTCCGGCGCAGTCCATGTCAGGCTGCCGGTGTGACGGGCCTCGTCCAGGATCACCAGGTCTGTCAGGTCAATGATCCCGTCAGGGTCGACCTCCTTGGCTCGGGTCTCATTGCCGGAGGCTGCCTTTTTGTAGGCATAGGCGCCGATGAAGACCGCCTTGTCCCGCAGCGTCGTTTTCCTGGTCTTCCCGGAGGCATCAATCGCCTGAACGCTGGCCGGCAGCGGTCCGTCAAAGCGCTCACCAGCCGAGAGTTTGGCGGTGGTGTAGACCACGCACTGGCTTGCCGCCATGGAATCGGGATCCAGGCCCGGATAGTTGGCCGTGGACCAGTTGGTTCCGGAGGTGATCCCGACGGTCATACCCAGATCCAGGCATCTGTTCAGCACGAGATGGAAGTCATGATCCCACTGTGCCGTGCCATAGCCGTAAACCGATGCATCCAGCCTGAACAGATTCAGCTGGCAGAGTTCCAGCCCCCTGTATCCGGCATCATATGCCGCCTGGATCTCCTCCAGCAGGGTCTCATCCGTATGGGCCCCCTCGGCCATCCACCATCGCGCCTCTGTACGGTAGGCGATGTCAGGACTGAGATAGCGGCTCTCAAGGGACGCAGCAAAACCATCCTCCCCGCTGGCTGTGCACAGACAGCCGAGCAGCAGGATCGTTAGGCACAGGCTGAGCAACTGCTTCATGGTCAGATCTCCTTTCAGATGGTGGTATAAATACAGGAATTGCGACAATGATTCATACAAGGAAAATGAATACTGCCGCAACAGCAACCGCATAACCTGTTGTTCCAACCGCATAACTCATGACATCAATCAGTATGTTGGTGTTTATGGGTTGCAAACCAGGGCAGGATCGCCTTCTGTCAATCAAGGCATGTTTCCCCCGGTTGCTGACGTTCCAGTTCCTTCTCGCCCTTCATCACGATCTCCGCGCAGTGCTTCACCATCAGCAGCTGGCCCAGCTCATCCTGCAGGGGAGCATACTGCTCGTACATCCTCTCCCGGTCCCGCTTCAGCTGCGCCTGCTCTTTCTTCCAGCCCTGGATGGCGATTCCCTTCGCGCCGGTGATCCCATACCGCTCCTTCAGCACACGCCGCGCGGTCTGGAAGGCACGCAGGTCCGCCTCGTGGGCAGCCTGGAATTTCTCCCGTCGCCCTTTCCAGTGGATCCCGTTCAGCTCTTCCACGATGGGTTTCGTCCACAGGAAGGTTTCTCCCAGCCGGATCATCTCATCCAGATCGCTGACCCGCTGGGCGCTGGCGCTCATCTGATCCTTCAGGCTGCCGGCCTGGCCGGCGATACGGTCCAGCCGGGCTTCCAGGTCCTCCAATGTCTCGATATCATGCAGGGACAGGTACAGGAGCGCATCGGCGAACTGTTTCGCGTTACCAACTTTCGCCTTCCTGCTCCAGGCACCGGCATTGCGTCCCTGATAATAGTCGGACAGCATCTGCCGCAGGGGTTGCGGCTGCTTTTCTGTCAGCTTTTCTTTTGCGGCTTTGATCCAGTTGAGCAGTTTCGTGATGTTGGCTTTCAGGGCGGCGATCATGCGATTGGTCTGTCGGATCCATCTGTTCAGTCCACCCTTGTCGGTGCTGATGCCCTGCTGCTCCATGGCCCGCACCATGGGACCCTCATGGACGGTGGGGATCTGCTCAACGCCCTGTTCTTCATAGGAACGGTGGTCGATCCGGGTATCCAGACCTTTTCGCTCGAACGCCTCGTTCACCATCCGGCACCAGGTCTCGCGCCAGCTTTCCAGCGTCTCCGGCGTGTGCCAGTCCGTGGTGTGCACGGCGTTGAAGACATAGCCGCCCTTGCCGTCCGGGATGCGTTCGCCGTTCTCATCCAGCACGTACTCCCGGCGCTGCTTTTCGCCCCAGCTTCCATCCGGGTTCAGCGGCCGCATGGTGGCCATCACATGGAAGTGCGGGTTCTGGTCTTTCCCCTCCTTCGGGTCCGGGCGGTGAACAGCCAGGTCGCAGATCATGCCCCGGCTGACCAGGCATTCCTGCACGAACCGGCGGGCCAGGGCGATGTTTTCTTCCTCAGTCAGTTCGTTCTGCAGGGCAATGTCGAAGCTGTAGGCCAGTTGTGCTTTCTTGTGCTTCTCCTTCTGCTCGACAGCATTCCATAGCGTCCGCCGGTCAGCATAAGCTGCCGGGGCGTTCTCCGGCAGCAGGATCTCCGAATGGAGCACACCGCCCTTTCGGGTGTAGTCGCTCCATTCGCCGTAGTAGTCGCTGTACAGCCGTTCCCCGGCACGGTATGCGGCGGAGGCTATGGCGCTCTGACCGGCACTGCGTTTGATCTGGGTTACATGGAAGTGATACTGCGCCATGTCAGATCACTTCCTTTTTCGCTGCGGCCTGGCTGTGTTTTTCAGCCGCGTCCATCACTAGGCTGATGACCGCCGGAATCTCGGAGGCCTGCTCGACCAGTTCGTAGAACTCCGGCTCGGAGAGGTCTTTCACATCGGGGAAGACGTTCTCCACGGCAGCGCCTCTTGTGATCAGCCGATGGGCCCGCTGCTTTCGTGTTTTGTCGCCGAGGTATTTCTGCCGATTTTCCATCCGCTGTAGCCGGTGCTGCTCCTGGGCCAGCTGCTCCTCCGCGGTGGTGATTTGTTCTGTGGTTACCTTGGGTATGATGGTTCTCTCCTTTGTCTGTCAGCGGGCTTTTCGCCCGTCGTGCGTGTCGTTGTATCCATGGGGCTCGTGTGCCGTCGTTCCGGTCTTCGTGGCCCGCACCCCGGCAGCCCCGTCTTACCCCCGGGATAGCCGCTTTGCGGCGCAAGGGCCGCAGCCCTTGGACGAACCGGAACGGTTCGCACCTGACTGCCGCATCCCATGCGGCGGGCAGTTTCCCCGGAGGGCGCACGGAGATACTGTTGCAAACAGTATAGAAGTGCGCACTTCCGTGACCCCCGAGAGAAGAGCGCCCCGGTTGGCCAGAGCGCCCCCCCGAAATACGGTTTTTCCGATGGGGAAGGAACTTGTCGGATGAATGGAATCGCTGGCATAATGGTTGATGCCATGGCATCAGGCTGGCATCACTTCCGATGGGGGACGTGGCATCACCGGTGATGCCAGGGTCAGAGGGCGTCCAGGAAGGCTTCGACATCGGCCCAGTGGTCGTCATGATCGTCGCTGGATGCTTCCTGCGGTGAAGTGGTGCCCGTGGGCGGTGCTGACTCGTGCGGTTCATTGCGGTACTCCCTGAATTCCTCCCGGATCGTCCGGCGGATGGTGTCCTCGATTCTCCGCAGGGTACTGTCCTCGCTTCCGGTCCGGGAGAAGTGGTCGTTGATGGCGGTGACGATGGCCTGGTTGCGGGAGCCGTACCCCGGCAGGCTGCTGCCCGCCTGCCGGAGGTGCTCCCACGCCTGCGATTCTTCCGGGTTGTCCAGATTCAGGCGGAGGCTGATGCGCTTGATCCGGTCGCTCATGCCACGCCGGCTTTCTTCAGCTTCATGTGGGCCATGTACTCGTAGCCCTTGGCTGTGGCGCAGATGTCATCGTTGATTGTCACACGGCCGGGATCGTACTCCCCGAAGTGCCGGATCAGGCAGCCGCCTCCGCCCACGATGTACAGCCTCATCAGTTCCGGATTGTACTCGTGCTCCCGCAGCCGGCGCATGATGCCGGCGACATACTGCCGGGCCGTGTCCTCAATGACGGCCAGATACTTTTCTCCGATATCAGCGGTGCCGGTTCGGAGAACCTCCTCAATGATTTCCTCATCGACGGCGGACCCGAAGCGGCGCATGAGCTGCTCCCGGACCGCCAGCATGCACTGGTGGGTTCCGTACTTCTCGGTGAAGCACTTCGTGGGATTGGGCTTGCCGCCCACGATGGTCATGATGTTCATGGTCCCGTTGCCGATGTCGCAGAGCATGGTGCTGCCCTTGAACTCCGACAGCTTGTCCGCGACAGCCGCGAAGCCCTGGGGGAAGACTTCGCAGCCGACGATCCGGATGTCATAGCGGACACCGCGGAAGGAGAAGATGATTTCTTTCTCCCTCGTCAGGTACCTCCGGAAGTTGGCCTTCTGCTCAGATACCCAGGTCAGGGGCAGGCCTACGGCCAGATACACATCCGCTGTCGTCAGCTGCGCCAGAGACAGTTCCCGTGCGACGGCGGCAAGGGTCAGGATGTAGTAGTCCTCGTCAATCATCTTGTCGGGGGTGAATTCCTTGTGCTCCTGGCCGATGGTGTACCAGACGCCGTTCCGGAACAGGGCGTCCGTGCGGAACAGCGGTTCCTTTTCCCAGACGGTCACACCTGCCCGGAAGCAGGTGTTGGCCGTCTTGATGTTGCCATAGCCGTGGTCGATGCCGATCACGACGGTAGGCGTGGGGTTGGTGGGGTTCATGTGGGTCAATATGGGGCATTCCTTCTTTCTCAAGTGTAGATGATTTCGTCGAAGATGATCTCTTCGGCCTGCGCCTTGCAGGCGTTCATGAGCTGCACCCAGCCCAGCTGAGCCCGGGCTTTGAGCGCCTCGGTCGCGCCGGCGTTCCTGGCCAGCGCCGGCATCAGGGCTTCCAGCCGCCGACGGGTGGCGGCATCGACCTCCGCCAGGTGCTGCGAGAGCCTGCCGCTGCGCGTCAGTTCCCGGAGAAGTTCAGGCTGGTGTTCCTCCAGATAGGCTTTCCGCATCCGGCCGTACCGGCCGATCCATCCATTTGCTTGCTGTGTGCTGGTGTTCATGCTGATTCTCCCTTCATGCCGCCCATGACCCTTGTGATCAGGGAGATGTCCTCCAGTAGTTCTTCACTGGGCTGCTCGCCCTGGCTGAGCCGCTTCAGCTCAGCCAGGACTTCTGTCAGCAGGGTTTTGAGTGCCTTGTACACTCTGGGGTTGGGCAGGACGGTGATCTCCCGGTCCAGGCAGCGCCGGTAGCAGTACTCCTGCTTCGGCAGGCCGGAGACAGCCACCGCCCGGTTGATCTGCTCGTTCTCCTCCGGGGAGACCCGGAAGCCCACGGTGATGCTGCGGTGCCGGTTGTGGCGGTCGGTGATCTTAGCTGACATGCTCCTCATCCATCCTTTCGCTGTCCAATCGTCTAGCCATGTCCACCTGCTTGGAGGGGAAGAGGTGGGCGTAGCGGTAGGTAATGTCGATGCTCTCGTGTCCCACGCGGTCCGCGATGGCCACGGCGCTGAATCCCATGTCGATCAGCAGGCTCACATGGCTGTGCCGGATATCGTGCACCCGGATCCGCTTCACCCCGGAAGCCCCGCAGCCCCGGTCCATCTCGTGGTAGAGGAAGCTCTTGGTGATGGGGAAGATCCGGTCCTTCTTCTTCACCCCGTAGATGGATCCGATATACTCCTGCATCTCCTCGCAGAGGAAGCCGGGCATTTTGATGGTCCGGACACTCTTCTTCGTTTTCGGCGTCGTGATCACGTCCGTCCCGTGCAGCCGCTGGTAGGATTTGTTGATGGTGACGGTGCTGCTTTTAAAGTCGAAGTCCGCCGGGGTCAGCGCCAGCAGCTCACCCTCCCGGATCCCGCACCAGTACAGCATCTCGAAGGCGTAGTAGGACATGGGCTTGTCCATCACGGCCTCCGCGAACTTCAGGTACTCCTCCTTCGTCCAGAACTGCATTTCCTCGCTTTCCTTGCTGCCGATGTACCCGACCTTGGACGCCGGATTGCTCTTCAGGCCGTAGTGCCTCACGGCGTGGTTCAGGATCGCCACCAGCTGGTTGTGGATGGATTTCAGGTAGGTGGGGGAATAGGGCTGCTTCTTCTCGTCCCGATGGGCCAGCAGCTCATTCTGCCAGGCGATCACGTCCTTGGTCCCGATCTCGCTGATGATCCGCTTCCCGAAGTATGGCAGGAGCTTCGTCCGGATGATGTGCTCCTTGCTCAGCCAGGTGTTCTCCTTCAGCCGGGGCCGGATGTCCTTTTCGTACACCTCGGTGAAAGCCTCGAAGGTCATGTCCAGGTCACCGCTGTTCTGCTGCTGGAAGGTGCGCTCCCACTCCTGCGCCTCCTTTCGCGTCGGGAAGCCGCGCTTGCATTTCTGCTTCTTCTCGCCCTTCCAATCCTCATACCGGGTCATGACGTACCAGGTCCCGTTCTTGTCATCCTTGTAGACAGGCATCCTTTGTCACCTCCCTCACAGCCGGCGCCCCGTACAGACGCTCCCTGAAGTACTGCCGATTCACCCGTCCGGCGATGGTGATGTACCCCTTCGCCCGCAGCTCTGCGTTCAGCTGCTGAATCAGCCGGTAGGCGTAGGACCTCGACACCTCGAGCTCCCTGGCCACCTCGTCCGCTCGCATAAATTGGTTTTCCATGTCATCCTTCCTTTCTATTATTAAGCATGCGAGCTTAATTTCTATTCTGATTATACTAAGCATATCTGATTATGTCAACCCCCTTTTCGGCCTCGAATTATTAAATTTTTCTGTTAAATTCTCTTGCAATTCTTAAACACTTTTGCTATAATGACTTCATCCATTCCAGAGGGAGGACGAAACCATGGCAACAGGCGAGAGAATTCGCTTTTTCCGGACCCTACGGGGGATGACACAGAAGTATCTGGGGATGCTGCTGGGCTTTCCGCCGTCGAGTGCGGATGTACGCATGGCGCAGTATGAGTCCGAGGACCGCACACCGAAGGCTGACCTGACCGCGCAGATGGCGGAAGCGCTGGACGTGTCGCCCCGGGCGATTGCGGTGCCCGACATCGACAGTATGGACGGTCTGATGCACACCCTGTTTGCGCTGGAGGACCGGAGATTGATCCGCATTCTGGACGCGGACGGCCTGATCTGCCTCCGGGCGGAGATCTTCGAAGGCGGCACTCAGGCAGCTGATTTCGAGCAGCGCCTGCGGGCCTGGCAGGAGCAATCTGCCAGATACCGCGCGGGAGAGATCACGAAGGAGGAGTACGACCGCTGGCGCTACCGCTACCCGGAATTTGATGACACCCGTATCCGCGCCGCGATCCCGCAGGAAGCTCCCGCTCCCCGGAAGCGGGGCCGGAAGCCCAGGCCGAAGGATTGACCGACATATCCATACAGACACAGAAAAGCCCTCCGTCTGCGGAAGATTTCCTCCACAGCGAAGGGCTTTTTGAAACAGGTTTTCACAGAGACTGACAGCATCCTACCTCGAAGCCACCGGATTGCTTGCAATGATGGCGGCCCGGGAGAATGTTATCATTTCGTTATCAGAGCGGATTTGGACGGGGCGGGAAGCCTTGCAGTTGCTGGGTTTCCGGGCTGCAGGCGGTCACTCCCACTCCACGCTGGCCGGCGGCTTGGTGGTCACGTCCAGCACGACGCGGCTGGCGTGGGGCACTTCGTTGACGATCCGGGCGGAGACCGCGGCGATCAGGTCCCAGGGCAGGCGCGCCCAGTCGGCGGTCATGAAGTCGTCGGTGGTGACGGCCCGCAGGGCGATCACGTAGTCGTAGGTGCGCTCGTCCCCCATGACGCCCACGCTGTGCACGCCGGTGAGGACGGTGAAGTACTGGCTGATCTGGCCCTCCAGGCCGGCCTTGGCTACCTCCTCCCGGAGAATGGCGTCGCTCTCCCGGACCACCCGCACCTTCTCCGGCGTCACCTCGCCGATGACCCGGATGGCCAGGCCCGGACCCGGGAAGGGCTGCCGCCAGACCAGGGCATGGGGGAGCCCCAGGGCCTCGCCTAAGGCGCGGACCTCATCCTTGAAGAGCATCCGCAGGGGCTCGATGAGCTCCGTGAAGCCCAGCTCCTTCGGCAGGCCGCCCACGTTGTGGTGGCTCTTGATCACGGCGGCGCTGGTGCCCTGGCCGCTCTCGATCACATCCGGATAGATGGTGCCCTGGGCGA
The DNA here is from genome assembly GCA_017519405.1 of Clostridia bacterium. Lineage (GTDB taxonomy): Bacteria > Bacillota > Clostridia > Christensenellales > Aristaeellaceae > RUG11272. Next base: position 103,346 of record JAFWSH010000007.1, read on the forward strand.
AATAATCCAGCTTGCCCAGTTTCTGTGATTCCTCCCGGAAGACCTCGATGAAGTCCCGGCCGATAATGTGCCGCTTCTCCTCCGGCTCGGTGACACCCTTCAGGTCGGCGAAAAACCGATCCGCCGCATCCGAGCGGACAAAGCGCACTGGGAACAGCCGGCTGAACACATCGCAGACCTGCTCACTCTCGCCCTTGCGCAGCAGCCCGTGGTCCACAAACACGCAGGTCAGCCGGTCGCCGATGGCCCGGTAGATCAGGGCCGCCGCCACAGAGGAGTCCACGCCGCCGGACAGGGCCAGCAGGACCTTGCCCTCCGGCCCGACGGCCTCCCGGATCTGCCGGATGGCGGTCTCTGCGTATGCGTCCATGGTCCAGTCGCCGGTGCAGCCGCAGATGCCGTAGAGGAAATTGCGCAGGAGGGTCTTCCCCTCCTCCGAGTGGGTCACCTCCGGGTGAAACTGCACGCCATAGAGCCGCCGCTCCTCGTCCGCCATGGCGGCGATGGGGCAGCTGTCCGTGGAGGCGATGGGGTGGAAGCCGGGCGGGCAGGCCGTCACCTGCCAGGTGTGGCTCATCCAGCAGGCGCTTTCGGCGCTCATGTCCGCCAGCAGCGGCGAGGGACCGTTCATCCGGACGGAAACCCTGCCGTACTCCCGCTCCTGCGCCCGGGCCACCTGCCCGCCCAGCAGGGCCGCCGTCAGCTGCATGCCGTAGCAGATACCCAGCACCGGCACGCCCAGGTTCCACACATCCGGGTCACACTGGGGCGCATCCGGGTCACAGACGCTGGCGGGCCCGCCGGAGAGGATGATGCCCACGGGCTGGCGGGCGGCAATCTCCGACGCGGAAATGCTCCAGGGCACCACCTCAGAATACACATAGTTTTCCCGCACGCGGCGGGCGATGAGCTGGGTATACTGCCCGCCGAAGTCGAGGATGAGGATCTTTTGCGGATCCGGCATGGGGATGCCTCCTTTGTGAGAGAAAATGCGGGAACCGTCAGGTCAGGGCCTTCCGCACGATGACGGTGGAGCCCCTGCGGCCGAACTCCAAGAAGCCGGCCTTCTCATAGAGACGCCGCGGCCCGGTGAAGGCCAGCGAGACGTCGTCGACCTGTTCCTTCGGGTAAGCCTCAACGAAGGAATACCCCTGCGCCGCCGCGTCCTCACAGACCCGCGCGAGCAGCCTTCCGGCAATGCCCATGCCCCGGTACGCGGGGGAGATCTCGAAGCAGACGACCGACTTGATGAAGCCGGGGCCCGGACAGTCGTCGGGCGGCCTGTCCTCCGGGACTTCGTCCGTGCTGAACTCCCCGACCCGGAAGTAGCTCATCCGGTCGTTCGCGTTGCACCATCCGACGGAGAGACTGCCGTCATAGGCCAGATAGCCCCGGATTCTCCCGTCCAGCACCATCTGTCGGGCGGACTCGCGCAGCGCGTCCTTGATCGCCTCCGTTCCGCCGCCGCGGGCCTCCGCCGGCGCGATCATCGCGCGGATCCCGTCCGTGCTCAGATTGAACGCGTTGCAGTAACAGGGATAGTAGGGGGATCCGTCCGGGAACGCGCGGCAGTCGAAAAAGTCCAGATAGTCCCCGACCAGTTCCGGGGTCAGCGCCCGGATTGAAAGGTTCATTCTCCGTCCTCCTCCCGTCGGTGTTTACCGATCAGTTTTTCCATCCAGATCATGTTGTACCAGCGGCCGAACTTGTATCCGCAGCGGTGGAACGTGCCGACTTTCTCAAAGCCGAGGTGCCGGTGGAACTGCTCGCTGTTTCTCGTCAGATACTCATCCTCGACGATCGGGTCCCCGATGCAGGCGTACAGGTTCAGGATGCCCATCGCCCGCAGCCGCGCCTCCAGCGCCTCGTAGAGCGCGCGGCCGTAACCTTTTCCCTTCGCGCGGGGATCCAGATAGATGGTCAGCTCGCAGGAGTGCCGGTATGCCGCCCGACCGACGAAGGGACCCGCATAGGCGTACCCCTGCGCCGTCCCGTCCTCCTCCACGACCAGATACGGATACCGCTCCAGCGTGTTTCTCATGCGGCGCTCGAATTCCTCCTGTGTCGGGACGTCGTAGTCGAAGGTGACCGCGGTCTCCCGGACATACCGGGCGTAGATCTCCAGGAGCCTTGCCGCGTCCTCCGCGCGCGCGTCACGGATCCGCATTCCGATCATCTCTCTTCTGTCCTTTGCTCGTCTGGCCGAACGGGCAGGCCGCCAGGCACAGGCCGCAGGCGCTCTTGCGCCCCAGCCTGGGGATGTGCGCGCTGCGCATCCGGTTGCAGCGCTGATAGTCGATGATCTCCACGCGCTGCGAATCGATCGTCCACAGCCGGTTTTTCAGGGCTTTGCAGGGACAGATGTCCATGCACAGGGTACAGTCCTCCGGGCACTCGCTCCGGGTCTTCGGCTGCCCGTACGCAAACGGCGCGTCGATCAGGATCGCGGACAGCCTCACGCGCGGCCCGTACCTCCGCGTGATCACGACGTCGTTCTTGCCGATCCACCCGAGGCCCGCGTTCACCGCCGCGAACTTGAAGGAGAAGGGCGCCAGCAGCTCCGTCTCGTTCTCCTGCGCCACCGGCGGCACCCAGTACCGGACGCCGCGGCTCCGGAGCAGCGCCTCGATCTCCGCGACAACCGCCTCCAGTCTGACTCTGGCCGACTGGATCCCGTTCTCAAAGCGCTCCTCCGTGTAGGTCTCCGGCGTCAGCTGCTCCCCGTACGGCACCGCAAACACCAGCGCGGAGGCGTAGCGCTCCGCATACGGGCTGTACGAGATATCCGCGAAGCCCCAGAGAATGTCCGGCTGCGCGTCCAGCAGCGCTCTGAGTTCTTTTTCCGGCATGGTGAAGCTCCTTACACCCCGCTGGCCCCGTAGTTGCTCAGCACCCGCGCCGAGGGGTCGTCCACGTCGCAGCCGGGCCAGGTTCTGTTGGGCATCCAGTAGTCGGGGATCATCCGCGCCTGGCCGGGATAGAAGGACTCGAACAGCTCCCGGTAGAGCAGGCTTTCCTTGGTGAAGGGCGGACAGTAATCGTATTTCGCCGCTCTTTCCGCAAATTCCTTGTCTGTGTACCGCTTTTCCGCGTACGCCTTCAGGTCGGTGACCATGGAGTGGCCCACGGCGTCGGAGAAGGCCGCCTTCTGCCGCCAGAGGATCTCGTCGGGCAGGATATGGTCATCCGCGAAGGCCTTGCGGAGCAGGTACTTGCCCATCTGATGCCGGTTCATCTTCAGCTCAGGATCGATGCTCATGGCGTAACGCACGAACTTCAGGTCGCCGAAGGGCACCCGGGCCTCGAGGCTGTTGACCGAGATGCACCGGTCAGCACGGAGTACGTCGTACACGTGCAGCTCCCGGATCCGCTTCTCCGCCTCCTCCTGGAAGGCCGCGGCGTCCGGCGCAAAGTCCGTGTACTTGTAGCCGAAGAGCTCGTCGGAGATCTCACCCGTCAGCAGCACCCGGATGTCCGTGTGCTCGTGGATCCACTTGCAGACCAGGTACATGCCGATGCTGGCCCGGATCGTGGTGATGTCCCAGGTGCCCAGCAGCTCCACCACCGCGGGCAGAGCCTCCAGCACGTCCTGCTCCGAGATGATGACCTCCGTGTGATCGCTGCCGATGTAGTCCGCCGCGATGCGGGCGTACTTCAGGTCGATGGCGTCCACGTCCATGCCGATGGCGAAGGTGCGGATGGGCCTGTCCAGCATCTGCTGGGCGATGGCGCACACCAAGGAGGAGTCCAGGCCGCCGGAGAGCAGGAAGCCGATGGGTGCGTCCGCGTCCAGACGCTTGGCCACGCCGTCCATCAGCAGACGGCGGAGCTTCGCGCAGACCTCGTCCTCGGTCTTCATGGTGAAATAGCCCACATAGGCCGGGTCGGCGTATTGGATGAACTGACCGTCCATCCAGTAGTGGCCGGGCGGGAAGGGGAGGATGGTCCCGCACAGACCCATCAGGTTCTTGGGCTCGCTGGCAAAGGCCCATTCCCCGTCCGGAAGCCGTCCGTAGTACAGAGGCCGGATGCCGATGGGATCCCGGGCGGCGATGAGCTTCTGCTGCCGCCCGTCCCAGAGGATCAGGGCGAACTCCGCGTCCAGGGTCTTGAACATCTCCACGCCGTACTCGCGGTAGAGGGGCAGCAGGATCTCACAGTCGGACTGGCTCTGCAGCTCGTATCTGGTCATCAGCCGCTCCCGCAGTGGCCGGAAGCCGTAGAGCTCCCCGTTGCAGACCACCGCATCCTCATCCAGGTGGAAGGGCTGCATGCCCCGCTCGTCCAGGCCCATGATGGCCAGACGGTGGAAGCCCAGATACCCGCAGGGGATCTCCTCAAAGCGGCTCATGTCCGGGCCGCGGCTGATGGTGCGGTCGAAGCCCTCCTTCAGCTTCGCCACGGGAATCGCTTTGCTGGTCACGCCGTAGATGGAACACATAAATGGCACCTCCGTTTTTTGTGCGGCATCGTCCTTTGATTTCAGGACGAAGGCCGCCGCTCCGTGGTGCCACCTGATTTGCTTCTTTCGCAGACTCTTGGAAGCTCCCTTGCCCCGCTAAGTCCTGGCGGGGATAACGGGCCGCCGTGCCCGCCGCTCCTACTCGGCTCGCGCCTTTGGGTTTGGGCTTGGAAGGGTTCTTCCCCCGGCCGCTCATACGGGATTTCCACCATCGCCCGCTCTCTGGGATGCCGCCGCACCGGGGTACTTTGCTTCCGCATCGCTTTGCGCTATGAAATTGGGTGCATATTACCACCGCAGACAGTTTCTGTCAAGATGGAAATCTGCAGTTTTTGCAAAGCGAAATTTCATTTTAATGAAGATATACGGGGGAAAACACGAAAAACAGCAGGAATACAATCACGGAAAGTCGAAACGCTTGACAAGCGCCGGCCGCTGTGCTATGATCCACGCAGACAAGGCAAGGGAGTCATGTCCAACGACATTCCCTGCCTTTTTCACTTTTATAGGAGGTAGCGTCATGAGCAAGTACACGAAGGAAGACATCATCCGCATGGTGCGGGAGGACGACGTGGAGTTCATCCGGATGCAGTTCACCGACATCTTCGGCCAGCTGAAGAACGTGGCCATCACCGCCAGCCAGATCGAGAAGGCCGTGAACAACCAGATCATGATCGACGGCAGCTCCATCGAAGGCTTCGTCCGGATCAACGAGAGCGACCAGTACCTCTGGCCGGATCTGGACACCTTCGCCATCCTGCCCTGGCGGCCCCAGCACGGCAAGGTGGCCCGGCTGATCTGTGACGTGCACAACCCGGACGGCACCCCCTTCGCCGGGGACCCCCGGGGCGTGCTGAAGCGGGTGCTGCAGAAGGCGGCGGACATGGGCTACTCCTTCAATGTGGGCCCGGAGATGGAGTTCTTCCTGTTCCAGACGGACGAGAAGGGCCACCCCACCACCGCCACCTCCGACGAGGCGGGCTACTTCGACCTGGGCCCCCTGGATCACGGCGAGAGCACCCGCCGGGAGATCTGCATGGCTCTGGAGCAGATGGGCTTCGAGATCGAGGCCAGCCACCACGAGGTGGCCGCGGGCCAGCACGAGATCGACTTCCGCTATGCCGATGCCCTGACCGCCGCGGACAACATTATGACCTTCAAGCTGGCGGTCAAAACCCTGGCCCAGAAGAACGGCCTGCACGCCACCTTCATGCCCAAGCCGGTCTTCGGCATCAACGGCAGCGGCATGCACACCAACATGAGCCTGTTCAAGGACGGAAAGAACGTGTTCGCCGATCCCGCGGACAAGCGGGGTCTGAGCAAGGAAGCCTACAGCTTCATTGCCGGCATCCTGGCCCACGTCCGGGGCATGGCGGCGGTGACCAACCCGCTGGTGAACAGCTACAAGCGCCTGGTGCCGGGCTATGAGGCGCCCTGCTACCTGGCCTGGAGCGCCTCCAACCGCTCCGCTCTGATCCGCATCCCTGCGGCACGGGGCATGGGCACCCGGGTGGAGCTGCGCTGCCCCGATCCCTCCTGCAACCCCTACCTGAACATGGCGGTCTGCCTGGCGGCGGGTCTGGACGGCATCGGGAAGGGCCTGACCCCGCCGGAGGAGATTACAGAGAACATCTTCGCCATGGACGCCGCGACGCGCGAGGCCAAGGGCATCAGGTCCCTGCCCGGCACGCTGATCGAGGCCGTGGAGTGCCTGAAGGCCGACGAGGTCATCTGCGCCGCCCTGGGCGAGCATGTCCTGAGCCAGTACGTGGAGGGCAAGCAGAAGGAGTGGGACGCCTACCGCACCCATGTGAGCAAGTGGGAAATCGACCGCTATATCGTCATGTATTAATTCGGAATTCCGAATTCGGAATTCGGGATTGAACGGAGGTGAGGACAGTGGCGCGGATCGTGATTGCGGGGAGATCGGCGCAGAGCCGGGAGCAGATGGCCTCGCTGCTGTCCTCCTCCGGCTACCCGGTCTACCGCCTGTGTTCCAGCGCCGGAGAGCTGCGCCGGGTGCTCAACGACTGCGACGACGGCCTGCTGATCCTGGCGGGGCAGCTGCCTGACTGCAGCGCGGACGAGCTCTTCTGGGACTACGGCAGCCAGGTGCAGATCCTGCTGATCGCCCGGCCGCCGGTGCTGGAGGCCTGCGAGGAGGCTGGTGTCTTCCGCCTGGCTCTGCCCACCTCTCAGCAGGCAGTGCTGGGCGCAGTGGAAATGCTGACCCAGCTGCACCGCATGCGTCTGCCCAGGCGCTCCGCCGATGAAAAGCAGCTGGTGGAGGAGGCCAAGGCACTGCTGATGCGGCGGGACGGCCTCACCGAGCCCCAGGCGCACCGGATGCTGCAGCAGGCCGCCATGAGCCGCGGGCTGCGGATGGCGGACTGTGCGGCGCAGATCATCAAGGGAGATGGAGGATAAAGCCATGCGGGATCCGCAATATCCCCTCTATCACGAGGAACTGGAACACGAGAGCTGCGGCGTCGGCGCCGTGGTGGACCTGACGGGAAAAGCCACCCATCGCACCGTGGACCAGGCGCTGTCCATTGTGGAGCGCCTGGCCCACCGGGCGGGCAGCGACGCCCCGGGCACCACCGGCGACGGCGTGGGCATCATGACCCAGCTTCCCCACAGCCTGTTCGCTGCCTGGGCCCGGGAGGAGGGCATCCCTCTGGGCCGCCCCGGCGACTACGGCGTGGGGATGTTCTTTTTGCCGGAGGATGAAGTGGGAGCGGAGAGCGCCCGGCGCATCTTCGACCGGCTGGCTGCCTCCGAAGGTCTGACCGTCCTGGGCTGGCGGACCGTGCCCTGCCATCCGGCTCAGCTGGGCGCCGGCGCCCGCCGCACCATGCCGCGGATTTGCCAGTGCTTTCTGGCCCGGCCGCAGGACGTCTCCGCCGGGATCGACTTTGAACGCCGGCTCTATGTGCTGCGCCGGGTCTTTGAGAAGCAGGATACAGATGCCTATGTCTGCTCCCTGTCCTCCCGCACCGTCGTCTACAAGGGCATGATGCTGGTGAATCAGCTGCGCTCCTTCTATGACGACCTGCAAGACGTGCGCTATGCCTCCGGGATGGCCATGGTCCACTCCCGCTTCTCCACCAACACCTTTCCCTCCTGGAGCAAGGCACACCCCCAGCGGATGCTGCTGCACAACGGGGAGATCAACACGATCCGGGGCAACCACGACCGCATGAAGGCCCGGGAGGAGACCATGCGCTCCCCGGTCATGGGCGATGAGATGCGCCGGGTGCTGCCTGTGGTGGCCGAGGGCGGCAGCGACAGCCAGATGCTGGACAACACCCTGGAGTTCCTGGCCATGAACGGCTTTCCGCTCTCCCTGGCGGGAATGGTCCTGCTGCCGGAGCCCTGGCAGGGGCAGAAGCAGGCAACGCCCTGGCGGGATCTCTACCGCTACTACGCCACCATGATGGAGCCCTGGGACGGCCCGGCGGCGATCCTCTACTCCGACGGCGAGACCGTCTGCGCCTCCCTGGACCGCAACGGCCTGCGCCCCCTGCGCTGCGCCCTGACGGACGATCGGCGGCTGATTCTCTCCTCCGAGGCCGGGGTGCTCTTCGAGGAGAACGCCCACATCGTCCGCCGGTGGAAGCTGACGGGCGGCGATGTGCTGGAGGCCGACCTGCGCACCGGAGCACTGCGGGAGAGCGCCGCGCTGAAGACGGCATACGCCGCACAGCAGCCCTACGCCGAATGGATGGGGCACCAGATTGCGCTGAGCGATCTGCCCGGCGCGGAAGCGGCGACAGAACCGCTCGACGGGGAGCAGCGGCAGCGGCTGTGCAAGGCTTTCCACTATACCTGGGAGGACGAGCACGACATCCTTCTGCCCATGGCGGAGAAAGGCGCGGAGCCCATCGTCTCCATGGGCGCGGATGAGCCCCTGGCCGCACTGTCGAAGACCCATCCCTCCCTCTTCGACTATTTCCGCCAGCGCTTTGCCCAAGTGACCAACCCGCCCATCGATGCCCTGCGGGAGGAGATCAAGACCGACTGCTCTGTCTACATCGGCGACGACGGCAACCTGCTCTCCGGCGGGGCGGACAACAGCACCGTGCTGGCGCTGCCCTCTCCTGTGCTGACGGAGGAGGAGCTGGCCCGGATCCGGGGGATCGATCACCCGGCGTTTTCCGTGCGCACGGTTTCCCTGCTCTACGGCGTCGGAACAAGCCTCCGGGAGGCCCTGGCCTCGTTCTTTACCGCCTGCGACAGGGCCTGCGCGGAGCATGTCAACATCCTGATCCTCTCAGACCGGGGCGTGGATGCGCAGCACCTGGCCATCCCGTCCCTGCTGGCGGTGTCCGCCCTGGAGCAGCACTTGATCCATCTCAAAAAGCGCACCGCCGTCTCTGTGATTCTGGAGAGCGGCGAGCCCCGGGACGTACACCAGGTCGCCCTGCTGGTCGGCTTCGGCGCCCGGGCGGTGAACCCCTACCTGGCCCACGACTGCGTCCGGGCGATGTGCGCGGACAGGCTGATCGGCAAGGCGCCGGAGGAGGCCGTGCGGGACTATGATCAGGCCCTCACCGCGGGCGTGCTGAAGATCGCCTCCAAGATGGGCGTCTCCACCCTGCAGGCCTACCAGAGCGCCCAGCTGTTCGAGATCGTCGGACTGGACGCGCCCTTTGCGGAGACGTTTTTCACCAACACACCCCATGTCCTGGGCGGCACAGACCTGAATCGGGTGGAGGATGACAGCCGTTTCCACCACGCGGCGGCCTTTGCTGATCCGGAGCAGAAAGGGCTGCCCGGCATCGGCGTCCACCGGCTCCGCACCGGCGACGGCACGGAGGAGCACCTGTACAGCCCGGAGACCATCCACCTGCTGCAGCAGGCGGTGTGGACGGACAGCAGGGAGCTGTTTGAGCGGTATGCGGCCAGGGTTGAAAACGAAGGCCCCCGCACCATCCGCTCCATGCTGACCTTCAACTACGATGCCTGCCGGGCGATCCCGCTCGACGAGGTGGAGCCCGCGGCAGCGATCGTGCGGCGCTTCCGCACCGGGGCCATGAGCTATGGCTCCATCTCCCGGGAGGCTCACGAGTGCCTGGCTCGGGCCATGAACCGTCTGGGCGGCAGGAGCAACAGCGGCGAGGGCGGCGAGCTGCCGGAGCGCTTCGGCACTGACCTCAATTCCGCGATCAAGCAGGTGGCCTCCGGGCGCTTCGGCGTGACCCGGGAATACCTGCGCTCGGCGAAGGAAATCCAGATCAAGATGGCCCAGGGCGCCAAGCCCGGCGAGGGCGGCCATCTCCCGGGGACCAAGGTGACGGAGGACGTGGCGAAGACCCGCTGCGCCACCCCGGGCATCTCCCTGATCTCCCCGCCGCCCCACCACGACATCTACTCCATTGAGGACCTGGCGGAGCTGATCTATGACCTGCAGTGCGCGAACGAGCAGGCGAAGATCACCGTGAAGCTGGTGTCTTCCACCGGTGTGGGCACCATCGCCAGCGGCGTGGCCAAGGCCGGGGCCGGCGGCATCCTGATCTCCGGCGGGGAGGGCGGCACCGGCGCGGCCCCCATGAGCAGCGTCCACCACGCGGGCCTGCCCTGGGAGATCGGCCTGGCGGAGGCCCACCAGGTGCTCTGCCGCAACCGCCTCCGGGAGAAGGTGACCTTAGAGACCGACGGCAAGCTCATGACCGGCCACGACGTGGCGGTGGCCCTGCTGCTGGGGGCGGAGGAGTTCGGCTTTGCCACCGCACCCCTGGTCACAATGGGCTGCCGGATGATGCGGGTGTGCCACCTGGGCACCTGCCCCTTCGGCATCGCCACGCAAAACCCGGAGCTGCGCCGGCGCTTTGCCGGAAAGCCGGAATACGTGGAACGCTTCATGCTGTTCATCGCGGAACAGCTGCGGGGCATCATGGCCGGACTCGGCGCCCGCAGCGTGGACGAGCTGGTGGGCCGCAGCGATCTGCTGGTGATGAAGCCGGACGCCGCGATCGACCTGAGCGATCTCATCGGCTTTGCCCGGAACACCCATTTCCAGCCGGAGGCGAAGCACGACTTCCATCTGAACGAGCGCGCCGACGCCCGGCTCTTCCGGGACCATGTCCATCTGATGACCACCGACCGGGCCTTCGGGACCCTGCTGCGGGGAGAGTGTACCATCCAGGCCCAGGGCTGCGGCGGCCAATCCTTCGGGGCCTTCCTCCCTGAAGGACAGCAGATCACGCTCTACGGCGTGGCCAACGACTATCTGGGCAAGGGGCTCTCCGGCGGCACAGTGGCCGTCTGCCCGCCGGTGGACAGCCTCTGGCGGCAGGAGGACACCCTGATCGGCAACGTGGCCCTCTACGGCGCCACCTCCGGCTATGCCTTCATCGCGGGCCGGGCCGGCGAGCGCTTCGCCGTGCGGAATTCCGGCGCCATGGCGGTGGTGGAGGGTGTCGGCGACCATGGCTGCGAGTACATGACCGGCGGCCGGGTGGCGGTGCTGGGCCCTGTGGGCGACAACTTCGCCGCGGGCATGAGCGGCGGCATCGCCTGGGTGCTGGACGAGGACGACACCCTGAAGGACCGTCTGAATCCCGGCCATGTGAAAGCGTACCCGGTCCCGCCGGAGCAGGCCGGGGAGCTGAAAAGGCTGCTGCAGCTGCACGAGCAGGCCACCGGCTCCAGGAAGGCGGCGGAGATCCTGCGCGCTTTTGCAGACTGGCTGCCGAGGTTCCGGGCCGTGATCTCCGACGAATACCTTGCGTTTTTGAAGGGGGTGTGAGCATGGGCAAGACGACAGGCTTTCTGGAGTATCAGAGGGTAGAGAACCCCTATCGTGCGAAACAGGCGCGCCTTAAGGACTTCGACGACCTGCATATCCCGCTACCGGAGGAACTGCGCCGCTGCCAGGCATCGCGGTGCATGAACTGCGGCGTGCCCTTCTGCCAGTCGGACTTCGGCTGCCCGCTGCACAACCTGATTCCGGAGTGGAACGACCTTCTGTACCGCGGACAGGAGCGGGAGGCCCTGGAGCGCCTGCTGCAGACCGCACCCTTCCCGGAGTTCACCGGCTGCGTGTGCCCCGCCCTGTGCGAGAAGGCCTGCAACCTGGCGGAAGAGGGCGTCACCAACCGGGACAACGAGCTGTATCTGATTGAGAGGGGCTTTGCGGCGGGGTGGATTCAGCCGCGCGTCCCGGCTTCCCGCAGCGGCAGGCGCGTCGCCGTGATCGGCAGCGGTCCCGCGGGTCTGGCCGCGGCGGATCTCATGAACCGGCTGGGCCACAGTGTGACGGTGATCGAAAGAGCCGACCGCCCCGGCGGCCTGCTGATGTACGGGATCCCCAACATGAAGCTGCCCAAGGAGATTGTGGCCCGGCGCATCCGGCTGATGGAAGCGGAGGGCGTCTCCTTCCGGCTGAGCACCGAGGCCGAGCCCCGGGCGCTGGGCGAATTTGACGCCGTGATCCTCTGCGGCGGCGCCCGCAAGCCCCGCTCCCTCCGAGTGGAAGGCATGGACGCACAGGGCGTCTGCTTCGCCGTGGATTATCTGACGGAGGCCACCCGGGCGGCGCTCTCCGGCGCAGTGCCTGCGGTCAGCGCCAGGGGAAAGCATGTCGTCGTGGTGGGCGGCGGCGACACGGGCAACGACTGTGTGGGCACCGCCCTGCGGCAGGGCTGCGCTTCGGTGACCCAATTGGAGATGATGCCCGCCCCGCCGGTGTCGCGCACAGATCAAAACCCCTGGCCCGAATGGCCCCGCGTTCTCCGCACGGATTATGGGCAGCTGGAGGCCATCGCTGCACAGGGCATGGATCCGCGCGTCTACGAGATCACGGTGAAGGCGCTCCTTACCGACGGGCAGCACCGCCTGACCGGCGCGGTCACGGTGCGTCTGGATGCGCAGCACCGGCCGATCCCCGGAACGGAGCGGGCCCTGCCCTGTGAGCTGCTGCTCATCGCCGCGGGCTTCGTGGGCTGTGAGGAGCGGACGCTGAGCGCCTTCGGCCTGACCGCAGACGCACGGGGACGGCTTCTGCCGGAGGACGGGACGCACCGCCTGGCAGGAAAGATCTTCTCCGCAGGCGACATGCGCACCGGCCAGTCCCTGGTGGTGCGGGCGCTGGCGGACGGACGGGCTGCGGCGCGGGAGGCGGACGCGTGGCTGAGGAGGAAGGACGCATGACCAAATACATCTTTGTCACCGGCGGCGTGGTGTCCGGCCTGGGCAAGGGCATCACCGCGGCCTCCCTGGGGCGGCTGCTGAAGGCCCGGGGGCTGAAGGTGGCGGCCCAGAAGCTGGATCCCTACATCAACGTGGACCCCGGCACCATGTCCCCCTACCAGCACGGGGAAGTGTATGTCACCGAGGACGGGGCCGAGACGGATCTGGATCTGGGCCACTACGAGCGCTTCATCGACGAGGATCTGAACCGCTACTCCAATCTGACCACCGGCAAGGTCTATGCCCGCGTCATTGAGCGGGAACGCCAGGGCGGATACTTGGGCTCCACGGTGCAGACCATCCCCCACATCACCGACGAGATCAAGCACTTCGTCTACCGCGTGGCGGAGCAGACCGACGCGGACGTGGTGATCACCGAAATCGGCGGCACCATCGGAGATATCGAGAGCCAGCCCTTCATCGAGGCCATCCGCCAGGTGGGACTGGAGGTGGGCCGTGAGAACGCTCTCTACGTCCACGTCACCCTGGTGCCTTATCTCAAGGCCAGCGGGGAACACAAGTCGAAGCCCACCCAGCACTCGGTGAAGGAGCTGCAGGGCATGGGCATCAGCCCCAACATCATCGTGCTGCGGGTGGACGAGCCGATCACGGATGGGAGCATCTTCTCCAAGATCGCCCACTTCTGCAACGTAAAGCCCGACTGTGTGATCGAAAACCTGACATTGCCCATCCTCTACGAGGCCCCGCTGATGCTGGAGGAGGCCAACCTCTCCGGCATCGTCTGCCGGGAGCTGGGAATCGACGCCCCTGCGCCGGATCTCACCGAATGGCGCACGCTGGTGGAGCGCATCCGGCACCGGAGCAAAGCTGTCCGGATCGGGTTGGTGGGCAAGTATGTGCAGCTCCACGACGCCTATCTCTCCGTGGCCGAGGCCCTGCGCCACGCGGGCTATGCTCTGGACGCGAAGGTGGAGATCCAGTGGATCGACTCGGAGGGACTGACGGAGGAGAACATCGCTGAAACCCTCGCGGATGTGCAGGGCGTCATCGTCCCCGGCGGCTTCGGCGGGCGGGGCATCGAGGGCATGATCCTCACAGCGCAGTATGCCCGGGCGCACCACATCCCCTACTTCGGCATCTGCCTGGGGATGCAGATCGCAGTGATCGAATATGCCCGGCACGCGGCGGGCCTCACGGGGGCCAACTCCCACGAGTTTGACGAGGCCTCCCCCCACCAGGTCATCCACTATATGCCCGGCCAGAACGACGAAATCGACAAGGGCGGCACCCTGCGGCTGGGAAAGTATCCCTGCGTGCTGCGGGAGGGCACCGTCATCGCGGGCTGCTACGGCCGAACGGAGATCAGCGAGCGCCACCGCCACCGCTACGAGTTCGCCAACGAATACCGGGAGACGCTGGAGCATGCCGGGCTGTGCCTCTCCGGCCTCTCCCCGGACGGGCGGCTGGTGGAGACCGTCGAACTGCCGGACGAGGCCTTCTTCGTGGGCGTGCAGTTCCATCCCGAATTCAAGAGCCGTCCCAACAAGCCTCATCCGCTGTTTGTGGGCTTTGTCCGGGCGGCGCTGGCAGGCAGGTGAAGGATATGGCCTATCTGGTGCTCGGCAACGGCATGATCTTCGAGGGGCTCCGCATCGGGGCCCCTGTTGACCGCGTGGGAGAGCTGGTCTTCACCACCGGCATGGAGGGGTATCTGGAGACCCTGACCGACCCCAGCTACTACGGGCAGATCGTCACCCACTCCTTTCCGCTGATCGGCAACTACGGCCTGATCCCGGAGGACTTTGAAGGCGAGAGCGCCCTTTTCGGATACATCGTCCGGGAGCTGTGCGGCGCGCCCTCCAATTTCCGCAGCGAGGGCGCATTGGACGGCTGGCTGAAGGCCCGGGGCATCCCCGGCCTGTGCGGCGTGGACACCCGGGAGATCGTGCGCCTCACAAGGGAGCAAGGCGTGATGAACGCCCTGATCTGCGACGAGGTGCCCGCCGATCTGTCCGCAGTCCGGGATTTCCGGGTGGAGCACGCGGTGGCTTCCGTCACCTGCAGAGAGAAGATCCGCTTCCCCGCAGAGGGGGATGAGAAATGCCGGGTCGCCCTGATGGACTACGGCGCCAAGCAGAACATCCTCCGCTCCCTGCTGCGGCGGGGCTGCGCGGTGACGGTCTTCCCCGCGGATACGCCCGCGGAGGCGGTGCTGGCGGAGGATCCCGACGGCGTCATGCTGTCCAACGGCCCCGGCGATCCCAAGGAGAACACCGGCTGCATCGCTCAGCTGCGGAATCTCCTGGGACGCAAGCCGGTCTTCGGCATCTGCCTCGGGCATCAGCTGACCGCCCTGGCCCTGGGCGGGGACACAGTGAAGCTGAAATACGGCCACCGGGGCGGGAATCAGCCCGTGAAGGACCTGAGAACCGGCCGCACCTGGATCACCAGCCAGAACCACGGCTACGCGGTGGTTGCCGGGAGCCTGCGGGGCACCGGGGCGGAATCCTTTGTCAACGCCAACGACGGCAGCTGCGAGGGGATGGATTACCCGGACCTCCATTGCTTCACGGTGCAGTTCCACCCGGAGGCCTGCCCCGGCCCGCAGGACACCGGCTTTCTCTTTGACCGGTTCATCGCCATGATGGAGGAGAAGAAGCATGCCTAAGGACACATCCATCCGGAAAGTGCTGGTCATCGGCTCCGGGCCCATCGTGATCGGCCAGGCGGCGGAGTTCGACTACGCCGGTGCCCAGGCCTGCCGGGTGCTGAAGGCCGAGGGCGTGGAGGTGGTGCTGGTGAACTCCAACCCCGCCACCATCATGACGGACACTCATCTGGCGGACGAGATCTACCTGGAACCCATGAACGCGGCGACCCTGCGGCGCATCATCGAGAAAGAGCGCCCGGACGGTCTGCTGGCCGGGCTGGGAGGGCAAACTGCCCTGACCCTGGCCATGCAGCTGAGCCGGGACGGCACCCTGGCCGAATTCGGCGTGCGGCTGCTGGGCTCGCCCATCGAGGCCATCGAAAAGGCGGAGGACCGTGAAAAGTTCCGGGACACCATGGAGGCCATCGGCCAGCCCTGCGTCCCTTCGGAGATTGCCGGGAACCTTGATGCTGCACTCAGCGCCGCCCGAACCATCGGCTATCCCGTGATCGTGCGCCCGGCCTACACCCTGGGCGGCACCGGCGGCGGCATCGCCCAGAGCGAGGAGGAGCTGCGGGAGATTGCGAGGGCCGGCCTGGACGCCTCTCCTATCCGGCAGATCCTGGTAGAAAAGTGCATCGCCGGCTGGAAGGAGATCGAATTCGAGACCATGCGGGATGCCCTGGGCAACTGCATCGCCGTCTGCTCTATGGAGAACGTGGACCCCGTGGGCGTTCACACCGGGGACAGCGTGGTGGTCGCCCCGGCCCTGACCCTCTCCGACCGGGAATACCAGATGCTTCGGACGGCCTCCCTGCGGATGATCGAGGCCTTGGGCATCGTGGGCGGCTGCAACTGCCAGTTCGCCCTGAACCCGGCTTCCTTTGAGTACGCGGTGATCGAGGTCAATCCTCGGGTCAGCCGCTCCTCCGCCCTGGCCAGCAAGGCCACCGGCTACCCCATCGCCAAGGTTTCCACCCGCATCGCCCTGGGCTATACCCTGGACGAGATTCCCAATGACATCACGGGAAAGACCTGCGCCTGCTTCGAGCCGGCACTGGACTATGTGGTGGTGAAGTTCCCCAAGTGGCCCTTTGACAAGTTTCAGGGCTCCTCCCGGCGTCTGGGCACCCAGATGAAGGCTACCGGGGAGGTCATGGCCATCGGCCAGCGCTTCGAGGAGGCCATGATGAAGGCCGTCCGCGGCGCGGAGATCGGCCTGGACACCCTGAACGCCTCTCCTCTCTCCGCCGCGCCCCTCCGGGAACGCCTCTCTGCCCAGGACGACCGCCGGCTGTTCACCGTCTTCGAAGCGCTGAAGGCAGGGCTTTCCGTTGATGAAATCTTTGATCTCACGAAGATCGACCGCTTCTTCCTGTACAAGCTGCAGGCCATGGCGGAGCTGGAAAGCAAGGTTCAGCGGGAAGGGCTCGGCGAGGGCGACTATGCCCGGCTCAAGCGCCTGGGCTACCCGGACGCCGCCATCACCCGGCTTTCCGGGGAGGAGAACCTCCCCGGCTGGCCCCTCAGCTACAAGATGGTGGACACCTGCGGCGCGGAGTTCGCCGCGCAAACGCCTTATTTCTACTCCTGCACGGACAGCGCCTGCGAATCCCGTGCCATGAAGCGCAGCGGCAGGCCCGTGGTGATGGTGCTGGGCTCCGGCCCGATCCGCATCGGCCAGGGCATCGAGTTCGACTACTCCTCCGTGCACTGCGTGTGGACGCTGCGAGAGATGGGCTATGACGTGGTGATCGTCAACAACAACCCAGAGACCGTCTCCACCGACTACGACACCGCCGACCGCCTGTACTTCGAGCCCCTGACCCCGGAGGACGTGATGGCCATCATCGCGGTGGAAAAGCCCATAGGCGTGGTGGTGGCCTTCGGCGGGCAGACCGCCATCAAGCTGACGAAAACCCTGGCTGAACACGGCATCCGCATCCTGGGTACCAGCGCGGAGTCCATCGACATCGCCGAGGACCGGGAGCGCTTCGACGCCCTGCTGGAATCCTTCCGCATCCGCCGTCCGAAGGGGCTGGCGGTCCGAACGCTGGAGGAGGCCCTGGAGGCGGCGGACGCCCTGGGCTATCCCGTGCTGCTGCGCCCCTCCTATGTGATCGGCGGGCAGAACATGACCATCGCCCGCACGCCGGAGCAGGTCCGGGCCTACATGGCGCGCATCCTGGCCCACGGCATCGACAACCCGGTGCTCATCGACCAGTATCTGCCTGGGATCGAGCTGGAGGTGGACGTGATCTCCGACGGGGAGAGCGTGCTGATCCCCGGCATCATGGAGCATATCGAGCGGGCGGGCGTCCACTCCGGGGATTCCATCGCCGTCTATCCGCCCTACAACCTGAACGACAAATTCACGGGCATCATCTGTGAGAGCAGTGAAAAGCTGGCCCTGGCGCTGGGCACCAGGGGCCTGGTGAACATCCAGTATCTGATCTATCACGATGAGCTGTACGTCATCGAGGTCAATCCCCGGGCCAGCCGCACCGTGCCCTACATCAGCAAGGTGACGAAGGTTCCCATGGCGGACCTGGCCGCAAAGGTCATGCTGGGGGCGAAGCTGGCGGATCTGGGCTATGGCACCGGGCTGTACCGGAGGCCTCCCTATGTGGCGGTAAAGGTGCCGGTGTTCTCCTTTGAGAAGCTGGCCGACGCGGACAGCATTCTCGGCCCGGAGATGAAGTCCACCGGCGAGGTGCTGGGGGTGGGCGCCACCCTGCCGGAGGCGCTGTTCAAGGGGCTCACCGCTGCCGGACTGACCGTGCCCGCGCTCACCGGCGGCGCCGGCATCCTCCTCAGCGTGCCGGACCACGACGCGGAGGAGATCCTCACCCCCGCAAAGCGCTTTGCCGATCTGGGCCTGCGTCTCTACGCCACCCCGGACACCGCGAAGGCCATCGCCGCCCTGGGCATCTCGGTGACCCCTGTGGCGGGCGCCGCGGACGGGGACGGCATTCCCCGCCTGATGGAGGCCGGGGAGATTCACGTCCTCGTCTACACCGGCGCCGTCCACGACGCCACCGTGGGGGACTACACGGCCCTGCACCGCAAGGCCATGCAGCTGGGCATTCCCTGCCTGACCAGCCTCGACACGGCCCGGGCCCTGGCGGACAGCCTGGCCAGCCGCTTCAACGCCGGCAACACGGAGCTGGTGGACATCTGTCATATGCGGAGCGAGCGCCAGCGCATCTCCTTCACCAAGATGCAGTCCTGCGGCAACGACTACCTCTTCATCGAGAACTTCGACGGCCGCATCACCTGCCCGGAAGCCCTGTGCGTGCGGCTGTGCGCGCCCCACTGGGGCATCGGGGCGGACGGTATCGTGCTGATCGGGGACTCCGCCGCCGCCGACGCAAAGATCCGTTCCTTCAACCGGGACGGCAGCGAGGGCAAAATGGCGGGCAACAATATCCGCTGTGCCGCCAAATACCTCCACGACCGGGGTATTGTGCCACGGGAGCGGATGACCATTGAGATGGCCGGACAGCTCCACCGCCTTGAGGTCTATCTCCGGGACGGCCTGGCAAATTCCGTCTCCGCGGACATGGGCACAGTGTCCTTCGACGCGGCGGAGATCACGGTCTCCCTGGGCCTCCCGGAGGTGGTGAACGTGCCCCTGTCCATCGGCGGCCGGCAGGACCGGGTGACCTGCGTCTCCGTGGGCAATCCCCACTGTGTCGTCTTCACCGATGCCATCGACGGGATCGACCTGGCCAAAGTCGGGCCGCTCTTCGAGCACGCGCCTTGCTTCCCGGACCGGATCAACACGGAATTCGTCCGGGTCATCAACCGGACCACCCTGCGCCTCCGGGTCTGGGAGCGGGGCAACGGGGAGACCCTGGCCTGCGGCACCGGCGCATGCGCGGCGGTGGCCGCTGCGGTACGTCTGGGCCTGTGCGACCCGGGAAAAGACATCCTGGTGAAGCTCCCCGGCGGAGACCTGACGGTCCGGGAGGAGGGCGGCCGGATGACCCTCACCGGGGAGACGGTCTCGGTATTCGAGGGGACGCTTGTCTATTGACGGCACCTGGCGCAGGCCGGCGAGGAGGATGCAGACACACGATGCGGCTTCTCTTTGACACTGTACCGGATGTTCATACCTGCCGCATCCCGCTGCTGAAGCTGGAAGGCAATGACTATAACCGAACGGGGAGATTCTCAGCTGCAATTTCAGAATCTTCCCGTTCGGGAATTTTGGGTCGGAGCACATTGACATTGCACCCGATCGGGAATACAATATAATCAAAAGGGTGATTCGATGCGAACCGACAAAATTGCCGCCTTTGTCCGGGCGAGCCGGAAGGCTGCGGGTCTGACCCAGAAGGAATTCGCCATCCGCTCCGGCCTCGGGCTGCGCTTTGTGCACGACCTGGAGCAGGGAAAGGAAACCGTGCGCCTGGACAAGGTCAACCAGGCTTTAGCCATGTTCGGCATGGAGGCCGTGCCGTGCCGGATCGAACGGAAAGCGGAGGAGGACCGGCCGTGAACGTGCTTCGTCAAGCTGGCGTGTATGTCCGGGACCGCTTCGCGGGGCTGATCCAGAAGACGGACGATGACCCAACGTAAAATAGCCGCCCCCGAAGAGGCGGCAGCATGGTTCAGTCAAAGACCAGTTCGGCAAGGATGCTCTCCTCGGCCCGATGCCGGATATTGTTCATACAAGCGACCCAGGCCATCTGATCCCGGGCTTTGAGGGCTTCGTCAACCCCCTCGGCGGATGCCATCCCGGGGATCATCGCTTCCAGCCGTGCAGCACAGCTGCGGTCAATCTCTGCCAGGTGGTCGTACAGCCGGCCGGACAGGAGCAGCCGTTCGTACAGGCCGGGGCGATGCTCCTCCAGGTACGCCTTCCGCATCCGGCCATAGCGGCCGATGGCCTGTCCGGCAGCTTTGGGGAGCGCCAGATCGGGAAGGTAATAGTCACCGTGAAGTGTGTAGTGGAAGCCGTTTTCTGTCATTTCAACCGGCAAATGTGTCATGGTGAGATTCTCCTTTCTCGGCAGATCCTGTTTCTTTACCCAAATGATTCGACCAAATCCTGTTTCTACCCAAACTCCTGAGGATTGGGTAAATCCCGAAATACCGCAGAATCTTCACCCTCAAATACCCAAACCGTCATGTAATACTGTTCTATTTGGGTATGCACGACCACAAGATATTGTGTTTAGCAATTGCTGTGTTATACTGCATGTTGTGTTATTGATCGAAATTGAACGTTCGGGAGCGATTCAAGTCCTGTTTCCCGCACTTCTGAAAACCCTTGAGAAATCAAGGGTTTTCACCGTTTTTGGCCCCTGAAAAACAGGGTTTGAAGATAGTGAAGATAGTTTTGAAGACAATTGTGTTTTGTCCCCTGTCTTCGCCTCTGGAAATGGCTCAGATTACTCTTTGCCGTTCCAGTTTTTTTCGATGATTCTCCAAAATTATCAGGATTGCTCAAATTTATAATCTCTGTATAAGCCAAGCTACATTCAAAGGTCGGATTGAGGGGCTTTCACCCGTGGCCTTCGAGTGCTATAATCGATGACAACCAGGACATACCTCCCGTGGAAAACAGGAAACAGGTTTTCATGGATGATTGAGCGGGGTGACAGGCATCGGCAGCGTCCGGATTGATAAACCGGAACATCACCTACTGGGTGAACAAGGACACGCTGGCGGAACTCCTGCGGCAGGATGAGTGTCCGCCCAGTTTCATCATTGAATTAAAGGCATAAAAAAGAGCACCGAGAGCCTTAACAAATTGGCTTCAGCTGCGTTGAGTCTGATTGATGAGATGCGCTACAATTCAGAGATGCGTGCTGACGGAGTGCAGCAGGTAACCAGAGTAAGCGTTGCGTTCCGGAGGAAGGAAAACCCCGTGCCGAGACAGTATTCCGACTGAGATCCAGAGGAATTACATTCAAATTACATTCAGATTTACCTTCAGATTACATTCAATTACATTCAGAGTGAGGATTTGTCCAGAGCACATGATGTCGAGGGACCGAAAGGCGCATAACCACTGATGTCTGGAAAATACAGCGGAAACAGGCTAAGGATTCCTCTACGATACCGTGCATATCTCCCATGCGCCCACCGGCTTTTCAGCCACTGCCCGGGTCTGCCAGTATGAATGGGACTGCATTGCCCGCCGGTACAGGAAGATCACCGTTGGCGATCCTCTCCTTCGCCCTGTTTTCTGATAATACTCTGCTTTTGCCTGCGTGAATTGCACCTCTGCCATGAGCGGATCACAGGCGTATCCGGTCACGAGTTCTCCGCCTTCGGTTTTATCAGGATTCTTTACATATCCGATGATCTCCTGGAAAGCCCGGTGAACCTTTCGACCTCGACCGGCGTGGAGTGAAATAAGGGCAGTTGTGGCGATGCTATTTCTCCTTTCAAAGCAAC
This sequence comes from Clostridia bacterium, assembly GCA_017519405.1. GTDB lineage: Bacteria > Bacillota > Clostridia > Christensenellales > Aristaeellaceae > RUG11272. The sequence goes on from JAFWSH010000007.1 coordinate 125,023, forward strand.
TGAATCTATGCTAAAATAGAAGGGACATGTTGTCGCAATCACTGTAGCCGTCAATAATCCAACAGGCATAAGTGAGAGGCAACATCACTGCACATAATACAATACTGTATGGAAACCTTGCTTGCAGGATTTTTCAAAACATGAGAGAATAATACCACCACTTGACGATGTTCTTTTTTCAAACGATGGAGAAAGCTGGTGGACGGAAGGGAGGGAAAATCGGCGTGAGCCCGGATTTTGGCACCTTGGCAGTGCTTTTTCCCTTGCTTCTCCTGCTGTTCGGTCTGGGGTTTACCGTAACGATTGATCCCTACATTCAGCGGGAGCATCGGCGCATCATGCTTGTCATCGTGGTGCTTTGCCTGAGTCTGATTGCCCAGAATCTATGGGATAACGAGCTTTTCATCCGCCATAAGGATCTGGCTTGGAAGAAATTTTTAGCCGCCTACGGTTACTCCGTTCGACCGGTGATTCTGGTTTTATTCCTTTTCATCATATTACCGGGCGGGCGCAAGTGGCCACAATGGCTGTTGGTGGGGATCAATGCCACGCTCTATTTTTCCTCGCCTTACACAAAGCTGTGTTTTGAAATCAGAGATTTCGACTTTGCAATGCTGCGCGGCCCGCTTTATCCTGCCTGCTTTGTGGTCAGTGGCATTCTGCTGTTGAGATTGCTGATCTATACCTTGCTGCGCTTTCGGGAAACGAGAAAAAAAGAACAGCTCATCCCGGTTTCCATCGTGCTGAGCATCATTGTTTCCGTTGTGATCGACGTCCATATGCGCATGGAATCACTTTCCGTTTCCTTCCTGACTATTGCCACTGTGGTGGGCAGCGTGTTTTATTATATTTGGCTGCATCTGCAATTCGTTCGGGAACACGAGCGGGATCTGATGGCCGCCCAGCGCATCCAGATCATGATGACGCAGATCCAGCCCCACTTTCTGTTCAACGCCCTGAACACCATCCGCGCGCTGTACGCAAAGAACCCTCCCTTGGCGGATACAACGCTGGAAAACTTCAGTACGTATCTGCGGCAGAACCTGGAATCCCTGAGCCAAAGCGATCTGATCCCCGTTTCCAAAGAGCTGGAGCATACCCGGCTGTATGCGGAGATCGAAATGCTGCGGTTCCCAGGCATCCGCATCGAATATCATATCCAGGACGATCACTTTGATATCCCAGCCCTGACCATCCAGCCATTAGTGGAAAATGCCATCCGCCACGGCGTGCGCGGGAAAAAGGACGGCCTGGTGACGGTATCTTCCGTTCGGGAAGCAAACCATCACCGGATTACGGTATCTGATAACGGCAAGGGCTTCGATCCGGAAAAAACGCTGGATGGAACCCATATTGGCCTGCGGAATGTAAAAGAACGGGTGGAGCAAATGTGCGGTGGGAAACTGATCCTGCAAAGCGAAATCGGAAAGGGCACCTGCATCTCATTGCTGATCCCGGAGGGCAGGAAGGAGCAAAGGCCATGAACGTGATCTGTGTGGACGACGAGCCCCTGGCCGTGGAATACACGCTGAAGCAATGCGGACAGCTGCCAGAAATCGACAGGGCGGAAGGGTTTACGGACGCGGAATCCGCCCTGACCTATCTGCAGGAGCATTCGGCGGATATTGCCCTTCTGGATATCAATATGCCGGATATTGACGGTATTACCCTGGCCGCGCAGATCAAGCAGCTGCATCCCCAGATGGCCATTCTTTTCCTGACGGCCTATAAGCAGTACGCTTTTGACGCCTATGCGGTGCACCCGGCAGGCTATCTGCTCAAGCCCGTTTCCCTGGAAAAGCTGGCGGAAGAAGTCGCGTACATTCATGGAGCCCGGCACAGCGCCGCCTTATCGCACATTCATGTAAAAACGTTTGGGCACTTCGACGTATACGTGGGCGACAAGCCCATCAGCTTCAGGCTGGCCAGGAGCAAAGAGATCCTGGCCTATCTGGTGGACAAGCAGGGAAACGGCGTCACCCGGCCCGATCTCTTTGCCGCGATCTGGGGGGATCAGCTCTACGATCGGAGGATGCAGAAACAGCTGGATGTATATATCCGATCCCTCCGGGATACGCTGCGGGAATACGGAGCGGAGCAGATCATGGAGATCGAGAAAGGCGTGCTGCGGGTCAAGCCGGATACCTTCTCCTGCGACGCGTACCTGTTTTTCTCCGGGGACGCCGATACCATCAACGCGTACCGGGGCGAATATATGAGTTCCTATTCCTGGGCCAGCATGACGGAGGGCATCCTGTCCTGGCG
>JAFWSH010000031.1 GCA_017519405.1 Clostridia bacterium
ACGGCATCGACGAGGAGCTGGGGCAGGAGGGACTGACCCCGGGCACCCTCTTCTTCCGGCTGTCCACTTTCTATAAGGAACAGGCGGAGGACCGGGACATCCGGCTGCTGGACGGGAACCAACAGCCGGTGGAGGATCTGCAGGAGGCCCAGACCCTGGAGATGAACAGCGGCATGGTGACGCCCAAGGGCGAGGCCATCTGGTATATCGCCCGGCGGAACAGCCAGCAGGACCGCAGCCTTTTCTTCTCCACGCGTTTCGTCACCCGCCCCCGGGAGACGGTGGAGGAGTCCGCCCCGGCGGAGGAAGCCGTCCCGGTGGAGGAGTCCGCCCCGGCGGAGGAAGCCGCCCCGGTGGAGGAGCCCGCCCCGGTGGAGGAAATCGCCCCGGTGGAGGAAATCGCCCCGGTGGAGGAAATCGCCCCGGCGGAGGAGGCCGCCCAGGCGGAGAAAGCCGCCCCGGCGGAGGAGGCCGCACACACGCCGGCCGCCGTGCCCTCCCTGCAGCAGCAGATTTACCGCCGGTGCCGGGAACTGACCAGCCTGGTCTACCTTCCGCCCCACATCCTGGCCCGCATCGGCGTCCTTGCCAACTTCCCCCAGAACACCAACGTGCTGCAGCAGCTGTCCGTCCGCTACGACCGGCGGGAGCTGGGGGCGAATCCCTTCGTGATCACGGACAACATGGGCACCCCGGTGGAGCGGCTGGAGGACGCCGCCTCCCTGCGGATGAGCATCGGCCTCACCGCCCCCAACCGCAAGCCCATCTGGATCTATGCCTTCCGCAATGCCCGCCCCGGCAGCCTCTTCTTCACCACCTCCGTCTACATTCCCCGCCCGGACGGCCATTTTCTGCTGCGGCTCTTCCCGGTGCTGGAGAGCTTGGCCTTCTTCAACTATCAGTACCTGCGCAGCGAGCTGAGCATGTGCATGTTTGACGGGACCACCACGGACCAGCAGATCCTGGAGCAGATCAACGACGGGTACCAGGCGCTGCGGGACGAGGACATCGTCTGCCTGAAAAACGGGGAGCCCTGCCCGCCGGAGGATGCGGACACCATCCGCCTGCCCATCGGCCTCACCGACGCGGCCAAGAACCCGGTGATCATGGTGCTGGAGCAGAACGCCACCCCGGACCGGCAGCCCTGGAAAAAGAAGAAGTTCGACATCCGCATGGCCCACATGGCCCACCGCTTCCGGGAACAGTATCCCCTCTTCGCCGCCATGGGGCCCGGCGCCCTGGTCTTCGTCACCGACGAGATGCGCACCGCCTTCAACACGGCCATGCGCCGCCGGGTGGACAACGTCATCAACGCCAACATCATGGACTTTGTGGGCACCATGGAGCAGGTCTACCAGTGCGCAACGGACGAGGACATCATCCTGCTGGACAGGGATCAGCAACGGGTGGAGACCATCCAGGAGGCGGCCTACTGCAAGATCCTGACCCCCTACAAGAACGGCCGGGCCCGGGTGGCGGTGCTCCTCAACCGCAACATGCGCAGCGGCGCCCCCTTCACCAGGCCCATGGCAGCCCTGGCGGACGAGATCTTCCCCGGCACGCCCCCCAAGGAGTACCTGAACCGCTGGGCGGACATCAATCTGGAGGAGATTCTGCCCCGGATTGCCGAGATGGCGGTGCCGGAGGACTGGCAGTTCAGCGGCGGCAGGCCCTGGGACATCCTCCGCAGCTATGTGCGCTACACCGCCTACCGGCAGATCAACCACAGCGCCTTCCTGATGGACGGGAGCAAGACGGTGTGCGTGGTGAACCTGGGGCTGCTGAGCCGGAGCAACGAGGAGGACATCTGCCTGGTGTTCACCCGGCGGGATCCCACCCAGAAGTGGGCCTTCCGGGACATCGCCACCGTGGACCAGATCAGCCGTTTCACCACCTCGGGCTTCGGCGGCAAGCAGCCCACGCCGCCCAGCTACTGCGAGTCCACCGGGGAGCTGGTTTTTCCGCTGCAGTTCCGGAAGACCCCGGAGGAGCAGTGCCCGCGCTTCAACGAGACCCACGTGATTACGGAGCGGCTGCACCGCCTGCCCAAGGACATGCTGAGCAACATCGCCGAGTCGCTGGCGGATGTGCAGCGGGCGGACGAGTTTGTGGCCCTGATCATGAAGCCGGACTTCGGCCCCCAGCTCCAGACGGAGTGGCGGCGGGCCCAGCAGCTGCTGCAGGAGACGGAGGGCCTGCTGGTGGCCATCCGGGACAGGATCCGGGCCGTGATGATCAAGGCCATCAAGCGCCAGCGGGTCAACTACAAGACCATCATCCCCAGCTACTACCCCCAGAGCGACGAGCTGTGCTTCCTCATGCCCCTGCGGCTGAGCAACCGCCACCCGGAGACCAACCCGGCCATGGTGCTGCGGGACGCCGGCAGCGGCTGGGAGGGGGCCACCATCCTCAGCATGGACATGGTCTACAAGAACAGCCGCCTGATCTGCAAGCCGGAGTCCGACTGGATCCACTTCGAGCAGATCCGGGATACCAACGAGGACGCCTGACGGGCTGCGGAGGACTTATATTATGAAGAAACAGCTGACGGCGGCCCTGATCCTGCTGGGTATCCTCCTGGCCCTGGCGTCGGGCGCCCCGGCGGAGGAGGCCGGGGACCGGGTGCTGGTCCCCAAGGGCGGCCATGTGAAGCTGACGGCGGAGTGGGACCGGGACACCCTGGGGGCGAATCCCCGGCTGATCTGGGAGAGCTCCAACCCGGCCGTGGCCACGGTGAACGGCGGGCACGTGCGGGGCATCAAGCCCGGGACGGCCCTCATCACCTGCACGGCAGTGCGCCCCGACGGGCGGCGGGAGGCCACCTCCTGCCCGGTGGAGGTCTACCAGACGGTGTCCGGCCTTGTCTGGCAGCAGAAGAACCTCACCCTCATCACCGGCCAGACCAGCGACCCCGTCAGCGTCACCGTGAACCCGGCGGACGCGGCCTTCCCCAAGCTCACCTGGTCCAGCGCGGACCCGCGGATCGCCACGGTGGATGACCGGGGCCGCATCACCGGCGTCCAGGCGGGCCGGGTGTCCATCTACGGCACCCTCCATGAGCCCGGGGTGGCGAATCAGCGGAAAATGTGGGTGACGGTCAAGGTGAACCAGGCGGTGACGGACATCGGCCTGTCCAGCCCGGCCATCACCCTGGCCCGGGGCGGCCGGGAGACCCTGTCCGCCCTGGTGTTCCCGGAGAATGCGGCCTCCACCTGGATTGCCTGGTCCTCCTCCGACGAGAACGTGGCCACTGTTGTCAAGGGCCGGGTGACCGGGGTGGGTGTGGGGCGCTGCACCATCACCGCGGCCGCCACGGACGGCTCCGGGGTGACAGCCGCCTGCGAGGTGCAGGTGATTCAGCCCATGACCTCCCTGGATCTGGGGCCGGATCCCCTGGTGGTCATGGCGGGGAGCAGCGGACAGATCACCGCGAAAATCGGCCCGCCGGACACCACCCAGCCCAAGCTGTACTGGTATTGCGAAGAGGGGGACATCGCCCGGGTGGACGCCGACGGCCTGGTGACGGGCCGCAGCCCCGGGAAATGCCGGGTGACGGCGGACGCGGCGGACATGAGCGCCCTGACGAAATCCGTCTGGGTTTATGTGGAGCCCGCCAGCCCCCTGGGCCCCGGCAAGGACGCGGCGGCCCAGCCCTGGCTCACCCTGTCCCTGACCAACCGCTGCACGGCCCTGACGGTGATGGGCTTCGAGTATGAGGCAGTGCTGCGGACGGCGGAGGGGGAGATCCTGGCCACGGAGACCGGCGCGGCGGAGGAGGACGTGGTCCTCTGGCCCGGGGCGGAGAAGTGCGTGTACTGCCCGGTGCCCGGCGGGGAGAAGGCGGCCCGGGCGGAGATCACCGTCACGGCGGTGACCTGCTCGGACGGCCGGCGCTGGGAAATCCCGGAGGATCTCCGGGAGACATGGTCCTTCAGCACGGAATACACGAACAATAATCACTAACACAAGAACAATGTTCGGATATAGAGCAACGTTCGGGCGCGAAGCAATATATTACGTTCAGAGTTAACAATTAGAAACAAGAAATTCATGATTTTCGCGAAAAAGTGCTTGACAAACCCAGGATGCCATGATATTATACACAAGCTGACCGCGAGAGCGGACCGGCGAAGGACCTTGAAAACGATACAGGGAAGAAGAAACGCAAGGAAAGAGACAGTGTAATTCCGAGAGTTTAAAGGATTGAACGGAAGAGTTTGATCCTGGCTCAGGACGAACGCTGG
>JAFWSH010000011.1 GCA_017519405.1 Clostridia bacterium
GAGATGGTGATGCCCGGTGACAACATCGACATGGAGATCACCCTGATCACCCCCATCGCCATGGAGCAGGGCCTGCGCTTCGCTATCCGCGAGGGCGGCCGTACCGTGGGCTCCGGCGTTGTGGCCAAGGTCATCGAGTAACAAAGCTTGCTCCTCCCTGCGGCGCTGTCCGCAGGGAGGGGAAAGAGAAACCGCAGGAGGTGTCTGAAGAATGGCAAAGAGTGCCACCCGTCAGAAGGTTTGCCTGGCCTGCACCGAGTGCAAGCAGCGCAACTACAACAACATGAAAAACAAGAAAAACACCCCGGACCGTCTTGAGCTGAAGAAGTATTGCCCCTTCTGCAGAAAGCACACGGTTCACCGCGAGACCAAGTGATCAGCGTGAGGATGTGAGAATATGGCAGACACGAAGAAGAACCCCGCCGAGAAGCAGGAGCAGTCCTGGTTTGCCCGGTGCATCAACTGGTTCAAGAAGCTGCCCGGCCGGATCGCCACGCCGTTCCGCAACATGGTCAATGAGCTCAAGCGGGTGACCTGGCCCACCAAGCGCAAGCTGCTCATCTACAGCATCACCGTGCTGGTGTTCATGCTGTTCATGATGGTGGTTGTGGGCGCGTTCGACCTGGGCTCCTCCACGCTGGTGCGTTCCCTGCACAATGTGGGCGGCACCAAAACCACGCAGACTGCCGTTGTGGATCCTGCCGATGTGGTGGAGACCACGGAGAACACTGAGGCTGCGGTGGAAGAGGCTGTCGAGGGTGCGGAGACCACAGCGGAGCAGGCAGCCGATGGCGCCGAGGCCGCGGTGGAAGAGGCTGTCGAGACTGCCGCTGAGGAAGCGGCCGACCCTGCCGCGGGTGAGTGACCTGCAGCGCACAGGAGCATTGACATGAGTGACAACGCCAACAAAGTGACCCAGGAATCCATGGTGCCGGAGGCGCAGGCGGGCAAGCTGTGCTGGTATGTGGTGCACACCTATTCCGGCTATGAGAACAAGGTGATGGACACGCTGCAGAAGAGCGTGGACAACAGCCCTGAGATGTCCAAGCTGATCCGCGACATCCGGATTCCCATGGAGGAAGTGGAGGAGATCCGCAACGGCCGCCGCGTGAAGGTGCAGCGCAAGGTGTTCCCCGGCTATGTGATGGTGCAGATGATCTGGACCACCGAGAGCTGGTACCTGGTGCGCAACACCCGCGGCGTCACGGGCTTTGTGGGCCCGGAGAGCAAGCCGGTGCCGCTGTCCGACGAGGAAGTGGAGCGGATGCTCAACCCTGTCAGCCCCGAGATCAAGACGGATATCGCCATCGGCATGGAGGTGCGGGTGCTCTCCGGCTCCCTGGAGAACCTCATTGCCACGGTGGAGGATATCGACCCCGTGATGGGCACCGTCAAGGTCAAGGTGCTGATGTTCGCTGGTCGCGAGCAGATGGTGGACTTGCCCATGGATCAGGTGCAGAAGGTGGATTGAACGATCCGCCGACAAAGGCTTTAACGCCGCTGCGGCGGCGAGGGCAGTCCTCCGCAAGGAGGACGTGGGAGGGAGCGCAGGACGCTCCCGCGAGACCACACAGGTTTAGGAGGTGCCATCAACATGGCAAAGAAAGTTACCGCGTACATCAAACTGCAGGTTCCTGCGGGCAAGGCCAACCCGGCTCCGCCCATTGGTCCTGCGCTGGGCCAGCACGGTGTGAACATTCCGGGCTTCTGCAAGGAGTTCAATGACCGCACCAAGAACGATGTGGGTCTGATCATCCCGGTGGTCATCACGGTCTACTCCGACCGTTCCTTCACCTTCATCACCAAGACGCCCCCCGTCCCGGTGCTGATCAAGAAGGAGCTGGGCATTGAGACCGCCAGCGCCCGTCCCAACAAGGACAAGGTGGGTCAGCTGACGAAGGAGCAGCTGACCAAGATTGCCCGGATCAAGATGCCCGATCTGAATGCCGCGAGCCTGGAGGCGGCCGAGTCCATGGTGGCCGGCACCGCGCGCAGCATGGGCGTCACTGTGGAACAGTAAGCATCGCGATTTTGTGGGAGGACATTGTGCCGTTAACACCACAAGGAGGAATGAACACATGAAGCATGGCAAGAAGTATCAGGAGAGCGTCAAACTGATTGACGCCACCGCCCTCTACGATCCGGATCAGGCCTGCGATCTGGTCATCAAGACCGGCAAGGCGAAGTTCGACGAGACGGTGGAAATCTCCATCCGCCTGGGCGTGGATCCCCGGCACGCTGACCAGCAGGTCCGCGGCGCGGTGGTGCTGCCCCACGGCACCGGCAAGACGGTCCGCGTGCTGGTCATCGCCAAGGGCGAGAAGGCCAAGGAAGCCGAGGCCGCCGGCGCCGACTATGTGGGCGCGGAGGACATGATCGCAAAGATCCAGCAGGAGAGCTGGTTCGACTTCGACGTCTGCGTGGCCACCCCCGACATGATGGGCCTGGTGGGCCGCATCGGCCGCATCCTGGGCCCCAAGGGCCTCATGCCGAACCCCAAGTCCGGCACCGTGACCATGGACGTCACCAAGGCGGTGCACGACATCAAAGCCGGTAAAGTGGAGTATCGTCTGGACAAGACGGCCATCATCCACTGCCCCATCGGCAAGGTTTCCTTCGGCGTGGAGAAGCTGAACGAGAACCTGACCGCCCTGATGGAGGCCATCATCAAGGCCAAGCCCTCCGCTGCGAAGGGCACCTACATCCGCTCCATCTATCTGAGCTCCACCATGGGCCCCGCCGTGCGCGTGAACCCGCTGAAGTTCTGATAACAGCCTGACAAGAAAGCCGTCCTTTCCTCCGGGGAGGGGCGGTTTCTTCTTCATTTGAGGAAACGGAGGATTCATCACCATGAAGAGAAACACGATCTTCCCCATGATCGGCATCGCGGCAGGCCTGCTGGCCATCGTTTTCGCCATCGTGGCATTCACCTCGGGAGGCAGCAGCCTCAGCGGAAGCACGGGAACCTACACTTCCTACGCCTACTACGGCGGCGACGCCTATACCGGCATTCAGCAGGCTGCGGCGGACACCGCCCGGAATGTGAAGAGCCTGGCGGAGATCGTGCAGAGCGGCTTCCGGAGCGTGGGGGGCGGGAACAATGCGGGCTTCATCCTGCTGGTGATGGGCTTTGCCCTGATTGCCTTCTCCGGGGCGAAGCTGTCGGAATACAAGGCGTCTGCCCTGTATGAGCAGGCCGTGCTGAACGCGCTGAAGACCCAGAAGACGCCTGAGCAGGCACCCACGGCGGAGCAGGCCCCTGCGGCCCCCGCCAACCGCTGGCACATGGACACCGCCTGGCCGGTGGCCGATCCCCAGGAGGTGTCGAAAAAGGCGGAGGCCATCGTGGCCGAACCGCCCCACGAGGTGGAGCCCGAAGCCGGGGCCGCAGCGCTTGCGGAGGACCCCAAGGCGGAGAATGATCCGGAGCCTGCGGCTGAGGCCGATCACGCGCCTGCCGGGGAGGAAGAATAACCCGAGGAGCTTTGACAGGAGGCAGCAGGATGGGACAGATCACGGTGGAACGCAATGCGGGCGGCATTGAGGGCCTGTGCGTGATCACACCGCAGGTCCACGGGGACGCCAGGGGCTATTTCATGGAAACCTGGAACCGCCGGGATATGGAGGAGGCAGGCATCACCCTGGATTTTGTCCAGGACAACCAGTCCGCCTCCGTGAAGGGCGTCCTTCGCGGATTGCACTTTCAGATCCGGCACCCCCAGGCCAAGCTGGTGCGGGTGATCCGGGGGGCGGTGTACGACGTGGTGGTGGATCTCCGACCGGGTTCGGCCACCTTCGGGCAGCACCACGGGGAGTTCCTCACCGCGGAGAACCACCGGCAGATGCTGGTGCCCCGTGGCTTTGCCCACGGGTTCCTGGTGCTGTCGGAGGAGGCGGAATTCTGCTACAAGTGTGACGACTTCTACCACCCGGGGGACGAGGGCGGCATCGCCTGGAATGATCCGGAGCTGGGGATCGCCTGGCCGGAGCTGGCGCCGGACGGAGCGCACCTGCTGGACGGCACAGTACTGCAGCTCAGCGACCGTGACCGCTGCTGGAAGGGGCTCCGGGAGACCATGGCAGCGCCGGAGAGGGGAGAAAACAAATGCCCTGGCTGATCGGTATCCTGATCACGGCGCTGGTGGCGGGCGCCCTGCTGCTGGGCCTGGGGTTCGCCCTGGCGGCCTACGCGGCCCGGACCAACCGGCAGACGATCCCCCAGGCCTGGGCCTGGCAGCGGGCGCACTATGACCTGAGCTGGTATGAGGGCCTGAGCAAAACCGAGTGGCAGGTGACGTGCAGCGACGGCTACGTGCTGCATGTCCACCTGCTGGAGAACCCGATCCCCTCCGACCGCTACATCCTGATCTCCCACGGCTACACCGACTGCCACGTGGGCTCCCTGAAGTATGCGAAGACCTATCTGGACCTGGGATTCAACGTGATCACCTATGACCTCCGGGGTCACGGGGAGAACGCCCCCGCTTTCTGCACCTACTCTGTCCGGGAGGCCAGGGACCTGAACGCCCTGATCCTGGACTGCCGGGGAAGGTTCCCGGGGGCCCGGGTACTGGGGCTTCACGGGGAGTCCCTGGGGGCCGCCACCACGGTGGCCTGCCTGGGCTACCGGCCGGAGGTGGACTTCGCCGTGGCCGACTGCGGCTTCTGCGAGATCGAGCCCATCCTGGTCCAGGGACTGAAGGGCTTCCACCTGCCTGCCTGGCTGGTGCATGTGGCCTCCCTGTGCGCGAAAATCCGCTATGGCAGCTTTTACCATGAGATGCGCCCCATTGACTGTCTGCCGGAGAACCGCATCCCCCTTCTCTTTCTCCACGGGGAGAAGGACAGTTTCATTCCGCCGGAGCACAGCCACAGGATGTGGAAGGCCACATCAGGCTTCAGCGAGTTCTTCCTCATCGAGGGGGCCGGCCATGCCGCCTCTGTGCTGACAGATCCGGCGGCCTACAGGGCGTATGTGGAGGGCTTCCTGAGGAAAGTGCTGATTTGACGAAGTGCAGATCGGTGGGAACAGGCAGGAAAGCCGAGCTGGTGTTTCCGGGTCCTGGCATTGGCATAAAAACCCGCAGAGACGAGGACAGCAGTTCCCGGCACTGCGGGTTTTTTCCGGCTTTCGTCAGGGGCTGCGGAGAAATCCTGCGAGGCCGTCACGGATTGACAGACGGCCGGGATGGGGTAGAATAGAAGGGCCGAGACAAAGGGCAGAGGGGAGGAGAGAGGCATGCGGCAAGTCCGGCTGTCGGTCCGGGAGCTGGTGGAGTTCACCTGCCGGGGAGAGGACATTGTCAGCGGTCTCTCCGCCCTGCGGGACATGCAGGAGGGGGTTCTGGGCCACAAGGCCAGGCAGGAGCGCCTGGCGCCGCCCTGGGAGGCGGAGGTGCCCCTGACGCTGACCCTGCCGCTGGATGAAGAGGAGGAGCTGCGCCTCAGCGGGCGGATGGATGTCTTCTGCCCCGGGGAGACGCCGGTGATCGAGGAGATCAAGCTGTGGCAGGGGAAAACACCGCCCCCGGAGGCAGTCCCCGCCCACCGGGCCCAGGCGGTGATCTACGGCCACATGCTCTGCCTGCGGGACAGCCTCCCCCGGGTGGAGGTCCGGGTGGTGTATGTGGACCGCAGCGGCGGCGTGCTGGCGGCCTTCCCGGAGACCATGACGGCGGAGGCGTGCGCCGCGGTGTTTGACAGCTTCCGGGAGCCCTGGCTCAGACGCAGGGAGAGGCTGAAAGCCCACGCAGACCGGCGGGATACGTCGCTGAGACACCTGGGTTTCCCCTTCGGCGCCTGGCGGCCGGGACAGCGGGAGCTGGCGGCCCGGGTCTACACGGCGGTGCGGCAGGGCCTGCGGCTGTTTGCCCAGATGCCCACCGGAACGGGCAAGTCCGCGGCCACGCTGTTTCCGGCGCTGAAAGCCATGGGGGAGGGCTGGACGGAGCAGATCTTCTGCCTCACGGCCCGCACCACCCAGCGCCTCAGCCCGCTGGACACCCTGGCCCGGCTGCGGGAACAGCCCCTGTGCCTCTGGACGCTGGTGCTGGACGCGAAGGACCGGCAGTGCCCGGAGAAAACCCTGTGCCATCCCGACTGGTGCCCCCGGGCCAAGGGGCACTTCCTCCGGGACGCGGCGGCGCTGGAGGAGATGCTGAGCCGGGAGGACTGGACGCCGGAGGTCATCCGGGAGGTGGCGGACCGGCACTGCATCTGCCCCTTCGAGTTCAGCCTCAGCCTGTGCGAGCTGGCGGATGTAGTCATCTGCGACTACAACTACGCCCTGGATCCGGTGGTGCATATCCAGCGCGTCTTTGACAAGGCCAAGCCTGTGACGCTGCTCATCGATGAGGCCCACAACCTGCCGGACCGGGTGCGGGCCATGCTCTCCGGGAGCCTCGACGGCGAGGCGCTGCGGCGGATGCGGGCGGCAGTGGGCCGGGAGGCCGGCCGGAGTCACCCCCTGTGGAAGGCCATGGGCAAGGTGGTGAAAGCACTGGAGACGATCCCCGGGGAGGGGGAGCAGGAGGGGACGCTGCCGGCTGTGCCGGAGGCGCTGATGGCAGCGGTGAACGACCTGCTGGAGGCCTGGACAGACAGCGGCCGCACACCCCTGCGGACGGAGGGCCTGGCGGAGTTCATGGGGGAGGTGGCGGGCTTCCGGCGGGCCTGGCGGGGCGACACCCCCGGTGCGGTGTTCTGGCAGGGGAGCAGGCACCCCCGGCTCACGGTGATGGCGCTGGATATCGCGGCCTATTTCGCGGAGGTGACCCGGGGCAAGCGCGGCACGGTCTGCTTCTCGGCAACCTTGACGCCGCTGGACCGGATGAAGACCCTCCTGGGCGGGGATCCGGAGGACGGGTGCTATACGGGCCCCTCCAGCTTTCCGCCGGAGCACCTGTTGCTGCTGCGCAAGCGGATCGACACCCGCTACAGCCGCCGGGAGGCCGCGGCACCCGCCCTGGCGGAGGCCATTGAGACCATGGTCCGGGCGCACCCGGGCCACTATCTGGCCTACTTCCCCAGCTATGCCTTCATGACCCGGGTGGCGGAGCTCTTAACCGTGCCCTATGTGATGCAGACCCGCTCCATGGACATTGCCCAGCGGGCGGCCTTTCTGCAGCCGTTCCGGGCGGATGCGCCGCCCTGTCTGGGGCTGTGCGTGCTGGGCGGGGTGTTTGCCGAGGGGATTGACCTGCCGGGGGAGGCCCTGGACGGGGTAGCCGTGGCGGGGATCGGTCTGCCCCAGGTGGGCATCGAGCGGGAGACGCTGCGGGCCTGGTTTGACAAGAACGGGCTGGACGGCTTCCTCTACGCCTACCAGATGCCCGGCCTGCAGAAAGTGGCCCAGGCCGTGGGCCGGGTGATCCGGACGGAGACGGACCGGGGCGTGGCCCTGCTGCTGGATGACCGCTACGGACGGAGGGACTGCGTGGCCCTCTGCCCGTCCCACTGGCGGATGGAGGACGGCGACGCGGCGGAAATGCTGGCGGCGTTCTGGCAGCGTACGGATGCGACGACGAAGACAGAGAAGGACGGATGAACATGCGGGCAATCCTGTTTGACCTTGACGGCACCCTGACCAACACCCTGCAGGATATTGCGGACGCCATGAACCGGGCGTTGACGCTGCACCACCTGCCGGTGTGGGAGACAGATGACTACCGCTACCTGGTGGGCAACGGGGCCAGGGTGCTGGCCCGGCGGGCGGTCCGAGACCGGCAGGAGCTGGCAGAGGCCGTGCTGAAGGATTACCAGGCCTGGTATCAGGACCATGCCCTGGTGACAACGCACCCCTACGCCGGGATGCCGGAGCTGCTGCGGGAACTGAGGCAGCGGGGAATCCCCCTCTGCGTGCTGTCCAACAAGCCGGATGCCGACACCCGCCATGTGGTGGCCCACTTCTTTCCGGAAATCGATTTTGCCTGCGTCCGGGGCCAAATGCCCGGGGTCCCGGTGAAGCCTGACCCTTCCGCAGCCCTGGCCATCGCGGAATCCCTGGCCATTGCCCCGGCAGACTTCCTCTATCTGGGGGACACGGCGGTGGACATGACCTGCGCCCGGGCGGCGGGGATGCACCCGGTGGGCGTGCTGTGGGGCTTCCGGGAGGAGAAGGAGCTGGTGGACAGCGGCGCGGAGCTGCTGATCCGGGAACCCATGGAGCTGCTGGAACACATCGGGTGAGGACGAAAATTGGCAAAACTTGTCTGTTCCCGGCCTGAATTCTTCCTGAAATGCGCTTGACAGATGCGCATGAAATCAGTACAATAATTCTGACCGGCTGCGGCGGCATTCCGGCAAGGAAGGTCCCGCCGGGCTGTTTATATAGACATTCTGTCAGGTATCCGTCCGCCTTGGCGGATGGTTGTCAGCGGCGCCGTGGGAGTGCTTTATCAGCGGCGCCCCATGAATCCAGCAGATGGTCTTTTCCCCCTGAATGGGGGGATGCAGTTTTGATGTGCAGACAGGGGAACCTCTCTGTACCCTGCAGGGCAGCCCGTCCGCCGTGCTCAACATGCACGGCTTTTGCCGGTTCCATCAATTCTGCACACTGACAGTATCTCTGAGAAAAGGAGGGAAGAGACATTGCATTGGACAATTGCCGTTCTGACGCTTGTACTGGGCCTGATCGGCGGTGGAATCGCCGGTTATCTCTATCGCAAGGAAGGCACGGAGAAGAAGATCGGCCGCACCGAGGAATACGCCAAACACCTCTATGAGGACGCCGTCCGTAAGGCGGAGGAGTACAAGAAGGAGAAGATCCTGGAAGCCAAGGAGCAGATTCTCCGGGACAAGGCGGAGCACGATCAGCAGCGGGCGGAGGCCGACCGGGAGCTGCGGGAGCGCCGCACCGAGGTGCAGCGGGCCGAGAAGCGCCTTGACCAGCGGGAGGAAACCCTGGACAAGAAGGACAGCAACCTGACCGCCCGGGAGGAAACCCTGACCCGCCGGGACCAGGAGCTGGTCCGCCGGGAGAACAACGTCCGGGAGCAGGAGACCGCGGTCCAGGCCATGCAGGATCGCCAGCAGACCGAGCTGGAGCGCATCGCCGCCATGACCCAGGATGAAGCCCGCCAGCAGGTGGTGGAGCAGGTGACCCGGGATGCGTACCGCAGCGCCGCCGCCACCGTCCGGGACATCGAGGCCACCGCGAAGGAGGAGGGCGAAAAGAAAGCCCGCAACATCATCGCCCTGGCCATCCAGCGCTGCGCAGCGGACCACGTGGCGGAGACCACCGTCTCCAGCGTGACCCTGCCCAACGAGGACATGAAGGGCCGGTTGATCGGCCGCGAGGGCCGCAACATCCGGGCTCTGGAGAACCGGACCGGCGCCGAACTCATCATCGACGACACGCCGGATACCGTGATTGTGTCCGCCTTCGACCCGGTTCGCCGGGAGATCGCGAGACTCACGGTGGAACACCTGGTCACCGACGGCCGGATTCATCCGGCCCGGATCGAAGAGGTCTATGAGCGGGCCAAGAGCGAGGTGGAGCAGACCATCCGCCAGGCCGGCGACACGGCCGTCTTCGACAGCGGCATCGGTAAGCTGCATCCGGAACTGGTGAAGCTGCTGGGCCGGCTGAAGTTCCGCACTTCCTACGGCCAGAACGTGCTGAAGCACTCCTTGGAGGTCTGCTACCTGGCGGGGCTGATGGCCTCGGAGCTGGGGGCGGACGTCCAGCTGGCCAAGCGCGCCGGCCTGCTGCATGACATCGGCAAGGCGGTGGACCACGAGACCGAGGGCAGCCATGTGACCCTGGGCGCGGAGCTGGCCCGGAAGTTCGGGGAGAGCCCGGACGTGGTGCACATCATCCTGGCCCACCACAACGATGTGGAGCCCCAAACGGTGGAGGCTGTGCTGGTACAGGCGGCCGACGCCATCTCCGCCGCGCGCCCCGGCGCCCGCAGGGAGAGCCTGGAGAACTACATCAAGCGCCTGGAGAAGCTGGAGGAGATCGCCAACAGCTTTGAGGGCGTGGAGAAGTGCTACGCGTTCCAGTCCGGCCGCGAGGTGCGCATCATGGTGAAGCCCGACGACATCACCGACGAGGGCACCAAGGTCATGGCCCGGGAGATTGCCGCCCGCATCGAGCAGGAGATGCAGTACCCCGGCCAGATCCGCGTCAGCGTGATCCGGGAGACCCGCGCCACCGAGTACGCCAAGTAATCCAGTCCATCAAACAGGGACCGCCCATGGCGGTCCTTTTCCTGTGGCGCTGCCCAGGCGCGTTGCCGGCGTTGGCTCCTGCGGCTGCACCGGCGTGTGGGGATGCACAGAAAATGCACCCCCGGCCGAAGCCGGAGGTGCACAGAGAATCCGGGATACCTTTGCGTCTGGGGATCTCACTTGCTGGCCAGTTTCTCGCACCTCTCGCGGACTTCCTTGACCAGCTCCGCATCCAGCACGAACTCCACCGTGTAGCCGGTGTCCGTGGTGATGCTGTACACCCAGGTTCACGGTGAAGTCAACCGCCGTGGGGAAGACCCCGGTGTTCCGGCTTTTTTTTGCGTGAAGTATTGCTTGAGACGGCAGGGCCTGTTCCCCGACAGAAAAGCGGTATGCAGACCCCGGCGGAATGTCCTTGACGGACCCCCGGTTTCCTGCTATTCTTGCTGCATGAAAGCACGGACGGACAGCACACGGCAGACAGAAAAACAGACAGGAAAGCGGGGAAGCAAAAGCATGAACAACCAGGAACTCCGGCGGATCTACTTCGGCGCCTATTTCTTCCGGGAAACCACAGACGGCTATCTCCAGGCCTTCCAGTATTCGGACGCCCAGATGGCTTATTTCCGGTCCGCGTTTGACTTCTGGTATGACCGCTGCATGGCCTCCACCGCCAAGACCCTGGAGATGACCACCGAAGCCCGGACCCTCTCCTTCGACTACCGGATCATCTGGCAGGGATCCCAGGACTCCTTCGAGCTGGCGGTGGACCGGCAGATCACGGAGATTCGCTATGTGAGGGACCTGCCGGCGGAGGGACGGCTGGTGTGGCAGCTGCCGGCGGGGGAGAAGGAAGTCATCCTCTACCTCCCGGCAGACGCCACGGTGCTGATCCGGAGCTTTGAGAGCGATGCCCCCTGCACGCCCGCCCGGAAGGGGGAGAAGGTGCTGTGGCTGGGGGACTCCATCACCCAGGGCTTCGGCCCGCTCCGCTCCGGCCAGACCTATGTCAGCGTCGCCAACCGGCTGCTGAACTGGGACGTCATCAACCAGGGGATCGGCGGCTACGTCTACGACCGGCGCTCCCTGATGCGGATGGAGGGCTACACCCCGGACAAGCTGGTGGTGGCCCTGGGCACGAACCAGTTCGGCTGCGAAACCATGGCGGAGGTGGAGGCGTACTACGGGACCCTGGCGGAGCTCTACGGCACGGAGATCCCCATCCTGTGCATCACGCCCCTGTGGCGGGGGGATGTGCCGGACGGACTGCCCACCCTCACCCGCTTCTGCGCCAATGTGAAGGCCATCGCCGGCCGCTATCCCAATGTTTCGGTGGTGGACGGGTTCAGCCTGGTGCCGCACCTGCCGGAGTACTTCCTGGACAGGCTGCACCCCAACGCCCTGGGGGCGGAGGTCTATGGCCGGAACCTGGTGGAGGCCATCCGCCGCCTGGGATTCTGAATAGGCATAAGGTACAGAAAAAGCAGGCTGTCCCGATGGGCGAGAAGCCTGCTTTTCGGTGGCGAAAGGGCCCGGCGGCGGGCGGGTGTCAGCCCTGCGGCGGCATGAACAGCGCCCGGTATTCCCCCGGCGCTATGTGCTTCTCCTCCCGGAAAACCCGGTTGAAGCTGGAGATGCTCTGGAAGCCGGAACGCATGGCGATCTCCGTGAGGGTCAGCTCCCGGCTGGCCAGCAGCTCTGTGGCCCGCTCCAGGCGGATCATGTTCAGCCACTTGCTGTAGTTCATGCCGGTGACATTCCGGAAAATCCGGGAGAAATAGTCCTTGCTGATGCCGGCCATCCGGGCCATGGCCCCCTGGGAGAGGTCGTCCGCCGTGAGGTTGCTCTTGATGTAGTCTGTCACCTTGATGATCCGGCGGGTTACCGTGTCGGCATAGCTGTAGGCGTCCCCGCGGCGGATCTCCGGGGCGAACTCCTCCCGGTGCTCATCCAGGGTCAGCATGAACTCCATCAGCAGCATGCAGCAGCGCAGCTCCCGGTCCGGGCCTGCGGCAAGGAAAATCTCCTTCATCCTGTCCGCGATGCCCCGCAGCCCGGAGACCAGCTGCGGATGCGTGTGGATGCACAGCACGTGGAGGTTCCGGTAGAAGTGCATGATCCGCTGCAGGTCGAACAGGGAGTTCATGAAGGCGTTGCTGAACTGGATCACCAGGGACTCCTCCCGGTCGGCGTCGATGATGGCGTGGACCTCCATGGGCCACACCAGCAGGAAGTCCCCCTCCGCCAGCTCGTAGGTGTGCTGGTTCACCATGAACACGTTGGTTTTCCCGGGCCCCACCAGGACAATCTCGCCGTAGGGATGCCAGTGTGCCTGGTAGCTGCGGTCCTTGTCCCCGGTGGACAGGTTGAAGGCGCTGACCCGGTCAAACCCGAAATTCTCGTATTGGCTGAAATCCATGCTGTCTCTCCCCGACGGCCGGGTGCTCCGTCACATGCTGGCCCGGTAGATGGCCAGCATGTCCTCCTCATACAGCCGCTTGGCGGAGCCCATGGAGCCCCCGACGCCCACAGCGCACTTGTGGGCCATGACGGCCAGGTCCTCCTCCGTGGGGCTGACCCCCAGCTCCCGGAGGCTGGTGGGCATGTGGATCCGCCGGAAGAAGTCCTCCAGGGCCGCGATGCCCTTCAGGGCGATCTCCTCGTCGGTGCCCTCGGGCGCCACGTCCATCACCCGGACGGCAAACTGCCTGAAGCGGGGCAGGCAGTCCCGGAAGACGTACCGGGCCCAGCTCCCCCAGATGGCGGCGAGGCCGGCGCCGTGGGCCACGTCATACAGGCCTCCCAGCTCGTGCTCCAGCTTGTGGGTCATCCAGTCGCCGCCGCTGCTGCCGCAGCCGGTGAGCCCGTTGTGGGAGAGGCTCCCCGCCCACATCACCTCCGCCCGGGCATCCAGGTTCATGGGGTCGGCGGCCAGGATCTCCGCGTTGCGCATCACCGTGCGCAGGAGTCCCTCCGCCAAGGCGTCGGTGATCTCCATGTTCCCGCCGTTGGTGAAGTAGCGCTCCAGGGTGTGCATCATGATGTCGGTGCAGCCACAGGCGGTCTGATAGTCCGGCAGGGTCAGGGTCAGGGCCGGGTTCAGGATGGCGAACCTCGGCCGGCACAGGTCGCTGTTGCAGCCGCGCTTCACCAGCCCCTCCTCCCGGGTGATCACGGAGGAGTCGCTCATCTCGCTGCCGGTGGCGGCGATGGTCAGAATCACGCCCAGGGGCAGGCAGGCGGCGGGCTTGCGCTTGTAGTCATAGAAGTCCCACACATCCCCCTCGTTGGCCACGCCATAGCCGATGGCCTTGGCGGAGTCGATGGCGCTGCCGCCGCCCACCGCCAGCAGAAAGTCCACGCCCTCCCGCTTGCAGAGCGAAATCCCCTCATAGACCAGGCTGAGCCGGGGGTTGGGCACCGCGCCCCCCAGGCAGACAAAGGGGATGCCCGCCTCCGTCAGCGTGTCCGTCACCCGCTGCAGGAGGCCGGAGCGGACTACGCTGCCCCCGCCGTAGTGGATCAGGACCTTCTTGCCGCCAAACTCGCGGATCAGTGCTGCCGCCTGCAGCTCCGTGTCTTTGCCGAAGACCACCTTGGTGGGGGTGTAATACCGGAATCCGAACATGCCGCTCTCCTCCTGTCGCTCTCATGGACGCTGCCAATCAACCAAACCAACATATTTTACCGCTTAGAGTCAGCTTCAAGTCAAGGCCTCCCGGCGCTTTTTCCGTTTTTCGGCATTGCACAAAAAACGGGATGCCTGCCGTCAAAATATGGAGAGCAAAAACCGGGGTTTTCCGGTAAATTAAGAAAGGATAACCATCGCAAGGAGACGAACCGTTTCCAGGCGAATACAGAACCGCGCAGGCCGGGATGGCCCGCGCAAAGGAGTCCGGTCATGTTCAAGCAAATCCGATGGCTGTGGGAAAACATGGATCCGCCCCGCCGCGTCTGGCATGTGGCGGCCATGGTGATCTGCGTGATCTCCTGCGTGCTGCTGCTGGTGAACCCCGCCCTGAGCAAGCGGCTGATTGACGATGTCATCATGGCGCAAAATCCGGCGCCTCTGCTGCCGATCCTGGGGACCATGCTGCTGGTGAAGCTGAGCCGCGAGGGCATGCGCTACCTGATGGTGATCATCCTGGAGAAGAACAGCCAGAACCTGGTCTACAACCTGCGCCGCAGCCTGTTCACGCGGCTGCAGTACAGCGATATGCGCTTCTACGACGACCACCGCACTGGTGACCTGATGACCCGCATGAGTGCCGACCTGGACTGGTGCCGGCATTTTCTGGCCTACATCGATTACCGCATTGTGGACGCCATCTGCACCTTCCTCTTCGCCACGGTGTATCTGGCCTTTGTCAACTGGAAGCTGACCCTGCTGCTGATCGCCATCGCCCCGGTGCTGATGTTCATCAGCCGCTTCCTCTCCCGGCATATCCGGCCCCGGTTCGCCTTCATGCGGGAGAAGCTCAGCGAGATGAACACCGCGGCCCAGGAGAACATCGCCGGCAACCGGGTGGTGAAGGCCTTCTCCCGGGAGGCCTATGAGGAGGAGCGCTTCGGAAAGCGGAACGAGGCCTTCATGGAGAGCCACCTGCGCATCAACAAGCTGTGGCTGTCCTTCTTTCCCATCATCGAGCTGCTGGTCAGTGCCATCCAGCTGGTGATGGTGTTTGTGGGCGGCCTGCTCATCATCCGCGGGGAGCTGACCCCGGGGGAGCTGGCCATCTTCACCGGGCTGAGCTGGGCGATTTCCAACCCCATGCGGGAGCTGGGCAACCTGATCAACAACCTGCAGCGCTTCTCCACCTCCGCCGCCAAGGTGATGGAGCTGGCCTGCACCAGGCCCGAGATAGTGGACGCCCCGGACGCCGTGGAGCACGGCCGCATGGAGGGGGGCATCGAGTTCCGCCATGTCTCCTTCCAGATCGACAACAAGCCCATCCTGGAGGATGTGAGCTTTGCCGTGGGTCCCGGCCAGACGGTGGCTGTCATGGGCCCCACCGGCAGCGGCAAGACCACCCTGATTCAGCTCCTGACCCGCTTCTACGATCCCACCGGCGGCCAGGTGCTGGTGGACGGCTGTGATGTGAAGCGCTGGAAGCTCCAGCAGCTTCGTGGCGGCATCGGCACGGCCACCCAGGACGTGTTCCTCTTCTCCGACACGGTGGAGGGCAACATCGCCTTCGGCAACCAGTCCATGAGCCTGGAGGAGGTAAAGGCCTGCGCCCGCATGGCGGATGCCGCCGAGTTCGCGGAGCGGCTGCCGGAGGGCTATGACACCATCATCGGCGAGCGGGGCGTGGGCCTGAGCGGCGGCCAGCGCCAGCGCATTGCCCTGGCCCGGGCCCTGGCGGTGAAGCCCAGCATCCTGGTGATGGACGACACCACCTCCGCTGTGGACAGCGAGACGGAGCTCTACATCCAGGACCAGCTCCGCCACCTGCCCTTCGACTGCACCAAATTCATCATTGCCCAGCGCATCTCCTCCATGCGGGACGCGGACCTGATCCTGGTGCTCCGGGACGGACGGATTGCCGAGCAGGGCACCCACCGGGAGCTGCTGGAGAAGCGTGGCTACTACTGGCAGACCTACTGCCTGCAATACGGCATCTCCGGAGAGGAGGCGGTGTGACATGGCGAGAAACAAGTTTGACGTGGACGAGCGCCTGGAGTCCCCCTTCCGGTGGAAGCACCTCAAGCGGGCGGGGAAATACATCGCCCGGCACAAGTACAAGATGATCCTGGCCCTGCTCCTGAGCGCCATGGCCAGTGCCGCCAGCCTCTACGTGCCCAAGATCACCCAGTGGGTGCTGGACGAGGCGGTGCCCGCGGGGGATTCCGGCATGATTGGCCGGATGGCTGTGCTCTTTGTGGGGGTCATCTCCCTGAGCATCGTGTTCAACACCATCCGCTCCAGGATCATGGCCCATGTGAGCCAGCGGATCATCTTCGACATCCGGGCGGATCTCTTCGCCCACCTGCAGCGCCTGCCCTTCAGCTACTACGACAGCCGGCCCGCCGGCAAGATCCTGGTCCGGGTCATCAACTATGTGAACTCCGTGTCGGACATCCTCTCCAACGGCATCATCAACATGATCCTGGAGATCGTGAACCTGGTGTTCATTGTGGTGTTCATGTTCACCACCGACGCGAAGCTGGCCACGGTGATCATCGCCGGGCTGCCCTTCTTCATCGGTGTCATTCTCCTGATCAAGCCCCGGCAGCGGAAGGCCTGGCAGAACCAGAGCAACAAGAACAGCAACTACAACGCCTACCTGGCGGAGTCCATCGACGGTGTGCGCCTCAGCCAGCTCTTCGACCGGCAGGAGGTCAACATCTCCATCATGGAACGCCTGGCCTCCGCCTGCCGCACTGCCTGGATGCGGGCGGTGAAAGTCAGCAACCTGGTGTGGCTCTCCAGCGAGACCATGACCCAGCTGGTGCTGACCTTCCTCTACATCGCCGGCGTCTACTGGATGGGGGGCGGCGTCATGGTCTCCTTCGGCGTGATCATGGCCATGGGCCAGTATGTCAGCCGCTTCTGGCAGCCCATCACCAACCTGGCCAACATCTACAACTCCTTTGTGAACAACATCGCCTACCTGGAGCGGATCTTCGAGACCATGGACGAGCCGGTGACGGTGGAGGACGCGCCGGATGCGGAGGAGATGCCGCCCATCAGCGGCGAGGTGGATTTCCGGGATGTGACCTTCGCCTACGAGGAGGGCACGGAGGTGCTGGCCCACATGGACCTGCACGTGAACGCCGGGGAGAGCATCGCCCTGGTGGGGCCCACCGGCGCCGGCAAGAGCACCATCATCAATCTGCTGTGCCGCTTCTACAACCTCAACGGCGGCCGCATCCTCCTGCACGACCGGGAGGGGAAGGCCCACGACATCAGCCGGGTCACCCTGCACTCCCTGCGCTCCCAGCTGGGCATCATGCTCCAGGACAGCTTCATCTTCAGCGGCACGCTGATGGACAACATCCGCTACGGGCGCCTGGACGCCACCGACAGCGAGGTCTGCGAGGCGGCTCGCCGGGTGCGGGCGGACGAGTTCATCCGCAAAATGCCCCAGGGCTATGCCACCGAGATCAAGGAGCGGGGCAACAACCTGAGCCAGGGCGAGCGCCAGCTGGTGGCATTCGCCCGGACGCTGCTCTCCGACCCGGCCATTCTGATCCTGGACGAGGCCACCTCCTCCATCGACACCCAGACGGAGCGCCTGCTGCAGGAGGGCATCCGGGAGATGCTCAAGGGCCGCACCAGCATCATCGTGGCCCACCGGCTCAGCACCATCAAGAACTGTGACCGCATTCTCTACATCGGCAACAAGGGCATCGCCGAGATGGGCACCCACGAGGAGCTGATGGCAAAGCACGGGCTGTATTACCAGCTCTACACCGCTCAGGTGCGGGAAGAGGTTGCCTGAGGGCAGCATCCCGCCGGGAAAAGGAGGGATTGACCATGGAGACGCCGCGCGCTTCCATCCGGATCAACCAGACCGGCTACAGCGCCGGGCTGCCGGTGCATGCGGTGGTCACAGCCGGGGGCCCCTGTGCCTGGAGGACGGGGACGGCCGGGTGCTGCGGACACTCACGCCGGAGCCTCCGACGGTGGATCCGGCCTCCGGGGACCGGGCGGCGCTGGTGAACCTGGGACAGCTGGCCCCGGGGGAGTACGCCCTGCGCTGCGCCGGGGAGAGCCGCCGCCTGACGGTCTCGGCCCGGCCCTGGCGGGCGGTGACCGACGCCCTCATCAAGGGCCTGTACTACCAGCGCTGCGGCTGTGCGCTGAAGGAAGCCCACGCCGGCGCATACCGCCACCCCGCCTGCCACACGGCGCCGGCTGTGGACTGGCTGGACCGGGCAGCGTCCCGCCGGGTCATTGGCGGCTGGCAAGACGCCGGGGACTACGGCAAGTATGTGGGCCCGGGGGCCGTGACAGTGGCCCACCTGCTCTACGCCTGGAAGCTGTTCCCCGAGGGCTGCGGGGATGCGCTGAACATCCCGGAGACCGGCAGCGGGATCCCCGACATCCTCAGCGAGGCGCTGTGGGAGCTGAGGTGGATGCTGCAGATGCAGCGGGACGACGGGGCCTTCCACCACAAGCTCACCAAGGCGCGTTTCGCCCCCTTCATCATGCCCCAGGACGACCTGGAGACGGAGTATCTGATGCCGGTGAGCCACTGCGCCACGGCGGCGGCGGCCGCCTGCCTGGCCCTGGCCAGCCGTGTGTATCAGCCCTGTGACCCCGCCTTCGCGGCGGAGGCGCTGGCGGCTGCCCGCCGCGGCTGGGAGTGGCTGCAGGCCCACCCGGACTTTGAGCCTTTCCGGAATCCGGAGGGAGTCCGCACCGGCTGGTACGGGGAGCAGACGGACCTGGACGACCGGTTCTGGGCTGCCTGCGAGCTCTACGCCGCCACCCGGGAGCCGGCTTTCCGCGCCGAGGCGGAGCGCCTCTATGCCCGGGGACAGCACCTGACCAGCTTCGGCTGGGCGGATGTGGGGGGCCTGGGCGCCCTGTGCTGTCTCTTCGACCTGGGGGAGGAGGCCGGCAGCGTGCTGTATACGCAGCTGAGGGAGGACTTCCTCCGGCAGAGTGGGCATGCCCTGGCGCTGAGTCGGGCCTCCGGCTACGGCACGGCCCTGCCGGCGGACGGCTATGTCTGGGGCAGCATCCTGCCCATCCTCTCCGGGGCCATGGCCATGATTCTCCACCACCGCCTCACCGGGCGCCGGGAGATGCTGGAGGCGGCCCTGCTGCAGTGGCATTACGCCCTGGGCCTCAACGCCCTGGACCTGTGCTTTGTGACGGGCTTCGGCCAGCGGTCGGTGCAGCACCCCCACCACCGGCCCTCCGGGGCGGACGGCGTCGAGGCGCCGGTGCCCGGCCTGATCTCCGGCGGCCCCAACCAGCGCTTTCCCTACCCCACGACCCGGGAGCGCCTGGCCCCGGACACCCCGCCGGCCAAGTGCTTCCTGGACGAGACCCCCTCGGCGGATACCAACGAGATCGCCATCTACTGGAACTCCCCCGCCATCTTTGTGGGGGCCTGCTTCAACAGCATTCCGGAATAAATAAGGAGGAGACACACCATGCCGCAAACCGTACTGATCACCGGCACGGGCCGTCCCTACGCCCTGGGCTTCAACCTGGTCAAGCGCTATCTGGAGCACGGCGACCGGGTGCTGGCCAGCATCCGCCGCCCCTCGGAGGCCCTGGAGGCCCTCCGGGCCCAATACCCGGATACCCTCCACGTGCTCACCATGGACATTGCCTCCACCGCCTCCGTCAACGCGGCGGCGGAGGAAGCTGCGCAGCTCACCCCCGCCATCGACCTGATCATCAACAACGCCACCACCGCCTCCGCCGACACCATGAAGGAGCTCCCCGACTTTGACCTGGACCTGATCGCCCCGGCGGTCAATGTGGGGGCGGTGGGCCCCATCCGGGTGCTGAAGGCCTTCCTGCCGCTGCTCCGGGCCAGCCGGATGGGGGCGCTGGTGGTGAACATCTCCTCCGAGGCGGGCAGCATCGGCCGCTGCTACCGCACCTTCTACCTGGACTACGGCACGGAGAAGGCCGCGCTGAACATGCTCACCATGACCATGCGGAACTACTTCAAAAACGATCCGAACCTGAACATCCTCTGCCTGCATCCGGGCTGGATCCGCACCAACCCCGGCAACAACGGGGCGCCGCTGGATCCCTATGAGCACGCCGAGACGCTGCGCCTGCTGTTCGAGGAGAAGCGGCACGACAAGGAGGGCCCCGCCTTCATCACCTACACGGGGGAGGCCTACCCCTGGTAAATATCCCCTCCACAGCACCCTGCCGATGGGTTTTCCTCCGGACAGGCATTGATGGATCCGGGAATTTGCGGTAAGATGCAGACCGGACCGCCCGGGGCGGGACATCATGACAAGGGGAGGCAATCCACAGGCATGCTGCTGAAACAGGACTTCTGGTTCCATCACCTGAACGCCAACCGGCCGCTGCATATCCGGGTGCCGGATGTGCCGGGCAGGTTTCCGGTGATGTACTTCTTCGACGGACACAATCTCTTCCGGGACGAGGACGCCACCTACGGCAAGTCCTGGGGGCTGGACGCCTTCTGCGCCGGCTGGGACAAGCAGATGATCATTGTGGGCATGGAGTGCGCCCACGAGGGGAACCTCCGCCTGTCGGAGTATCTGCCCTACGGCAGCGGATACGGATGGCTCCGGGGGATCCAGCCCCTGGGGGAGCAGACCATGCAGGCGCTGATCTGCGAGCTCAAGCCCTACATCGACGCCACCTTTCCCACCATCCCCTTCCGGGAGTGCACCGGCATCGGCGGCTCCAGCATGGGCGGGCTCATGGCGGCCTATGCCCTGGTGCGCTATAACCGCTACATCTCCAAGGCCGCCTGCATTTCCCCGTCCCTGGGGTCGGTGTCCGGCAAGTTGTGGCACGAGATGAATGAGACGGCCCTCAGCCCGGACACCCGGGCCTTCTTCTCCTGGGGCACCATGGAGGGCTATGGCGGCGTGGAGAACCCGTGGGAGGAGGACCGCCGCAGCTGGCTCTACAGGACAAACCGCACCACAGCCAACAAGATCATCGCCCGGGGCGGCGCGGCGGAGCTCTACTGCCAGATCGGCGGCAGACACTGCGAGGCCGACTGGGAGAAGCAGGTGCCGCTCTTCATGCCCTTTCTCTGGCAGGCCTGAGAGACTGCACCCGAACAAGAGGAAGCCCCCGTTTCACAGCAGGGCCGCTGTGAGCGGGGGCTTTCGTCTGTGAAGGCCATCGCCGGCACACGAAAAATGGACGACGCCCGGAAAAGAACCGTTGACGCCAAATGGATAATGCGTTACAATGGGACACGAAGACAGGACAGCGCAGGAAAACCAAGGGGAGGCAAGGACCATGGCAGAAAAAAAGACCCCCCGGGGCAGGCGGGCGGTGCTGGGCGGATCCAACCGCATCGGGCTCACCATCCGGCGGTATCGCCAGGCGGCCGGCATGGAGCAGAAGCAGCTCTCCGCCCTGCTGGGCTACACCGCCAACGCCGTGACCAACTGGGAGGCCGGACGGTCCCGCCCCGATATCTGTGTGATTCCGCAGCTCTGCGGGATTCTGGATATGCCGGTGTATGACCTGCTGGGCATGACCGGCGAGGACGCGTCCACCAGGGAGGAAAAAGACCTGCTGAACCGGTTCCGGGGCCTGACGGACGGGAACCGCGCCCTGGTCCGGCAGATGATGGACCTGCTGCGGGAGCAGCAGGATACCACGCGCCTGACCGTCCTGCGCGGCTCCTACAGCCCCGTGCCGGTGGCGGAGGAGGCCGCGGCGGCCGGTGTGGGCGCGCCCATGGACGGGGAGTCCGGCTACAGCGAGGTCTATGTGCACAAGAACGCCCTCCGGGAGAAGTGCGATTTCATTGTCCGGGTCAACGGCGAGAGCATGGAGCCCCTGTTTGCCGATGGCAGCATGGTCTATGTGCAGCGGACCCAGGAGTTGTCCTACGGGGACATCGGCCTGTTCGTGGTGAACGGCGAGAGCTACATCAAGCAGTACCGGGCGGAGGGCCTCCTGTCCCTGAACCCGGCCTTCCCGCTGATCCCCATCAGCGACGGCAGCAGCGTACTGGTGGTGGGACGGGTGATCGGCGCCGTCCGGGAGGAGGATATCCCCTCCCAGGCAGAGCAGCGCATGATCCGCAAGGCCTGGGACATGGCGGATTGAGACCGTTCCGGGGGGGCACAGGCCGTCACCGGCCGGCGCCGGGCTCCGGCTGCTGAAGCTGCAGCACATACCGGCCACGGCCATCCTTCCGGTATCCCATCTTTTCCATGTAGGGCACGTGCCGGGGTGCGCTGTCCCGGAAGACGATGGTGCGGAATCCGTCCTGGGCCAGCTCGGCATGGAGAAAACGGCCCACGGAGGTGTCCCGGTAGGCGGGGGTGGTGTAGTCCAGCAGCAGGTCCAGCACACCGTCCCCGGTGTGCGCTGCCATGAAAAGGCCGGCAAGCGTCCCGTCACAGCACACCAGGCAGACCACATCCGCCTGCCGCGCCTCCGGGCTGAACGCCGGGAACCACTGGAGAATGTCCGCCATATGGACCTCCAGCTGGTAAGCAAAGAAGCTGTCCCGGACGTCTGTCCGGATCATGTCATAGTGGGGCCTGATCCGCAGGAGCCGAACCAGGTGGAAGACATTGATGCCCACCAGAAACAGGTTCATGGCTGCCGTAGGATAGGAGCGGATGATCAGGGCGTAGACGGTGAAAATCAGACTGCCGATCAGGTTGATGACCCGCAGCCGGACCACCGAGGTCATCAGCATGGAGACCACCACCAGGGCGGAGCCCAGATAACCGATCAGCTCCACCAGCGTCTGTGTGTCCATGATCGTGTTTCCTCCTTCAGACGATTTGAGGGGACGGAGAGAACAGTGGCGACAGGGAGATTTCGTGGCCGCGGGCACGGGGTCTCCTTTTTTGTTATGCAGGCTTAAGGGTCTGGACTGCTCAGTTTTGCAATACGAGTATATCGGCTCTGCATGAGCGTGTCAAGAAAAGACGGGAAGGGGTACGGCCCCCGGTGCATTCCCGGCCTGTCCGCGAATAACTGCCGACCGGCAGCATCACAAAAGCCGCCGGAAGGCAGCGCTTCCAACGGCTTTTGCGTGGCGCACAGCCCCGCGGGGGACTGTGCCGTTCAGGGTGTGATATGGGGGAGGGCGGCGATGGCCGTGGTCTCGGGGGCCTGCAGGCCGGCGGTGGCTTCAGGGGGAAGGGCGCCGCTCCCGCCATACAGGAAGTACTGCGGTGTGGCGATGAGCGCGTTCCCTTCCTGGGTCAGCGTGACCCGGACGATGTACTGCAGGTCCGAGTAGATGATGTCCGTGGCGCTTCCCTTCTCCTCATACACGACATAGAAGAAGACGGCATTCCCGTCGGTATCCCGGTACGGTGCGCTCAGTGCCCCCTCCGTGTCATAGTCCAGGCTGAAGTTGAAGGTCACTTCCTTGTTTTCCTTGCCCGCCGGATTGTTGATGACCTGCAGGGCGGATCCGCGCTCCCCGCTGATATCGATGGGCTGGAGCACGAAGGCGAACTCGTTGGCCTTCATGTCACGGCCTCGGAGGGTCTTTTTGACGGGGATGGGCAGCTCTGCCTCCAGGGGCGTGTTGACCACGTTATAGCGGAAGGTGATGGATGCCTGGGCATGCGTGACATAGCCGCTGTCCGGAATGGTCTCGGTGGTGCCCTCGCTTTCGTCCGTCACCAGGAGCTTCACGCCCTGGTTCCAGTTGAAGGGGTAGGTCTTGCCGGACAGCGCGTTCCCTTCCAGGTCGGTGTATCGCCCGTTCTCCGCCTGCATGGTCACGGTCCGGACGGTGGTGTCTGCGGCGTAGTACCGCGGGGGCGTGGTCTCGATGAGGTAATAGGTTTCCTCCAGCACCATCTCAAAGTCCTTGGTGCTGTCACTGCTGTCCTTCAGGCGGGCGAGGCCGTCGGCGCCGGAGGTGGCCGTGGCCACCTCAACATATTTCCTGGTGCTGTCCAGACCCTCGACGGCAGTGCCGCCATCGTCCTCCTGATACAGCCTGAAAGCGGCGCCGGAGAGGGGCGTGCCGTCCGGATCCGTCTTGACGGCCTCCAGGGGGACCGTGTACACGTTGATCACATGCTCGTTGGTGGAGGCCTCACGGCCGGTGGCGTGGCCCTGATACATCGTGCCGAAGGTGCCGGTGTGGAAGTCCTCCGTGCTCTGGCCGCCCTGGCCGATGGGGGTGACGGTATAATCCGGCTCATAGGCGACGCGGAGCACGTACTTCTCCACCTCGTTCCCCGTGACCGTGGTCGCGTGGGGGGATTCGTTGACCAGATCGGACTCCTCGCCCTCGACGACCGTTTTCTCCAGGGTGAGCTTGATGCGGCTGTTGTCCGTCAGGCCGAACTCGTGGTAGGGCAGGGTGATGCCGTCCCCCATCATGTCCTCGAGGAAGGCGTCCCAGTTGAGCTCGCTGCCCGTGAAGTAGCGCGCCGTCTTGTCCGGATCTTGGCGGATCAGGCGCTCGATGAGGTCGGGGAGGGAGAAGGTGGCGGCTGTGCCGGTGGCCGCGCCCCAGCGCTCGTCGATGCTGTTCGGGCTGGACGTGAAGTGCAGGCTCGCATCCTCGTTCACCACCTGCTCCACGACGAGGCCGTCGTAGAGGGCACGCAGCTGCTGCTTCGGATCCACCTCCTCGCCGAGGCAGACCGTCCATTCGGTCTCGCTGCTGAAGAAGGTCAGCTCGTTGACGTTCACCCGGGGGGTGGGGAGCTCCGCGGTGAGGTTCAGGGTGTCGCGCACGAGGGTGGTGTCGAAGGGGATGTCCTCTCCGCCCACCCGGTAGTTTTTCGCGACGATGGTCGCCTCATCGTTGTTGGTGTTCATGCCGTTGCCGCCCAGCAGCTCCTCCTGGGCTTTCACATAGACGGTCCCGTGCCAGCCGGCTACCGCGTCGATGGCCTGGTTTGACCACAGCACGGTCCGGCCGTCGTCCTGCACCACGCCGGCTGCCCGGCTGGGGTCGGTGGTCCGGTTGCCGTCGATGTCGATCATGTCCCGGGGCGCCAGGGGCCGGCCGGTGGCCTTGTCCACCAGGTAGAAGCCCTCGCCCACCGTGTCCGACACATCGCCCATCACCACGGCGTCCTCCATCAGGACCTTGGTGATCTGGCGGAAGATGTTGTGCAGGTCGCTGCCGCTCTCCGCCATGTAGAACATCTTGTTGCCCTTGCTGTCCGTGTCCGCCAGGTCGTAGAGCAGGCGCTTGCCGGAGGTGACGTTCTCCATGCTCAGGCCGACGGTGATGATCTTCACATGCGAGTTGTTCTTCAGGTTCCGCGCGGCGGTGCGGACCCAGCCCTCGATATCGGCGTTCGTCGTGCCCTTCGGCTCGCCGGTCCGCACGCCCTGGGGCGCGCCGTCCGTGACCAGGATGACATAGCGGTCCGTGGAAACCAGGTTTCCGCTGCCGTCGAGGGTGTAATCCGCCGTCCAGGAGAAGTTCTGCGCGTCGGCGAAGGCCTGGTCCGGGCGCGTGCCGCCGCCGCTGGCATAATGCAGATTGACCGTCAGGCCGGAGGATGCCGGGATGAAGTCCTGTCTCTGATTGCCCAGCTCCTTGTTGAACGTGTTGTAGGCGATCCGCACGCCGGGGCTGGCGTCGCCCGCCACGGCCAGCAGCCCGGAGATGACGTTCAGGTCGGAGGAGCTGCCGCTCAGGGCCTGGTTCAGGTAGACGAACCGGTTTCTGTTGTTGTCGCCGGCGTTGTAGATCGTGTAGACCGTGTTGTCCGTGTCATTGAACCCGAAGGGGTGATTGCCGGTGTTCGCGCCCTTTGTCCAGTTGGTCTCAAAGTTGGTGCCGATCACAAAGGATTTATCGCTTTCCGTCGTTCTGGAGGCGTCCTGCGCTTTCCAGTTTCCGTCCTGGTAATAGATCTTGAATACCGTCGCTGTGCCGGAGGCGTCCGCGATCAGGTAGTAGGGGTTGTTCCAGCCCCTGCTCCGGTCCAGCCAGCCCCGGTTATCCCAGCCCCAGCCGCTGTTGTTGATCTGGTAAATGGGCATCGGATTGGCTCTGTTGGTGTCCGCCTCCACCAGGGCGGAGGGGAAGTACATGGAGTTGGACACGTCCAGGCAGAAGGCCATGTCCAGGTTGCCGGCGAAGGTCTCGAAGTTGGCCCGGGAGGTGATGTCCACCCGGTAGATCCGGTTCTGGTAGTCATAGACCTCGGCGGTCTTCTGCGTGGCGCTGCTGTCCAGCGGGATGTTGCGGTTCTGCAGTCCGTTGAGCCAGCCGGTCATATCCGCGATGGAAGAGGGGACTTTTTCGTGCTCCGGGACCTCGTAGGCCGGATTCTGGCTGAAGTAGGCTACCAGGTTGCTGCCGTTGTAGGGGATGGTCAGCGTGTTGGCCGGGATGGTGGCGGGATACTGATCCCGGTCCAGGGGCTGGCCGTCCAGCTCCCAGTGGTCAAACAGCCATTTGTTTCTGCCGCCGGTGTCCGGGTGGTACACCGGGGTGGCCGTGATGGTTCCGGCGTTCTTCTTGTCCGCCGTGGAGGTCGCGTCGCAATAGTGCGCGACGACGATGCCGCCCTCGACGATCTCCTGCTGCGTGCCGCCGTCGACGGTCACCGTACCGCGGACCTCGTCCTCGGAGCGGACGAGGTAGTCGTAGGCGGGCAGGCTGGCCATCTCGTAGATGCGGACCGTGACGCCCTCGCCGTCCACGCCGGCAAAGGCGCCGCCGGCAAAGCCCAGGTGGATATAGCGGGGGTCGGCCTCGGTGCCGACGTTGTGGTAGCCCTCCAGGATGAAGCCGCTGCCGCTCTGGATCACGGCGACGTTGTTGTTCCCCTGCTGCACGAGGGGCTGGCCGGCGAAGTTCAGGGTGAGGGTCCGTGCCTTGTTGTCGATGGGACGGATCAGGTAGTAGTTCTTGTCCAGGTGGTGCTCCACATCCTGCTCCTTGAAGATGTGGCCGAAGCTCCAGGCGTAGGTGCTGTTCAGGTGCTCGAAATCGTGGGCCGGATCCGGGTCCCCGTCAAAGTTCGGGTGATAGGCGCTGTCCACGGTTCCGTCATTCTTGAGCAGATAATACGTATTGCCCACCTGATAGCAGATCAGATAGCTCTTGTTGGGGTTCAGCGTGCCCTCCTCCGCATCGGGGATGGCCTGGGCGTCCGTCACCTTCACCGTCATGACGTCGCCGCCCTTCATGGTGATGGTGAGCGTCTCCTCGCTCAGGAAGGGCTTCAGGCTGATGAGCAGCCACTCCCCGGCGGCCACGGGGGTGTCGTTGATGGCGGCGATCTGCGCTTCGGTGAGCTCTGCGCTGTACTCGCAGTGAAGGCCGTTGGCGGCCTTCACCTGGCCGACGGTGCCGGCCTCCCCGGCCTGCCCGACCCAGACCAGGCTGGGATCGGAGAAGGCCACGCTGTCGATGCCGGTCAGGAAACGGTCCATCTCCTGCCCGTCCTCCGAGCGGATGCCCAGGGCCTCCATCAGCTGCCGGAGGGGGATAAAGCCGCCGCCCGGGAGGCTGAATTCAAACACCTGACCGTTCAGGTCGTACACAAAATCCACCGTATAGACCAGGGCAAAGCCGGAGAAGGACGTCGTGGAGAAATGCAGCCCGGTGATCTGGCCGTTCTCCGTCTCCACCTCCACCGGAAGCTCCTCCACCTCCGCCCCGCTGACCACGTGGTACAGCCGGGCGTCCCGGACGACGGTGCGGCCGGTCAGACCGTTCAGCGCAGGCGCCGCGGGCAATTCGATGCGGGTGTTGACGGACACCTCCGCGCCGGTGTGGACCTCCGCGCCTTCAGGGGACCTCAGGCCGATCTCCAGCCAGACGACAGACGTGTCGCTCCCGGCAGGGACGGCCGCCCGCTGCTGCTCCGACGGCTCAAAGGTGCCCACAAACAGCCCGGTTCCGGCGGGGACTTCGCCGGAGGCGGTGAAACTGCCGCTGTCCCCGGTGACCTCCGTGCCGGCGGGAATGGCCGGCGTCTCGCCGGGGTTGTGAAGGAGAAAGACATGGGTCCCGAAATTGGTGGTGACGGTCAGCCGCACGGTGTCAAAGGAGGCGACCGCCGTCAGATACAGGTCGTCGCTCAGCGTCACGGCATCACTATCCGTCACCGCGCTGATCACGATCCCGTAGATGCCGTGGAGACCCAGCAGATACGGCAGGAGGACAGCGTCCCCCGTGCCGGAAAAGCTGTACTCCCCGGTCACTTCTCCCACAGGCGGATGCCACCAGTCGCTGTGGTAGGGCTGCCGTTCGGCGAAATCATCCTCCGCCCCCAGGGAACTGGGCAGCAAAACCATCATGACGGTCAGGAGCACCGCAATGATTCGTCTCAGCCCTGCGCTCCGCTTCATGAGATCGGTCACCTCGCTCGTTGCTTCTGAGTCGGGCCTTCCGGGCTCCGTCTGTTTCGATCCGGGCCCGGAAAGCGTATTGCGCCGTATCACGCCCGCCGGCCGGATGCCGCCGGGCAGGGGAGGGGCATTATGCCGCCGGTGTCCTGTACACCGTCACGCGCCAGCTGTAATCCTTGTTCTCCTCCGAGTAGGTATACACCAGCGTGGGGCTGTGTTCCCCCTCCACGGTGAAGATCGTCCGGCCGCCGTCGGGGGAGTACTCCCAGACAATCACCGCGTCCGGGTCCTCCACGGAGAACGCGGCGGTGAGGGTCACGGTGGTGCCATAGCACAGCTCGCCCTCAAAGGAGGCGGACATCACAACATCGAAGGGGTCGTCCGCGGGGGCTGCGGTGTCCTCGGGAGCGGGGGCTTCCTCCACAGGCTCCTCGGTGGGCTCGGCCGGAGTTTCCGCCACGGGCTCCTCGGTGGGCTCGGCCGGAGCTTCCTCGACAGGTTCCTCGGTGGGCTCGGCCGGAGCTTCCTCCACGGGTTCCTCAGTGGGCTCGGCCGGAGTTTCCGCCACGGGCTCCTCGATGGGCTCGGCCGGAGTTTCCGCCACGGGCTCCTCCGTGGGCTCGGCGGGAGTTTCCGCCACGGGCTCCTCGATGGGCTCGGCCGGAGTTTCCTCCACAGGCTCCTCGGTGGACTCGGCGGGAGCTTCCTCCACAGGCTCCTCAGTGGGCTCGGCCGGAGTTTCCTCCACGGGCTCCTCGGTGGATTCGGCCGGAGCTTCCGCCACGGGCTCCTCAGTGGGCTCGGCCGGAGCTTCCTCTACAGGCTCCTCGGTGGATTCGGCCGGGGCTTCCTCCACGGGCTCCTCCGTGGGCTCGGCCGGAGCTTCCTCCACGGGCTCCTCGGTGGGCTCGGCCGGGGCTTCCTGCACGGGCTCCTCCGTGGGCTCGGCCGGGGCTTCCTCCACGGGCTCCTCCGTGGGCTCGGCCGCAGGCAGCCTGACCACAATCACCACGTCGTAGATGGTCAGGTCAGTGATGCTGAAACTGACCACATTCCCGCTGACGACGGCGTTGATCTGCTTTGCCCGGTCCGCCGGTTTCTCCGCCTCAGCCCGGTAGGCGTAGACGGAGACGGTGATCCCGGCCCCGGGGTATTGGCTCTCCATCTCGGCAATCCGCGGATCCTTGACCCGGATCTGGGCGGCTCCGGCGATTTCGGCGCCCGAAAAACGGATCATCCTGTGAAGGACGATGTCGCCTTCCTGCGCTTTGCAGACAGCCTGCACCGCCTGCAGGAAGGCTTCCGCGTTGGCCTCGGCAATCATCAGACAGATGCCCGGCGCCACCACGCCGGCCGGGGCTGTCACGGTGATGAGGGTGCTTCCCATCTGCTCACGCTGCTCGAAGGGGGCGGCGGGCACCTCCGCAGGGACGGGCTCCTCCGCAGGCTCCTCCACGGGCGCTTCCGCAGGCTCCTCCACGGGCGCTTCCGCAGGGGCAGGCTCCTCCGCGGGCTCCTCCGCAGGCTCCTCCACGGGCGTTTCCGCAAGGGCAGGCTCCTCCGCGGGCTCCTCAGCAGGCTCCTCCGCCGGCGCTTCCACGGACACAGGCACTTCCGCCGGTGCTTCCGCAAGGGCAGGCTCCTCCGCGGGCGCTTCCACGGGCACAGACGCTTCCGCAGGCGCTTCCACGGGGGCAGGCTGCTCTGTCCCGCCCTCCTCCGCAAAGACAGCGATGTGCGCCGCGAAAAACAGCATCACAAATGCCAGCATCAAGGCGCTCGTTTTTTTCAGATATGCTCTCATATTTCATCCCCCCGATGGTTCCGAAAGGAAAACGATTCCGCAGGTGTTCTAAACGTTCCATGGCCTTCAGTCCCGGCTCAGCCCTCCCAATGGGCACCGGCCGCTCCGTACATGTTCGCGCAGCTTATTTTCTCATAACTATCGGTACTTTATCAAGAGGGTGTTCCAGATTGGCACGTATTTTTTCGCTGCCGCTCTTGAAAACTTGCCCGGGCTCCGATATGATATGTGGCAGTGTACAAAAACCGGCGGAAGGAGGGGATACCCGTGCCGGAGAGCTTCGCGGAGAAGCTTCGGCGGCTTCGGGCCGAAAAAGGCATCACCCAGCAGCAGCTGGCCTCCATGATGTATATCGACCGCTCCAGCATCGCCCGGTGGGAAAACGGACTTCGGGTGCCGGATCTGGTGCTGCTGCAGCGGCTGGCCCACTGCCTGGGCGTCGAGGTTTCGCTCCTGGTCCCGGGCGAGGACCTGTCCCGGGATACGCTGACGGTCATCATTGTGGATGACGAGCCGCCCATCCTGGCCGGTGGCCTGGAGACGCTGTGCCGGGCGATGCCGGGCGCGGAGATCACCGGCTTCACCAAACCCAGGGAGGCGCTGGAGTTTGCGCTGAACAACCGCATCGACCTGGCTTTCCTGGACATTGAGATGGGAAAGACCAGCGGTTTTGAGCTGTGCGAAAAGCTGCTGGCCATAAACCCGGCCACCAGCGTTGTCTATCTGACCGCCTTCCCGAACTATGCGCTGAAGGCATGGGAGACCGGCGCCAAGGGCTTCATGGTCAAGCCGCTGGACGTGCAGGATGTGATCCGGCAGCTGGAACGGCTGAAGATCAGCCTGCCCGCGCAAAACAGCCAGGGAAAAGCCGAACGGCCGGAGGCGGGACGATGATGGACTGGATGTCGCTGGCGAACCTGTGCATGGGGGCGGCCGGTCTGGCGCTCACCTCCCTGGGCCTGATCCTGGCCATCGTCTGCCGCCCGGTTGCGCACTGGACCCGCAGCTATTTCATCGCCACCTTTGCGCTGATGATTGTCTGCACAGCCGCCATCACGGCCGACTATGCTGCCCTCCTCTTTCATTGCGGCGGCCTGATCAAGCCGATGATCTTTGTGGAATCCCTGTCCGCCTCGCTGCTGATGCCCCTGCTGACGATCTACCTGCTGGGGCTGTGCAGGGAAAAATGGCGGGAGAGCCCGCTGTTCTTCGCCGTGGCCGGGCTTTGGACGGTGTTCTTCGGGCTGCTGGTGTATACGCAGTTCAGCACCGCCATCTACTCCTTGGACGCGGAGGGCGTGTACAGCCGCGGCCCGCTGTATCCCCTGCTGCTGGTCTCCCCGGCGCTCATCATGCTGCTGAATCTCCTGGGGCTTCTCCGCAGAAGGGAAAAGCTGACTGCCCGGCAGCGCAGGGCCCTGTTTGTCTACATCCTCGCGCCGCTGGCGGCCATCGTGCTGCAGATGCTTTTTTACGGCCTGCTGCTGGTGGCCTTCGGCGCCATTATCGGCGCGTATGTGATGTTTGTATCCATCCTGTCGGAGCAGACGGCCATTGCGGTTCGCAGGACCCGGGAGAGCGCTGAGAAGGAGTTCGGCCTGAAAGTGCTGCAGATGCGGCCGCACTTCATCTACAACGCCATGACCAGCATCTACTACCTGGTGGACACCGACCCGGAGGCGGCGAAATCCGCGATCCGGGATTTCTCCAGGTATCTGCACCAGAACTTCAGCGCCGTGGTCCGCACGGAAAACGTTCCGTTTGAGGAGGAACTGGCCCACACGCAGGCGTATCTGGCCATCGAGAAGACGCGCTTTGGGGACCGGCTGGACGTGGCCTGCGACCTGGCGGACACGGTCTTCTCCCTGCCGCCGCTGACGCTGGAGCCCATTGTGGAGAATGCCGTCAAGCACGGCATGGACCCGGACCTTGAGACGATGCACATTCTGATCCGCACCCGGGCGGTGGAGAACGGTCATGAGGTCACGGTGATCAACGACGGCGCCGCGCTGGAGCTGGCGGAGTCCGACGGCGAGGGCGTGGGCCTGAAGAACGTCAGCGACCGCCTGGCCCGGATGTGCGGCGGAAGCCTCAGCATCACCCCCCGGGACGGGGGCGGCGCGGTGGTGACCATGTGGATCCCCAAGGGATGAGGCTGCCGATCCCGATGGACGAAGAACCCCCTGCAGCCTGGCACAGCGCCGGGCTTTTTGTGTGCCGATCCCGTCAATCTTTCCCTGCCCTGCAGGAAGAGGCGACTGCACGTCGAAACTCAAGTATGACTTGAGTCGCCCCGCCAAACTTCCATCCTCTCTCCATGGGCAGGGCACGTGAAACATGCTATCATCAGGCTGTACGGAGGTGGCTGAAATGAGCGTTGGAAGCAACATCGCTGCGCTGCGCCGGCGAAACAGCATGACCCAGGAGCAGCTGGCGGAGAAACTGGCGGTGAGCTTCCAGGCGGTGAGCGCCTGGGAGCGGGATGAGCATCTGCCGGAATTGAGGAAGCTGGTGGCCCTGGCCCGGATTCTGGACACATCCCTGGATGCGCTGGTGGACGAAACAGAGCATCCCTGGGAACTCAGGGACCCGAACTTTGACCCGGAGCACCAGTATACCTGGCTGAAGGCCCAGGCCCAGGGCCTCGGTCTGACGCAGACCCTGGCCGCGCTGCCGCTGATGCGGGAGAAGCACGCGGGCCAGTTCCGTAAGGGCAAGGTGGCGCACGTGCCATACTGCGTCCACCCCCTGACCCTTGCCTGCCACGCCTTTGCCATGGGGATTGGCGAGGATGACGTGCTGGCTGCCCTGCTCCTGCACGATGTGGTGGAGGACACCTGGACCCGGCCGGAGGAGCTTCCGGTGAGCGAGCGCGTGCGGGAGGCCGTGCGGTTGGTGTCCTATAACACCTACTATCCGCCGGAGGCTGGCTGTCTGTCAGCCCGGGAGGAGAAGGAGATCAAGCGGCGGATCAAGCCGGACTACTATGCCCACATCCGGGAGAACCCCCTGGCTGCCCTGATCAAGTGCGTCGACCGGTGCAACAACCTCTCATGCATGGCCGATGGCTTTACACGGGAGAAACAGGCGGCTTACGTGGTGGAGACGGAGCGATACATCCTGCCCCTGCTGGACGTGATCAAGGCTGTGCCGGCATGGAACAGGGCAGCGTGGCTGCTGCGTTACCAGATCACGTCGCTGCTGGAGACATTCAAGAGAGTGCTGTGAGGAAGGGAATCGCTATGAAGGTAAGAAAAGCAGGACAGAGCGGGCCCGGGAAGGAGCAGGGCAGCCCGAACGGGAACCCGGTGTTCCGGTGCGAGGTGCTGCTGGTGCTCATCCTCATCGCCGCCATCCTGGCATCGCAGCTGATCGGCACCGCCACCGTCACCGACGGGACGCAGGCCGTGGACGAAGACGGGCTTCCGACAACATCCACGACCCTGGAGGACCTGGAGGCGCCCGGGACAAGGTTCGGGGTGCTGCTCATGCCGGAGTGGGAGGATGCGGTCAGAGGACGCTTCCCCCAGGGGGAGCTGCGGCACTACCAATCCTCGGCGAATCTCTTTACCGCCCTGGACGCCGGGGAGGTGGACGCGGCCCTGGGGTTCTTTGACGAGCGGGAGACGCTGGCGGGCACCTGGCCGAATCTTGCCTTCATCACGGAGCCCTTCGCCGCTGTGGATTTCGGCTTCGGCACCCAGAAATCCGAGAAGGGGAAGGTGCTGTGCGGGGAGCTGAACCAATACCTGCGGTCCCTTCGGGCATCCGGTGGGTATGACGCCCTCCGGGAGAAGTGGGAGAGCCCGGAGCGGGACGGGGACGTGATGGATGCCTACACCTTCACCGGCGAGCGTGGGACGCTGCGGGTGGTCACGGGCGGCCTGTGGACGCCCATGACCTTCTATCAGGGGGAGACGCTGACGGGCGAGTTTCTGGAGATCATCAACGGCTTCTGTGCCGCATACGGCTATCTGCCCGAGTACGAGACGGTGTCCTTCTCGGCTGAGTTGTCCGGGCTTGCCGCCGGCACCTACGACATCTGC
Organism: Clostridia bacterium; assembly: GCA_017519405.1. Taxonomy (GTDB): domain Bacteria; phylum Bacillota; class Clostridia; order Christensenellales; family Aristaeellaceae; genus RUG11272. The sequence goes on from JAFWSH010000011.1 coordinate 33,977, forward strand.
GCCGATTCCATCGTCCCCACCGCGGAAAGACTGGAGAACATCTGTGTCACGGACCCCCTGATGAAGGATGAGTACTTCCTGCTGGTGCGGCGGGATGCGGCGGTAAAGGAGGTACCGAAGGCCTCCCTGTTCCTGGACGGTATCCGCAGCAGCATTCAGCGGACCTTCATCACGGAGGGCCGCTACAGGATCCTGCTCTCCGGGCTGGGCATCACCATCCTCCTCTCGGTGATTGCGGGGGTATTCGGGACCTTCCTGGGTGCGGTCATCTGTTTCCTGCGCACCCGGAGGAATCCCTGGCCTGTCGCCTTCGCCCGCATCTATATCCAGGTTTTCCGGTCGCTGCCCGTGGTTGTGCTGCTGCTGATCCTCAACTATATTGTGCTGCGCAGCAGCGGGCTCAGCGCCTTCTGGATCTGCGGGATCACCTTCTCCATCGAGTTTTCCGCCTACTGCGCCGAGATCTTCCGGGGCGGCATCAGCGCTGTTCCCGCCGAACAGATGCGGGCAGCCACCGCCCTGGGCTTCGGGCGGGCCCAGGCCTTCCGGACCATCGTCTGGCCCCAGGCGCTGGTCCACTTCCTGCCGGCCTACAGCGGGCAGTTTATCGCCACGGTCAAGATGACAGCCGTTGCCGGGTACATCTCTGTGACGGACCTGACCAAGGCGTCGGACATCATCCGCTCCAGGACGTATGAGGCTTTCTTCCCGCTGTTCTTCACCTCCCTGGTCTATTTCCTGCTGTGTGCGCTGCTGGTGGCGCTGCTGCGCGGGCTGGAGAGAAGGCTCCACCCGGAGCAGCGGTCGGTGAACAGGGCAATCCTGGAGACCGTGCAGGCCTGTCAGTCGGAGCCGTCGGCGGATCAGAGCCCCCGGGAAAAGAGCGGGAAGGAAGAGAAGGGAACCCCGCTGCTCCGGATCGAACACCTGCGGAAAAGCTTCGGGGATGTGACCCCGGTGAAGGACGTGAGCTGCGAGATCCGCAGCGGAGACGTGGTTTCGATCATCGGCCCCTCCGGCACCGGGAAAAGCACGCTGCTGTACCTGATCAACCACCTGGAATCCTCCGACGGCGGCACCATGGTGTTTGAGGGCCGGGATACAAACGCGAAGGGCTACGATGTGAACCGCATGCGGAGAGAGATCGGCATGGTGTTCCAGTCCTTCAACCTGTTTCCCCATCTGACGGTCATCGAAAACCTGATGCTCGCCCAGACCAGGCTGCTCAAGCGCAGCGGCGAGGAAGCCTGCCGGCGGGGCATGCAGCTGCTCCAGCTGGTGGGGCTGGCGGACAAGGCCCTCAGCCTTCCCTCCCAGCTCTCCGGCGGACAGCAGCAGCGGATTGCCATCGTCCGGGCCGTTGCCATGGATCCGAAGATCCTCCTCTTTGACGAGCCCACCTCCGCCCTGGACCCCACCATGGTGGGGGAAGTGCTGACGGCCATCCGCAGGCTCGCCGAGGAGGGGATGACGATGCTGATCGTCACCCATGAGATGCGCTTTGCCAGGGATGTCTCCAGTCGCGTGTTTTTCATGGACGAGGGCATCATCTGTGAGGAGGGCACGCCGGAACAGGTTTTTGACGCGCCACGGAAGGACAAAACCCGGCAGTTCATCAACCGGCTGCGGGTCTTTGAGGCATCCCTGCACAAAAACAGCCCGGACTGCAGCGGGCTGATCAGCGGCCTGGAGCAGTTTGGCTTCCGCTACATGATCAGCCGGCGGCTCATGAACCGGATGCTGATCCTGGTGGAGGAGCTGTGCATGAACACCATCCTGCCGCTGCTGGCGGCGGATGGGGAGATCAGGCTGGTGTTTGAATACGCGGACGCCGGCGGCGGCAGCCTCCAGCTGAAAACGGCCTATTCCGGGCCGGATCAAAACCCGCTGGAGGCGGCAGACGCCCTCTCCGGCACGCTGATCCGCCACGCCTGCCGGAATCTGGACTGGCAGTGTGAAGACGGGACCTGCCTGATCCGGGGAACGCTCCGGGCGGAGGACATGTAGCATCGGCTGAACGGGGAGCCGGGCGGCATCTGTCCCGGAGGGCGCTTGTGACTGATAAGTAAATTCACATTTGAGATATGGGCGTTTTTCGACAATCAACAGATGACGCCCAGGGTTTTTTCCTGTACGAAATCGCCAGGGGCATGCGCTGAGCATAATCCCCCGGAAGAGCGTGTGGTTTTCCCGGTGCGCGGCTGTTGAGAGGGAGGTGCCGGACCACGGAAGAACACAGAGAAACTCCTCCGGGCCTTCGACATCGTTATGGATCAAATGACAGTGACACGCACTTTCATATCGTGGGAGCGGCCCAAATACTGGTTGCAAATCTCCCCTGAATATGATAGGATAACAGTGGGGCTTTGGGACCCCTGTTTGTTGAGTTATGGATTTTGCAAGTACGTGTGATGCCGCAAGTCCGGCATGGCATGGAGAAAGGCGGAAGCGCCAATGAGGGACTGGAAGCACGACCTGGGCCTCAGAGCCATGAAGATCCTGAATGTTGCCCTGGTCACCGGCTGTTTCGCGGCGGTGTGGTATCTGTATTACGCCCGGACCATGGCGGTTCAGTACTACGCAAGGGGCGATTATGCCGTGATTGCGGTTTTCGCAATTGCCTACATTCTGCTGGCCCGGACCTACGATGCCTTTCAGATCAGCTATTACCCGCTCTACGAGATGGTCTACAGCCAGGGCTTGGCGGTCTTTATCGCGGACGGCTTCATGGTGCTGCTCATGTGGCTGCTCTCAAAGCATTTTCCATGGCTGTGGCCCGGCATCATCACCCTGGCAGCCCAACTGGTGCTGATTACGCTGTGGTCGTGGGCAGCCCGCCACTGGTATTTCCGTGTGTTTATGCCCCAGAAAAGCGTCGTGGTATATGATGTGCGGGAGGGCATGGAAAAGCTCATCGATGAGTATGGCTTTAACAGGAAATACAAGGTGACAGCCAACATCGATGTACAGACCTGCCTGAGTGACCTGAGCCGGCTGGATGGCTGCAAGACCGTGTTCCTCAGCGGCATCCACAGCCACGAGCGGAATGTGATCCTGAAGTACTGCGTGGACAAGGGCATCCGGGTGATGGTGATCCCCCGCATCGGCGATGTGGTGATGAGCGGCGCCAAGCGGATGCACATGTTCTACCTGCCCATGCTGAAAGTGGAGCGGCAGAGCGGCACGCCTGAGTACCTGATTATAAAGCGCATTCTTGACATTGTCCTCAGTGCGCTGGCCCTGGTGATTGTCAGCCCCTTCATGCTGATCACCGCCATCGCCATCAAGGCCACGGACCACGGCCCGGTGTTCTACCGCCAGACCCGGCTCACCAAGGACGGCAAGGAGTTCAAGATCCTGAAGTTCCGCTCCATGCGGGTGGACGCGGAGAAGGACGGCGTGGCCCGGCTCTCCACCGGCGACAATGACGACCGCATCACCCCGGTGGGGAAGATCATCCGGGCGATCCGCATGGACGAGATCCCCCAGCTGTGGAACATCCTGGTGGGGGAGATGTCCATCGTGGGCCCCCGGCCGGAGCGCCCGGAGATCGCCGCCCAGTATGAGCAGGAGCTGCCGGAGTTCCGCCTCCGCCTCCAGGTGAAGGCCGGCCTCACCGGCTATGCCCAGGTCTACGGCAAGTACAACACCACCCCCTATGACAAGCTGATGATGGACCTGATGTACATCGCCCACCCCACCATCCCCCAGGATTTGGCCATCATGTTCGCCACGGTGAAGATCCTCTTCATGAAGGAGAGCACCGAGGGGATTGAGAAGGGGCAGACCACGGCCGGCGGGACAGGAGACGGGAAGAAATGAGCAGTGTGGGCATTCTGGGCACCGGCACCTGGGGCATCGCCCTGGGCCGGCTGCTGGTCCAAAACGGCCACGGGGTCACCATGTGGTCCGCCCTGCCGGAGGAGCTGGAGGCACTGCGGCAGAACCGGAGCCAGAAGAACCTGCCCGGCGTGACCATCCCGGAGAGCATCCGCTTCACGGCGTCTCTGGAGGAGGCCTGCGCCGGCCGGGATCTGATCGTCTTCGCCGTGCCCTCGATCTATGTGCGGGAAACCGCCCGGCGGGCCCGGCCCTTCATTTCCGCGGGCCAGCTGGTGGCGGACGCGGCCAAGGGCATTGAGGCCCAGACCCTGATGACCCTCTCGGAGGTGCTCCGGCAGGAGCTGACGCCGGGGGTGCGCCTGGCGGTGCTCTCCGGCCCCACCCACGCCGAGGAGGTGGCCCGGGACCGGCTCACCGCCATTGTGGCCGCCGCCGACAACGAGGAGGACGCCAAGGCGGTCCAGGCCATCTTCATGAGCCCCACCTTCCGGGTCTACACCAACACGGACATGCGGGGCGCGGAGCTGTGCGGTGCACTGAAGAACATCATCGCCCTGGCGGCGGGCATCAGCGACGGCCTGGGCCAGGGGGACAACGCCCGGGCAGCGCTGATCACCCGGGGCCTGGCGGAGATGGAGCGCCTGGGCCAGGCCATGGGCATGCTGGAGAGCACCTTCTCCGGGCTCACCGGCATGGGGGACCTGATCGTGACCTGCACCAGCCGCCACAGCCGGAACCACCGAGCCGGCGACCTCATAGGCCAGGGGATTCCCCCCCGGGAGGCCATCCGCCAGGTGGGCATGGTGGTGGAGGGCGTCAACGCCCTGCCCGCCGCCGTGAAGCTGGGACAGCAGTACGGGGTGGAGCTGCCCATCATCAGCGCGGTGGACGCGGTGGTGAACGGACGCACGGGCCCCGCCGAGGCGGTCCGGGCCCTCATGCTCCGGGAGGGCCGGAGCGAGATGCCCCGGGACGCTGGGGAGGTCGCCTATGAACAGGCCATTGTGGAGAATGCCACCAGACAGAGAACAGGAGATGCAGAGATGAAACGCGTCATCACCTACGGAACCTTCGACCTGCTGCACTACGGCCACATCAACCTCCTCCGCCGGGCCAAGGCCCTGGGGGACTACCTGGTGGTGGTGCTCTCCACCGACGAGTTCAACTGGCGGGAGAAGGGCAAGCGCTGCTACTTCACCTATGAGCAGCGCAAGGCGCTCCTGGAGTCCATCCGCTATGTGGACCTGGTGATTCCGGAGGAGAACTGGGAGCAGAAGCGCACGGACGTCCACGAGTACCACATCGACACCTTCGTCATGGGGGACGACTGGGCCGGCAAGTTCGACTTCCTCCGGGAGGAGGGCGTCGAGGTGGTGTACCTGCCCCGGACGCCGGAGATCTCCACGACGCAGATCAAGAAGGATCTGGGGAAGTAAGAGCGCTGTGCCCGGGGCAGCCGGTGGGCGGCGGGATCATCCGGGATCCCTCGGAGTGCGCTGTGAGGATTCGGGATCAATTCGGAAAGGACGGCGGATTGCGTGGAGGACTATTCGGTGCTGATGTCCGTCTACAGCAGGGAACAGGCTTCCTTTTTGCGGATGAGCATGGAGAGCATGTTTACCCAGACCGTCCCGCCGAAGGAGTTTGTGCTGGTGTGCGACGGCCCGCTGACCCCCGAGCTGGACGGGGTGATCGCGGAGCAGGAGGCCCTGCACCCCGGGGTACTGCGGGTGGTCCGGCTGGAGCAGAACGGGGGCCTGGGCGCCGCGCTGAACCGGGGCCTGCAGGTGTGCACGTGCAGTCTGGTGGCCCGCATGGATTCCGACGACATATCGCGGCCGGACCGCTGTGAGCGCCAGCTGGAGGTGTTCCGGGAAAAGCCTGACCTGTCCATCTGCGGGGGCCTGATCGAGGAGTTTGTCTCCGATCCGTCGGTGGTGGAGAGTGTCCGCGCGGTGCCGGAGACGGAGGAGGAAATCCGGGAATTCGTGAAGAAGCGGAACCCCTTCAACCACATGACCGTGATGTACCGCAAGGCGGACATTGACGCCGCCGGCGGCTATCAGAGCTTTCACCTGCTGGAGGATTACTACCTCTGGATACGCCTGCTGAATCGGGGCGGCAAGGGATACAACATCCAGCAGCCGCTGGTCTGGGCGCGGACGGGCGTGGGCATGTTTGCGCGGCGGGGCGGCTGGAAATACGTCAAGTCCCAGGCGGCCCTATTCCGCTACATGCGGGATATCGGCATGATCTCCCGCGCGTCCTGCGCCAGGAGCATTGCGGTGCGCTGCGCGGCCGGCCTTGTGCCCGGGTGGCTCAGACAGGCGCTTTTTATGCGGTTCAACAGGAAGAGGGGCTGACATAAGCGGATCTGTCCGCAACAGACCCGGGGAAGAAGGTGAAAGCGATGAAGAGGGAAGGGCGACCCGGCGGCCGGCTTGAATGGATTGACGCGCTCCGTGCGCTTGCCGTGGCACTGGTGGTGTGGGGGCACATTCAAACCAAAGGGAACACGCTGTATTTCGTCCTGACCAGCCCGGTCAAGATTCCCCTTTTCTTTGCGATCACCGGATATGTGTTCAACACCCGGGACCTTCAATGGGGGTCCTTTCTGAAAAAGGTCTTCTTTCGGCTGGTGATTCCCTGGATTCTCTTCACAATGATCTGGTTCAAGGCAGGCCGGCTGCTTGTTACGGGCCGCCCGGAGGCCTTCCTGCCGACGATCTGTGACTTTTTCATGGGGAAGACCTACTGGTACATGCCCTGCTGCATCCTGGCCGAGTGCATCTACTTCGCGATCCGCAAGCACATCCCCGGCAGGGGAGCACAGATCGCCGCAAGCCTGGCGCTCACCGCCGCCGGACTGGTGACCGGCTGCCTGAAGCTGGTGCCTTGGGCGGTGGTGAATGTGGCCCTTACGGCCCAGGCCTTCATTCTGATCGGACGCATATACAGGGAGCGGAGAGACGCCCTGAGGGAGGGGACGGGCCGATGGATCCTCCCGGCCGGTCTGGCGGTCTATGCTGCCGGTATTGCGCTGAGCCTGCTGCTCTTCCCGGGGGAGACGATGGATGTGCACCTTTCCAGGTACTACAACCTCCCGCTCTGTGCCGCTCTGATTGTATCCGGCCTGCTCATCCTCTTCTTTGCCGCGGAGTCCGTCGGGCACTTTCCCCGGTGGATCTGCTGCATCGGAGAGAATACGCTGCTGATCTATCTGCTGCACAGGCATGTGCTGACGGCGCTCCACTATGGACTGAAGCTGCTGCACGTGACGCTCCCGGAGAACCTTGCGGGCTATGGAATTGAGTTTGTTTTCGCGATGGCAGCGTCGACTGTCTGCGCGTGGCTGATCGGCCGGTGGTGCCCCGCTCTGCTGGGCAGGGGAACGGCCGGAAAGCCCGGCGGCACGCCCGGGCGCGGCATCCCCGGCGGGAAGGGCGGCAAAGCGTAATGATCAGTGCAAAGTTATTCTTCCGAAAGCTGAAGGATGTGAAGTGGCGCGACCTCGCGTCGGTCTTTCCGATGGCAGCGGCGCTGCTGGCGGTCCCGTTCAAGAGAAAAAAATACGCGGACACCTGGCTGATCGGCGAGGCTGACGACGAGGCCCGGGACAACGGCTACCACTTCTTCAGGTACATGCGGTCGGAGCATCCGGAGCAGCCCTGCATCTACTTTATCTCAAAGGACGCCCATGACTGGCCGAAGGTTGCGCCCCTGGGACCGACGGTGAAGACGGGCAGCGTCAGGCACTGGCTGCTGTACTTCACCTGCCGCTGGACAATCTCCTCCCAGAAGGGCGGTAAGCCCAACGCGGCCTTGTGCAACTTCCTGGAGCTGAATCAGCTGATCAAGCCGCGGTTCGTCTTCCTGCAGCACGGCGTCACCAAGGACAAAAACGACTGGCTGATGGCGGACAGGTGCCGCTTCACCTACCTGATCACGGCCACCACCAGCGAGCAGGCGTTCGTGTCAAAGGCCTTCGGCTACCCCGACGGCGTGGTCCATTTGACGGGTTTTCCGCGCTTTGACAACCTGCACGACAACCGGACGATCCCCAACCGGGTGATCATCATGCCCACCTGGCGGACCTGGCTGCGCAACAAATCCTCCAAGGGAGTCACGGGGGAGAGCGACATCGAGCACTCCCGCTTCATGATGTGCTGGTTGGAGCTGCTCAACAGCCCGGAGCTGGAGCGGATTGCCCGGGCGTATCACCTGGAGATCCTCTTCTATCCCCACAGGGGGCTTCAGCCGCACCTAGCCAGCTTTCGTGTCACCAACCCCATGGTGCGGGTGGTGGCCAGCGAGGAGGTGGATATCCAGGACGTGCTGAAGAGCGCCGTGTTGATGATCACGGACTGGTCCAGCGTGTACTTCGACATGTTCTACATGAAAAAGCCGGTGATCTTCTATCAGTTTGACGAGCAGGAATTCCGCAGCTATCACTACGAGCAGGGATGGTTTGACTATCATCACAACCCGTTTTCGACGTCCCTCGCCGAGCCGGCGCAGGTGCTGCGGACCCTGGAGGAGGCAGCCGCCGGCGGGTTTGCGGTCAGCGACAGCTTCCTGGCGGCTCATGCCAAGGAATTCCAGCCCTTTGACAACCGGAATTCACAGCGAGTCTATGAGCTGCTGAGCGGGAAAACAGAAGCGGAGAGGGGTGACGGCCGGTGATCACCATCATCACCATGGGCATTGCGCTGATCTCGAATGCCCTGGCGTTTATCCTCTGCGCGATTTGCTTTGTCCGGCTGCCCAAGCAATGGCGCAAGTATTTTCCGGCGTTTGTTTTCGTCCTCTTTATGATCGGGTATTGCATTGAATCGAGCCGTGTCACCGACATGACGCGCTATTTTCTGCAGATCAGTCAGTGCAGGGGGATGAGCCTGCAGGAGGCCGTTGTCTACCAGAACGACAACCTGTATGTGAAGGATTTTTTCTTCTGGCTCTCGGCACAGCTGGAGATGCCCCACCTGATGACCGGCATGCCGGTGGCCCTGGTGATGGGCGTGATGATCTACATCGCGTGTGACTATATCGAAGATAACGACCAGCACAAGTATCTCTGGCTTGTCGTCTTCCTGATGTTGGCCAGGACATCCCTGTCGGCACTGGCCAACAACATCCGGAACATATCTGCCTTTGCCATTGCGGTGCTGGCCGTTTACCGGGAGATCAAACAGAAGAAGAGAAACCTGCTGACCCTGATTCTGTACATTCTTCCGGTTTTTATTCATGCCACGGGCATCATTCTTGTCGCAGTACGGCTGCTGATTCCGTTGGTCAGAAGGTACCGGGCTGTAACACTGGTCCTGGTTTTCCTGCTGCCGGGCATTATCGAGTTTGCCTATGCCAATGTGGCCAGCCTGCCCCTGTCCGGCTCCTTGGGCACCATTATCAGACGGATGGTTTATTCTGCACATAACTATCTTGCCGGAGAAAGCGCATATGCCCAGGCCCAGGTGGCCAGCACAAACGCACAGATCAAGCGCGTCATCGCCTTCACCCGCCTGTTCTTCACCACCGGGGTTCTCTACATGGAGATGAAGGAGGAGGGGAAACCCTCAGCCTTCAAGATCTACACCTTCATCCTGGCGGTGCTGGCTCTGTCGTGCGTGGCCTTCAACACGCCGGCGTACTGGCGGTTCTCCACAGCCCTGGGCATTGCCAACATGCCCATGTATGTCAACATTTTGTCCGGAAAGACAAAGCTGAAGAATTGGCCTTCCCTGCTGAAACTGGGCCTGGCGGCCTACTCCCTGATAACCATTGTGCTGAGGATTGACACTGTCATGGACGACGTCAATATCCGCTACTTTGTGGAGGAGTTCCTGCTGACCAACGCGTTTACCATGGGCTACCATGCCGCTGTGGTGACGCTGTAGGTCCACAGGGCGCTCGGTGGAGAATTTCCGGGCAGCGCCCGGGCCGTCTGCCGGAGAAACAGGAAAGGAGCGTATGGCCTCCCCTTCCGGAGGGATCATACATGGATGCAATGCTGAGAACCCTGATCGACCAACTGCTGAAGCTGTGGATGCTGCTGTGCCGCGCTTTCCCGGTAAAGCCGGACAAGATTGTCTTCAAGAGCGACCGGGGCGGCAACTGCAGCGACAGCCCCTATGCCCTGTTTGAGGCGTTCAGCAGCCTGGCGCCGGGCATGGACCTGGTCTGGGTGCTGAAGGATCCGTCTGCCGCGCCGGCGGGCAGCCGCGGTGTGCGCGCGGGGTCCCTGTCCGAGGTCTTTGAGCTGGCGACCGCCAAGCTGTGGATCGACAACAAGCGGAAGGGGAACTGGTGCATCAAGCGGAAGGGCCAGCTCTATGTCCAGACCTGGCATGGCGCGATTGCATTGAAGAAGATCGAGCGGGACATCGAGGACCAGCTTCCGGCTTACTATGTCCGCAGCTGCAAGCGGGACTCGGCCATGGCGGACTGGTTTCTCTCCGGCGCCAGGTGGACCAGTGAGCTGTACAGAAGCGCGTTCTACTATAGCGGGGAGATCCTGGAATACGGCGTGCCCCGGGCGGACATCCTGCACAGGGATCCGGCGGAGTATCACAGGAAGATCTGTGAGCACTACCATCTCCCGGAGGAGACAAGGATCGTGCTCTATGCGCCCACGTTCCGGGACGGCCAGCCCTTCTCACTGCTGGGCTTTGAGCCGGAGCGGGTACTGGACTGCCTGTCCCGGCGCTCCCCCGGCCGGTGGGCGATGCTGATCCGGCTGCACCCGAATATCACGCAGCAGGCGGAGGGACTCCGCTATACGGACCGGGTCCTCAACGGCAGCGCCTATCCGTGGATCAACGAGCAGATCATGGCCTCGGAGATGCTGATCACCGACTATTCCAGCTGCATGTTCGACGCCATGGAGGCCGGCCGGCGGGTGCTGCTCTACTGCCCGGATCTGGAGCAGTACAGCGGCGGGCGCGGGACCTATTTCACGATGGCGGATCTGCCCTTCCCCTGCAGCCTGTCGATGGACGCGCTTTGCGCAGAGATTGAGGGGCCGGATGCGGAGGCCTGGGAATCCCGGGTCAGTCAATTCCGGGAGAAACTCGGCTGCTTTCAGCAGCCTGACAGCAGCGTGAAGATTTGCCGGTATTTGATCCGACGGCTGAAGGGAGCGGAGCAGCATGGCGGTGATTGATGTCATCATTCCTGTCTACAACACGGCAAGGGAAGTGCTGGGCAGAAGCCTTGGGAGCGTTCGGAGGCAGAGCTTTGTCGACTGGCGTGCGATTGTGGTGGACGATGGATCGCGTAGCGAGACGGCGGAGTATCTTGACAGCACTGCATCGGAGGATCCCCGTTTCCTGGTGATCCATCAGAAAAACGCGGGCGCTTCCGCGGCCAGAAACAGGGGACTGGACGAATCAACCTCCCCCTATGTATCGTTTGTGGACTCGGATGACGAGCTGTCGGTGGATTTCTTTCAGGATGCAATCCGCGAGTTGGAGGCCCATGGGGCCGATCTCTATGTGGCGGGGATCCAGCTTGCCCAGGATCACACGATTGTCAGGACGCGGCAGGCCAGGGAAGGCGTTCATGTGCTTTCCGGGGAGGAGGATATGAGGCCTGTCCTGGACTATGCAATCTCCTCCCTCCCGAGAAGGGCAGACAGCGTGCTCGGCAGCGCCTGGATGGCGCGCCTCTGTCCAAAGGTCTTCCGGCGTGAAATTGCCTGCAGATTTCGGCTGAACACTGGTGTGCGCATCTCTGAGGACAGCCTCTTTGCCTTTGAGACATATACGGAGTGCCAGACCATCGTGGTGGACAGCAAAATCGGCTATACCGTCAACCTGGTTCCCAACTCCCTCAGCAGAGACAAGGATCCGAAGAGAACGTTCGACGATCAGCAGGATCTGCTGGCAGCTTTCTCCGCCGACCGCGACCGCTGGACAGGGCTGGGATTTGCCGATGCATACAGGATTCGCCTGCTGATGATCTTCCTGACAATGCACAAGGCCATCGCGCAGATGACGCCTTCGCCGGGAGAACGGTACAGGCGCTACCGGACACTGCTGCAGACGGACGCCTTCCGGGAGGACCTGCCCCGAATTGACTTGTCGGCTTATGTCAAGGCAGCACCCGGGAGAGTCACCCGGCACAAGAGAGTGATGTCCGCGATTCTGAAGCTTCCTGGCTTTCTCCGGACCGCCGGGGTTTGGCTGGATTCCCTGTTCTACGGGAAATGAGGAGTGATATGCGTGAACTGGTTTCTTCTCGCCCTCGTTCTCTGCACCATCCGGGCAGTCCCAAGGCAAGAAAACAGTGACTATATGTCCAAGGAATCAACCGTCAGGGTAAAGGGCATTTTTACCCTGCTGGTTTTGCTTTACCATTTCAGCTCCTACATCACGCCCGGTGCGGACGACGCCATGTTCCTGTCCCTGAAGAAAAACATCGGCCAGTCCCTGGTGGCGATGTTCATGTTCTATTCCGGATATGGCATCATGGAACAAATCAAAAGGAGAGGGCAGGAGTATGTCAAGACGCTGCCAAGCCGCTTCCTGAAGGTGCTGCTGCAATTCGTCTCCGTGGTCATTGTCTATATGATCTACAAGGCACTGATCGGGAAGACCTATTCCGTAACACACTATCTTCTGGCCTTGGTCGGATGGTCCAGCGTGGGCAACTCAAACTGGTATATCTTTGTCACGCTCTGTCTATATGTGATCACTTTTCTGGTGTTTGTCATCCCCGGCGACCGGTTCAAGAACGCTGCGAGGGCTGCGGCCGTTGTGCTGCTCTGCTTTGTGCTCATAGCCGCGCTGAAGGTCCTCGGGAAGGACACCTATTTCTACAACACGCTCCTCGTCTATCCGCTGGGCATGCTGTTCTCGATGTACCGCAAAAGGATAGAGCCGATTCTGCGCTGGCACATGGCCCTGCCATTGGCTGCGGTTCTGTATGGCATCGTCTCCTTCCTGCCCATGTATTTTCCTGTGTATGAGGCGCGCGTATTCCTCTTCACGGCGATTGTACTGCTGATCAGCATGCGCGTTGAACTCACCAGCGCCGTGCTTGCTTTTGCCGGCAGCCATGTGTTCAGCATCTACATCATACACAGACTGCCGATGGACATCATGGACAGACTGGGCATGGCCCAGACCCGCCCATACCTGAGCCTTTTCACCGTGATCGCGGTCACCTGTGTCTTGGCTGTATGCTTTGACGAAACCGTGGTGGTCATGATTGACAGATTGCTCAAGCGGCAGAAAGAGGCATAGGCGGCACCGGACGATTCATATGAAGTGGGGATGGCAGTAATGAAAAAGCTGAAGAAAAACGTGATGGGCATCATTGGCCGGCTGGCCTCGCCGCTGGTCAAGCGCAGCTGCATCCTCTTTGAGAGTGCGCCGGCTTTTACGGACAACGCCATGGCGGTCTATGACGAGTTCGTCAGGCGGGGCTTTGATCGGGACAAGCTGATCTGGGTGCTGGACGACGGCTTTGCCGGCACGGCTCCGGCGGGAGTCAAGTATGTGTACAGGACAGAACGCCTGAAGTTCCTGATGCTTCTGCTGAAGGCCCAATGCGTGGTTTGCAGCAACCGGATTGTATCCTCTCCAAACCCGAAGACGGTGAATGCCTATCTCGGCCACGGGACGACCATCAAGAAGTTTACGACGTACTACCATCTTCCGGACACATTCACGGATGTGCTGGCGGCCTCTGAGTTCAGCGCACAGCTGCACAGCCGGGTGTATCAGATCGACCGCAGCAAGATCTTCATCTGCGGATATCCGAGGAACGATGTGTTGACTTCGTTCCGAACGGACCTGCATCCTTTTTTTGCCCAGCCCTACCGCAAGGTCATCGTCTGGTATCCCACGTTCCGGCAGCATAAAAACGGATCGCACTATACCGACTGTGAGCATCCGATTCCCCTGATCTGGGACGAGAGAAGCGCCAGAGAAATCAATCGGTGCGCACAGGAGAATCAGGTGCTGATCGCCGTCAAGCCCCACCCGGCCCAGGATGTGTCGGTGATCCACGAGATGAAGCTGAGCAACATTCTCTTTATCGATGATGCGTTTATCGACGGCACCGGACTGAATTCCTACCAGTTTATCGCCAGCTGCGACGCGCTGCTGACAGACTATTCGTCCGTGTACTACGACTATACCCTGGTGGATAAGCCGATCGGGCTGGTGTGGGATGATTTCCGGACATATGCCGAGCATCCCGGCTTCGCCGTGGACATGGACACGGTGATGCGGGGCGGGGAAAAGATCTATGATGTGCCGGACATGGTCCGCTTTATCGCCGATGTGGCGAGGGGTGTGGATAACCTGCGGGACGAGCGCAGGGAGGTCTGCCAGCTGGCGAACGCCTTCCAGGATGGCAGAAATGCCGAGAGAACCGTGGACTACCTGATGGCGAGAATCCAGCAGATGGCGACCTGACCGCCGGCTCTTCCGGGCACTATGGTCAGATGCCCGGGGCCGCATTTGACTTGATGGTAAAGAGTAACTGTGATATAGTATCCGCGGGCATCCTGCCTGCAGAACGATTGACAGCAGATAGCAGCGAACAGGAAATCAACACCGGAAGGAGATGCCTTGCTGTTGGTACCGCTCCAAATCAGTATTCCTGAAGCATTTTTCCGGGAGGAAACCAGAAACGATTTCACCATCTCAGAGAAGATGAAGAAGGTCTGGGCTGTTGAAATGGACCTTATGGCCGAGTTCGACCGGGTGTGCAAAAAATACGGGTTGAGATGGTATGCGGACTCCGGCACTTTGATCGGCGCGGTTCGCCATCACGGCTTCATTCCATGGGATGATGACATCGACATCGTGATGCTGCGGGAGGACTATGACCGGCTGGTCAGTGTCGCAGAATCGGAGTTCCAGTCTCCTTATTTCTTCCAGTGTGCTTACACGGATCCAGGGTTTTATCGCGGCTATGCAAGGCTGAGGAATTCCCGGACCACCGCCATCGGCGCGTCAGATCTGCGCAACGGGTCAAACAAGGGCATCTTTATTGATGTTTTCTGTGTCGATTATCTTCCCGACGATCCTTCGGAGCGGAGCAGATGGATCGGGAAGATCAAGAGACTGTATTCTCTGCTGTATATTCATTACGAAAAGGATCATATCAAGGAGACAAAGAAGCGGGGATTTCTCTACAGGGCTGCCCGGAACTGCGTGCGGTCTGCCCTGTCGGTCTATGGGTTTGATCGGCTGTTCCGGAAATACGATGCGCTTTGCAAGGCATATGCGGGTACGAAGGGAAAGAATGTCAGCTATGTTGCGTATTCCCGCGGCAAGGCAAAGCACATTTGGAAAGCGGAAAGCTTTGAGTCGGTGGAGATGATGCCGTTCGAGTTTACGCAGATTCCGGTTCCGACCGGATTCGACGACAGACTCCGGACGGAATATGGCGATTATATGGTGATCCGGCACAGTGCGACAACACATGGCGGCCTCATTCTGGAGCCGGAGATCCCCTATGAAGAGTACCTGCAGCAGCATACACGGCAGGAAATCGAAGAAACATTCCGGACGATGATGCAAGGAGAATAAAGACATGAAGGCACTGATTCTGGCGGCGGGTTTCGGCAAGCGGCTGCAGCCCATCACCCTGTCCATTCCGAAGTCCATGGTGGAGGTCAACCATACGCCTCTGCTGGTCAATGCGCTGAACAATCTCGTGGATTTGGGCATCACGGAAATCGGCATTGTGGTCGGACATATGGCGGATTATATCCGGGATCACATCGGCCCGAGCTGGCGGGGTGCAAGCATCACATATTTTGAGAATTCCCGCTATCTTGAGACAAACAATATCGTAAGTTTGTATCAGGCAGCCGATTTCTGCGACGATGACATGCTGATGCTGGAGTGCGACATCTTCTATCACAAGGAGATGCTCGAGGCACTGATGGCGGGCAAGGGCGAGTGCAGCATTCTTGTGAGCCCGTTCAATCCTGACACCATGGACGGAACGGTGATCCGCGTAGACGGGAACCGGGCGGTGGAGCTCATCCTGGGCAAGTGGCAGGGAGAAGGCTTCGACTACAGCAGCACACGCAAAACGGTCAACATGTACCGGTTTACCAAAGCGTTTGCTGACCGGTATCTCCCGCTGATCAGGTGGTATGTGGAGCATATGGGTGAGCAGAGCTATTACGAGAAGGTGCTGGGAAGCCTGATGTATTTGCGTGAGTGTGATATGCGGGTGGTCGAGGTGCCGGAGAATATGTGGTGCGAGATTGATGACGCGGCCGACCTGGCCCGGGCGCAGCGGATGTTCCCCGGCTGAGAGAGCAGGAAGGCGGGACATCCGGTTGGGAAAGAGGGGTTGATTTGACACAGAGGCATCAAAGACTCGGGAAGCCGGCTTCCAGGACAAAAAACTCCATATTCAACTTCATCACAGGAATGGGTGGTGAGCTGGTCGGGATTATCCTTCAGTTTGTTGTCCGCACTGTCTTTATCCACACGCTCGGAAAGCAATATTTGGGAATCGGCAGCGTGTTTTCCAATATCCTGTCGATGCTTTCCCTGGCAGAACTGGGTGTTGGAAGCGCCATCCTGTACAAGCTGTACCAGCCAATCGCGGAAGAGGACCAGCAGCGGATCACTGTCCTGATGCATTTCTACCGGAGAGTCTACCGGTGGATCGGGCTTGTAATCGGATGCATCGGGCTGCTGATGATTCCCGTCTTGCCTTATCTGGTGAAGGACTATGGCAAGCTGGCGGCGCTGCAGATCAACCCTGTGTTCATCTTCCTGCTCTACCTGTTCCGCACCATCAGTTCCTACCTTTTCTTTGCGTATAAGCGGGCGATTATCAAGGCGAACCAACAAGAGTATATTGTGAACCTGGTAAAGCTGGGCGGGACGATTATCTCCAGCATTGTTCAGATTATCCTGCTCAGTACTGCCCGTGATTTTACGCTGTATGTGGGTGTGCTGATCCTGACAACCATCGGGGAGAATATTGCCATCGCGATCATTGCCAATATCCGGTATCCGTTCATCAATGAAAAGGATTCGGAGAGGCTTAGCAAAGAAGAGATCAAGGGCGTGGTGAAGGACTGCTACGCGCTGATGATCTACAAAATGAACGGGGTGGTGCTGAAGGCGACGGACAATCTGGTGCTCTCCTCTTTTCTGGGGTTGGATTATGTGGCACTCTATTCGAATTATTACATTTTCTATACCCATATGGGAACCATCATGAACCGTGTGTACGGTTCGGTGGTTCATAGCCTGGGGAATCTGCATGTGACCAACAAAGGCCACAAGGAATATGATGTGTTTATTCTCATGAACTTCATCACCGCCGTGATCGGCGCGACGGCGTGCATCGGCCTGTTCTGTGTGGCGGATGAATTGATCGATGTATGGGTGGGTTCCGGCTGGGTGCTCCAGCAGCCCTTCTCAGCGTTGATGGGGCTGGAGATTTACACCTTGGCTGTCCGGCATGAACTGTCCCGTTTCCGCAACAGCATGGGGCTGTTTCAGCAGGCAAAGTACCGCCCCGTTGCGGGGATGGTGATCAACCTTGTTGTCTCCGTCATCCTGGTCCGGTATTGGGGAATCTGTGGCGTGCTGGTGGGCACGATTGCTGCGGACTGGTTGACGATTGTCTGGTACGATCCCATCATCATTCACAAATACGGATTCAAAAAGCCTGAGTACATCCGGGGCTACTTTGTCAGGTACGCTGCTTACACGCTGCTTCTGGTGCTCAGCGGTGCGATCTGTTACCTGATTTGTACACACGTGCTCTCCGGCTTGGGGTGGCTTTCCGTGGTTGCCCATACTGTTTTCTGCGCGTTGCTGGTGCCGTTGATCTATATCCTGGCGGTGTGGAATAAACCCACTGGCAAGTTTGCCAGGGCCATGCTGATGAAGATCCTTCGCAAAAAGCGCCAAACCGCATGAACACTAATTCGGATGGAGGACGGATGAATGCCCGATATCGTCATTATGGAGAAACCCGAGTCAGTCTCCTATGAAGAGATTCACGAAGTGCTCTACCGGGCCCACGAGAGCAACCGGCAGAAGGGCTTTGTGGTGCGTACCGCACTCATGACGGGGGAGCAGCTGGAGAAGCATATCGGACCCAACGGCAAATGCTTTGTCGCCATGGACGGGGACAAGGTTGTTGGGACAGTTTCCTACAGAATCAAAAAGTGCTCCCTCTGGTGCGTGAAGGGCCCAGCTGTGGATCGGATTCTTGTAGGTGTGTTACCGGAGTATAAAGGAATGCATATCGCCACAAAGCTTTTCACAGCAGTTTATGACGCTGCGATAGCCGGCAAGTACAAGTGGATTATATCGGGAACCCAGGATCAAAACACACTAATGCAGGAAATCTGTCTGAAAGATGGCTTTATGAAAGTTGATTTCTCCTCCGTGAAGCCGGACCACTATGCGGTGATAATGGTAAAATGGCTGGGGAAATGTCCGTATACAAGCACGATGATCAGCATCATGTACATGGCAAAAAAAGCATATGTCAAGTTACGCTATAAGCCTGGCCATGTAAAGCGTTTTGGAATCTGATTAGTACCCGAGAATGATGGATCATGAAAGTGACAGGAAGCTTTATAATGACCCCCATGTCAAGACCACCATGTGACAAATCATCGTGAACATCCAGAATCCCTTGCTTTTTTCCCAGTTTTCAAATAAAATAACATCCGGGGGAGTATACATTCCTCTTTTGCTGGTATCAGAAGAATCCCATTGATCATCAGAAAGGAGGCAGCCGCAATGCGTCGAAGCCGGGCATGCAAACCGCTGACGTGGCTTTTTGTGCTGGCTGTGCTCCTTCTTTTGCGCTGCACCCCGGCGTCGGCCGCCATCGACCCCAGCGCCTTTGAGGGCTGCGAATCCCTGTCGTCCGTTGCGATTCCTGCGGGAATTACGGAGATTGCGGAGGATGCCTTCGAGGACAGTCCGGAGCTGCAGCTGCGGGGAACCGAGGGGTCGGCGGCCCAGGCCTACGCGCTGGCGCATCAGCTGCCCTTCGAGGTCCTCCAGGGCAAGGACGTGTTTTTCCTTCCTGATTCCCTGCAGATGATCGGCGACGAGGCCTTCGCCGGGACCGCCGCCCAGGCGGTGCTGCTGCCGGAGTCGGTGACAGCCCTGGGGGACCGGGTCTTCGCGGAGAACGCCCGGCTGCAGTTTGTCAGCATTCCCGAGTCGGTGGTGATCGCCGGCGCGGAGCTTTTCGCGGGATCGGACCAGGTGGTGATTCTGGGCGCAGCGGAGGGCCCGGCCCGGGACATCGCCGCGGCCAACCGCCGTCCCTTCCGGGCCATGGACGCCGTGCCCCGGGAGACCCAGCGGCGGACGGCCCTTCAGCGCAGCCCCGGGGGGGACGAGCCCCAGGGGCACGCCCTGGTGCCCATGCCCGTCCACCATGAGAAACCGACAGGCCGACGCGCCTGTGAGAGCAAACCGGCCCGGCGGCAAGACCGGGCGGACATGCATTTTCTGGATGAGTATTTTCCGTAGAGCTTCCTCCGCGAGCCTGAATCCATCAAGCGAGGAGGAAACAATCAACCATGAAAAAGATGAGACTGATCAGCTTCCTGCTGGCGCTGGTCCTGATGGTGACCTTCGTGGCCCCCGTCGGGATGATCGCGGAGGAGGAAGCGGTACAGCCCGAGACCACCCCTGTGGTGGAGACGGTGGAGGCCCCCGCTGAGGAGCCTGCTCCCGCCTCTGTTGAGGCGCCCGCCGTGCCAGAGGTGACGGAGCCCGAAGTGACGGAGCCCGAAGTGACGGAGCCCGAGGTGACGGAGCCCGAAGTGACGGAGCCCGAGGTGACGGAGCCCGAGGTGACGGAGCCCGAAGTGACGGAGCCCGAAGTGACGGAGCCCGAAGTGACGGAGCCCGAAGTGACGGAGCCCGAGGTGACGGAGCCCGAGGTGACGGAGCCCGAGGTGACGGAGCCCGAGGTGACGGAGCCCGAGGTGACGGAGCCCGAGGTGACGGA
>JAFWSH010000032.1 GCA_017519405.1 Clostridia bacterium
GGGTTCGTGTTCGCGAACTGCTCCTTCGCCAGCTGCATGTAGGTGGTGCCCACATCGATGCGCTTCGCCTCGGCGGTGCCGGTGAAGGTGAAGTCCTTCTCCACGTCATACAGGCTGGTGCTGGCCGTAGCGGTGTAGCCCGTCACGGTGTGCTCCTGGCCGTCGTAGGGCGCGGTGTTGGTGTTGCCGATGATGGTCACCGTCACGTCGATGGGCGTGATGACCTGGTAGCCGTCGGTCACCTCGAAAGTCACGGTCTTGAAGTTCGGGTTCGTGTTCGCGAACTGCTCCTTCACCAGCTGCATGTAGGTGGTGCCCACATCGATGCGCTTCGCCTCAGCGTTACCGCTGAAGGTGAAGTCCTTCGTCACGTCATACAGGCTGGTGCTGGCCGTGGCGGTGTAGCCCGTCACAGTGTGCTCCTGGCCGTCGTAGGGCGTGGTGTTGGTGTTGCCGATGATGGTCACGGTCACGTCAATGGGCGTGATGGTGAACGTTCCCGGCACGTAGGTGACGGTATAGTTCCCCTGCTCCGCTTCGCCGGCGGCAGTGATGGGATACTCGCCCACAGCCTCCCCCGCCTGGCGGGTCACGGTGTAGGTGATGGTGTCATCGCCGAACAGGCCTTCCACCGTGGCGGTGTAGGTCGTCGGGTTGGTGGGATCGTTGTCGTAAGGCTTCCCGGCGTCGTCTGCGGTGACGGTCACGGAGGCGGGGGTCACCGTCAGGGTGCCCTCGTCCGTGGCGTCCTCATAGTTGGGGTTGGTGGCCTTGACGGTGTATGTAACCTCCCCCACGTCGGTGATGGACGGGGCCGTGTCGCTCCAGGTGGTGCCGCCGTCGGTGGAGTACTGGAGGGTGGTGCCCTCGGTCACGCTGGGGGTGGCGCCGCCGTCGTGGTCTTCGGCGTCGTACACGCCCTCATAGTCCACCGCTTCCACAGTCATGGAGGCCTTGTTGATGGTGAGGGTGCCGTTCACGTACACCACATTGTAGTTGGTGTCCAGGGTCAGGGTCTCGATGTCGCTGTCCGGCCGGTGGCCATAGCTCACATCGACGGCGGAGGGCACCAGCTCGCCCGCGTAGACGCCGGCGTCGGTCTGCTGGCCCGCCAGGGTCAGAGTGGTGAGGCTGTCGCCGGTGCCCAGGCCGGACACGGTGACATAGGTGTCAAAGCCCTCGGTGTAGGTGCCGGGGGTGCCGTGGGGCTGGCCGTCGTACGTATAGGTCTGGGGCTTGGCGGTGATGGTCAGGTCAGCCTTGGTGACGGTGAGCTTGCCGTTGTGCCACGCCATGGTATAGTTGCCCTGCTTGGCGGTGGCGGTGTCCCAGTCGAAGGCCACGTCGTTCCAGGTCTCCCCCGCGTCCGTGCGGCTGGAGGTGGTGTGCACCGGCAGGGTCTCGCCGTTCTGGAGGCCTTCCACCCTGCAGCCCGCGGCCGTCAGGGGGGTGCCGTCATAGACCTTCGTGGCGCTGTCGGAGTACACGTCCAGGGTGGCGGGGGTGATGTTCACATAGCCGTCGGTCACATGGAAGGTGGGGTTGAAGTTCTTGGCGGCGGTGGTGGTGCCGTTGGCGAAAAGACCCTGCAGCACCAGGTCGGAGCGGCCCACGTCCGTGCGGGTCACGGAGCCCACCGTGCCGGTGAACCTGACATAGGAGGCCTTATAGAGGCTGTCGCTGATGCTGGTGACACTGTATCCGGCGGTGTGGGCACGGCCGTCATAGGTCTGGTTCACCTGGTCGCCGGCGATGGTCACCACCACGTCCCTGCGGTGGATCGTGACGGAGCCCGCCACATAGGTGATCTTGTAGTAGCTGTTGACAGTGCCGTTGGGGCCGGTGATCACCGCGTTCTTGGGCTTCATGGTGGTGGTGCCCGCGTTCTTCCGGCCGGAGGCGTTGGAGTAGGCGATGCCGGTGAGGGTATGTCCGGGCATCAGGCCGGTCACCGTGACGTCGCCCACGCCGGAGAGCTTCAGGTACTTATTGTCGAAGGTCTTCTCCTTGGTGGCGCCGACAATGCGGAGGTTCCGCTGGAAGTAGACGTCCACGTAGTGGGTGCCGGCGGCGGTGAGCTTCAGGCTCTTCTTGGAGCCGGAGACCCCGTCCACCACGGAGTTCTTGAAGCTCCAGCCGTTGAGGCTGGTCACGTCAAAGTTCACCGTGGCGTTGACCTTGCCGGTCTTCGTGGCGGCGGCCTTGATCTCGTTGCCGTCCATGTCCAGGTAGCGGATCACCACGGTGCCGGTGTTGTAGTCGTCATACCAGACATAGATGATGTTCTCACCGGAGGTCATCATGTGATCCACGACCTCGGGCTGGGGATGATAATCCATGGCCAGCTGGGCGGCAGTGGCGCCGTGGGACGCCATGTAGTCCTTGTCCACCGGCTTGGCGATGGCCCGCACGGAGATGGTGCTGCCGTCCACGACCCGCTCGTCCGGGGCCGCCACGGGGATCTCGGTGTCCCGGATGAGGTAGCGGACGGTGTAGGTGAGCTCGCCGGGCTTCTGGGTATAGTAGAAGATGATGACGTTGTCGTCGTCGTTGCCGGTGAGGGTCAGCGTCTTGGAGCTGGCGTCCGGCTTGAGGCCGGTGATGGCGATGGCCTTCTCCGTCACCGTGTCGCCGATGCCGTAAACCTGGGCATCCACCGTCCGGTCATCGGTGACCTGGTTGGTGGTGCCGGCCATGTAGTAGTGCACGGTGTAGGTGAGGGGAATGGGGCTCCAGTGGGCATAGACCGTCACGTCCCCGGTGAGGGGCCTGGTGAAGTCGTAGGGCGTGGCGGAGTCCGCGGCACCATTGTACCAGCCGGTGAAGACATAGCCCTCCCGGGTGGGGGTCTGGTTGTTCTCCTGCTTGCTGCCGTAGGGGATGTTCTCCACCGTCACCGGGTCGGTGCCGCCGTTCAGCAGGCCGCCGTTGGGGTTGAAGGTGAAGGTGTACTCGGGCATGGTGAAATCACCGTAGAGCACCAGGCCGGCAGGCATCTTCCCGTTGCCGGCATAGGGGCTGGTGTGCTCGGCGTCGGTGAACCAGCCGCGCCATGTGGCGCCATCCACGGGGGCTTCCGGGATGTTGTCCTGCAGATAGCTGCTGATATTGGCGTTCAGCTTCACCTGCTGGGTGCTGATCTGCTCGCCGTCGTAGTTGTTGAAGGTCAGGGGGTAGGACTGGGTGGCATAGTAGAAGTTGACGGTCAGATTTGCGTCGGGCGTACCGTTGCCCAGCGTATAGTTCGCCTCACGGTCGTACTCACGATCTACAACCCAGACCTGCCTCCAGCCCCTCCATTCGTAATGGCCTTCCTCCACATGCTCGGTGTAACTCGCGGTATACCCGTCCTTGGTATACCCGACAATCTGATAGAAGTCGGAGTCGTCATACAGGTAATTGAACTTGCCTGTGACGCTCTTGTACAGGCCGTAGGTATTGCCGTTGCGGGTGGTGGTGGTATCGCTGTCGTAGTTCTCCAGCCAGTAGTTCAGGGTCTGGGTCTTGGTGGTGGAGAAGTCAAAAGCATAGAGCGTAAAGGTCGTGCCGTTCAGGGTCCACTTGCTGTCCCCCTTGCCCGGCATGGTGTCAAAGCTGATAACCTTGTCGTTATTTTTCTTGGTGGGACTCCATGCATAGTCAGGATAACGGTTGTTGAAGGTCGCCACCCACTGCGGGGTGATGGTCGCGCCGTACTTGGCTGTAATGCTACCGCTGCCCTGGTTTTGTGCACGACGACTGCCGTCGGTGTTGTACACATCACCATTCCATCTGATGGTATACACAATCCGGCTGTAGTGAACCGTGATCACGGACGAACCGTCGGCCTTGATGGTCTCGGTGGTGGAGTCCTTGAAGGTGAAGTTGTTCTTGTCCAGTTTATTGTTGCCCGTGGTAGGCGCATATTCGTTGGCCTGGCTGCCGGTGAGGCTGAGCTGGGTGCCGGTGGCCGCCCTCTGCTCAACGCTGGCCAGGAAGGAATAGCCATCGTCGTTGGCGTTTTCGATCATATAGACGATGGTGTATTTCACCTGGGCGGGCGTCCACTTGGCGTAGACCGTGGTGTTGTGCTCCAGGGTCAGGGTGGCGCCGGCGGCCTGGGTGCAGGCCTCGTCGGTGTACCAGCCGCCGAAGTCGTAGCCCTGGCGGGTGGCGGTGGCGGGCAGGGTGATCTGGGTGCCGTAGGGGGCGTTCACCGCGGCAATGTAGTCACCGCCCTCGGTGTCGTAGGTCAGGGTGTAGCCCTTCCGGGCGTAGCGGACCTCCAGCACGGTGCCGTCCGTGTCCACCACCTGGCTGTCAGCGCTCTCAAAGTTCGCGTAGGCATACTCCTTCACCGGGGGGTTGATGAAGGAATACTTCATGCCGAAGCCGTCCACTTCCTCGATGAGGCTGTAGCCGTCCCCGTCGAGGTCCTTCAGCATGTAATGAATCTTGTAGGTGACGGTGTAGGGGACATATTTCACCTTCTTGTAGACGGTGACCAGATCCGTGTCCTCCTCCGCCCCGGCGATGGCGGTGTCCAGGTCCGTCTCCGAGATGGTGACGGTGGAAACCTCCGGATAGTAGATCTGCTTCGAGGCGTCAGGCTGGGTGGCTTCATCCACCTTGGTGGACGGGGGCACCTCGATGGTGACGGGCAGGTCCTTCTTCTCAAACTGCTGGATGGTGGCGTCGAACTCATACTCCTGGCCGGAGTAGTTGATGTAATAGAAACTCACCCGGGCCTGGAAAACCCGGACGTCCTCAAACTTGGCCGTGACGGTGAAGCTCTCGTTCACCAGGGTGTCCTCGGTGACCTCCTCGTCCTCGTCGTTGAACCAGCCTGCGAAGCGGAAACCGCTCTTGAAGGGCGGCTCCGGCAGGGTCTCCAGCCGGCTCCCAGGGGTGGCATAGGTCTCCTCGGCGTAGGTCTCCCCGTCCACCTCAAAGGTCACTACCAGGTCGCTGGAGAAGCGGGCCTGGGCAGTGATGGGGCCGGTGACCACCGTGTCCGCGGTGATCTGCACGTCATCGTCAAACCAGCCCAGGAAGTCCGCGCCCTCCCGCTCCGGGTCTGCGGGCAGCAGGCCGTCCACGGTGGTGTTCTCCTGGTAATAGTCCGAGGCCACCACGGTGTCCCCGTCCCTGAACTCCACCAGGTACGCGTTGGCATACTGGGCCGTCAGGGTGACGTCCCCGGTGGGGGTGAAGGGGCTCTCCTCGGAAAACGCCACGGGGCTGCCGTTCAGCAGCCAGGCGGTGAAAACACCGCCCTCGTGGTCCGGCGCGGCGGGGGGATCCGTGATCCCCGCCCCCTCATTGACCAGCAGCTGGTCCACCACGGTCTCGCCGTCCATGAAGGTCACCGTATAGACGGCGTTGCCCCTGGACTCGCCCACCGCGTTCCCGTCCTCCGCCACGGCCACGGCCGGCGTGCTCTGGAAGAGCATCAGCACCGACAGCAGTAGGGCCAGCAGACGGCTTTCCAACGAATAGCGGCTGGTATTCATCATCTGTTACCTCCCATAATGGGTTCCTGTCTATAACCGGAGATACCCGGAGCGGCTGTTGCTGCCGCTCCGGGAGTAAGCTTCAGGCGCTTCAGCCCTGGGTGTAGTGCACCACCAGGCGCCAGTCCCAGCGGAGGGTTTCCGCCGTGGCATTGAAGGCGTAGCTGGCTTCCCGGGCGCCGTCCACCGGCTGGTAGCCCTGGCCGTCGTGGGTGTCGCGCTCCCACTGGTAGGTCAGCGCCATGCCCTCGAAGCCCTCCAGGCGGCTGGTGAGTTCGATGCGCTCCCCCACGTGCATGACGCTGCGGCGGGAGGAGAAGACGGTCACTTTCTGCTCCGTCTCCTCGGCGGCGTTCAGGTCCATCCAGGCCGCCAGGTCGGAGGCGAAGATGTAGCCGGGCTGGCCGTCCACCAGCACCATGGCCCAGTCGCCCTCGACGGCCAGCACGGTGACCTGGGCGCCCTCGGGCAGGGCGGTGAAGATGGCGCTCATGCCGTCGGCGTCCTCCCGGACCGCCACGTCGGTGAAGGCCTCTTCCGTGGTGTTCTCCAGGGTGATGGTGGTGGGATTCATGAGGCCCAGGGGCGTCTCGTAGTCGTCCAGCTCCAGGGTGTCGTCCTCCTCGGAGGCCTCATCCTCGTCCTCGTTCTCTTCCTCGTCGCTCAGGGCGATCTCGGCGGTGACCTCCGCGGCCTCCTGCAGGAACTCCTCGGCGGGCTCCTCCTCGGTCTCTTCCTCAGTCTCTTCGACGATGTCCTCAGCAGCGGCTTCGATGATCTCCTGGGGGATCTCCTCGGTGATCTCCTCGGCGGGCTCCTCCTCGGTCTCCTCTTCGGTCTCTTCGACGATGTCCTCAGCAGCGGCTTCGATGATCTCCTGGGGGATCTCCTCGGTGATCTCCTCGGCGGGCTCCTCGATGGTCTCCTCGGTGATCTCCTCGGCGGGCTCCTCGATGGTCTCCTCGGCGATCTCCTCGGCCAGCTTCAGCTGCCAGATGCGGCTGGTCTGCACGGTGCCGTCCTCGGCGGTGAGCACCACCCGGTACTGGAAGCGCTCCAGGGCCTTCCGGGCCTCGAATCTGTAGTGGGCGCCGGTGCCGATGCGCTCCCAGGGGGCATCCTCGCCCTTGTCGGTGTCGCGGCGCTCCCAGGTGAGCTCGTAGGCCAGGTTGGCCTCGGCCACGGCGGCCTTCAGCTCCACGGTGGCGCCCTCGGTCAGGGCTTCCTTGTTCAGGAGGAAGAGGTTCAGGCTGCCGGTGAAGGCTTCCGCGGTCTCCTCGATCTGCTCGACTTCCTCGATCTGCTCGATTTCCTCGGTCTCTTCGATCTGCTCGACTTCCTCGGTCTTCTCGACTTCCTCGGTCTCTTCGATCTGCTCGACTTCCTCGGTCTGCTCGACTTCCTCGGTCTGCTCGGTCTCCGGGATCTCCCGGGCCACGGTCTCCACCAGGTCGGTGGGGGAGGCGATGGCCTCCTCCTCGGCCTGGACGTTGGGGATCATCCCGGTCAGCATCAGCAGGGTCATCATCAGGGCAATGGTCTTCTTCATCAGTGGTACCTCCTGGTCAGCGGCGCTTTCGCCGTCGGTCGTTGGCTTTTTTCAGCTTGCGACCTCATTATATCCATCCCCGGTAACACGGATGGTAACATGCGTTACCGGTGGAAGATTTTCTGAAATTATTTTACCGGCTGCCCCCCATGGGGCTGATTCGGGCGTGGAAGGTGATGTTCCGGGCGGGATACTCCCGGTAGAACATCTGCTCCAGGCGTTCCATCACCATGTTGCCGGTCTCGTAGTTCACGGTGGGCAGGAGCATGGCGTACATGTTGTCGGCGAAGCGGGTGACGATATCGCCCTTGCGCAGGTTACACCGGAGGATCTCCTGCAGGCCGGCCATGCCGCTCTCCCGGCTGACGGAGCTGAGGTTGTCCCCGGGCTCGCCCAGCATGATCACCCCCAGGAACATGGTGGAGCCCAGCCGCTCCAGGTTCCGCATCTGGATATTGTAGATTTCCTTGAAGGCCCGGTAGTCGCAGAAGAAGGGCCCCCGGCGCCCGCTCTCCTGGGCGGAGAGCTCGTTGCGGATCACATCCAGGTTGAAGCGCAGGGTGGAGCCGGCCTCCGAGAGCTGCTCATAGCAGGCCTGCATCTCCTCGCTGGGCTCCAGGTCGATGGCGGCCCGGGCCCCCTTCATGACCCTGCTGTACTCCGCCATGGCCTCCTCGGCCCGGTTCAGGTTCATCATGGCCTGCATCAGCTCGATGTGGAGCTGCTCGTCCAGGTCGTCCACCAGCAGGGCCTTGCGGCACACGTCGCAGATCCGGTTGTACTCCTCGCCGCCCTTGAGCTGGGTGATGTATTTCAGCACCGCGTCGATGTACTCCCGGTGGAGCCAGTTCACCAGGGACAGGCCGTTGTTCATGTCCCCGGTCTGGAACAGGTCCCCCCGGTAGAGCACCAGCAGACGCTCCGTGAGGACGGAGCGCACCTCCGGCGGGCACTCGCCCTTCAGCTGGTCCAGGATCTGCATGATCTCCAGCACGTCCACCTGCACCTGGGGGAGACTCCGCCAGCAGTAGCCGCCCTGCACCGAGGCGATGCAGCCGCCCAGGGTGGGCTCCACCTGGTTCAGGAGCCCCCGGATCCGGCTGACCATGGTCTTCAGGGCGTTCTCCGGTCCCTCGCTGCGCCGGCCGCTCCAAAGCTCCCGGATCAGCCGCTGGCTGGACACAGCCCGGCCCTGCTCCATGATCAGGTATTGCATCAGGCTGACGCCTTTTCTGCTGCGGACGGCCAGGTGATCGTACGACCGTCCCCCGGTCTCTATGCTGAAGGAACCCATCGTGCGGATCCTGATTTCACCCGTCATGGTTTCCCCTCCCGTATTCTGCAAATCCTGCTTCCATCCGGTAAATGGCCACAAAAAACCAATTTACCAACTACGATTATATGTTTTCAATAGCAAATGTCAATCACTTTTTGCCTCTCTTTACAGGATAGTTCCGGATCAAAACTCGTCCGGAGCATTGTATACTATGGCTTTGCCGATATTGTCCGCCGTCCGGCTGCGTCATTTATAACCCGCCGGATTCTGCTGCGCGAAAGCAAATTCTAATGAGCCCCCGCCCCCGGAATCGCATATCATGGGCCTCCCCCGTCCGCGGGCCTTGTATTCTGTGGTCTGGAGACGTCAGGTTCCCTGTCTTTAATTATATGGATTTGATGAATGACTGTGTTTCTTTTCGATTTGTCCCCTTTGCAACCGATCATGGCCACTGTGCCAATCTGGCACATTCGTCCCCCGTCCGTCCCGTACGTCCCCGTTCACCCTACCCATCCCGCCCGTCCCGCCCGTTCTGTCCGTACCGCCAGCCCGCCTTTGTTTCACGAAAATATGCCCATCGGCATTTCCACGCCCCAGAACGTGCATGCAGTCCGGTACTTGGCCCGTGAATTGGTTTCCCGACGCCGGAGCCCCCAAATTCATGAAGAACGCCCGGCCGATGCCTGTCTGTGCCGCAGCCCGACAACATTGTGTCTTCTGGCAGCGCTGTGCCGCACGGGAATGCAGCATCTCCTGGCAGCCCTGTGCCCCCTGCAGGTACTCTCCCCTCCCCCACGCGTGCGTCTATGTGTATGTGTATCTGCGCATACTGCTTCCGAGCAGCACTCGGCAACCTCACCCCGCAGAAACGCCATCCCTGCCGCCTGTTTTCCCGGGATCGGCACGGGATGACGCAGCAGCCGGTTTCCAGTGTGCCCTCGGTTCCTTCCCACGTCCACAGCCACCCACGCCCAGAATTCACACATCGGGAACTTCATCCATCGATCGACCGGTCCCCGACGCCCGGATTCAGGCGGCCGCCGTGCAACGGGGCCCATGTGACCAGATCCGTCCTATGTCGCCCCTGCACCTCCCTCCCCCGCTTTCTGCGCCGTGAATATACACATCTGTCTTTGTGTATGTGCATTTCCGTCTGCGCCTATACAGACACAGCGTCTGAAACCCAGCATGCCCGTGACACCCCGCACGCCCATGAAACCCGACTTGCCCAAGATGCCTTACTGCCACCCCGCCGCGTCATATTGCGCATATGTGTATGCACCTATGTGTCTGTTTATTGCCGTGTAGGCATGTCAGCTTGTGTCTGTGACTATCAGTTTGTCCCTTCGCGCCCTGACACATAACGCCCCTCCTGCTGCTGTGTTCATCTGTATATGTGTATACGCTTCATCTGCTGCGCATACCAGCCGCTGCCGCACACCGGTCCGACTTCGGTCCGATGACTATGTGTAGCCGTCTCTGTGTATACTGCTTTCATCACGCTTTGTTCATTTACATTC
Organism: Clostridia bacterium; assembly: GCA_017519405.1. GTDB lineage: Bacteria > Bacillota > Clostridia > Christensenellales > Aristaeellaceae > RUG11272. The sequence goes on from JAFWSH010000032.1 coordinate 9,838, forward strand.
ACGCCGCACCTTGCTATTGTGGATGTGTCTATCTGTATACATTTATGGGGATGCTGGAGACAGTCACTGTTCGCACGAACCCCGGAAGGTCAGGGCGGCCCTGGCATCAGTGGCCGCGCTTACGCTGTTTCCTGTACCGGGAACAGCGGCCAGCCCGTGTTGCACATCAGCTTATGTGTATATGCATTGTGTATGTGCGTACTGAAACGACCCGTCAGGTCAGTACCGCTGCATCTGCTAACTCCTGTATGTACAGTTGTGTATACAGTGCTGCTTCTGTGTATGTGTACCCGAACCTGTGGGTTCCACTCCCTTATGTGCGCTTTCGTATGCGCCTATGCTTATACACATATGTACAAACGCCGGTTTGTATGCTACAATGGGTCAGCTGATACCGGGAGGTGCGCCATGAAAACCGTAGCCATCATCAACCAGAAGGGCGGGGTAGGGAAGTCCACCACCGCCCTGGCCCTGGGCGCAGGACTCATCCGCAAGCGCAAGCGGGTGCTCTTTGTGGACCTGGACGCCCAGGGGAATCTCTCCTACGCCCTGGGGGCGGGGGAGGCGGAGGGGGGCGACAGCCTGGCTGTCCTCACCCGGGAGATCCCTGCCGCGGAGGCCATCCGCCATACCCCGGGGGGAGACCTGCTCTGCGCCACGCCGGCCCTCTCCGGGGCGGACAAGCTCCTGGCCGCCATCGGCAAGGAGTTCCGGCTGCGGGAGGCCATCGCCTCCCTGGAGGACCGGTATGACTGGGTGGTGGTGGACACGCCCCCGGCCCTGGGCATCCTCACCATCAACGCCTTGACGGCCTGCGACTGCTGCATCGTGCCGGCCCAGGCGGACATCTTCTCCCTCCAGGGGATCCTCCAGCTGGGGGCCACGGTCCAGGCGGTGCAGCAGTACTGCAACCCGGCCCTGCGGGTGTCCGGCATCCTCCTGACCCGCTACAACGGCCGGGTGATCATTGGCCGGGAGATCGCCGAGAAGATGCGGGAGACCGCCGAGGCCCTCCAGACCCGGGTCTTCCACGCCACCATCCGGGAGGGCACCGCCATCAAGGAGGCCCAGGCCATGCGCCAGGACATCTTCGCCTACGCCCCCCGCTCCAACGTGGCCACCGATTACCAGAAGTTTGTGGACGAGTTCCTGAAGGAGGAGAAGAAGCATGGCTGACAAGAAAAAGAGCTTCACCCGGCAGCTGGACACCGCCCAGTTGAACCCCGCCCTGCAGTTCATCTCCACGCCGGCCCCCCAGGCTCCCCGGCGGGAGGCGGCCCAGGGGAGGACCCCCGCCGCCCCGGCCCCCGCGGTCCCCGCGCCCCGGCCGGAGACCGCCGCCCCCGAGGGCTACCGGGTCAACCCCATGTACATCGAGAAGAAGACCCGCCGCCTGCAGCTGCTCCTGCGGCCCTCTGTCTATGAGGCCGTCCGGGCCCGGGCCCAGGGGGAGGGGGTCAGCGTCAACGACCTGATCAACACCCTGCTGGAGGAGGCCACAAAGTAAGATTTCTCCTGCCTTTCGATGGCTGTGTGTGTTTGTGTGTATGTGTATATACAAAAAGCTTTTGATCAAGGGAAAAACCTCCCGTCCCGGCAGGGGACAGGAGGTTTTTTGCCTGGGGGGAAACACCCCAGCGGGCCCATCGTGAAAGAGATCATTTCCGCAGGGGGACGGTGGGGGAGCCGGCGAAGGGATCCGCCGCCAGCTCCGCCGCATCCGCCTCCTCCAGCTCCTCAAAATGGTTGAACATGGGGGAGTAGAGCAGGGGGGCGCTGCTGCCCCGGGAGCCGTTGCGGTTCTTGAGCACCTTCAGCTGGATCATCACCGCCCGGCCGTCCCGGGCCAGGCCCTCGTTGCGCCGCAGCAGCTCCCGGATCCGCTTCTCCCGGGCCTTCTCCGCCTCCCCCTCGGTGTAGTCCATGCCCTCGTACTGCAGTCCGATGAGGCAGTCGGAGCCGTACTCGATGGAGCCGGCCTCCTTGAAGGCCGCCAGGTTGATGGGCTGGAGGTAGTTCTCCCGGTTCAGGGAGGAGATGCCGATGATGGGGATGCTCCGGTCCCGGCTCAGGCGCTTCATCTCCAGCACGTTGCGGTCGGTGTTCTGCTTGTCCGTGGCCCGCAGGTCCACCGGCATCATGATCTGCAGATAGTCCACGATCACCACCGGCACCCGGCCGGTCATGGCGATGTGGCGGTCCACCCGCTCCCGGATCATGCCGGTGCTCACGTCCCCGATGCCCTCGGTGAACCAGATGTGGCTGCCGATGCCCTCGTAGGCCTCCTGGGCCTCCCGGATCACCTCCAGCTCCCGGGGAAGGTAGTGCTCATAGCGCTTCCCCGTGAGGATGCCCCGGGTGGTCTTGGCGCAGAAGCGGTCGTCCCCCGCCTCCCGCATCCGCTGGAAGGTCAGCCGGGAGACGCTCTTGGCCATCAGCTCATACTGGCTCATCTCCAGGGAGAAAAAGAGCACGTCCTGGCCCCGGGCCGCCACCTGGTCCGCCAGCTGCAGCACAAAGGAGGTCTTGCCCAGGGAGGTGATGGCACCCACGATGTAGAGCCCGGGGTAGAGCCCCCCGTCCAGCAGCCGGTCCAGGGCCGGAAAGCCCGTGGGAATGGGGGGATGGTCCCGGTTGCGGGCCACCTCCGCCCGGAATGCCTCCATCCGCCCGCCGGAGGATTCCCCCTGGTACTCCATCCGCTCCGCCCGGGCGCTGAGCTCCGCCTGGGCGATGGCCTCCTGCTCCCGCTCCGCCTCCTGCTCCCGCAGGGTGTCCCGGAAGACGCAGGCCACCTGCCGGGCGGAGGCCACCCGGGCGGCAAAGGCCTCCGGCTCCTTCTGCAGGGCGTCGTTGGGGTCCTTCTCGTGGCCGGCGATGTTGATCTCCAGGAAGGGGATCTTCTTCTCCTGCAGGGCCGCCGCCAGCTCCGCCTGGGCCCGGGGCCCCTTCTCCAGGGCGTCCCCGGCCTGGGGATCGTTGTCCAGGCAGAGGATCAGGGGGGTGTGCCGGGCCTGCCGGCTCAGCTGCTCCACCAGGCGGCCGCCCCCGGTGTTCCCCAGGGCCACCGCCGCGCCTCCCGCCTGCAGGATGGAGAGGGCGCAGATCTGGGATTCCACCACAAACACCGGCTCGTCCCCCGCCAGGGCCTCGCCGTTGAAGAGGGGTTCCGGGCCGGCCTCGCTGCTGCGGGGCTTGTCGAAGGCCTTCTCCGTGATGGCCCGGGCGGCATAGTAGGCCCGGCCGGGGTAGGGGAGGATCACCGCCGGCGCCGTGGTCCCCAGCTTACCGAAATAGTGCCGGGGATCATAGCCCAGGCCGTATTTCTCCTGGGTTTCCCGGGTGATGCCCCGCCCCAGCAGGTAGGCCTCCCCGGGGCTGCCGGGGAGCTGGGCCGCCCACCGGGCCAGCTTCTCCCGCTCCTTATTCTCCGGGACCGCCGGGGGCTGCGGGGGCTCCGGCGCCTTCTTCTCCGCCGGCCGGACCGGGGTGCCCAGGCTCTGCAGGTTCAGCCGCTGAAACAGCGCCCACTCCGACAGCCCCGGGTTCAGGATCCGCAGGGCCCCCAGGGTGTCCGTGCCCCGCTCGCCGAAGCAGCGGTTGGCAAAGCAGATCACGTTCCAGGTGCCGCTGTTGGTCTCCCGGGGGCTGTAGAGCCGCAGGGCCCCGGTGTGGTTGGGGCCGGTGCCCGAGCCGCACACCGGGCAGCAGTACATCTGCTTTCCCCGGCTCTTCTCCAGGTTCACAAAGGCCGTCAGGGGCTGTCGGTTGATCTCCTCCCGACAGGCGGCGTAGACCCCCCTCAGGTCGGCTCCGGTTTTTCCATCCATCCCCGGCTTCCCTCCTTCCGCTGTTTTTCCTCCCGGCGCGTCCCGCCGTCCGCCTCTCTTTTTCGTCTCTATTATTGCAAAAACCTTCCCGCCTTTCAAGAAGGCGGGGAGGTTTCTGCAGTAAAGTATTTACATAATTTGCAATACTTACCCCGGGGATTTTCTCCCGGGATCGCCCCGCCGGAATCCGCGCTGTGACTGGATTTCCGGCGAACTTGTCGCTGGGGGTGACTGGTCGGTTTTTTCGGATGATTTTGTCGGATTCTGCAGATGATTTTGTCGGGAATTGCGGATCATTTTGTCGCTTTCTTCCCGGGGGCGGGGGAGGGCTCACACGGTGATGGTCACCCCGTCGATGGCCCGGCCCTTTTTGTAGGTGGAGAAGCCGATGATGGTCTGCTCCGCCAGCAGCTCGTTGAGGATGCGCTCCGTGTTGGTGCGCAGCGTCCGCAGGGAGCGGGGGGTGATGGTGATGTCGCTGTTCTCGGCGATCTTGGCGAAGGAGAGCTTCTCCGTGTGGGACATGGGAACCGGGGCGATGCGCCGCTTGGCGGAGACCTTCTCCCCCTCAAAAGCCCGCCGCATGCGGGAGATCTGCAGGAGGATGTAGTGGCGCATGGAGATGACGTGGGAGGCGTTGGTGGGCTCCCGCTTCTCCGGCAGGTCCTCCTGGTGGCCGGCCCCCTCCGGGCTGTTGATGAGCCGGGCGGGGAAGGTGGCGATCTGGTTCACCATGTGGTCGTGCACCGCATACATGGGCATGGCGTAGATCACATAGGCGTTCTCCACGATGCGGCCCTTGTAGTAATAGGCCTGGAGCTTCTGCTCCGCCGCGTCGGGGCTGGCGGCCTTGATGGTGGTCTGGGAGACCCGGACGCCCGTGATCAGGGTGCCCTCGATGACGGTGTTGGTGTAGTTGTAGCGCGGATTGCGCTTGAGCTTGGTGTGGTTCTGGATCTCCTGGGTGAAGTCCAGGGTGGCGGGGGTTACGATGAGCTTGTCAATGCTGGCGATGACCTCCTCCTCCTGCTTCTTGGTGACCCGCTCCTCCCGGCCCATGGCGGCATATTTCCGGTAGATCTGGGCGGGGGTCACCACCAGGGGCAGGCCGTTCTCTTCCACCAGCTGGGCGATGGTGGCCTCCATCTGGCAGTCGAAGTGGGTGATGTGGACCCGGTTGCCGTCGTGGCCGGCGATGCGGGAGCGGATGATGGTGCCCCGGCTGTCGGCGGGAATGGCCACCGCGTTGGGGAAGCGGGCTGCCGTCTCGGGCTGGCTCCAGAAGGCCAGGCTGGTGGGAATCACCACCCGGCCGGTGTCCACCAGCTCCCGCACCTGCTGCTGCTCCGTCCCCTCCTTGCCGGGGACCATGGCCCGGGAGACCTCCGGGGGCGGGCTCATCTGCCAGTCCTCCCCGGCCTCCCCGTCCTCCATCATGGACAGCTGGTGGCCGCCCACCACGTCGGTTTCGCTGACCTCCCCGGGGGTCGGGGGCTGGGGGATCTGTTCCTTCTGAATTGTCTGTTCCGGCAGCATGCTGCGCCTCCTTTCCCGGGTGTCCCGGCATGGTGTTTTACGACAAGTTTCCAGCCGGATTATACCCGATTCCGCCCCCTTTGGGAAGGGGTTTCCGTCGCCCTCCGGGGCCCGGGCCGGGGCTTTGCCGGGATTGCGGAAGCCGTACATCATGGCGGCGGACGAACCCGGTGAAATCAAGGTTTTATAAGGTTTTGCAGGGGATCGCCCGGTGGGTTTCCTGTCGCTTTTTTCCGATCAACTTGTCGGGTTTTTCAGATCAACTTGTCGCAAGGATTGGGAATCCAACTTGTCGCTATTTTCGGATAAACTTGTCGGCTTTTTCAGATTAAAATGTCGGGTTTCGGACGGGAATTTCCGGTTTTTCGTGTCGCTTTTTTCAGATCAAGTTGTCGTTTTTTGCGGGTTTGCGGGGCCCTGCCGAAACTCCTTTGCGAAAGTTGCGTAAATTTGCTGAACTTGTCTCTTTTTTCAGATCAGCTTGTCAGTCCTTGCGCAGTTTCCCGGGGGCCCGGGATCCCCGGGCGGGATGCTGGATCCAGGATGCCGGAAAAACACCCCGACGGCGCCGGAAGTGATGCCCGGCGCGGTTTTCCGGCGTCTGAATGTGTCGGCTTTATGAAGTTTCTGTGCGGACGGAGGAGGGGAACTTGTCGCTTTTTTCAGATCAGCTTGTCGATTCTTTCAAGACCCCGGTCTGTTGCCCTCTGGCCATCTTGTCGGTTCTTTCCCGGGACAGCGCAGAAAACCGCGGCGGGACGCCATCCGGACCCCCGAAAACCCGGCGGGTTACAGATGTATGAAAATCTGAGAAAACGCGAAATGAACCGGCGGCCCGGCGGGGGATTTCGTTACATTTTTGACGGTGCGCCGCCAGGCTGCGGGAGGGGCCGGAAGGGGAGAAACCCGCGTGACTGTTCGCCTTCCGGGGAACACCCCCGGGAACACCCCCGGGGAGGCATACAGAAATGAACGCATAAACGCAACAACTTCATAGATTTGTAACAGTTATAATGGGCAATAAACGCACAGAATCTGAAAAACGGACCATGGGAAACCCTCCCAGTGCCGCTGTCGGGTAAGACGGTGTAACATCTGGGTTACATCAAGTAACTGCGCCATTGTAGCAGACTTGTCAATTCCTGCCGAGCAAGAAATAAGCACCAAAAACACAACAATCGAGGAGAAAATCAGAAAAAAAACTGAAATATTCATTCCAAAGCACTTGTTTCCTCTTGTAATAATTCCCGACTTGTGCTATATTGATGAAGAAAATAAGGGTGGGGGACTCTCTGCCCTGAGGTGGGGCAGATCCACCCGAACCCATTCAGCGGTCGCCGGGATCTCCGGTGAAGATACATCTGCGTGTGCGAGAGGGAGAATTGCAATGCGGACGAATCAGCAGTACACCAACACCACCATTAACCAGCGTCTTCGGGCCCTTCTGATGACCCTGATCATGCTGGTGACCCAGTTCAGCGGGCTGGGAAGCTTTGCTGTGGCTGAGGGGGTGACGCCCACGGACCTGGCGCCGGAGCAGGCCCAGGTTTTGACGCTGCCTGCCTACGAGGACGTGATGGAGGCAGCGGCCCAGGCTGACCCGGTTCAGCCGGCGGCGGAACTGCCTGCGGCGCGGGGGGCGGCCGATGTGCAGCCCGACGCGGCCCAGGGCCAGGCCCCGGAGGCCGACGTGGAAACCGGCAGCGTGGAAGAAGAGGATGCCCCGGTGATCCCCGCCATTCCGGTGGACAAGGAGATGAAGGTGGGGGACAGCTGTGAGGCGGCCATCAAGACGGATGGCGGCATCTTCACCGTGCGCCTCCTGCCGGCCAAGGCCCAGACCGTGGTGCTGAAGACCACCGGCATGGACATCTTCGTCCGCATCCGCAAGGGGGAGACCGGCCGGTCCCAGACCTACACCGCGGAGAACGGCGAGCTGCTGGTGCAGTTTAACGTGAAGGCGGAGCCCTACTATCTCACCTTTGCCGCCGCCAAGCCCGGCAGCAAGGGCAACTTTACCGTGAGCGTCAAGGCCTACACGGAGGAGACCGTCGAAGCTCCCGTCGACGGGACCCCTGCCGAGAAGGCCCCTGCTGCGGTGGAAGAGACCGTGACCACCTATGCCCCCGTTAAGGAGCCCGCCGTGGTGGAAGAGGCTGCCACCACCTACGCTCCCGTTGAGGAGCCTGCCGTGGTGGAAGAGACCGTGACCACCTACGCTCCCGTTGAGGTGAAAGAGGTTGCCACCACCTACGCTCCCGCTGAGGAGCCCGCCGTGGTGGAAGAGGTTGCCACCACCTACGCCCCCGTTGAGGAGCCCGACGTGGTGGAAGAGACCGTGACCACCTACGCCCCCGTGGATGAGGCGCCCGTGGTGGAAGAGATCGCCACCACCTACGCCCCCGTGGAAGAGAACACCGGGGACAACGCCGCTGATAATAAGGAAGAAACTCCTGCCGAAACCACCTATATCCCCGTGGTGGACGTGGAAGTCGTGCCGGTGACGGAGCCGGCGGCGGAGACCACCTACACCGAGGTCGAGGACACCACCTATACCGTGGCGGACGAGACCACCTACACCGAGGTTGAGGAGACCACCTACACCGAGGTTGAGGACACCACCTATACCGTGGTTGAGGAGACCACGTACACTGTGGTGGAAGACACCACTTACACCGTGGTGGACGAGACCACCTACACCCCCGCGGAGGAGACCCCGGTCTATGTGTTCGGCGCCGAGAAGGCGGTCCGCCTCAGCGCGATCGTGGCCGCCCTGAACGCCGATGCCGTGATGGAGAACGTCTTCGACGTGGACGTGAAGAAGGCCGGCGGCCTGGTGGCGGCGGAGGCCCTGACGGAGGAGGCCGACTGGCTGATCACCGCCCTGGCGGACTTCGACGAGCCCGTGGCCATCAAGGTGAAGCAGCGCAAGGGCGCCAACCTGGAGCTCCTCCTGCGCAACCCGGCCCAGAGCGCCGAGCCCGTGGAAGCCCCCGCGGTCTACACCTTCGCCTTCAACGGCATCGGGGACTACACCCTGGTGCCCCTGGTGGTGAGCACCTGCGGCATCTCCTTCACCTACCTGGATGATGCGCGGGTCAGCGATGAGACCCTGGTGTCCCTGGACGACGACCTGTACCTCACCGCCCTCGATTGGTTCGACGCCGTGACCCTCACCGTGGTGACGGACGCGGGGGAGACCTATGAAATCACCCTCACCAACCCCCGTCCCCAGGTGACCCTGGCTGCCGGCGACTTTGAGGCGGCCCCGGTCTCCGCCGAGGCGGCACAGACCTATGTGGAGTTCTACGAGATCCCCGTGGCCCAGGAGAGCCTCCTGCGCCAGGCGGGCTATGCGGCCTTCGACATCAGCCTGACCCGGAAGACCCGGGGGGCCAAGAGCGGCGCTTCCGACGCCGTCTACACGGTCCCGGTGACCCTGGACGCCGCCCTGAATCCCCTGGCGGAGGTCTCCGGCTTCGCGGTCATTGACAAAGTGACCTACGAGCTCTACCACGTCACCGCCGCCGGCGCCCGGAAGGTGGAGAACGTGGTCTTTGACGAGGACCCCGACACCCATGTGCTCTACGGCTTCACCTTCGTGGCGGAGGAGGGCTTCTCCCCCTACGTGGTGACCTACACCGTGGACTTCCACTATGTGGACGAGCAGGGCGTGGAGTACGACTGGTCCTGGGACGGCGCCAGCACCTACGCCATCGCGGACATCCTGGCGGCCCTGGGGGCGGACCCCGAGGCGGAGGTCACCCAGGTGACCCTGGCGCTCACCGAGGCGGTGGGCGAGACCGCTGAGGACGCCCTGTACCTCAGCGAGGACAAGGCGACCCTTATCAGCGACGTGGCCTTCGACGACACCTACACCCTGACCATGACCACCGAGAAGTGGGACGAGGCCACCGGCACCCAGGTTATCCGGAATTATGTGGTGACGGTGACGGACGCGCAGTCGGCTGATGTGACCATCACCTTCTATGGAGCGGATGGCGAGACCATAGACACCAATGCGGTTGTTGACGGATATAATTATCTGGTTTACGGCTATGATTATTCGCCTGAGGCCGTAACGTATTTCAGCATGAGCAATGGTGTCCTGACAGCCCACTTCAATCATCAAATCAACTTTAATGAGTATGAGAGTGGCAAGAGATTCATACTGATCCGTTATACCGGCAGTGATGTTCCGACGCCCGCTGTGATCAGTCAGGGCTGGTGGAATGCGGGCGTTGTGAGCGACAAGCGGAAGGTCGACACCGGTGTGGATCTCGGAATCTATACCATCACCGACTTCGAACATCATGGAGGAGGCATTTACAACTATACCGCCCAGAAGCAGGACGCCTACTTCGTGAACCTCGGCTTCCTGGACCAGCAGCAGGCGAACCCCGTGACCCCCGGTGTCACCGAAGGCGCAAAGGCCATCAATCAATATGCCTACGTCCGTGTGCTGTTGAGCAATGCGGAAGGCAAGTTTGTGGGTTATGGCCTTTCCTCCATTCCCACGACGGGTTCGATCAACAGCATTGCCATCAATCAGTTCACCATGTTTAACCAGCCGGTGGCGGATGTGACCCAGGGCGTGGCGGGCGGCAACACAATGACCTATGCCCAGGCCAAAACGGCGGGCTACAGCGTGGCTACCGGTGGTAGCAACGTTCGTATCGGCTACAAGGATCAAAACCAGACGCCCGCCTGGACGGACTTTGACACCCAGGCCAATGGTTTCTCCACCGGTGACCCTGATGGATACACCTTTGCACGACAGGATCGTGTGTCCCCGGACGAGAGAACTGTTTATGTGCGTATTGCCGATCCCACCTATTACTATGTGCAGTTGGACGCGGGCGACGAGCCTTTGACCATTCCCGATGATGTGGATCTCTATGTGCTGGTGCATGCCACCACATCCACCTCGGATCTGTATGCCTACGAAAAGATAACCAACGCAGACAGCACCGACGGCGGCAAGACCTTCAGAGTTCAGGTTTCTGACGACGACTGGTTCCAGAAGCTGAATTCTGGCGGCTATCTGAATGGCTTTAACCAGATCAGCGGCCATGAGAATAACGTGACCGTTTCCCTGTCGGCTGTACCTGCGGATACCACGGTCAATGATCCGTCACCCCTCCTGGGCATGTATGAAAAGATTGCCATAGGAGGCACGGTGCAGACCCATGAGGTGGAGAGCTACCCCTCCATTGATAACGGCGACACCTCTGATCCTGAGCAGCGCGTTCAGCAAAAGGGCGAGGGTGTTGTTGAGATTACCGATATCATCCATCTGGTGAAGAACGAAGATCGGTTCAACCTCTACACGCTCGAGAAGCTCCTCAACGGAGGCTATAATGTGGTTACCCTGTGCCCCGGCACCAACGGCAGTATGCCCAGGGGTGTTGCGGCAGACGCACAGCCGGGTCCGGGTGACGCATTCATCGGCTGCCACCAGATGGGCAGCATTCTGGTTCGCGGCGATGTCGCTTTTGCGAGCAAGGTGACTGGCATCTCCGACAGCCCCCAGGCCCAAAGCCCAGTGGTTGTGGGCGGATACTTTGGCAACACATCCCAGAGCGGCTGCTTTATCCCCGGCAGAACCGGCGACCGCGACAAGGACGCGGGCGGTGTTTGCGCCAACTTCTATGTGGGCAGTATCAACAGTATTGTTGAGGGCGGCCGCACCTATGTAAATGGTAAACCGTATCAGCAGGAAATCGGCGCCAAACCCAAGGGCATCGCATATAACGGTCATACCTATGTCAATGACAGCTATGTGGATTGGAACCGACTGCAGAGCGTGATGCGCAATTCCTCGCGGGCACTGTATGACAACGCCGAGACCGACATTTATGCTGTTGATGGTGAAACCGTCAACGTTGACTTGGGCAGCAACGTTGTGATTCACTGTGCAGCTGATGCACGCATCACTGTCAACATCGAGGGTCAGGGCGCTGAGGCTGCAGACGCACCCGGCACCGTCATCAATTTCGCCAACACCGGCAATGCGATCATCCCCAAACTCGAGGTGAACGGTGCCACACAGAACACGGTGGAAACCGGCGAGGGTATCTCTGTGGTCTGGAACTACCCCTATGCCACCGGTACCGTCGATGGTCCCAATACAAGTGAGTTCGGTCATGTGCTGGCGCCCCGTGCACTGGTACGTATCACCGCCGGCAACTACAGCGGCACGATGGTTGGCAACAACGTCTATCTGAGCGGCGATGCCGAGGGCCATCTGTATCCCTATCGCGGTGGTCAGCTGGTGGGCTTCCAGGCTGAGATGGACGCCACCAAGCTGGTGGACGGCGGTGAGCCGCTGCCCTTTGAGCAGTATGAGTTTGAGCTGATGCAGCTGCGGAGCCTGGTGGACACCTACGAATACGACGAGCTGGTCGCCCAGTATGGTACCGACCAGGACAAGATCTTCTGGGAGCACCTTCAGACTGTCGAGAACAACGGCAGCAGCATCAAGTTTGAGGACGTCAACTTCTACAGCCGCGGGACCTACATCTTCATGCTCCAGGAGAACGCGGACAGTGTTGACGAAGGGATGACCGCTGACCCCAAGCGCTACATTGTGGAGTGCCAGGTGGGTAACACGGTCAACGGCACCACCAACACCCTCTCCATGGATTCCATTAAATACTATGAAGTGACCGGTGACACCCTTTTCTCCATAGAGGAGATGAAGGATGAGGAGGACAACGTCTGGGGCTATCGGACCCACATTAATGAAAGCGCCCTCACCCAGAAGGGCACCATTAACTGGCAGACGGGAAAGATTGCCACCGACATTGAGTTCCTGAACACCGAGAAGAAGGCCGGCATCACCATCACCAAACGCGTCAACGGCGCCAACGATCGCAGTGCCACCTTCATCTTCAACCTCTTTGTCTGGCATGAAGAGGAAGTCACCCTTGAGGGGGCTGAGCCCTACATTGAATATACCGCTCTTGAACGCGAAATTGAGGTATCCGGTACTCCTGGCACGGCCAAATTCGCCAAGACGCAGTACTTTGATGAGCAACTGGATCCCGCCGCATACCACGAGGCAGGACATATTGCCTTCGAGCTGACTTCTGGCAGTTCCTTCACTGCCAGCGGCCTGCCCGCCGGCTGGAGGTACGCCGTCGTGGAAGACGAGGCCCGTATGCCCGAGGGTTATCTCCTGGCCTCCGTCAGCGACAATGCTTACGGCACGGTCAGCGATAACGAGGAAGAGAATGTTGAAATCTCTTTCACCAACACCTACGTGGGCCGCTACTGCGTGGCCGTCACCAAGGTCTGGGACGATGACAACGACCGCGATGGCGTGCGTCCCGACAGCATCTTTGTGAACCTGTATCAGTCCACCAACGTGGACGGCACCGTGACCTACTACGACGCCGCGGGCAGCGCCTACACCGAGGCGGACAAGGTGCCCTATCGCGCCGACATCGAACTGAACGACGCCAACAACTGGGTTTACATGGTCCGCGGTGTGCCCACCGGCGACATCAACGGCAACCTGTACACCTACACCTGGGAGGAGTACATCCTGGGCGAGGACGGCACCAAGACGGTGCTGACCCTTGACGCGGCCATGACCGAGGAGAACGAGGTCGAGGGCTACTGGCTCACCAAGATCGAAAAGTCCCAGAAGGAGGTCGTGGTTCCCGGCACCGACGAGCAGGCCGTGATCACCACCCTCACCAACACCCATGTCTCTGAGCGGGTGAAGGTCAAGGCCGTGAAGAAGTGGGACGAGGCCGCCAGCACCTATGGCCTGGCCAAGGACGTGGACGTCACCCTCTTCGGCAGCTATACCGACGGCGGAACCACCTACTTCATCACCGACTCCGACATCACCCATCCCGTGCAGACCATCAAGGCCGGCGGCGATCCGGTGGTGTGGGATAACCTGCCCGCCTATGTGAAGGGCAAGAAGATCACCTACACCGTCACCGAGGCCGTGCCGGAGGGCAGCGTGCAGGTGAGCTCCACCTATGAGGCGGATGGCACCACCTACACCGTCACCTTCAACAACGCGGTGGAGACCGGCTACCTGGTCATCGACAAGGCAGTGCTGGTGGACAACGCACCCATCACCAGTGATCCCGGCGTCACCTACTATGTCACCGTGACCCGGACGATCGGCGAGGACGTCTGGTATGCGGCGGAGGACGGCAGCCTCAGCGAGACGCTGACGGTGATTCCGCTGACCTGGAACTATCACAAGCAGATCAACAACCTGCTCTGCGGGGAGTACACCGTCACCGAGACCACCGAGACCGGCTATGCCATCGGTGGGGACACCCAGATGAGCATCGGCGAGGCCCAGTTCATTCCTGCGGCCTCCAAGACCAGCGACACCGCCTTCGTCAACAAGGACGGCGCCACGGCGGAGCTGCGCAACACCTATGTGAACAGCCGCTATTGCATCACCGTCACCAAGCAGTGGCTCATCAATGGCCAGGTGGCCGTGGACGACGACGAGCTGAAGCTGTGGGTGGAGCTGCAGCGCACCACCACCCCGAAGGACGAGAGCAGCTGGCAGCAGGTGAAGGGCATCCGGATGGGCGATACCATCCAGGTGGATGTGGACGCCGCCGACGAGGGCTATGACTACATCGAGCTGAACAAGACCAACAACTGGACCGCGGTGGCCCTGGGTCAGCCCCAGTTCGCCGAGAACGGCGACCGCTACAGCTACCGCTGGGTGGAAGGCGTGCTGAAGGGCGACACCTTCACCGCCGGCGCCCCCGTGGGCTGGCAGGCTGCCACCACGGTGTCCAGCTATGAGACGGTGCAGTCCAGCGAGAAGGACGGCACCACCCTGGTCTTCCTGACCAAGCTCACCAACGAAAAGATCCTGACCGAGGTGCCCGTCACCAAGGTCTGGGAGGACAAGGACAACCAGGACGGCATCCGTCCGGGCAGTATTGAGGTCGTCCTTCTGGCGGACGGCGAGGCTTATGCCACCGCTGTGCTGGCGGAGGCCAACGACTGGAGCCACACCTTCTATGAGTTGCCCAAGGTGAAGGCGGACGAGGAGACCGGCAAGGCCGTGGACATCAAGTACACGGTGGAAGAGCCGACCGTCACGGGCTACACGGTGGCGATCAAGGCGGAGGGCAGCGGGTATGTCATCACCAACACCCACGAGCCCGCCACCACCTACACCGCCGTCACCAAGGTCTGGGACGACAAGGAAGACGAGGCCGGCATGCGGCCCGACGTCATCACCATGTATCTGCTGGTGAACAACGAGAAGACCGGCAGCACCTATGGCCTGACGGAGCGGAACGGCTGGACCGAGACGGTCTATGACCTGCCCCTGTATAAGGAAGGCAAGCTGCAGACCTACAGCTGGCTGGAGGATACGGTCGGGCTGCCCACGGGCTACAGCATCAGCGACATCGCCATCGAGGCCGGCAAGCAGCGCGGCGTCGACGGCTACGAGTACACCATCACCAACACCTATGATACCGAGCGCTTCTGCCTGGAGATCCTGAAGGTCTGGGACGACGCCGACGACCAGGATGGCCTGCGGCCCAAGACCCTGACGGTGACCCTGAGCGCCAGCGGCTACGAGATCAAGGATGTGCAGACCTCCTATGAGCTGAACGCCGGCAACAACTGGACGGCGCTGGCCAAGGGCCTGCCGAAGCTCTACCAGGGCGAGCCCATCGTCTATCTGTGGACGGAGGACTTCGCCAACAACGACGAGTACAGCCTCAGCGGCTACGAGGCCTGGACGGTGGAAGCCGACCTGACCACCAAGATCACGGTGCTGACCAACGTGCACGCCCCCGAGACCACCTATATCCCGGTGGTGAAGGTCTGGGATGATGCGGAGGACCAGGACGGCCTGCGGCCCGACAAGGTGACCGTGGTGCTGATGAACGGCGAGAAGGCCGTGGCGAAGCTGGACCTGGAGAAGGACAACTACGCCGGCACCTTCTTCGACCTGCCGGTGTACGAGGGCGGCGAGAAGATCAAGTACACCCTGATCGAGCCCAACGCCGTGGCGGGCTATCCGGAAGTGAAGATCGTGGGCAGCGGGGAGACCGGGTTCACGGTGACCAACAAGCACGTGCCGGAGACCACCTTCGCCGAGATCGTGAAGGTCTGGGACGACGCGGAGGACCAGGACGGCCTGCGTCCGAAGGCGCTGACGGTCTACCTGACGGTGGACGGTGTGCAGGGCAGCGGCTATGTGCTGAACGAAGACAACAAGTGGAAAGCGAAGACCGGCGAGCTGCCGAAGTACGCGAAGGGCAAAGAGATCAAGTACGGCTGGGCCGAGGGCGGGATGCCGGAGGGCTACAACCTGACGGGCACCAGCGTCAGCGGGTATGTGACCACCCTGACCAACAGCTATGTGCCGAAGACCACGTATGTGCCGGTGGAGAAGCGTTGGGACGACAAGGATAACCAGGACGGCAAGCGTCCGGGGAGTATTGAAGTCACCCTGAAGGCGGACGGCACGGCGGTGGACAGCGCGGTGCTGGCGGAAGCCAACAAGTGGCAGTACACCTTCGAGAACCTGCCGAAGTACGCGGAGGGCGAGGAGATCGTCTACACCGTTGACGAGGTGCAAGTGGACGGCTACGAGTCCACCACGGGCTACGTGGGCAGCGTGTATGTGATCACGAACTACTACGTGCCGGAGACCACCTACGCCGAGGTGGAGAAGATCTGGGACGACAACAAGGATGCGGAGGGCGTGCGGCCCACCACCATCACGGTGTATCTGCTGGCGAACAACGAGGCGATGAGCACCTATCAGCTGACCGCCGACGCGAGCTACTACCTGCGGGTGGACGATCTGCCGGTGTATGTGAAGGGCGTGTACCAGAGCTACAGCTGGACAGAGGAGACGAAGGACCTGCCGGCGGGCTACAGCATGAGTGGCCTCACCACCGAGAAGCAGAAGGACGGCGGCGTCAAGACCACCATCACCAACAGCTTCAATACGGAAGAGACCAGCGCTGTGGTGCTGAAGGTCTGGGACGATGGCAACGACCAGGACGGCAAGCGTCCGAAGGCGCTGACGGTGTACCTGCTGGCGGACGGCGAGGTGCTGAGCAGCTATGTGCTGACGGAGGCCAACGGCTGGGCGGCCTCGGCGGAGGGTCTGGCGATCTATGCCGACGGCAAGGAGATCGAGTACACCTGGTCCGAGTATGACCTGCCGGAGGGCTACGAGCTGAAGACCCCGGCGAAGAACGGCCAGATCACCACGCTGACCAACGTGCAC
>JAFWSH010000033.1 GCA_017519405.1 Clostridia bacterium
ATCGGGGACACGCGGATCTTCGGCGGTACCACCTTGGACCGGGCCAAGGCGGCCATGGCGGAAGGGCAGACCGTGACGGTGCTCTTCTACCGCAACGGCGGCGTCTGGCAGACTCAGCTTACCCGGCCCAGCACGGCGTCCAGCATCTGAAGTGAATCGCTGATGTTGTGGCAACAGGAGGAGTAAACAATGAGATACCTACTGGTCGTTTTATACGTTGTTAGTCTTGTAGGCATGTCCTAAACCTGATAACACATCATAAGATTTTGGGAATTGTGGGATATACCGCATTGGGCATTGCTTGTATCATTCAGATATTCAAAACCCTCCGAGAAAAGCACAAAAACAGATAACTGGAGTGTAAAAAGGAGTCCTGACCATGAAAAAGCTCCTTGCTTTGCTGCTGGCGGTGTGTGTGGTGATGGGGTGCCTGAGCGCCGTGGCGGAAGAAGGCTGGTACCAGGTGCCGATGGAATATACAGCCAGAGAAAACCAGAGTGGGCATGTGGATGACTCTATCTGGCTGTACTACGGCCTGCTCACCGTCAACATGGCCCAGCGGGGAGACCCGCTGAGTGATTTTCTGGCCGCCCTGGAGGAGAAGCATGTGTACTGCAGGGAGATCACGAGGGAAAAGGGCTGCTGCACACTGGCTTTCCTCGAGGAATTCTCGCTGAGGATCTATGTGGATGACCATGACGCGATCCAGGCCATCTCCCTGATCATCACCTGTCCGCAGCATCATCTCGTCTACGAGATCAAGGCGGACCTGTCCTTCACCATGCCGGAGATCCGCAGCGGGAATGTCACCGCCATGCCGGCGCACACCTACAGCAAAATCGAACTGTCCGATCAGGACCATGATGCAATGGAGTGCCTGTCCGCGCCGCACCTGATGTCCTCCAAGGCAGCCACAGCTCTGTTCCACGCGCTTCAGTTGAGCGTAGCCTCCGTCAACAGAGAAGAGCCTGAAGTGGTCGAGTTGACAAAGGAAAACTGGAGAAGGATCTTCTGGCTGATCGGTTCGGACGACTTCACCACACAAACCACGCAAGGCGGTTATACAGCATACGGATGGAAACTGGTCCGTGACCTTGTGATGGAGAAAAGCGGTTCTCTGATGCTGTTCTGTGCGCCCGACAACGCGGCGGGAGGCAGCATCGTTCTGACCATGGCGCCGCCAATGCTCCCGGACCTCTTTGTCTTCCTGAACGAGAACCTGGTTGAGGAGGCAAAGGAAAACGGAGCGTACTACGCCTACAGCTATAATTTTACCGATTCCGCGGATGTTTACTTTGACGAGTCGCCCATTATCGTCAAATGAGCGCGGACGGATGGATGGAAAAAAGTAAAGAACAGGAGGTACCCGCGATGAAGAAGCTCCTTGCTTTGCTGCTGGCGCTGTGCGTGGTGATTGGATGCGCGGGGGCGTCAGCCGAGGACGAGCCAGTTGACCTCTCGTATTTCCGGGAAAACAGCGATGTCTATATCGTCACGGATATGGATCAAGCAGCCTTTGTGACCAGCGCACTGAGTCCGGGCCTCTCTTTCCCCCTACCGGACTGGGGCGAGGACAGCTATGCGGAAGCTTATTTTGCCGTTGTCGCATTTGATGACGGGGACGCGCAGATCACGGTTCCCATGCTGGTGGTCAATGTCTACACGGCGCGCAAGCGGGACATCCGATCCCTGACGATCCGTGTGGAGGATCAGGACTTCACGTTCTCATGGCAAGACAAGGCACAATATGCCGAAATGGATCCTGGCTTCTGCCAGTACATCAAGATCTATCTAGGGCAGGAGAACATCCCGTTTATTGAAGCTATGACGGCAAAGGGGACATCCGTCCGGGATCCGAAGTTGCTGTTGGACATGCCTGTGGAGATCATCTTCCACGGGGATGAGGACTGCGCGGCCATCATGAACGAAGGCGCCGTGATGGACTACATCTTGGTGATGTATGCCGGGTTCTCCCTGAACATGGACGGCCTGAACCGTTATATGGACAACGGCTTCGGAACGGCCATGACGATGAGGGCTGCCGGGGAAAGCGAAGCCCAGGCGGACGAGCCCCAGCCCATCACCCCGGAGATCCTCATTGGCCTCTGGGAGCTGGACCATGTGGACTACAGCGGCATGACCCTCACTGCCGAGGACTGGGTTGCCTTCTTCGGCGAGAACGCGTCCATGGAGTTCACCGCAGACGGTATCTGGATCATGAAATCTGGCGGCCGGACAGATATCTACTTCTACGAGTTTGTGGATGGGGAGCTCATGGCGGAGGGCGAAGAGGCCCCCCTCGCCCTGGTGGACGGCAAGCTGGTCTTCGACGTGGGGAGCGGGGCAGCCATGACCCTGGCGAAGACCGACAAGCCCAGCCTAGTGCCCGACACCCCGGTGGACGAGGCCCTGCTGGGCACCTGGTACTTCGAAAAGCTGATCGAAACCGGCACTGAATTCCCGGAGGGGATGCTCATCGCGTCTGATTTCTTCCCGGTTCTCTATCGGATGCCCAATCCAACCCTTGAGGTCGTCAAGGTGGGATATGCCGTCATGCAGCTTGGCGAGATCAAAGCCGCGTTTCCCGTGGAGGAATGGCATCTGGAGGATGGAAGACTGGCCTATACCCAGAATTTCGACGATGGTACGATCAAAACTTGGTATTTTGTGCGCACGGAAGCCGAGGCGGCGCTTGTGATGACCCCGGGGTACAACCCGGAGACATTTACCCCGGTCGAGACGCAGCCGGCGGACGACGCCCCCGCGGCCACGGTGCCAGGGAGCAGGTTCAGCTACCACGGCGCAGCCTGGGGCATGACGAAGGCCGAGGTGAAGGCACTGATAGACATGGAGCCGCTCCAGGAGCCGGCCGCCGCGTCCGGGCATTCGGCGCTGGTCTACCAGATCAACGGGGAGGATGGCTTCCGTCTGGTGCAGTACAACTTCCTGCCCTCCGGCGCGCTGTACAACATCCAGATCATGGCACCGGACGAGGACGGGAGCTTCTATGCCGCACAGCAGAGCGCCTGCACCGCACTGTATGGGGATCCGATGCCCGAGACCGGCGCCGACATTCACTCGGACGGCGACCCGGTGGCCGTGATGATGGCAGCCCTGATGCAAAGCTCCGCGGACAGCGATTTCCTCGGCTGGCGGGCGGATGACGAGACCGTGATCATCATGAGCCGGCACGCATCAACCTGCTATGTGGAGATCCGGCGCTATACGGATTACTTCCGGTTTGAGTGATGGGAAGGCATGAACTGCTCGGTGTGACGATGAAGGAGGCAGGCGCGATGAAGAGAATGCTGGCAATGCTCCTTGCCCTGTGCCTGGCGGTGGGCGGCCTCGGTGCCGCCGCCGGAGAGAAGACGGTCTATGACGTCCCCTTGGCCTTGACCTATATCAATGGGGTTGCGGACCATGTTGCCTTCGCCCTGCCGGCATCGGCGGGGCTGTACCATGACGAGGACTCCCCCGGGTATTTCCGGGACAGCCGGCAGCTGGCGGGATACTGCATCGAGGACGGGGCGGAGTTCCAGTTCCGGAGCGCGGATATCGGCGAGTGGATCGACACGATCCGGGAGGACGTGATGGCGGAGGTTCCCGACGCCGACGAGGACGTGGTGCGGGTCAACGCGCTCTTCGCCTATGCCATGATGCTCCCCGGCCAGTACGGCGCGGAGCCGCAGACCATGACGCCCCACGGGATCAGGGGCAAGGACTGGCTCTGGCTGGAGGGCACCTTCACCTATCCGGACACCCCCGGCGCGGTGTACAGCATCAAGGCCTTGCTCACCGGCACCCGGGCTGCCACGCTGGTGATGGCGGAGTGTGCCCACACGCAGGAGGTGATGGACGCCCTGCGCTTTGTGGAGGACGACGAGCTGGCGGAGCTGGAAGCCGAGCTGAGCACGGAGACCACCGTGGAGCTGCGGGGCTTGTCCATGACCTTCCCCCGGAAGCCTACCCGGGCGGAGCTGGGGGACAGCATCCTGCTGGGCGCCTTCGCCGCGGACTGGACGACGATGCAGGTCCAGTATGCGCCCTATACAGTCATCATCGACGCCCCGGAGGAGAAGCAGCTGGAGGGGATGCTCACCATCGGGAAGAAGGCCATCGTGGCCCTCAATACCGAGACGGTGAACGACCCAGTGCTCTCTCATCCTGCCCCGGACATGCTCCAGTTGGATTTCTGGACGCGGGACGAGAGTCTGACGAAGGCCTATGGCCCGAAGATGTTGATGCGGGTCTACGCCGGGGAGCGGGGGACCTGGTATGTGACGGTGGAGGACGGGGAGAGCGGCGCGCGCTTTCTGGACTCCCTGCGACTGACGGCCTCCGGGACCGAAGCCGGCGTCACCGTGACGGAGGAGACTGCCCCCGGGGAGCCCACGCCTGCCGCCACCCTACCGGAGTTTAAGGCAAACCTCGCCCGTCTGTGCCCTGAGCTCGACCTTGCCTGGTCCATCCCGGTCTGCACGGGGGAGGAATGGGTCATGGTGGGTTTCCCCCTGACGGCGATGATCGGCGGCATCCGGGTGACGCTGGATTCCTCCTCGGAGGAGGCGGCGATCCGGGAGGTCCGGGTGCTGGCGTACGACGGCTTCGGGGGAGACGGTCTATACATGGCCAGCCTCTGCGCTCAGGCCCTGGGCGGGGAGGCGGCGGCCATTCCTCAGCCCACGGAGGAGGAGACCGTGGCGGCAGCCGGGACGGTCCGGATTGTGGCGCAGCACCTGGCCCCGGAGGGCTCGGCCCTGGTCTATGACCGGGTGATCCTGACCCCGGAGACCGTTCCGCCCATCCGGGAGCCCATCCCCGTCCCGGAAGAAGAGGAGAGTGTGGCGGAGCTGGAGAGGGGCCCGACCCTGGCGGAGCTGAGCGGGCGACTGACGCGGCTGAAGGACGCCTTCCTCCCGGAGGACTACACGCTGACGGACGCTGGCGACTTCCAGCTGGGAGATGAGCCTGTCCGCCTGTACATGGTCCACGGCGGGATCGGCGCCGCCCTCTACCTCGACGGAGAGGTGGAGGACGCCCGGGTCAGCTTAGTGGTGATCATGGGCGTGGACGGCGACGCCCCGGGGGTGCTGAGCACGACTCTGCTGTTCTGGGCGGCGATCCAGGACCTGAGCGATGTGGACGCCATGGCAATCTCCTACCTACTCATCGAGTCACCCGTGTGGGACCAGCTGGCGGATCTCTGGCCGCTGATGGCCCGGGACGGCGTCTGCGCCTTCCTCCAGAATGGAGGAATCACGGAGGAGGACTGGATACCCATGGGGTTTGTCGGGGGAATGCCCGGGGCGGAGAAGGCGGACGAAGCCGGCCGCGGAGAGGCTGTGGCGGCCCTCCGGGCGCTAGGCATCGGGATCCCCGACGAGGCCATTGATGAGGCGGCGAACACCGTACAGGAGTGGGTGCAGGCCGGCTATCAGCTGGAGGAGCCTCTTGATTTCCTGCTGATCCTACTCTCCCGCCTGGGCGAGGGCGAGTTTCATGCGGATGTAGAATGGACGCCCTCCTCATTCGGCGTGTATGCCTTTGACGCGGAGATCGTCGACTACACCCGGATGTACGAGCTGTTTTTCCGGGGCCTGGCCTCGATCGTGCCGGGGTTTAAGGCTGCCGATGTGAGCGAGGACATCGTACCGTGGGGACCGGACAATGATCCGCCGGACTTCGTGACGGGCATAGCGTCGGAGGGGATCACAAAGGTCGGCTTCACGATAAACGGCCACCGATACGAACGGGAACTGCTCTCCTTGGGCGACTGGTTCAACAGCGAGGCCATCGGCTGGGTGAACGAGGTGTTGGAACAGGAGGGCTTCGAGGGCCGGATTCACGCCTGTGACGACAACGGACAGGGACTGATCCTGTTCTACGGCGATGAGGCCTACGGGGAGACGCTGCGGCGGATCATCCCCGGGGCGGTTTGGGAGACGGAATGGTGACGGGAGGAGCGATGACCATGAAACGCCTGATACTGGTTTGGGTGATGATCCTGTGCCTGACCCTGTCCCTGTTCGCCGTGTCCCCGTCGGAAGGCCTCCCGACTATGCCCCCAACGCCATCACCGGCGAATTGGACACAGTTCACCCAGCCGCCCGCCCCGGAGTCCGGCTCGATGCCTACTCAGCCCCCCACACCACCGCCTGCAGTCCCAGAATCCACGCCCCGGTCCATTGGGTTGGATGAAGCCTCGTCAGAACGTCATTATGGCTTCCCCACAGCGGTGGATGGATACACCTTTGTCTCTTTTGCCGATGATCCTTCGCTTTCCATAGGAGCCTATGGTTCGGACACCCTGCTCATGCGGGTTGTGTGCCGTTACTTTGAGGAAGTCTATCCAGGCTGTACGCTTGAGCAGCTGAAGGATTTCGTGATCCTGCCGGTTTATTCTTCCCGCTTGGTCAGCAGAGAGTTCTCTCAAAAGGCCGGAAGCGAAGAGGAATACTGGTTCAATACCATGCAGTTCGATCACCCATATGTCTATGGCGTCAGTTTTGATGTTCTGCTGTCCGTGGGTTACGACTGTGCCTTTTTCACGGATCCGGATCCCTATATGGCAGACCGTCTGGAGCGGTATCAGCGCGCAACGGTCCGAGCTGAAGATGCAGTCGAACTGGCGTGGCAGGAATTCGATGCCCGCCGGGAAGCTGCCGGTTATCCCGCGCTTGATGAGGCCGATCGTTCTGATTACCTGATCGACGTCAGTTTTCTTGTCTCCTACAATGAGGGAACCACCTGTTGGAGTGTTGATTTCTATGAGTATCAGGCCCCGTACAACGATGTAAAGCACGAGGGCAACATCGTTTTTGAAGCTGAGTTTGACGCCTTCACCGGGGAAACCCTGTATGCACAAGTCTTCCCCGATACACTGCACGGGGAATTTATCCAGTTGGTTGACGAACAGTCAGAAAAACCGTGAAGGGAGGAACGATGCCCATGAAACGCCTGATGCTGGTTTTCCTGATGATCCTGTGCCTGGTGCCGATGGGCAGCTGGGCGGAGAAAGAAGCTGTAGAATGGTTCAATGGCAACGGAGAAATCTACAATTCCCGTGGAGAGCACTTCTGCTACGAGATTGAGGATGATCATGCGGTACTGACCTGCTACTGGATAGAAAAGGACAAGCCTCAACCTTCGGTGATCGAAGTACCGGCGACTTTGAGCGGTTATCCGGTAACTGCCATCGGATGGTGTGCTTTTGACAACTGGGACGCTGACGATTTTCCGGACGGAAGGCATCAGGCATACGATGGGCGGCAGGTAGAGTGCATCGTAATTCCGGAGGGTGTGACAACCCTTGAAGACGGTGCATTCTGCGAGGCGGAACATGTCGGGGTGATCCACCTGCCGTCCACCCTCACGGAGATCCATACAGGGCTGTGCTTTGAACACGTTGATGCAGAGATCAGCTTTCCCAATGGCAATGATGTCTTCCGGGTTGATAACGGCTTCCTGATCGACGGGAGACAGAATGCACTGATTTATTGCAATTCAACCGCCAGGGAACACCCTCTGCCGAGGGTCACGCGCATTGAAACACACGCTCTGGATCATTACCATGGCGGCAAGGCTGTTCTTGAATTCCCGGACAGCGTGGAATACATCGGTGGTTATAACGCATACGACAACGTGGATTTGGAGACCATCATCGTGCCGGGAAGCGTTGTGGAGATCGCCGACCACGGTTTATACTGCAACTCAGCGACCAGCATCGTTTTGCATGAAGGATTGAAACGAATCGGCGCGTTTGCCTTCAGCGAAACAGACGCGGGCGAAATCATCGTCCCGGCCACGGTGGAGTGGATCGGTTACGGCGCATTCACGTGGGAAGGGCTGGAACCTGTCATCCAGAACCCGGATTGCATATGGGAAACCGAGGCACAATACAATTCCCGCATATGGGCGGAAGCGTCGGCAAACGACGAGGTGGTCTGGTCCTATGACGGCTGGCCGCTGAGAACGGTCGAGATCATCAGGGACAAAGACGGACGGGACTTTCTCCGCGTCACCATGAAGGATGGCAGCGGGCTGATGTATATCTCGACGCAACTGCCTGCTTTTGCCAGCCTTGATGAGTACCATTGCGGCAATACTGGCATATTTCTGGAATATCCCGTTGGCCTGCCGGAGGATGCCACACAGGAAGACGCAGACGAAGCGGAGAGGTACTTCCTGACATTTGAATACATCAACGGTGACTGGTGGCTGATGGCAGCGACCAACGGATGGGACTGGACCGTCGATATAGAGGATGGGATCTTCCGTTTTGGGGACTATTACTCGCCGGATCCGGCATGGCTATGGGAGACAGAGAGTGTCTTGGATCCAGAAAACGCGTGCCGGTTGACAGAATTCTACTTCGACGAACTGGAAGAGATGGCCGCGGATTACGACGAGGCTATGCCCAACCGTTATTCCCTGCATCCGGAAGACTTTGAATAACTACGGGTGCGACGGTCTGGCTCTGGTGGAGAAGGACGGAAAGCTGATGTACATCGACCACAGCGGGGCTGTGGTGTGGGAGGAGAAGTAATTATGGGCCTGTCATTTAACAATATCCAGCTGCGACTCCCCGGAACTTTTGATCCGGAAGCGATTGTCGCACGGCTGACGGCTGACAAAGGCTTAACTCCCGTTGAAAGTATGGACGAAGCTGATGTCCGGATCCTGGTGCTGAAACAGCCAGGCAGCCAGTGGGTAACCATCGCATCTGATTTGTTTGATACGGATCCGGAAGCAGCAGACAGCTTGTCACGGGATCTGGCACAAGCGTTCGGCACCCCTGTTTTAGTGGTCGGCTGCTTTGACAGTGACTATCTGTACCTCAATCTGGTTGATCCTGCACACAGCGTCGACGCATGGGCTGCGACCGGCCGCTTCCCTGGGGAACACGCGCCGCGCCGGAGCAATTTCACCCGCTGGAATGGCTATGTGGCCGATGTGGAGCGGCTCCGGCAGCTGATGCGTCAGCGCCGTGTTTTTGCGGAGGACTGCCTGCCGGAGGCCGCGCGGCTTCTGGATATCCCAGTGGAGCAGCTTTCCTGCCTGCCGGAGGATGATCATATGGCAGGCGCGGAGACGAGGGTTTTCCTCCTCCGCGCAGACGGCAGCACAGGCATCACAGAGCCGCCGCGCTTTGAGGCAGGCATGCATGGCCT
Source organism: Clostridia bacterium (assembly GCA_017519405.1). GTDB lineage: Bacteria > Bacillota > Clostridia > Christensenellales > Aristaeellaceae > RUG11272. The sequence continues at coordinate 9,174 of JAFWSH010000033.1, forward strand.
GCATTATCATCTGGGCGCCGGAGCGGTTCTGGTGTCCTTCCTCAATATGGGCGGAGCCTCCAGGGGCGTCGGTGTTGCGTTTGGCGGCCCATGTCTTGACCGCCGAAGGGTCAGAATCGAGCGGGTGCACTTCCAGACCCATGATCGCAAGGGCGAGTGGGTGCTGACCCCCGTCGAACTCAACGAGACAACAGACGCAAATGGCCGCTCTTGGATGTATGGGGAATGCCCGTCCCTGCCCATCCCCGAAGCGATACCGGACACGCTGGCGCCTAGGGCCAGGCAGGAAAAGGAATTCCAGCGCAAGATCGGCGTCCGGTTTTCTGCGGGCAATCATCCCAACAAGCTGCGGGAGATCGACACCGATGACGATATGTACATCGTCTTGATCCCGCTGGCCAACAAGGCCGGTCAGACAGGCGTCTGTCTGAAATCGCCGGGCTCCTTCGCGTCATGGTTTGACAACCCGGGCGGTCAGGAAAGCAGAGGGCAAGAGGAAGCTGACAATTGATGCACATTGATCACAGCGGGGTTGTGGTGTGGGAGGAGTGATGAACATGAAACGCCTGATGCTGGCTTGGGTGATGGTGCTTTGCTTGATGCCACTGGGCGGATGGGCAGAAGTTTCCGCTGATGATGCCATGATTGAAGTGCCTTACAGCAAAAATGGTGTGGAGGAATTCATGCCAGCCTTCGCATTGACTCATCCGAATGGAATCGGTTGGGGCTACCATACGGAAGAAGCTTACTGCTACAATGTCACGCCGATCAGCGTGGCCGAAGAGACGGATATCCGGATTTTCAAATTCAGCGACTCCGGTGCCAGTTATGCCTTTGTTGACAGCGCTGTCTATGACTTGTGCGAGTACTTCGGCGGGTATGGCTTCCTGAATGCAATCCCATGGGATTATGACATGGACGGTCAGATGGATTTGCTGTTGGCCAGCAGTTGGGGTTCCGGGATTTCACGCTCGGAGATCTCCGTATTCAACCGGGCCACGAAGACTTCCACCTGTATCTACTCGACTTTGTACGAAGAAGATCCGCAAGTGGACTTGATCGTTGTACGCACTGACCAGCCGCCCGCCTCCGGTCTTGATGCTGTTTCTGGAGTCATGCTTTATCAGGTTCGAGTGCCGCACCCGGAAGATTACAACTTTGTCCGACTCCGTTATGATGTCATTGGGGAGTACCAGCCGACCTTGCCTCTCAGTTTTCACAAAGCGGAATTGGATGCTGATGCTGCCGCCTGTCTGCTGGGCAGATGGTACTGTGAGCTGGATGAATTCGGCGTCACATTTGGCATCGCCATTACTTTTGCTGACGATGGCACTGTGATCTTTTGCCTGATTGATCCCTCCAATAACCAGTACGAGGATAAAACCGCGGCACAGTACCGGGTCGGTGAAAACAGTTTGAGTCTGGAATCAGATGGGGAAACCGTAACAACCGCGTTCACAGTCACAGATGATGAGCTTCTGCTGGCCATTTACGGTATGGAAATCATGCCATTCAGAAAATTGTCCGGTGAGGAACTTGCATGGTTTGAATCGCTGCAGCCCAAATATCTGCCCGGAGACATCTCACAAGTGACCATCGATTACGGGAAATCAGAACACTTCACTCATGAGCAGATGGATGCGGTAATAGCAGTAATCAAAGACAGGTTTTTGGACTGGTACAACTGTGAACTGCACAGCATCGCCTATACGTCTGATGAACGATCTGCAAGCGAATACCAGTATTATGCAGGATCCGAGAGCCGCAAGACGGGGAAGAACTATGTGGACGGCATTGTATTCATTTCTTCCTTCCATTCTGCTGCGGAGGATGAAGAGTACCCAGGATCCGGTCTCAATCCAGATCAGGAATACATAGGATGGAGCTGGATTCTGCTGCAAACAGAGGAAGGCCAATGGGAACTGATCACATGGGGATACTGATCAAGGATCCGGCCGGACCCCGAACAGCCTCACAAGCGGAAACGTTATAGACGGAGACAATAAAACCATTTGTCAATGCTGTTAATCTCTATCTTAGAATGACTGATCCGGTCTGACGAAGGAGAAGATGCCTGTGAACCCTGCTTGCATGGAGCAATGGAAGGAGCTCTATTCTCCGGATTGCCGCAACGGCCTGTTCCTTCATTTTGAGCGCGATGTGCATGGCTATGTCCGGGACTGGCTGTGCGAATATGCGCGGTGGCTGCGGAGGAAATATCCTTTTCCTGTTCGAATTCATGTCTACTGCAGATTCGGAAATCAGGTGCCATGCCGGTATAATCCCCCGGCGCCCAGCGTCTATTTCATCCCGGATGACCGGAACTGCTATTCCAACATCCTCCTAGCCTGTGGATCATTCCGCGACGGCGAACCGGTTTCACCTGAGATGTGGGAGGAAACCCAGCGAATCATGTACAGGTTTTCGCGCCACATCATGCACTACTTTCAGTTTATCAACGGCCGATGGAACCCCGACGAGCGTGGTGAGCGGGTCCTGGAGTGGCAGGCTTCCTATTATGCGAAACGGGTACTGGAGCAGTTTCTGGACGAAAGCGATGATGAAGATGTGAAAGAGGAGGCATCGACATGAAACGCCTGATGCTGGTTTGGGTGATGATCCTGTGCCTGGTGCCGCTGGTCAGTCTCGCATCCGGAGACAGCCTTGTGCCAGCATCGGCTGAGGAGTTTATTCTATCGCACATTTTGCCCGGGTATTGGGAGATCTGGGCCGGCGGAGGATCGGAAGGATTCTTTTTCCGGGATGATGGCACCGTGACGGTGTTCCGTTACGACTCGACCTCCTATGAAACCACATGGCAGTTGAATAAGGCTACTGATTTGCAGAAACAGGAGATCTGGAGCCATCCGCAGCTTGTGCTTCAAGTAGGAGAGAACACATATGGGATCCATCTTGAACTGGAAGGACTCACGGTGAACGGCGGGGAACGAATCTCTGAAATTCCATGGTCGTTCTCTCTCACCATTGGCGAGGGCGGCGGCGGTTATATTCGACCACGTCAATCGGACAGATTGAATTGATTGAAGGAGCGATGACCATGAAACGCCTGATGCTGGTTTGGGTGATGATATAAAAACGCTTGTACTTGGTCCATTCTGATACATTGCCCCCGCACAACTTTGGAAGGAGAAATTTGGAAATGAACAAGATCACAGTCCTTGTTCTGGTACTGGCTCTCGCCCTGACGCTGACTGCTTCCGCAGAGTCAATGGATCTCACCGGCACTTGGGTGCTGGAGAAGGTCCTCATGGAGGATACTGAGCTCAACCCCGCCGTATTGGGAATTTCTATTACCCTTGAACTGAAGGATGACGGAACCTTTGTGTTTTCTGGCTCCACACGTGAAACTGATACAGAAAATACCGATCAGAACATCGTTGGTACCTGGGCCATAGAGAATGACTTCCTTGCGCTCACAAACCGGGAGGACAGTTCCGTTATCAACGGTAGCTATTCAGCCGAGGATGACAGGCTGGTTATCTCGGATGAGATGTCTACCATCGTCCTGGGCCGGGAGGGCGAGGTTGTTGTGGAAGGTCCCGAACTCCCGCCCTCCCCCGTAGCTGCAGAAGGCGAGGAAGCCTTCTTCGGTACATGGAGAATGTGTGCAACCAGTTTCAGCGGGATTTATCTCCCCCTGCCTGACAATGAAACGAACGAGACGCTAATCCTGAATAGCGGCACATGTATCATGATCGTTAAGGATCCAAATACCGGCGAGTTCGTTGAAACTGTTCTGAATACCCGGTTTATGGATGGTAGTTTGGGCCTCTACAATTACGAATACAGCTACGATGTGGCGACGCCGGGCACTTTGTGGCTGACGGACGCCGGCACTCTCTGTCTGACCACGGATTATGATTTTACCTACTACTTTTCCAAGGTTGAGTGAGCGGTAGCGCGATAGAAGGAGTCTAACTTATGGAATTCAAACAAGAATTGGTGACAATAGCACCATCTGCGTTTTCAGAGACAAGGAGACGCTTTCTTTGCTCGTTCGTTGATGATGAAGAATTCATACAGTTTGCAATGTCTTCGACATACAACGGACGAAGAAAAGAGAATTTCTTTCATGATGGATCAGGATTGATTTGGGAGCATTTTTCCCCACACAAGCGTTCAATTTCTAACAGAACCAAGGCTTTACAATATCTCAATGCATTGGGAAGAAGGGAAATAATGATGCTGACCGATGCAATCAACGGAAGAATCGCTGATGAAAACAGTCCAGTGTTCCTCGTTTCTCGTGATTTGATACAGGAGATATCAGATACGTATCCTTTCTTCTGGAACCTCTATCTCTTTGATAACACCTATCAATGGTACGTTGCAATAACAGATGAGAACATCGGAGATTCTGGTGAGACACTGAGCTTCGCTTATGGAATTGACCAGATAATGCAGGATTCAAAAGAGAAAAGCTAATGTATATCGACCACAGCGAGCTGCGGTGTGGGAGGAGCGTGCAGAATGACAGAATCCATCATTCCCAACGGAACAAAACACCACGACGACAAAGGCTTGGCAGAAGGCTCCTGGAAAGGCATGAAGAAGCGCCTGGAGACGGACATGCTCTGCGAGGTTCTGCGGGGACATGTTTGGTCAATCATTCCCGTACTGCTGCTGGTGATGATTGTAACAACTTCTTGTGCCTCCGTTGTATTGCCGCCGCAAAAAGGCAACTATTTCGTGGAAGGCGTGGAGATATTTCCCAACGGACTGCAAGTGAGTATCGAGTATACAAACTCAGGCATCTACATTGCCAGGACGTCTTCCTCAATCCAGGACAGGCAGTTGAACCTGTGCTTCTATCCCATGTGGATCAATCCGCTGACGAGCCCTGAGGACATCCAACATGAATTCAGGTTTCGGGTGGACGCCGGTCTCTACGACCGTGTGGCGGTCAAATTCCGTGATGGTGATGAGCTCATATGGGAGGCCAATGAAGAGCCGAACGTGGTTGTGAAACACTTTGGCCGTGAAGGCGTGGACGAACTGCTGGCGATCACCGGGCCGATCGAGGGTGAATCGCTCCTGCAGGGCGCAGATTTCAGCCCGGAGACCTGCTTCAATGTGACGCCGGAGCGGGTGGCTGAGGAGACGGACATCCGAATTTTCAAGTTTTCTGAGACAGCCACATCCATCGCACTATTTGCCGATGGTGGACATGGTGAGATTTGCAGAAGCTTCGGAGGATGGGGATTTATGGATGCCGTCCCGTGGGATTATGATCACGATGGAATGACCGATCTGGTCATCCTGTCCTCTTGGGGGTCCGGACTGCACCGGGCAGAGGTTTCTGTCTTCAACCGCAGAGAGATGAAATCAACCGTCATTTATGACACGGCAGATGAAGTGGACTTTCTCTGGCAAGGAGACCTCTGCATCAGTGAAATCACCGTCGAAGAATCACCGGACGGAACGGAGATCACTGCGGTCAGGTTCAGCAAGGCAACAGATGTCCTTGACACCGGCGAGTGCATGCAATACAGGGTGCTGGGGCATCACGGATCCGTTGTGCTGGAAAACGGACATCTGGTGTATCACAAAGAACAGGAGATCTCACGATAAAGACGAATCCTATCAGGTCGAAAACGGCAGGATCAGATTCGACCCGGATAACGTGAAAAAGCGTTGGTATGCGTTTTCTGTTACACTGATAACAATGGGCATGGGTGCATGTCTGAACAGGAGGCTTGACCATCTGAAATGAAAAAGATCATCATCATCGGAGTTTCTGTCGTCACCTTTTTGGGCGTTGTTTTCCTGTGCATCCTGTTTTACCATCCTGCACCCGTCTATCACTTTTCCGCAGAGGAATACGGGAAATGGACGCCGGCAACCAGGGCATCCCTGGAGCAGAACCAGCTGCTGCTTCCGGGAGAAAAGGATATTCCGGACATTCTTGAATACGACGCAGACCAGTTCCCGGAGGATATGCGGCCGGCCATGTACTGCATAGCCTGCAGGATCCAGCCGGCCAATGGCATCGAAGGATGGATGAACCGCTGCGTACAAGCCGGCTATCAGCGGATGGCGAAAGGCGATCATGTCCTCTTCACGACAGAGCGCACGCTGGACAGCGTTCGTGAATTATGCAACAATGACGTGCTGGATGGAAACATGTTGTGCTTTTCCTTTGTCGAATTTGATGAAGCGGACCAGACAATCCTGTTCGTTGCTGCTGAATTTGAAGATGCACTTGATACGCCAAGCTCGTGGTTCAATCACTATCTGTTTACTTTCATAAACGTAAGCCCGGATCCGGTAGCGATTCAGCCCAACATGTGAGGATAAACAGATGGAGGTTGATTAAACGGTGGCGCTACATTCGCAGATAGTGTATAATCATATTCGGAACATGCAGATATGTTCTGTTTTTCTGGACGCTAAAGGAATATCATCAAGGAATGGGCAGAGAAGACTTCGGGGGATATGCCATGATCATTCATGTGAATACCTACAGCATTGGCAATAAACGCACGGATATAAGACCTTTCCCTATGGATCTGAAGGGGGCACCGAAAACACTTCGTGACCTCCTTGTTCAGTGCGTGGAAGCCTGTGTGGAACATCAGCACCAGAGGATCAATCACCCCCAGAAAAGAGTCTTTTCCCAGGAGGAATTGGACAACATGGCCCGAGTAGGCCGGATCGCATTCGGGATCGACTGGAATGGCACCCCGGCAGACCCGGCAAAGGCAGTGGAGACTGCCTTGCAGGCATATAAAGACGGGCTTTTCCGGGTTTTCCAGAACGACGGCGAGATCTCCGGTTTGGATACGCCACTATCTATCACAGAAGGCGATACCCTGACTTTCATCCGCCTGACCATGCTGTCGGGAGGCGGCTGGTGAACGACACCGGAAGGAGGTAGCCATGCAGTACTTGCAGTACTATGAGTATTTGGACGGAGCGTCCCTGCGGCGTCTGACCGGCGGCGGAAGGCAGCTTTCGCCACCGGCGCAGCGTTTTTTGGAGAAGCTCGACGCACGGTTCGCACCGCTGACTGAGCGGCAACGGAACTTTGTCTTTCACTGGGAAAACGACATATATGAAGGCGTCAAGAAGGGCTTGACGCCCGCGGACTGCGTCCGAAAGGAGATGCCCTGGCTTCTGGAGTGTTGTATTCTACCCCGGTTCCATGAAGCCCTTTTTTGGGCACTGGACCATTGTGTGGACTGGCCCTTTACCCTGGGCTGGCAGCGCCGCCCCTTCCACTCTACGAATCTGCTTGACCATTATTACAAGTTAAGCGTAATCATCCAGGGCTTTGCCCGCTTTGCCCCTGTTGATGCAGACCTGTGCGATATTCTCACCGGACAGCTGCCGGAGGAGGACCTGGCCTACACCCGTGAGTGCGGCCCCGGATACACCCCACATCTCATTGCTTGGGCTCTTGATCAGGGGAATCCCCGGCTGGAGGAGATTCTGGCGGCCTCCCTGAACGGCGAAACAGGCATCCGCCCCGCTGACCGCAACATTTTCCTGGGCATCCAGATGAGCCGCTGCGAAAAGCTGCAGGACCATCTGGGCCGGCTTCTCATGGCTGCCAAATTGCAGGAGGGTCTCCGTCAGTCCATCTGCGAATGCGCGGATGAGGGTACTGTCCCGGCTTTCGGGAAGATCCTCCAGGTTATCGATGAGAACAATCTGATCCGCTTCTCCTCTGTCCGGCGGGCGGTAGGCGCGTGGACCGGTCTGGTGAGCGAAACGGGCAAAGGCGCGGAACGAATCTCTGAGAAATCCCTTGCCTTGTTGAACCGGACCCTGTCAAATCCGGCGGAGAGTGCCGCCATGCTGACTTCCGAGGACAGCATGGAGATCTACATGGGCCTATGGGGCGAGGCTATTCGGGACGTGCGGGAAGGCATCCGTCGAGCGGAGAAACTGGCGGCAAATGGCACCCGGCACCAAGCAGCGGTCTGTGCCTTTTTCGCACATACACTCACTCAGGGAACCATGGCCCAGGGCATCGCCGGGGAAGCTATGGCTCACTGGCCGGAGGACCGGGAGATTTGGGCATTGGCACTACCGGTTTTTGAGCTTTTCGAAAACCTAATATCCGCCCAGCATAATTGGAAGCGCAAGGAAAATCAATTCGTCACCCCGGAGGATGGGAAGCGTTTCTATCCCCTGATGAAGGCACAGCTTCAGAGCTTGAAGGGCAAGGACGCCGAGGTGCGGTCCACGGTGATCCCCGGCGAGAGTCTGCTATTGAAACGGTCAAGTCTTGCCCGGATGCTCTGCGTCATGGCATTGTACGCCGGGGATGAAACACTGCAGGACGAGGTGCTGCAGTATCTCCCACTGGTTGACCCGGACTGGCGGTCCAGATACATGGCAGAGCTGCTGACATCGCTCACCCGCCCAGCCCAACAGGCTGCCCTGTTCAATTCCCTGGCGGACAAGTCAGCCTCTACCAGGAAGGAAGCCTTGAAGATCGCGGAAGAAATCCCGCCGGAGCAGCTGGATTTCACCGTCATCGAGGAACACCTGCGCAAGCAAGGCGACGATCTGCGGGAGGGTTGTGTGCGTCTGCTGCTGCGGCAGAACGACGAGGCCCTGATGGATACGGTACAGCGGCTGCTGACCGCCCCCAATGCCCAGAAACGGGCGGGCGGTCTCGATCTGGTGCTCCAGATCGCTGCAGATGAAAAACGGAGCAGCCTGAAGCCACAATGTGCCGCCCTGCTGGATCTGATGGAGCCGAAGAACGCCCAGGAGGAGCTGCTCTGGGATACTGCCCGGCGGGCAGCAGGTCCTGCGCTTCGAACTGCGGATCCCGCAGAAGTTCTTTTTTCCGTGGAAGACCGGTATAAACCGGACATTGGTTTTCTGTGGGTGGATCCCTGTTATCGAGAAACCTTCTCACGGCTCTTCCCGGACTCCCGCGTATTCGTGGGAGCGGCGGAGGGCACGGAGGAGGACTGCCCTTCCTGCGCTGCGGCTCGGGAAGATCTGCGGGCCCTGAATGCTCTGATGGAGGAGCACAAGGAGGACCCCATCGGAAGAAGCTTCACATCGGATGAGGAACAGCTCCTGGGTTACGGCTATCTGAACCCGGTCTGGTCCTACGAGCGGAGCGGCATTCCCTTCCACGATGCGGAAGTGTGGGAGGGCTGGTACAACCGGCTGGGCAGCCCGGAGCGGCTGATCAGGGCAATCCTGCTGTTGTTGTCGGAAGCTTCTCCCGCAGACGGACAGATCGACTGCTTCCTGGGTGCCGGTTTCTCCCGGCCAGAGCCGGTACAATACCAGCGGAATGCGGTAATCGTTTGCGCTTATCTCTTCAGACACCATTGCACTCCCGGAGACCTTTTCCAGGCCGGCATGCTGACCGCGGGATGGCTCACCAGGGATGTGCCGGAGGAATGCCTGATCTGGCTACAACAGGACCGGCAGAGCTTTTTCAGCATGTCCCGAGGAATCGCCCACCTTCCGCAGTTCAGCTGGCTGCTGTACTGGACAACCCGAGCGCCTGCAGATCAGTGGATAAGCGGCTACGCCGTCCGAGAAGCCTTTGCGCGTCGCTTCGAGAAGGCTTACAGGGATTATCTGAGCCGGATGAACGGCAGCGACTTCAACCATCTTGCCTTCAACCGGTATGAGGGGTCTGGCTATGCCCGAGCGAAAGTGGCGGATTTCACGGAAATTGGAAAGAAAGCTTTGCTGATGCCCACGGTGGCAGATGACCTGCTGGCTGTGCAAAAGGGTGTCATTCCGAAGCAGGCGCTACTGTATCAGCTCTTTCGAGGCGGGTACATGCGGAAAGGGCTGGAGGAGCTTTCCAATCTCTCCCTTTTTGTCCGTACCCGGGAGGGCGGAGCCTCCGCGACCCCCGGACGGGGCATGTGGCGGCAGTTTGTTGCCATGCATTGTCAGCGAACTGTTGAGGACCTGCTGGGAAAGTCAGAAGGGTTTTCTGACGAGGAATGGGCCCTGCTTCATCTTGCGGATCACATTTGCGGCAAGATTTCTGACGCGCTTCTGGAGCATGAGATCAAGCGTGGAGACATCCCCACGGACTACTCTCAAGCTATCACTGGGCTTCGCTATGTCCAGGGTGTAAACTGGCTGGGACGCCTGCTGGCGGCATTGGACGGAGAACCTCTGCAACGGGCCGTTCACTACTATTCGACAGGTACTGGCCGAACAGAAGTGCTCTGTTATCTCCTGTCCGTGTGCATCCCTGGGCCAGAAGACAGTGCGGCCACGCTGGAGACAGCGGTCAAGCGGCACGGCATCAGTGAACGGCGGCTCATCGAGACCGCCATGTACAATTCGGCCTGGGTCTCCCTGATCGGGGAACACCTGCACTGGTCCGGCTTCACGGCAGCTGTGTACTTCTTTATCGCCCATATGAACGAGAGCTTTGACGAGGAGCGGATGTCTGTGATCTCCCGCTTCACGCCCCTTTCCGCCGAGGAACTGAATGGCGGTGCCTTTGATATCGACTGGTTCCGGAGCGTCTGGGAGGATGCCGGGGAGGTGCAATTTGCCGAGCTCTATGATGCAGCCCGCTACATCACCGACAATGCCCGGCACATGCGTGCCCGGAAGTACGCCGACGCCGCTTTGGGCCGGCTTGATGTGGAGGAGACGGAGGAGACCATCCAGGCCAAGCGCGACAAGGATCTTCTCATGGCCTATGCCCTGATCCCGCTAAAAGACGACCGGGATCTGCTGCGGCGCTTTCAGTTCATCCAGCGCTTCCTGAAGGAAAGTCGGCAATTTGGCGCCACCCGCAGCACCAATGAGCGCAAGGCTGCGGAGATGGCCCTGGTGAACCTGGCCGTCAACAGCGGCGACCGGGACGCCACCCGGCTCACCCTGCGGATGGAGGGCTTCCTGGCCCAGACCAACCTGCCCCTGTTTGCGCCGCAGCCCGTGGAGGACGTGACGGTTCACCTGGCCTGTGATTCCGCCGACGGCGTGACCCTCCTCTGTGAAAAAGACGGAAAGCCTCTCAAATCCGTCCCTGTCAGGTTGAAAAAGCACCCAGAAATCCTGCAGATAACCGGGGTAAAGAAAGAGCTGACGGAACAATACCGCAGGTGCCGTCGCTTCCTGGAGGAAGCTATGACCAACAGGACGCCTCTCACCAGCGAGGAGGTTCGCAGCCTGCGGGCCAACCCTGTGGCACAGCCCCTGGTGGATGGTCTGGTCTTCACTACGGAAGACAGGTTCGGTCAGCCCGGAGATGACGGCCTGACAGACCCGGAAGGGCGCTGTATACCTTGGTCGGATTGTACCTCTCTGTTGGTGGCTCATCCAATCAAGCTTTACAGGGCTGGTGTTTGGCCCGCCTGGCAGCGTCATATCTTTGATAAGCAGATGATTCAGCCCTTCCGCCAAGTCTTCCGGGAACTGTATGTGAAGACGCAGGACGAGGAAGACGGATACGATTCGCTTCGCTACGCCGGCCATCAGCTTCAGCCGAAAAAGACAATGGCTGTTCTCCGCAGTCGTCGCTGGTCTGCCGGTATGGAGGAAGGACTACAAAAAGTCTTCTACAAGGACAATCTTGTAGCGGTGCTGCTAGCAAGGGCTGACTGGTTTACTCCCGCTGAGATGGAAGCACCGACATTGGAAAGTGTTCGGTTTTGCCACCGTCTTACAGGTATGCCCGTGAAAATCCATGATGTCCCGGATGAAATCTTCTCCGAAATCATGCGGGATGTTGATTTGGCTGTCTCCGTGGCATTTGTTGGCGGTGTAGACCCGGAGGCCAGTCACTCCACCATCGAGATGCGCTCCGCCCTGCTTTCCTTTACCTTACCTCTGTTCGGTATTACCAATGTGCGCATTGAGAAGCACCACGCCATTATTCAGGGCAAGCTGGGCAGTTACACAGTACATCTGGGCAGTGGTATCACCCATCTCGTTGGAGGGCCAATGCTGCGAATCACAGCTGTTCACTCGCAGCACCGCGGCAGGCTCTTTCTTCCCTTCGCGGATGATGATCCTAAGACCGCAGAGATTCTCACGAAAGTACTCTTCCTGGCCGAGGATCACCGCATCCGCGACCCACAGATACTGGAACAGATCCGATAACCATTACTCTGTATGGATTCACTCGGAGACAGAGAAGAGTTTCAGGCTCCAGATCTTCAAAGTTTGCCAACATTGAACATATCCCGCAGGACGTATGCCTCGCGGGATATGTTTGATTCGATTACCATTATTCAAGGGATCATCCGAAAATGCCTCAGCGCGTCCTCAATGGCCTTTTCCTTCTCCGGTGGGCATTGCGGCACTCTGCTGCCTTCCGTCTTCGCCTTGTTGCAGCACTCCCACTCGATGATCCCGTGCTTTCATTGCTCTTCATCTGGCTTTGCGTGGATCGGGCCTTTATACCAACAGCGAATCCATTTCGGATGCCGGTCTATCTCCATCAAGGCAATGAATGGAGCAATCCATAAGGCAGCGCACGCTGTAAAGAAGATAATCATAGGCATGCCTGCTGATCCGGCGGCACACAGGAACGCCAGGAGAATCACATTCAGGACAGCCAGGACACCAAAGAGGATCAGAAGGGGTACGATGCCTTCTGCCCGGTCCAGCTTCTGCCGGAACGGACCATGTGTCCTGTAGACAGACAGCCATTCCCTTTCAGCCACGTTCTGCCAGGGTTCCATGTTTTCTGTGCTACGCCATGTGCTGTATGCATCAAGAAATGCCGAGCAGTTGACCATCATCGAGTCAAAATCCATATGTCTGTCGGGCATGAAAACACGATAGTTGGTGTATGAATTGTTGACGGTGGTCAGTTTGATCCATCGAATGTCACCAAAGGCAAAACGGTATTCCCGGCCGAATGAGGTGCGATACCAAAACCCAGTCTCGTCCCAAATACAGCGGAAGTTGGCTCCCAGCACTGAAAGACTGAAGCCGAATAACCACATGATCGTAAAAACAATTACTCCGTAGATTCTCAAAGATTCACCGAAGAGGATCAGCAGCGAACTGATCCCCACGGTTGCGATGATCATAAGCCACAGCCACGCAGACGGGACATGAATCGATCTCTCCCCGGATCCGGCACGACTGCGAGCCATTATGCGAATGCATACGATGAGCATCATCACATCAGCTGTCAAGGCTGCAATTCTGACTGGCGTCACAGTCGGTGTCCTCCTTTGCATCAGGATTGTGATTCGCTGATCAGACCGGTTCCCTTGACGGGATCATCTGAAAATGCCTCAGCGCCTCTTCGATCGCCTTCTCCTTCTCCGGCGGACACTTCGGAACCCGATTGCCTTCCGTCTTCGCCTTGTTGTAGCACTCCCGTTCAATGATCCCGTGCTTGGCCTTCACCTGTGCGATATACAGGCAGGAGACCTTCAGTCCCGTGTGCGCCAGTACATAGTCCTTGATTTCCTGATAGGAAGCCTTGCTCTCGGCGGGCGTCACGTCCATGTCGTCCAGGTCGATGCCGACGCGGACGTAGTGGTCCGGGCGCTGTTGGGACAGAGAAATGACCGTCTCCACCCCGCTGGTCCAGCAGAACATGTCCACCGGCTGGACCTTCTCCACCTGCCAGCCCTTTTCGGCCAGAAGGGCGGCGTCCCGGGCCAGGGTGGCGGGATTGCAGGAGACGTAGACCACCCGCCGGGGGGCTGCCTCGTGGATGGCGGCAATGACGGCGGGGTCCAGGCCCTTCCGGGGCGGGTCCACGGTGATGACGTCGGGCCGCAGCCCCTCCGCCACCAGCGCCAGGAGCACCGTCTCCGCCGCGCCCACCCGGAAATCCGCGTTGCCGATGCCGTTGGTCCGGGCGTTCTCCCGGGCGTTGTCGATGGCCTGGGGCACCACCTCGATGCCGATGGCGGAGCGGCAGTGCCGGGCCAGCAGCAGGGTGATGGTCCCGGCGCCGCAGTAAACGTCGCAGGCCGTGTCCTCCGGCCGCAGCGCCGCGAAATCCAGCGCGGTTTGGTACAGCACCTCCGTCTGGACGGGGTTCACCTGGAAGAAGGCGGCGGGCGACACGGAGAAGGAGAGGCCGCAGAGGGTGTCCGTGAGGCGGTCCCTCCCCCACAGGGTCCGGAAGCGGTCCCCCAGGATCACGTTGTCCGGCCGGGTGTTCTCGTTGAGCACCACCCCGGCGGCGCCGGCAGCCCGCAGGGCCTCCGCCAGCGCCTCCTCGTGGGGCAGGCGGGGGCCGTTTGCCACGACGCAGGCCAGGGCTTCCCCGGCCCGGTTCACCCGCACCACCAGATGCCGGACCAGGCCTTTTTTCTCCTCCTCACGATAAGGCTCGATGCGGAAGCGGCGCATCCACGCCATCAGTGCCTCCGCGATATCCGGGGCCGGCGGCATGGCGTTGGGGCAGTCCGCCGCAGAGATGATGGTGTGGCTCCGGGGGGCATAGAAGCCGATCACCGGCGCCTCAGCCGTGCCTCCTACCGGCAGGGCGGTCTTGTTGCGGTAGCGGGAGGGCTCCGCCATGCCGATCACCGGCGCCGCCTCCACCGACAGATGGCCGATGCGGCGGAAGCAGTCCTCCACCTGACGGCGCTTGGCGGCCAGGGTGGTTTCGTAGTCCATGTGACGGCAGCTGCAGCCCCCGCAGCGGGGGTATGCGGGGCAGTCCGGCGTCCGGCGATGGGGCGAGGGCTGCTCCGGCGCGCCCTCCATCCGCCCGAAGGCGAAGCGCGGCTGGACCTTCACCACCCGCACCCGGCCGGTCTCCCCCGGGAGCATGCCCGGCACAAAAACCGCCATGCCCTCGTGGCGGCAGACGCCCTCCATGTCCGCCCCCAGCCCCTCGCAGGTCAGGGTCAGGATGTCATTCTTCTCCATGGGCGGTGCTCCTTTCGCGGCTGAAGTGCGGTCCGCATCGGCCCCGCGCCGGGGTTGCCCCGCCGGGGCGCCGCTCACAGCCTGATCTCCATATAGCGTCGGAAGGTGGTGAAGCCCGCCTCCTCATAGAAGGCCAGCGCCCCCTGGTTGAACTCCCACATGTTCAGCTCCAGCCGCTGGAAGCCCGCCTCCCTCGCCCAGTTCCGGATGAAGGCCATGAGGGCGGTGGCGATCCCCTGCCGGCGGTGGTTTTCGTCCACCCCGAACTCGTCCACGTCCAGGAAGTCCCGGGCATACATGAAGGGGTTCTCCGGCCGGCTGATGTGGTTCAGCACGGCAAAGCCGCAGACCGCCCCGTCCCGCTCCGCCACCAGGATCCGTTTGGCGGGATCCTCCCAGATCGCGAAGACGTAGTCCTGCAGTTCCCGGCAGAACCCGGGCTTGAAGACCTCCGGCTTCCCGGCCACGTGCAGGTCGTTCACCTGCCGGCGCAGGACATTGACGGCGGGCAGGTCCTCCTCCAGGGCAAAGCGCACCGCGGTCTCCCCCGGCCGGGGTGCCGGCGCCCCCAGGGGCGGGGTAAAGTCCCGCCGGTAATACCTGGCCTGGTAGCGGCGGCTGCCATCCGTCTTCTCATAGGCCGTGTCCCGCACCCAGCGCATGCCCATCTTCTCCATCACCCGGCGGCTCCTGTCGTTCTCCGCGGCAAAGACGCCGTCTATGGCCGCAATGGGGCGGGTGCGGCTGATGAGGTCCATCAGCCCCCGGAGCATCTCCACGGTGTAGCCGTGCCCCCACTGGTCCGCCCGCAGGTTGTAGCCGATCTCCCACGCGCCCCGCTCCGGGTGGTATGTGAGGCCGCCGCTGCCGATGAGCTCCCCCGTCTCCCGCAGGCAGATGCCCAGGTCATAGTCGTCCGGGTCATCCGGGTTCAGGCCCTCCAGCCACGTGCGCACGTCCTCCACCCGGTGGTACAGGGGATAGATCATATAGGTGTTCACCGCCGGATCCCCGCACCAGCGCATGGCCGCCTCCGCGTCCTCCGGCACCATGTTCCGCAGCAGCAGCCGCTCCGTCTCCAGCCGTACCCTCATGCCGTCCTTCCCTCCCGTTCCGGGGGCTTTCGCCCGTTCTCCCCCACAGTATACCACAACGCCCCCGCGGGAACAACTCCCGGCGCTTGACACCGCCCGCCCCCCATGCTAATATTACTCTGGTATGGTATATTTGGAAGGGAGGGGTTCCGGTGTCTGCAAAGCGCACGGCCGCGGCGGTCCTGATTGCATTGCTTCTGCTCTGCTGCCTGACACCGGCCCGGGCGGCCACCACCTATACCGCATACGCCACTACCTCTCCCAAAATCCCCTTCTCCAACCACCCCACCGCCAAGCTCTACGGCACCAACCGGGTGGCCTTCTCCTACGTCCAGGTGAACAGCGGCGGCAGCATCACCAGCAGCAGCAAGGTCACGGTGGGCCCCGCCACGGTGAAGGTCCTGGGCTTCTCCCGGCTGCACCACGCCTTCGCGAAAATCGAGTATTACAACCCCGACAACCAGACCACCCGGCAGCTCTGGGTGGAGGCCTGCCACCTGCGCCCCGCCCCCCGGACCCGGACAGAACAGTTCCTGCTCCCCGACGGCAGCCCCCTGGCCAACTGGCCTGTGCGGGTGGTGGACGGCCGGGGGCAGGAGATCACCACCGTCCAGACCGACGAGCATGGCGTGGCCAGCTACACGGGCATCTACCTGGACCTGGACGAGGCCTTCGCCTTCGCGTCCCGGATGTGGAGCAACAGCACCATCGGCTCCGGCGCCCTGATTGAGAACAACGACTGCGCCACCTTTGTCTCGGAGTGCCTCACGGTGGGCGGCTTTGGCGTCTACGCCCCCTACGCCTCCCGGAACACCAGCCGCAACCCCGGGCAGGGCACCTACTACTACGGCCTGTTCAACCAGCTGACCCATGTGCTGGGGGTGCCCTACACCACCCGCCCCTCCGGCGGCACCATCGACGTGAGCCAGATCTATCCCGGGGACGTGGCCTTCATGCATCCCGCCACGATGTCCAGCACCGCCGACACCGGCCCCTACGGCCACACGGTGCTGGTGGAGGAGGCAAACCCGGAGACCCGGGAGGTGCTGACCTTCTCCCACTCGGGCTACTGGCACGAGTGGAAGTCCGTGGACGACCCCAACCATGCCATCCTGGCTGTGGTGCACACCTCCATCTACCACTTCACCTTCGCCCCGGTGCCGGTAGTCACCCTGCCGGAGACCCTCACCGTGCCGGTGGGCATCCCCATGCCCGTGGCGGCGGAGGTGGAGCCGGCCTGCGTCACCGCCCCCACGGCGTGGTCCGTGGAGCCCGAGGGCATCCTGACGGTGGAGGAGGGCGTCCTCACCGCCACCGCCCCCGGCACCGCCACGTTGACCGCCACGGTGGACGGCGTCAGCGCCAGCTGCCAGGTCACCGCCTGCGCCCCGTCCCGGCTGCCCGAGGGCACCGTCTCCCTGGAGGCGGAGGCCTTCTCCGGCGCCCCCATCCCCTACCTGATCCTCCCCGCTTCCCTCACAGACATCCACGACCAGGCCTTTGACGGCTGCGACGCCGTGCTGATTGTGGAGGCCGGCTCCCCCGCTGCGCAGTGGGTGGAGAGCCGGGGCATGGAGCACCTCATCCTCCCCGCCGAATAAGCGGGCGGCAATGAAAGACGCCGGGCGCTGTGCCCGACGTTTTACTGCGGTCCTGTCTCAGTCCACGGTCTGCCCCGTGAGGGCCTTCCACTTGGCCCGGATGGTCTTCTGGTTGGCCACGCCGTAGTTGGGATCGTTCTTCTCCGCCTCCGCCATATCCCGGAGGAAGTGGACGCAGAGGTGGCCGTCGAAGTTGTTGCTCTTGATGTTGCCGGAGAGGTGGGGCATGTCGTGGGTGGAGGCCAGGCTCCACCGGCCGTCCGGCAGGTGGACATACACCGCCTTCTGGTCCCAGGTGTTGCGGTTGCCGAAGGCCTTCACCATGGCGGCGGTGTCCTCCGCGGTGAGGGGCTCCGCGTCGCAGTGGCGGCCCCGGGAGAGGACCTGCAGGGTCCAGCTGAGGCCGGTGGCGGGGTCGTACACCAGCAGCTTGTCCCGGTTTTTCAGGGCGGGCTTCACGTCGTTGAACCAGTGGAGGAGCTGGATCTGCCCCACCCCCGGCGCGTTGACGCTGCTGACAGCCTGGGGGGAGGACGCCTCCGCCGGCGCCGGCCCCAGGGCGCTGCCGGAGTAGAGCAGGGTCAGGGTCTTCGGGCCCGCCACCCCGTCCACATAGAGCCGGTTCCGCACCTGGAAGGCCTGCACCGCGGTCTTCGTCCGGCTGTCGTAGGAGCCGTTCACCGTCACGGCGTAGCCCAGGTCCTGCAGGGCTTCCTGCAGGGCCCGGACATGGGCGTTCTGGTTCCCCGGGGAGAGGATAATGTTCGTGTTCTGCTGCGGCTGGGGCGCGGCGGTGGCCACCGGCGCCGCCGTGGGCTGGATGACCGCCGCGGCCGTCGGGGCGCTGTCCACGTAGAGCCGGGCATAGGTGCGCTTGCCCGCCACGCCGTCCGCCGTCAGGCCGGCCCTGCGCTGGAAGGCCGTCACCGCCGCCGTGGTGCCGCTGCCGTACTTCCCGTCCACGGCGCCGCTGTAGTAGCCCAGGGCTTTCAGCCGGGTCTGGAGGGAGATCACGCCGCTGCCCCGGTCTCCCGGGCGCAGGGTGCCCGCGGGCTGGGTCAGGGTGCCGGCATGGGCGGGGGCCGCCGTGACTGCCGGCGCCGCCGTGGCCGCGGGTGCCGCAGCCTGTGCCGTGGTCCTCCCCGGCAGGGCCGCCACCGCAGCCTGCGCCTCCTCGTCGGTGTTGTAAGCCCCCAGCAGGCGCTCCAGCCACTGCAGGGTCCGCCAGCCGGCCTTGCCGTCCGCCGTCAGGCCCTGGGCCCGCTGGAAGGCCCGCACCGAGGCGGCGGTGGCGGCGGTGTAGCTGCCGCCGGTATCCGACGCCCAGCCCAGCCGCACCAGGGCCGCCTGCAGCCGGTATACCCGCTCCCCGCGGCTGCCCTGGGCCAGGGTGGCGTAGTTGCCGTTGAACCAGCCGTCGGAGACCGCGTTCACCTCCGCGTCGGGCACCGCCGCAGTCTGGGGAGCCGCCGGCACCGCCTCCGCCGCCGTGCCCTGGCTGTAGAGCAGGCTCTGGGTCTTCTGCCCCGCCACGCCGTCGGCCTGGAGGCCGTGGGCCGCCTGGTAGTTCCTGACTGCCGCCTCGGTGCCCCTGCCGTATTTCCCGTCCAGCGCGCCGCTGTAGTAGCCCAGCCGCGCCAGGGTCTGCTGCAGCAGGACCACCTTCGGGCCGTTGCTGCCGAATTTCAGTTTCTGCCAGGACTCCGCGCCGGAGAGGCCGCTCCACGCCGTCAGCAGCGCTGCCAGCAGCGCCAGGCACAGCCATTTTCTCCACCGTTCCCGCCTCATGGAAGTCCCTCCCTCCGGTTTGATGCCCCCATTTTACCAGCTGGCCGGCGGGGTGTAAACCGTTCCGCCGGAATTGTTACATATCCGACGGCGTCTCCCTCCCCCTGTTCATCTCCGCCGTTTTATGCTATGCTTGCCGGGGATCATCCCAAACCAACCGGAGAATTGAGGAAGAGACATGGGGCTGTTTGACGGTTTCTCCAAAGGAAGAAAGTTCAGCGACCTGACGAAGTATGTCAGCGATTTCAAGGTGGCGGAGGAGACGGACGCCCGGGGCCGGCTCCGCCGCAGGGCGGTCTATGTGGGCCCCTGGACCATGATGCGGGACACGGGCCTTTCGGTGAAGATCCGGCTGTGGGCGACGCTGGTGCTCGCCTTCGCGCTGGCGGGGGGCCTTGTGTGGACGGTGGTGCTGAACCACGCGGCCTCCTCCCTGGCGGCGGTGATGCTGCCCCTGCTGGCGGCGCTGTTTCCCACCCTGTATCTGCTCATGGGCGCCCTCTCCCTGCCCCTGCGCTGCCGGCCCATGCGCCGGGACCAGTACATGCACAGCTTCATCCGCATGTCCCGCTCCGCCCTGGCCATCGCCGTGCTCACCTTTGCGGGACTGGTGATGGCCTTCATCCACCGGGCCATCCGGGGGGAGTGGGCTTTCGCCCGGGGGGACTGGCTCTTCACCGGAGGCTGCACGGGCATCGCGGCAGCCGCCCTGGTGATTATTTTCCTCCTGCGCAGCATCGATCTCATGGAGCGGGAAAACAGTGCTTATGACGGACAGCCCCGGTGAAATCCCATTTTCACGGTTGATATTGACTCAACCGCAAAAATACAGGAAAAAAACAAGATCGCATTTCCCGTTTATCTCCTTGACAAGCATTGAGCAGGCCTGTATAATATGCAACGAGTACAGAAAAGCTGTTTTTTGTACAACAAAATAAGAAAGGAAGATCTTTCGAATGAAGAAACTCGTGGCACTGTTCCTGACGCTGGCCATGGTCCTCTCCATGTTCGGCTTCGCCGGCGCTGATGAGGCCGCCATCGTGGAATCTCCTGAGTTCACCACCATGACGCTGAAGAACTACACCTACGGCGACAAGGCGAACAACTTCGAGGGCGACTACACCTCTCTGTATGAGAAGTACGGCGCCACCGTCACCATCGCCGACGTGGAAGAGGACGAGGAGACCGGCCTTGCCTACATCACCGTGGACGGTGAGAAGCATGAGCTGGGCCTGGACTTCCTGACCATGGCCATGGTGTACAACAACACCCCCGCCGGCGACTACGCCACCGAGGATGACGTGTACGCCGCCTGGTGGCGTCTGTACATCACCCGCTGGAACTACCTCCTGCCCGAGGTGCCGCTGTACAGCAACGAGTACTACGATCTGTACAACGCCCAGATCAAGGGTGTGGAAGAGCATCCCACCAACCCCTTCTGGAATCCTGCCCGCGCCCTGCTTGACTGGACTTCCGAGAAGGAAGACAACTCCATCATCCTGGGCAGCTCCACCGAGCTCTCCGGTCAGTTCCGGGTGCCTGCCTTCGGCAAGAGCTCTCCCGGCTCCTCCGATAACGACGTCGCGGCCCTGACCTCCGGTCTGGCCACCGTGACCAACACCAAGGAAGGCGGCTACGTCTGGGACGAGGTCACCGTGGTTGACTCCCACGAGGAGACCCTCAACGAGGACGGCTCCCTGACCTTCACCATCAAGATCAAGGATGACCTGAAGCTCTCCGACGGCTCCCCCGTGACCGCCAAGAACTACATCGTGTCCTCCCTGGTGAGCACCACCCCCGTGTACACCCAGGCTGCCTCCCGTGAGACCAACGCTGTCTCCACCCTGGGCTGGAAGGGCGCCTATCAGCTGTACACCGGCCCCGGCAGCGAGGCTGGCGTGAAGGAGCTGGCCGGTATTCGTCTGATCGACGACTACACCTTCTCCTACACCGTGACCGCTGACTACGCCAACTACTTCTACAAGATCACCTACGGTGCCTTCAGCCCCGAACCCCTGGCCGCCTGGCTGGGCGAGGGCAACGACATCTTTGATGACGGCAACGGCTGCTACCTGTCCGACGGCTTCTATGCCAAGGATGAGGAGGGCAACTACATCCAGGCTGCCAACATCAAGAAGCTCTGCACCGACATCTCCGACGAGAACTACGCTGCCTATCCGTGGTCCGGCCCCTATGTGGTGAAGTCCTACGACAACACCGACTCCACCGCCACCCTCGTGAAGAACGAGTACTACAAGGGCAACTATGAGGGCGTCGTGCCCCAGATCGGCACCATCATCTACAAGAAGACCGTGGACGCCACCCAGATCGAAGACTTCAAGGCCGGCGGCCTGGACGTCATCGCGGCCATCACCGGCGGCGCTGCCACCGACGATGCCCTGAAGCTGGCTGACGAGTCCGAGGGCAAGTATGTGTACACCCACTACAGCCGCGCCGGCTACGGCAAGCTGGGCTTCCGCTGCGACTACGGCCCCGCTCAGTTCCGCTCCGTGCGTGCTGCCATCGCCCTGTGCATGGACCGCGCTCAGTTCGCCAAGGACTTCACCGGCGGCTACGGCGGCGTGGTGGACGGCCCCTACTACACCGGTTCCTGGATGTACAAGGCTGCCATGGATCAGGGCATGATGCTGGACAGCTATGCCACCTCCGCTGACGCGGCCATCGAGGTCCTGGAGGAGGACGGCTGGGTGTTCAACGCCGACGGCACTCCCTATGCCGGCGAAGGCGTCCGCTACAAGGCCATCCCCGCTGACGTGATCAACGACAACGACAAGGCTTACAAGTCCGTGGACGGCGCCTACAAGACCGAGGAAGTCGACGGCGTGTACTATATGCCGCTGGTGATCAACTGGTACGGCACCACGCCCAACGAGTTCACCGATCTGCTCCAGACCGGCTTCCGTGAGAACGACAACGTGAAGAAGGCCGGCATGGTGGTGTACAACACCCTGGGCGACTTCGCTCCCATGCTGGACGAGCTCTATCAGCAGGCTGCCTACGGCTACTACGCCGGCACCCCCATGTACTGCGCGTTCAACTTCGCCACCGGCTTCAACAGCGCGGTGTACGACTACGCGTTCTACATGACCATTGATCCCGCCGTCTATGACGACTACTCCAACTACTACATCAAGGACTACGCTGACGTTCTGTGGCTGAAGTAAGAAATCCTTGATGCCCCTGTAAACTTCGGTTTACAAACCGCATCCGGCGGCAGCTCTTCGCCGCCGGATGCATTTGCTTAAAACCAAATCAATCCCCACGGCCCGGGCTGATGCCGGGAAGTCGTCCCCGGCATCGGCCCGCCGTGAGGCACGAAGGAGCAATCCCCTATGGCAAGATATATCGCAAAGAGACTGGTGTACATGATCCTGGTCTTCTTTTTGCTGACTTTTCTGCTGTTCATGATCTATCAGCTGATGCCGGCCAACCGCGCCTACACCGAGGCCCGGACGGAGATCCAGAGCCTGAAAAAGCTCTCGGCCGACGAGAAGGAGACCAAGTTCGACGAGCTGTATCTGAAATACCGCCGGCGCTACGGCACGGACACCGACAACAAGGTGGTGCTGTATCTGCGCTGGCTGGGCCTGTACCCCATCTCCTCGGCCCGCTATCAGGTCGTGCGCGATCTGGATGCTTGTCTCTCCTTCGTGACCCAGGTGGGCGGCTTCCCCGTGGACGTGAAGCAGTCCGAGGACCTCTCCCCCAAGCTGACCCTGCACAACGAGGAGGAGCTGCGGGCTTTCCTGGAAAGCCCGGAGTACCTGGCCTCCCGTGAGCTGCTGGCCACGGAAAAAGAATCCAGCATCCGCATGAAGAATCTCTACATTCTGGAAGAGCACAACAGTGCCCCGGTTTTCGCGGGCATCTTCCAGGGTGAGTTCGGCTTTTCCTTCGACTACAACCTCCCGGTGGTGCAGGTTGTGCCGGTGCATATGCGCAACTCCTTCCTGATCGGCCTGATCACGGAGATCGCCGTCCTGGCGGTGACCATCCCCCTGGGCATCAAGTGCGCCGTGAAGAAGGGCAGCCGGTTTGACCGGTTCACCCAGTTCTTCACCCTCATCGGCTTCTCCACCCCGAGCTTCATTATATACATCGTCTTCATCGTCTTCTTCTGCTCCATCCTGGGCTGGTTCCCGGTGATGGGCATGAAAACGCCGGGCACCAACTACACCGGCCTGCGCAATGCCCTGGACGTGCTGCATCATGTGGCCCTGCCCACCATCTGCCTGACCTTCGGCTCCCTGGCGGGCATCACCCGCATCACCCGGGCCTCCATGATCGACGCCCTGAACCTGGACTGCATCCGCACCGCCCGGGCCAAGGGCCTGTCGGAGAAGGTTGTCATCTACAGCCACGCCTGGCGCAACGCCCTGGTGCCCATGGTGTCCATCATCGTGGGCGGCTTCTTCGGCACCATCTCCGGCGCCATCATCCTGGAGTCCATGTTCGGCTTCAAGGGCATGGGCCTGCTGTTCTACAACGCCACCCGCAACGCGGACTATGACATGCTCATGTTCCTGCAGGTGATCTACACCTTCCTGGGCCTTTTCTCCAACCTGGTGATCGACCTGTGCTACGGCATCGTGGATCCCCGGGTGCGCATCAGCAAGTAAGGAGGCGAGCACATGGATAAGAAAGAAAACATCTTCCGCAAACTCGCCCGCTGGCTGGTTCGCTGGATTTTCGGCCTCAAGTATGAGGAAAAATGGTTCGGCGTCAAGGCGCTGGACAAGCCCGCTGAGATCAAGTTCAAGAACGGCGTGCCGGACGACTCCGAGCTGATCGTGAGCCCGGGCCGGCAGATCTTCAACCGCTTCATGGAGCGGAAGTTCGCCGTGTTCTCGGTGCTGGTGGTGCTGGTGATGTTCTGCGTGGTGTTCATCGCCCCCCACTTCATGACCAAGTACTACGACGCCTTCACCGAGACCACCCAGAAGGACCTCCCCCCCACCCTTGACTTCATGAACGTCCCCGGGGAGCTGGCGGGGAACGTGAAGATGATCGACAGCTACTCCTCCTTCTCCGTGGGCCTGTCCAACGAGGGCAAGGTCTACGTCTGGGGCATCGGCACCATCGGCGCCACGGGCATCGATGTGAAGCAGATCCCCGAGGAAGTGAAGAACGCGAAGATCGCCTATGTGGCCGCCGGCCAGGACCACATCATCGCCATCGGCGAGGACGGCAAGTTCTATGGCTGGGGCAACAACCGCTTTGGCCAGTATTCCGTGGATGAGACCATCCTGGCCAACCCCAACCTGGAGCCCGTGCCCGACGTGGTGCTGAACGGCCAGCTGGACGTGAGCCACATTAAGCGGGTCACCTGCGGCTACCAGGCCACCGCCATCCTCATGGACGACGGCACCCTCTACATCTGGGGCAACAAGCAGGCCTACGCCAACATGGACCGCTTCATCGGGAAGACCAACATCGTGGATGTGGACTTCACCCTGAACTATGTGGTGGGCCTGGACGAGAAGCAGACCGGCGTCTACACCGGCGTCAAGGGCCTGCACACCAAGGCCAAGAGCCAGATCGGCGGCACCAAGACCGACAAGATGGCCGACTTCCTGAACGGCCGGAAGATCAACGAGGTCCGGGCCACCTCCACCAGCGTGTGCATCCTGCTGGACGACGGCACCATCGGCTTCACCGGCGACTTCCAGTCCGACTATGTGGAGGTCCCCACCCTGGCGGAGGGCGAGCGCTTCATCGACATCGAGGCGGGCACCTACCACTTCTCCGCCCTGAGCAACCTGGGCCATGTGTACTCCTTCGGCGGCGACCACTACCGCCAGGCGGAGGCCCCCAAGGTGAACGGGGCCGCCAAGCTCTTCGCCGGCGCCTTCCAGAGCTACGCCGTGGACGGGAGCGGCAAGCTGCTGGACAAGTGGGGCCTGTCCGGCTACATCTTCGGTACGGATGACCGGGGCGCCAACATCGCCGAGCGGGTGGTGGCGGGCGGCCGCATCACCATGACCGTGGGCGCCGTGGCCGTGATCATCGAGATCATCATCGGCGTCTCCATCGGCTTGGCGGCAGGCTTTGCCGGCGGCTGGGTGGACATCTTCCTCATGCGTGTGGCGGAGGTGTTCTCCTCCATCCCCCTGATCCCCTTCATGCTGATCCTCTCCTCCCTGCTGGCCCAGGTCTCCATGACCACCGACCAGCGGCTCTACATGGTGATGGTGATCCTGGGCGTACTGGGCTGGCCCGGCTTCGCCCACATCACCCGTGCCCAGGTGCTGGTGGCCCGGGAGGCGGAGTACGTCACTGCGGCCCAGGCCATGGGCGTCAAGCCCAGCCGGATCGCCTTCAAGCACATCCTGCCCAACATCGTGTCCGTGATCCTGGTGAACATGACCCTGAGCTTCGCGGCCTCCATGCAGACGGAGACCTCCCTGAGCTTCCTGGGCTTCGGCGTGAACTACCCGCAGCCCAGCTGGGGCAACATGCTCTCCCGGGCCAGCAACGCGGTGGCGGCCCTGAACTTCTGGTGGCAGTGGGTCTTCACCTCCGCCATCCTCATCCTCACCACCGTGTGCATCAACACCATCGGCGACACGCTGCGTGACGTGATGGATCCCAAGTCGAGCAATGACAAGTAAGGAGGGAATGAGAATATGCCTTTGCTGGAAGTAAGGAATCTTCACACCTTCTTTACGACGAAAAAGGGCATCGTGAAGGCCGTCAACGGCGTGTCCTACAGCCTGGAGGCCGGCAAGACCATCGGCATCGTGGGTGAGAGCGGCTCCGGCAAGTCCGTCTCCGCCATGTCCATCCTGCAGCTGCTGGACGGCAACGGCTACATCGACAGCGGCGAGATCCTGCTGGAGGGCCAGGACCTGGTCCATGCCTCCACCAGGGAGATCAACCACATCCGCGGCAACGTCATCTCCGTGATCTTCCAGGAGCCCATGACCAGCCTGAACCCGGTGTTCTCCGTGGATCGCCAGCTCTCCGAGCCCTTCATGATCCACCAGGGGATGAACAAGAAGGAAGCCCATGAGCACGCCCTGCAGATGCTCTACGACGTCCAGATCCCCAACCCGGAGGTGGTCATCAAGCAGTATCCCCACCAGCTCTCCGGCGGCATGCGGCAGCGGGTGATGATCGCCATGGCCCTGGCCTGCCGACCGAAGATCCTCATCGCCGACGAGCCCACCACCGCCCTGGACGTGACCATCCAGGCCCAGATCCTCAAGCTGATGAACGAGCTGAAGGAAACCACCGGCGCCGCCATCATCTTCATCACCCACGACCTGGGCGTGATCAACGAGATGGCCGACGACGTGGCGGTGATGTACTGCGGCCAGGTGGTGGAGCAGGCGCCCAAGAACGTCATCTTCCACAACTGCACCGAGAGCCACCCCTACACCGAAGGCCTGATGCTCTCCATCCCCCGGCTGGAGACCGAGAGCGACCGGCTGGAGCCCATCCCCGGCGTCGTTCCCCATCCCCTGGCGCTGCCCAAGGGCTGCAAGTTCGGCCCCCGCTGCAAATACTGCACCCAGCGCTGCATCGACGAGGAGCCCGAGCTGGTGCAGGTAGCCCCCGACCAGAAGGTCAGATGCTTCTATCCCAACAAGGAGGAACGGAACAGTGCCGAGCACCAGAAAATTGTTGTCCATTACTAATCTGAAGAAATACTTCCCGGTGGGCGGCAGCTCCATTTTCTCCCGTCGGAAGCTCTATGTCCGGGCCAACGAGGACATCACCATCGACATCTACGAGGGCGAGACCCTGGGCGTGGTGGGTGAGTCCGGCTGCGGCAAGTCCACCCTGGGCCGCGTGCTGCTGCAGCTCTACCCCCAGACGGCGGGCTGCACCCTGTATTACGGCACCACCCTGGACGAGATGACCCCCGCCTACATGCTGGACACCATCCGCCACGCGGGCAAGTACCGCAAGCGCCTGGCCAAGGCCCGGGCCCGGGTGGCGGACCTGCGCCAGAAGGTGGAGGCCGCCGGCGGCGAGGACGGCGCCGATGCCCAGCTGCTGCAGGACTACGGCTTTGCCCAGGGGGACGAGCAGACCTGCCTGAGCAACCTGGCCAAGGTGCTGGGCGGCTTCAGCGTCCGGGAGGACCCGGAGGCCATGTCCCTGATGCAGCAGCTCTTCCGGGAGAACAAAAAGCGCAACGTCCTGCTGGAGAAGCGCAAGAAGCTCCAGGTGAACCACGAGCACTATGAGCACGAGGCCGCCACCCTGGAGGGATCCAAGGCCGAGGCCATGGCCCGCAAGCAGAACACCCTGGCCGCGGAGATCGCCAAGCTGGACGGCGAGATGGAGGCCCTGGACCGGGTCATCGCCGAGCTGCGGGCCAAGCTGGACCAGCACAAGGCCCGCTACAGCGGCGACGCGGAGTTTGCCGAGCACGAGGCCATGCTGGACAACGGCATCGACCTGGCCCGCCTCACCACCGCGGAGATGCGCGGTCTGCGCCGGAAGCTGCAGATCATTTTCCAGGACCCCTACTCCAGCCTGAACCCCCGGATGACCGTGGGCCAGATCATCGAGGAGGGCCTGGTCACCCACCACTTCTTCAAGCACGGCTCCGCCAAGCTGCGGGCCTACATCGTGGAGACCATGGAGAAGTGCGGCCTGCAGGAGTACATGCTCCACCGCTATCCCCACCAGTTCTCCGGCGGCCAGCGGCAGCGCATCTGCATTGCCCGGGCCCTGGCGGTACAGCCCACCTTCGTGGTCTGCGACGAGTGCGTGTCCGCCCTGGACGTGTCCATCCAGTCCCAGATCATCAACCTCCTCCAGGAGCTGAAGGAGAAGCAGCACCTCACCTACATGTTCATCTCCCACGACCTGTCGGTGGTGAAGTTCATCTCCGACCGCATCGCGGTGATGTACCTGGGCAGCATTGTGGAGCTGGCGGACAAGAAGACCATCTTCGACGACCCGCGGCACCCCTACACGGTGGCCCTGCTGTCCTCCATTCCCACCACGGAGGAGGACAACGCCGACAAGGAGCGGATCATCCTGGAGGGCAACATCCCCAGCCCCGTGAATCCCCCCGCCGGCTGCAAGTTCTGCACCCGCTGCTACATGGCCACGGACAAGTGCCGCCGCGTGACGCCGCCCCTCACGGAGATCGCCCCCGGCCACTACTGCGCCTGCCACTATCCCGAGCGGAAGCTGGATGAGCACGACAAGCACTTCCTCTTCGAGATCCATCCCTCCGACGCGGTGAAGGCCAAGGCGCCCGTGACTGCCGAGAAGGAGGCCTGAGGATGCGCGCCTCAGAGGAGCAGCGCCGGGAGCTGACCGGGGAGGATTCTGATCTCCCGCTGGAGAAGAAGGACCTGCCCGCCCTGATGGTCTCCGGCCTGCTGGTGGTGGGCCTGCCCTGCCTGCTGCTGATCCTGCTGATCGTGGGCGTCACCCTGCTGATCTTCGGACGATAATCCACCGCCGCGGCCACACCGGCTGCGGCGTTTTTCTCTCCCGGTCCTCCCCCGGGTGATTGACTTTCCCGGCGGATTGCGTTATGCTAACTCCGGCGGTGCGGGAAACCCGCCGCTGCCAGAAAACAACGAATCAGACTGCAATTGAAGGAGGAATTCCTGATGACGAAACCGGTTGTGCTGGTGGTCATGGACGGCGTGGGCGAGACCCCGGAGGAGCTGGGCAACATGGTCCTCAAGGCCACCACCCCCACCCTGGACGAGCTGAAGGCCACCTGCCCCTGGCAGTGCATCAAGGCCCACGGCAGCGCGGTGGGTCTGCCCACGGACGACGACATGGGCAACAGCGAGGTGGGCCACAATGCCCTGGGCTGCGGCCAGATCTATTCCCAGGGCGCCAAGCTGGTGAACGAGTCCATCGAGTCCGGCTCCATCTTCCAGAGCGAGACCTGGAAGGACCTGGTGGGCTCTGTGGTGGAGAAGGGCACCGCCCTGCACTTTATGGGCCTGCTCTCCGACGGCAACGTCCACTCCAACATCTCCCACCTCATCGCCATGCTCCGGGAGGCCAAGAAGGAGGGCGTGAAGAAGGTCCGGGTCCACATCCTGCTGGACGGCCGGGACGTGCCCGCCACCTCCGCCCTGGAGTATGTGGGCCAGCTGGAGACTGTGCTGGCTGAGCTGAATGACGCCTCCTTCGACGGGCGCATCGCTTCCGGCGGCGGCCGCATGAAGATCACCATGGACCGCTACCAGGCCAACTGGGCCATGGTGAAGGCGGGCTGGGACGTGCATGTGCACGGCATTGCCCCGGACTGCCAGATCGGCGGCGAGGGCCGCTTCTTCTCCAGCGCCACCGAGGCCATCGAGACCCTGCGGCAGGAGACCGGCGCCATCGACCAGGATCTGCCCGCCTTCGTTATCGGCGAGAACGGCAAGCCCGTGGGCGCCATGCAGGACGGCGACAGCGTCATCCTCTTCAACTTCCGGGGCGACCGGGCCCTGGAGATCTCCATGGCCTTCGACGGGGACGCCTCCTTCGACAAGTTTGACCGGGGCGTGGTCCCCCAGGTGAAGTACGCCGGCATGCTGGAGTACGACGGCGACCTGCACATCCCCCACAAGTATCTGGTGAATCCGCCCCAGATCCGGGACACCCTCACCGAGCTGCTGGTGGCCCACGGCATCCGGGAGTACGCGGTCTCCGAGACCCAGAAGTACGGCCATGTCACCTACTTCTGGAACGGCAACCGCTCCGGCAAGGTCTCCGAGGAGCTGGAGGACTACTGCGAGATCCCCAGCGACGTGCGCTCCTTTGACGAGTGCCCCTGGATGAAGGCCACCGAGATCGCCGACAAGGTCATCGAAGCCATCCGCAGCGGCAAGTACGGCTTCATCCGCTGCAACTTCCCCAACGGCGACATGGTGGGCCACACCGGCAACCTCCACGCCACGGAGATCGCGGTGGAGAGCGTGGACCTGGAGCTGGCCCGCATCAAGAAGGTCTGCGACGAGGCCGGCTGCATCCTGATCGTCACCGCCGACCACGGCAACTCCGACCAAATGCTGGAGCGCAACAAGAAGGGCAAGATCGAGGTCCGCACCGCCCACAGCCTGAACCCCGTCCCCTTCATCATCTACGACAAGGACGCCCGCCACGAGATGAAGCAGGGCCACTTCGGCCTGGCCAACGTGGCGCCCACCGTGGCCCAGCTGCTGGGGCTCAAGCCCTATGACTCCTGGGAGGAGAGCATGCTGCTGTGACGTCTTTCAACGCATGACCATGACGGTGTCCTGCTTTGCGCAGGCTGTGCCGTCATGGAAAACACCCCGCGGAGCATTTTCGCCCTGCGGGGTGTTCTTATGTTTGCAGCTTGTCTGCGGTGGGGCGGAGGGTCAGTTCCCCAGGGCGTCTTCCAGCGCCCTCACCCGGCCCTCGATGCTCGCCCGGAACTGCTCGTCCGTCATGGACGGATCCCGGGTGGCCTGCCAGAGGGCGCAGGGCATCTCCCCGCAGTCCCCGCAGGTGGCGAAGCGGTGTCTTCCCGCGCAGCAGGCCCAGATGGGGCAGGGCTTCCCGGCGGGGGCGTGGAACACCTTGCCGCAGGCCTCGTTGCAGCCGGCGCACTTCGTGCCGTGGAGGGGGCAGGCGGCGCAGTCCGTGCTGCAGACGCTCAGGCCCAGGGCCTCCCGCTGCTTCGCCTTCGGGAGGGACTGCAGCACCAGGCGGCGGGCGCGTCCCAGCAGGGTTTTCACCACGTCCTCCGGCACCGCGCCGTCCGCCTTCACCGAGTTCCAGTGCAGCTTGTTCATGTAGTAGCCGGGGATGATGTCCGGGTACTGGCCGCGCCAGAATTCGCCCTCCGTGGGCTCCAGCTTCAGGGTGATGTAGACCGGCCGGTTCGCGTCATCCCGGCAGACGGCGGCAAACATCTTTCCGCCGATGTGGTAGCGGACCCAGTTCCACTCCGGCTGGAGGTCCTTTGTGACCCCCCGCAGGGACAGCAGGTATTCGTCGATCCAGGGGTATTTCATGGCTGAAATCTCCTTCCCGTCACTCCCGGCCCCCGGTGGTTCCCCGCAGCGCCGCCAGGTTCTCTTCCTTTTCAAAGAATGCCCGCTTCAGCTGCGCATACTCCGCCTCCGTGCAGGCCTCCCGGCAATCCGGCTCGAAGGACGCCGTGACCGCGAAGCAATCCAACATCCGCTCACAGGGATACAGGCTGCACGCCCCACAGGTGTCAATGCCCTTCTCTCCGCAGCATTCCACCACGCCGTAGCGGCACCGGTTTCCCGCCTTGCAGCCGGTGCAGGCGATCTCCTCGTTTGAGACAACACGGTCCCGGTAGCCGATCTTCATCCACAGCTCCGCGGTGCGGCGAAGCTCCTCCTCCGTCTTTTCAAAGGGAGGCGCGGTATACCGGGGGCAGGCTGCGCAGTCGTTGCCGCAGGCGGCGATGATCCGGCCGTTCATGGTCAGCACCTCATTTCTCCTGTGATTCCGGGAAGCCGTTCAGCCAGGCCCGCTGGCCGAAGGGCTTTTTCTGCGGCGCCCTCGCCTCCTCCGCCGCCACGCCCACCGGCAGGATGCACACCAGCTCGTATTCGTCGGGCACATGGAGGATGCGGGCGATCCTGTCGCCGATCCGGTCCGCGTCGGTGATGTGGCCCTCGTACCAGCAGCTCCGGTAGCCCAGGGCCTCCATGGCCAGGAGCATGTTCTCGATGGCCGCGGCGTAGTCCTGGGTGGCGAAGCAGCGATCCCGGTAGGCGATGATCCTTTGGGTCAGGACGCAGATCATGGCCGGCGCAGTCCGGGCCACCGGCGGGTCGATGGCTGCCTTGATGCTTGCCAGCAGGGCCGGATCATCCACCGCGATGAGGCTGGTGGTCTGCTTGTTGCAGCCCGAGGGCGCTGCCAGCCCGGCCTCCAGAATGGCGGTCAGATGTTCCCGGGGCACCGGGTCCGGCCTGTAGGTGCCGCGGTAGCTGCGGCGGGACAGGATCAGGTCCAGCATAGCCTGCGTGTTCTGACGGTCAAAGTTTTGACGGTTCATGTGGATCTCCTTTTTATTCTCGCGCGAAATCTTCGATTCCATCTGCCGGGCTTGTCAGACCAAAAACGTTCTCCGCCAGCGCCAGCGTCTCCGCCGCGCTCCGGCTCTCGTCCCGGAGGATCACCGGGAAGCCGGCGTGCAGGAAACGCCCGTACCGCTCCCGGGAGTTGATCCGTGCGAGGCCTCGCCGGTAGTTTTCCATGGCGGCCTCCGGGTCCGGCTCCTCCAGAATCAGCCGGTACAGGAACTGCTTCTCCCGGTCCGGGCGCTCAAAGAAACGGCGCACGGAGACATCCGGGTCGGCCAGCATCACCAGCACATGGCCGGGCGCGGCGACCTGCCGCAGGGTTTCCGGCGAGATGTTGGTGTCCACAAAGACCGGCCGGCCCTGCGCCGCCGCCTCCGGAATCAGGCGCAGCTCCAGCGTCTCGCACTCCCGGGAGACCCGGTCGATCCAGGCCTCGTATTCCTCCGGCGTCCGGCGGATGAATTCGTGCCAGTCCGCCAGGTCCCGGCTCCAGGTCAGGGCGGGGAATTCCTCCCTGCTCAGCCCCGGCAGCAGCGCGTCGTGGTAGTTCTCCCCGCACTCCACGCCGTCGTGCTTTTCGGCCAGCAGGTGCACCAGGGTGGACTTTCCGGCATAGGCGGTGCCGGTGATGAAATAGACGTTTTCGAAACTCATGGGCTTTCCTCCGGTGTCTTGCCGAGGATCAGCTCCAGCGGCTGCTCGTGACCGGGGAAGGGCAGCGTCAGCCCGCCGCAGTCGCGGTAGCCGAGCCTCCGCCAGAAGTGCTGCGCGGCCTCATCCGACTGGGTGGAAGTCAGAATCAGGTCATAGCCCTGCGCCCGCATGTCCTTCTCCCAGTGCGACGCCAGGCTGCGTCCGAGACCCTTTTGCCGATGACGCGCTTCCACATAAAGCATGTTGCAGAAAGGAATGCTGTCCCAGGACAGCGACCAGCGCAGGAGGCCGACGGGCTCGCCGTCCAGCGTCAGCACATACCCCATCCGGTCCCGGATTTTTCGGGCAAACTCCTTCTCGCTCAGATGGCGGTCCAGGGAGAACCAGAAGGTGCGGTCCGCTTCTGTCGCGGGACGAATGGTGATGCTCATGCTTGATGCTTCCCTCACTCTGGGCGCCTGCCTGTCCGGATGAAATCGATCAGCGCTTCCAGGTCATCGAAATCATCGTAATCCCCCATGATGCCTTCCCGGTGATAGATAATGCCCGCCTGCTCGTTGCGCTCCAGGCAGTCCAGCAGCGCCTCCGTGCCGTAGCGGCGGGCGAACTCCGCGAAGGCCCGGGCCTTGATCTTCTCCGCGTACAGCCCCTTGCGGCAGGCAGCGGGCTCGCACTCCCAACACCCGGCCAGCCCCCTGTCCATGCCGCAGCGGCGCACCTCGCACCACTCCGCGTCCTTGCACCAGGAGAGCTCCTTGAAGCCGTCCCGCCGGCAGCCCTTGCAGACCGCGTTCTCCGAGCACAGGCAGCAGGCCAGCCCGCAGCGGGCGATGCCCAGTTCACGCTTCATCCGTCTTCCTGCCTTCCTCCATGATCCTTCGGCAGAAATCCCCGATCTCCCCCCACCGCGCCTCCACGGCCTCCCGGTATTCCACGCCGGTGAGGCCCAGGTGCCCGCAGCATGCAATCTCCAGGTGGCCGTAGAAGTGCTCGATGGTGCCGATGATGCGCTCACACTCCTTCATCCCCGGGCCGGTGCGCAGGGCCACCGCGTAGCCCTTCTTCCCGGCGGGAATCGCCGCGTGGGGCTCGTGGGTGTTGCACCAGGGGGTGCAGCGGTCGATGAAGGCCTTGAACTGTCCGGGGACGTCCGCCCAGTAGGAGGGGGATACGCAGACGATGGTGTCCGCCCGGGCAAACTCCCCCATCAGCCGGGCCGCGTCGTCGTGCATCACGCATTCCGCCGTCTGATGGCAGCGCCGGCAGCCCCGGCAGAAGGCGAAGCGGTAGTCGTCGATGCACAGGCTGCGCACCTCAAAGCGCCCGGAAAGCTGCCGGGCGATGATCCCGGCGATGGCGGCCGTGGCGCCGTCGCGGACAGGACTGCAGTTGAGGATCAGGGCGTTCACGTGGCATCCCTCCATCCGTTTTCCGGTTGGTTTATCAGAAGGAAGGCAGCACAGGCGCTGGCCTTCCGGTATAGTCTCGCTGGAAAGTCCTCCGGCACGCCGGGTTCCGGAGACGCCGGCCCTGGCTGAATATGCTTTCCCCCGTCCGGTCCGGCGCTCCGGCGCCATTGTTTTGTCAAATACTAACACAAACCGCCGGCTTTGAAAAGGTGTTTTGGGGCGGTGGCGCCCATGTCCGGCTTTTTTTCTGCGAATTGCAGGATTCTCCGTGCCCCGGGGAAGAAACCGGCCCCCGGCATCGTCAGTTGGGTGAGAACAAGCCGAAGGAGGCTGCAGGGATGAAAAGGTTCATCGGCCTGGCGCTGCTGGTGCTGCTGATGATGGCAGGCACCGCCCACGCCGGATACAACGAGCTCATCGTCGCCACCGCCGGGGAGGGCACTCCGGTCTACGCCTCGGCCACCGGCCAGCGGCAGGTGGGTACGCTCTATAACGGATACAGCCGGGGAATCGGCCTGGAGGAAACCAACGGCCGGTATGCCTGCGGGCTGACCAGGGACACCACGGTGTGGGTCCACCAGGAGCGGGCACAGCGCCTTCTTCCGGAGCGGGTATACGGCCCCGGAAGCCCCGGCGCCGAGCACGTCCCCTGCAGCTGCTTCCTGGCGGAGGTGACCGCGGATGGCGCGAAGCTGTACTCCGGCACGGGCCACAAGCACGTGCTGGCGGAGCACCGGGTCGGCACGCTGGTGCTGGTGTGCGGCTCCTTCGGGGACGACTATTACATCACCCACGCCGGCAGAGGGTTTATGGCCAAGAGCGCGCTGCGGAAAGTCCGGGACCTGACCTTCCCGCAGACCAATGACGGCCGCTTCGGCATGGAGGGCCTGGAGACGGCAACGGTCTGGCTGGAACAGGACAGGCTGCTCCTCACCGCCTCCGCCACCGGCGTGAGTGAGGAACGGACGGACATCTCCGTCCGCAGCGGGGACGAGGTGGCCATCCTGCGGGACCTGGGAGACCACGTTCAGGTGGCGGTGGGCACCTCCTACGGATGGCGCTATGGCGGCTTTATGGAGAAGCGCTATCTTGATCCCAACGGCGACCACGGTGTTCCCACCGCCGTCATCAGGACAGACCACCCCTTGAACCGCCTCAACGTCCGCTACAGCGCGGACAAGGACAGCTGGTCCCAGGTGAAGTTCTGCTCCGGCCTGCGGGTTCAGGTGCTGGGCAGCGCCAACGGCTGGACAGAGATTGCCATCAACGCCGATCAGGGCAGCTGGAGCGAGCACGGCTTTGTGAAGTCCGTCTATCTGGCCACCGGCGCGGAGGCGGAGGCGGTGCCCAACGCCTGCGTCCGGGTGCGTCTCCGGCGGGACTACAAGCCCTGGCAGTACAGCAAGGAGCTCTATCCGGCGGGCACGGAGGGCACCGTCATCGGCGTGGAGGAGACCAACTGCTTCGTGGTCCGCCTGGACAGCGGGGAGGTGTGCTCCTTCCCGGACGAGGAGGCCGATCCCCTGCTGGAGCCCATCGACCCGCCCGTCTGGGAGGCCCGCACCACCAAGCAGATCGCCCTCCGGGAGGGCCCCAGCAGCCAGTCAAGGAAGATCCGCTCCCTGAAATCCGGCACCACGGTGGAGGTCCTCCTCCGGGGTGAGAAATGGGTGCTGGTGCGGGTGAAGGGGGAGACCGGCTACCTCCTCAACAACGCCATCAAGCCCAAGAAGCTCCCGTGACCGGCGGCGCGGATTCCCCGGCAACACCGGGAACCGATGGCATTCAACAGCATGCAAAACCCCCGGGGACCCGCATGATGGCTGGGTTCCCGGGGGTTGTCATTTTCCATCTTACTGAGCGCAGCGCATGCTGCAACGTCCGGGGGAAAGCCTGACCTGTGTTTTCCCCGGAGAAACCGCAAGGGCTCAAATCAGCGGAAGCCTCACGCCTCCGCCTTCAATGTCTCCCGGATGTCCCGCTCCAGGGCCTCCGCCTCCGCCGGCCAGCGGCGCTTTGCCCGCTCTGCCAGGGGGCCCAGGGCCAGGTCTGCCGTGAAATCCCCGCGGCGCAGCACCACCCGGTCCTCCCCAGGCTCCGGGGATTCGGGCGCCGGGTCCTCCCCCGGCTCCTCCCCGGTCAGCCGCTGCAGCAGCGTCCGCCACACCGCCGGGGCCGCCGCCTGCCACCGCGCCCGGGGACAGGCCCCCTCCCAGGGGAGGGAGAGCTCCGCCAGGGTCCGGCCGGCCTCCACCAGGAGCAGACGCAGCCGGGTGGTGCCGTCGGCCTGCTTTTCCTCCAGCGCCGGCCGTTCCAGCTCCCGGCGGCAGATGTCCCGCCAGGCGGCCGCCGTCTGGTCGATGGTCTCCCGCCGGCTGGCGGGGATCCGGCCGGTAAAGGCCTCCAGCGCCTGCAGGCCCTCGGGGGTGGGCATCAGCAAAACGCCCGCCGGGTGCTCCCCGGACCGGACCTGCCCCAGCTCCACCAGGGCGGAGAGGTTCAGCCGCAGGTCAAAATAGTTCACCAGGCCGTTGGTGAGCAGATAGCGCTCCAGCTGTCCGCCGGTGACGGGTCCCAGGGCCCGGAGGCAGTACAGCAGCGTCAGCCGGGTCTCCGCCTCCGGCAGCCACGTGCGCTCCACTGTTTTTCCTCCCCTGTCTCAGGCCAGGAAGGGCTTGATGTCCTCCAGCAGGGCCTTCAGCTGGTCCTCCGGGATGTTCTCGTCCTCGATCTCCAGGGTGATGACCCGGGAGAGGTCCAGGCTGAAGATCCCCAGCACGCTCTTGGCGTCCACCACATGGCGGCCCGCCCGCAGATCCATGTCAAAATCGTACTTGTTGACGATGTTCACGAAGCGCTTCACGCTCTCCGGCAGGGTCATCCGGATCTCATACTTCTTCATGCTCACGCACCTCCGTGTATTTCTTCTCTTACGCTCCAGCAGCTTTCCCCGTAATGGTAACATATTCTCCGCGACTTTTCAAGCCGCACTTTCCCGCCGTCACGGGCGCCACGGCCTGGGGCGGAGCCGCATCAGGGCAAGGCGCAGCCGCTGCCGCCGGCTCAGGGCGGCGCGGAGGACGCCGTAGGCCTCCCGGGCCATCTCCGTCTCCTCCGGCAGGGGCTCCAGCTTCCCGTAGAACACCACCGCGGCGCACTCGCCCAGGGGCATCAGCTCCACCGGCGCCAGCTGCCGCCGGTCCACGTCCCGGAGCCACTGGGCCATGCTCTGCCGGGGCGGCCGGGTCTCCCCCATCACCGCCAGGGCGTCGCAGACTGCCTGCATCCACACCCGCCAACGGCCTGCCTCCTCCTTCTCCCGGGCCGCCATCTGCTCCGGCCGGGTGCGCCGCTGCCAGGCCCAGGCCAGCAGGCCCAGCGCCAGCAGCAGGAGCAGCAGGCCCAGCCACAGCCAGGGGAAGGGCGGATCCCGGTCCGGGTCGGAGGAGTCCTCCGGGGGCCGGCTCTGCTCAGGTCCCGGGGCCGGGGTGGGGGTCGTCATGGGGCCCCGCTGCTCCGGCGGCGGCGTGGGGGTGGCCTCCGGCGGCGGATCCTGGTTGTCCCCGGGGGGCTCGTTGGGGTTGCGCTCCGGATTCTCCGGGGGCGTGCTCTCCCCGCCGGTGCCGTCGATGGTGAGCCAGCCGAAGCCGTCCAGCCAGATCTCCGTCCAGGCATGGCCCTCCGCCCCGGTGACCAGGGCGGTGCCATCCGCCCCCGGCCGGGCCAGGTAGCCCTCCACATACCGGGCCGGAATCCCCGCCATCCGGCACATCACCGTCATGGCGGAGGCGAAGTAGGTGCAATAGCCCTCCCGGGTGGAGAGCAGGAAGGTGGAGACAAAGTCCTGGTTCGGGTTCTGCGCCGGCACATTCAGGCTGTAGCGGCAGTTGCTCCGGAGCCAGGCCCGGATGGCCATGGCCTTCCCGTAGGGGGTGGCCGCGTCCCCCGCCGCCTCCCGGGCCAGGTCATAGACCTGGGGCTGGAGGTGGTCCGGCAGGGCCAGGCAGGCTTCGGCCGTCTCCCGGTCCAGGGTTCTGCCCCCCGCCCGGGCCGCCTGTTCCACCGCCTCCGCCACGCCGGGATCCCCCGCCGCCGTCAGCGCTGCCGACACCACATAGACATCCCC
This sequence comes from Clostridia bacterium, assembly GCA_017519405.1. Classification (GTDB taxonomy): domain Bacteria; phylum Bacillota; class Clostridia; order Christensenellales; family Aristaeellaceae; genus RUG11272. The sequence continues at coordinate 47,700 of JAFWSH010000033.1, forward strand.
CGCCTGCAGGTCCCGGGTGATGAACAGGCCGCTGCCCCGGTTGAAATAGGGCACCATGTCGCCGCTCACCGACAGCGCCCGCAGCCGCTGGGGCACCAGCAGGTCGGAGCTGCCCCGGCTGAGCATCTCCACCCGGACCTCCCGGGCCGTCAGCTCCGCCCCCTCCGGCAGGTCCGCGTCAAAGACCGTGTTCCGCAGGGACCGCCACTGGGGCGCATTCCACAGGTAGCGGGCGCTGCCCAGGGTGTCCTGCCAGGACCGGCCGGTGTAGCGGTCCTTCACCGCGCCCCGCAGGTACACCGTCCCCGGGGCCGTCACCGTCATTACCCGGTGCTCCCCGTTGGGGGCGGCCGGCCCGCCCAGCTGCTCCGTTCCCTCGGGATAGAAGCCCTCGGTGGCCAGGGAGAACACCGACCGGGGCTGGGTGAAGAAGAAATAGTCCTCGATCTTCTGGCGGATGGCGTCCGCGGCCTGCTTCAGGGGCTCCACCGTGACGCCGCCCCGGGGCACCGCCAGCAGCACCGCCAGGCACAGCACCGCCGCCAGCCCCAGGATCCGGAGCCAGCGCATGTCCCGGTGCATGCCCCCCGCCAGCAGAAAGGCCGAGGCCCCCACCGCCGGCAGCAGGGCGGGCCACAGCGCCTCCTGCCCCGAGGCCAGCACCATCATCAGCACCGCGGCGGTGCACATGGACGCGAACACGCCCTCCCCATTCTCCCGGCAGCAGGCAGAGGCAAACGCGCCGGCCGCCCCGCCCATCAGCGGCACCGCCCGGGCGGCAATCACCGGCAGCACCAGGTTCCGGCCCGTCACCGCCAGGAACAGGCCCCGGCCCGTCTCCACACAGGTCCGCAGGCCCCCCGTTGCCAGCCAGATGCCCAGGGCGGCCGCCCACAGCGCCATCACGCTCCCGCGCAGGCGCGGGTTGTCCGGGAGGAAGGCGGGCAGGCTTGCGCAGAGGCAGATGAGGGCAGCCCAAACAAAGCCGGTCCCCTGCCAGGGTGCCAGATCCAGCACCCCCAGGAACGGCAGCAGCAGCCCCGCCGCCAGCAGCAGGCTCACCAGCAGCCGGCGGACGCCCTGTGTCATCCTCTCCCGCATCACAACGCTCCCGTATTCAGAACATACTCACCTGGCTGGTCTCCGGCATGCCCCGCAGCGAGCCGTGGGCCCGGAGAATGTCCACCACGCTCTGGCCCAGGTGGGCCCTGGCCCGCAGATCCTCCACCGAGAGGAAGCGGCCGTCCTTCCGGGCCTGGACAATGGGCAGGGCGGCGCTCTCCCCCAGGCCCACCAGGGAGGTCAGGGGGCAGCGCAGGCCATCCTCTTCAATGAGGAATTTCTTGGGGTCGCTCTTGTACAGGTCCACCGGCAACAGGCGGATGCCCCGCATGCTCATCTCCAGCACCAGCTCCAGGGCGGTGGCCTCCTCCTTCTGCTTCTGGTTTTCCTTCTCGTCGGAGTTGCGGATGGCCAGGATGCGCTCCCGGCAGACCTGGGGATCCACCAGCATGGTGGTGGCGTCAAAGCCGTCCCCCCGGACGGTGAAATAGGCGCAGTAGTAGGCCGCCGGGTAGTGCACCTTGAACCAGGCCACCCGCAGGGCCATGGTGACGTAGGCCACGGCGTGGCCCTTGGGGAACATGTACTTGATCTTCCGGCAGGACTCCAGGTACCAGGCGGGCACCCCGTGCTCCACCATGGCCTTCTCCATCTCCGGCTTCAGACCCTTGCCCTTGCGGACGCTCTCCATGGTGGCGAAGGCCAGGCTGGGCTCCACCCCTTTGGTGATGAGGTAGTTCATGATGTCGTCCCGGCAGCAGACGCACTCGGACAGGGTGGCGGTGCCGGAGGTGATCAGGTCCTGGGCGTTCCCCAGCCACACGTCCGTGCCGTGGCTCAATCCGGAGATCCGCAGCAGCTCCTCCATGGTGGTGGGATGGGTGGCGTCCAGCATGCCCCGGACAAAGCCCGTGCCGAACTCCGGGATGCCGTAGGTGCCGGTGGAGCAGAGGATCTCGTCCTCCGTCACCCCCAGCACCGCCGGGGAACTGAAGAGCTGCCGCACCAGCGGATCGTCCAGAGGCACGTCCCGGAAGTTGATCCCCGTCAGCGCCTCCAGCTCGTGCATCATGGTGGGGTCGTCGTGGCCCAGGCAGTCCAGCTTCACCAGCACGTCGTGCATGGAGTTGAAGTCGAAGTGGGTGGTGGTGAAATCGCTCTCCATGTCGTCCGCCGGGTGCTGCACCGCGGTGAACTGGTTGATGTCATACTCCTTGGGCACCACCACCATGCCGCCGGGGTGCTGGCCGGTGGTGCGCTTCACGCCCTCGCAGCCCGCCGCCAGGCGCTCCTTCTCCGTGTTCCCCGCCGTGATGCCCCGCTCCTCCAGATAGCGGCTCACATAGCCGTAGGCCGTCTTCTCCGCCAGGCCCGAGATGGTGCCCGCCCGGAACACGTGGTCGTGGCCGAAGAGCTCCTCCACATAGTGGTGGGCGATGTTCTGCACCTCGCCGGAGAAGTTCAGGTCAATGTCCGGCACCTTGTCTCCCTTGAAGCCCAGGAAGACCTCGAAGGGGATGTCGAAGCCGTCCTTCACCAGGGGCCGGCCGCAGACGGGGCAGTCCCGGTCCGGCAGGTCCACGCCCACGTGGTAGCGGCTCCAGTCCACGTCGAAATAGCCCTTCCGGCAGTGGGGGCAGCGGTAGTGGGCCGGCAGGGCGTTCACCTCGGTGATGTTGCACATCCGTGCCACCAGGGAGGAGCCCACCGAGCCCCGGCTGCCCACCAGGTAGCCGTACTCCATGGACTTGGCCACCAGGCGCTCGGCGATGTTGTACAGGGTGCAGTAGCCGTAGCCCACGATGGAGCGGAGCTCCTTGTTCAGCCGGTCCTCCACGATCTGGGGCAGCTTGTCCCCATACATCTCCCGGGCAGTGGCCCAGGTCATGCGGACAATGTTGTCCTCCGCGTCGTCCCACTTGGGCTGGAAGGTGACCAGGTTCTGGGGATGCTTGGGGAACAGGGAGATGGCCTCCACCCGGTCGGCAATCATCCGGGGGGTGTCGATCACCACCTCCCGGGCCTTCTCCGGGCCCAGGAAGGCAAAGTCCGCCAGCATCTCCTCCGTGGTCTTGAAATACAGGGGCGGCTGGAAGTCCGCGTCGTCAAAGTCCATGCCCGCCTGGATGATGGCCCGGTTGATGGCGTTGTGGGGGTCCAGGAAATGCACGTCCCCGGTGGCCGCCACCGGCAGGCCCAGCTCCTCCCCCAGCCGGACGATGGTGCGGCAGTGCTCCCGCAGCTCGTCCTCGTCCCGGGCGGAGCCCTCCCGGATCAGGTAGGCGTCGTTGGCCACCGGCTGGATCTCCAGGTAGTCGTAGAAGGAGGCGATGCGCTTCAGCTCCTCCCAGGGTTCCCCCCGGAGCACCGCCTCGTAGAGCTCCCCCTGGGAGCAGGCGCTGCCGATGATCAGCCCCTCCCGGTGCCGGAGGATCTCCTGCCGGGGCATGTGGGGCTGGCGGCGGAAATACTGCAGGTGGGAGATGCTCACCAGGCGGTTGAGGTTCACCAGGCCCTCCTGGGTGGCCGCCAGCAGGATAATGTGGTGGTGGCTGCCGATGGCGCCGCCCTTGAGGCCCCGGTTCAGGTCCGCCAGGGTGTTCAGGCCCCGGGCCTGGGCCGCCGCGTACATCTTCGCCAGGCACTGGGCCGTGGCGCCCGCGTCGTGCACCGCCCGGTGGGCGTTCTTGAGGGAGACCCCCAGCTTCTTGCACAGGCTGTTCAGCTTGAAGGACTTCATGTCCGGGTAGAGCTTCCGGGCCATGGTGAGGGTGTCCAGCACGGGGCCGTCCCAGTGCAGGCCCAGGCGCTGGAGCTCCGCCCGGAGCACCGCCCCGTCAAAGGCCGCGTTGTGGGCGGCGATGGGGCTGTCCCCGATGAAGGCCATGAGCTTGGGGATGGCGGTCTCGGCGCTCTCGGCGTCGGCCACCATGGAGTCCGTGATGCCGGTGAGCTTGCTCACCCGCTCCGGGATGGCCTCGTGGGGGTTCACCAGCAGGCTCAGGCTGTCCTCCACCGTGCCCCCCGTGAGCCGCACCGCGCCGATCTCCATCACCCGGCAGACCCGGGGATTCAGGCCGGTGGTCTCGAAGTCCAGCACCACAATGCTCTCCTGCAGGGGGCGCTCTGTGGCCCGCTCCACCACGTCCTGCTCGTCGATCAGGTACCCTTCGCAGCCGGGGATCAGCTTGATGCCGGCGGCCTTGGCGGCGCGGAAGGCGTCGGGGAAGGCCTGGAGCACGCCGTGGTCCGTGATGGCCACCGCCGGGTGCCCCCAGGCGGCCGCCCGCTTCACCAGGTCCCCCGCGCTGGCCAGGGCGTCCATGGCGGACATCTTGGTGTGCATGTGCAGCTCCACCCGTTTGTCCTTCGCCCGGTCCTCCCGCTCCTCCTTCTTCACCTCCACCATGTCCCGCACGGTGATGCACATCTCCCGGGCGAAGGTGTCATAGGCGCAGCGGCCCCGGATCTTCACCCGCATGCCCACCTTGATCCGGTCGATCCGGGCCTGCACGGCCTCCCGCTCCTCCCGGGTGATGGGGGGCTGGTCCTGGGCCTCCCCCCGGCGGCGGCCGAAGGGCGTGGCCCGGTAGTCCAGGAACACCTTGCACAGCACCGAGGAGGCGTAGTCCGTGACGGCAAAGCTCACCAGCACGGTCTCCCCGCCCCGCAGCTCCTTGGTCTCCAGCTTGAAAATATCCCCCTGGATCACCACCACGCCCGCCTCGGGGTTCAGCTCCCGGATGGGGGCGGCGCTGTCGGCGATGCTCCGGCCCAGCACCGGCCTGCCCACCGCGTCGCTGACATGGTGCTCGCCGGGTTTCCGGGGGGTCCTGGCGGCGCCCTTCTCCGGGGCGCCATTGCGACGGTGGAGTTCCTCCACGGAGATGGGCTTCACCGCCTCGCTGCTCAGGCGCCGCATGTCCTGCAGCACCTGCTCATAGTCCCCGGAGACCGTCAGCTCCACCGCCATCTCGGTATCGAAAATGTCCCGGATGGCCTGTCCCAGCCGGCGCTCCACCCCCTGGGTCTGCAGGTAGAGCCGGGAGAACTCATCCGGGAAGGTGAGGGTCACGGTCTTGCCGTCGCTGCTCCAGTCGATGTCGTTGATCCAGGGGGCGATGCCCGGGTAGTTGCGCCGGAGGAAGTCCACCAGCACCTGCTTGTAGGGCCCCACGTCCCGGCGGAAGTCCTCCGCCAGCCCCGGGCTCACCACCCGCAGGGCCACGGCGGTGGCGGGGAAGCACTGCTGCACCAGCTTTTCCATTCTCAGGAAGGTGGCTTCCTCCACCAGGGTCATGGACTTGAAGCTCACATACACCTTCTGCTTCGCCCGGACAAAAACCACCTGCGGGCGCTCCAGCTGTCCGCGCAGGTGGGGGAATTCCCGGTAGATCAATTCCATCAGGTGCTCATAGCTCATGGTGTCTCCGCCTCCGGCGTCAGCTGGTAGAAGGCCGACAGCGCGTCCCGGGTCTGGGGCCAGCTCCAGCCCGGCGACACATGGGCGCTGTAGACCATGTTCAGCATCAGCCAGTCCACCTCCGACAGGTTCTCCCGGGTGGACCAGCCCTGGTGGAGGATGCTGTCGGTGTAGCTGGTGTGCACGTTGGTCAGGCCCAGGATGCTCACCAGGCCCTCCCGCATCATGTGGGTGCGCCCGGCCAGGCCGGTCTTGTCCCGGGCCAGCCAGATCTGGGCCTTGAAGATCTGACCGTCGGCGTGGTAGGTGTAGGTCTGGAAGCCCCAGTTTCCCTCCACATAGCCCGTCTCCAGCTCCCGGATCTCCGCCAGCTTCAGGTAGTGGATCACCACGTTGGCCTCCGCCGGGTTGTCCACGCGGCGGATGGGGGGCAGCTCCGGCACCCGGAAGGCCAGCAGGGTGAGGAAGCTGTCCAGCTCACTCAGGTCGCTCCTGGTGGGAGCGCCGTCCGCGTAGATGGTGATGGCGTCCCCCCAGCGGATGAGCATGCCCCGCTCCTGGTCCGCCAGATGACCGCTGAAGGCGCAGGTCTCCAGCAGCGCCAGGGCCTGCTTCCGGCCCTCCGCCGCGTCCGCCGGGCTGAACTTCTCCGCCGCCGCCGGGCCCGGCATCACCAGGGCCGCCAGCAGCAGGACCGCCAGCAGCCATGCCGTCCGTCTTCTGATTATCCGATCCATCTGTCTCTCCTTGTCTTGCCGTCATACCGCCCGGATCCGGGCGCTCACCGCCTCCGCCAGGCATTTCTCCTTCTTCTCCGCCGCTGCCCGGTCCGGGGCGGTGACAGAGAGGTAGGCCTTCAGCTTGGGCTCGGTGCCGGAGGGGCGCACCACCAGGGAGCAGCCCTCCGCCAGGCGGAATTTCATCACATCGCTCCGGGGCAGGCCGTTCAGCCCCAGGGCATAGTCCAGGGTCTCCTCCACCCGCAGGCCGCCGATCTCCGCCAGCCCCTCCCGGAGGGAGGCCATCAGGTCCTGCATCTTCCTGAAGCCTGCGCTCCCCTCAAACCCGAAGGAGTACAGGGTGTTCAGGCAGGTGCCGTATTCCCTGTAGAGCTGGTCCAGGCGCTCCCGCAGGCTGATGCCCCGGGTCCGGTACCAGGCGAACATCTCGCAGATCAGCAGGGCGGTGTCCACCGCGTCCTTGTCCCGGACGTAGCCGCCGGAGAGGTAGCCGTAGCTCTCCTCGAAGCCGAGGATATACCGGTCCGCCCGGCCCGCCTTCTCCAGCAGGCCGATCTGCTCACCGATGAACTTGAAGCCCGTCAGAACATTCACGGTCTCCACGCCGTATTTCGCGGCGATGCGCTCCGCCATGTCCGTGGTGACGATGGTCTTCACAAACACCGGGGCCGCCGGCATGGTGCCGTTTGCCAGGCGCCGGGCGCAGATCCAGTCCAGGAGCAGCATGCCCGTCTCGTTGCCCGAGAGGAGCACCATCTCCCCGCTGTCATCCCGCACGGCAATGCCGCAGCGGTCGCAGTCCGGGTCCGTGGCCAGGAGCAGGTCCGCCTTCAGCCGCCGGGCATAGTCCATCCCCAGGGCCATGGCCTCCCGGATCTCCGGGTTCGGGTAGGGACAGGTGGGGAAATGACCGTCGGGCTGCTCCTGCTCCGCCACCACGGTGACGTTGGTGTAGCCGCTCTCCCGGAGGGTGCGGAGCACGGGCTTCAGGCCGGTGCCGTTGAGGGGGGTGTAGACGATGGCCACATTCCGGTCCATGGCCTCCTCCGGCCCCACCGGCGTCTGGCGCTTCACTTCCTCCACAAAGGCGGTGTACACGTCCTCCCCGATCCACCGGATTTGCCCGGCGGCCATCAGGGCGTCGAAGTCCCCCCGGCGGGGGTCCGCAAAGACGTCCAGCCTTTCAATCTCCCCCAGGATGGCCGCTGCCGCCTCGGTGGTGATCTGGCAGCCGTCGGGGCCGTAGACCTTGTAGCCGTTGTATTTGGCGGGGTTGTGGGAGGCGGTGACCATGACCCCCGCGGCGCAGCCCAGGGCGCGCACCGCCCAGCTCAGGCAGGGGGTGGGCATGAGCTGCGGGTAGATCCACACCCGGATGCCGTTCTGGGCAAACACCGCCGCCGCCACCCGGCTGAACAGGTCGGACTTGATCCGGCTGTCATAGCTCACCGCAATTTGCCGCTTCTCCGGCGGGAAGTTCGCCAGCACATAGTTCGCCAGCCCCTGGGAGGCCTTGGCCACGGTGTGCACGTTCATCCGGTTGGTGCCCGCGCCGATGACGCCCCGCAGTCCGCCGGTGCCGAAGGCCAGATCCCGGTAGAAGGCGTCCTCGATGGCCGCCTCGTCCCCCGCCATGGCCTGCAGCTCCCCCCGGATGTCCTCGTCCACCTCCGTCAGCCAGCGGCGGTATTCCTCCATATAGCTCATCGAAATCTCACCCTTTATCGCTTCAGAAATGCCTTGTTCTGCCGGATGAACGCCACCCGCTGCCGCACGCAGTCCGCGGAGCGCAGGGGATCCTCCGGGGTGTTGAACACATAGTCGCACAGCCGGTCCAGGTCCGTGGCCGCCACATGCAGCCGGGTGTCGGAGGAGGCGTAGTAGATATACAACTTCTTGCCGTCCACAATGGCGCCGTTGGTGAAGACCACGTTGCTCACGTCCCCCACCCGCTCCCCGCCCCGGGGGCCGATGAGGAAGCCGCCGGGCTGGGCGATGACCCGGGCCGGGTCGTCCAGGGCGGTGGCGAAGGCGTAGACCACATAGCGCAAGCCCGCCGCGGTGTTCCGCACCCCGTGGGCGATGTGGATCCAGCCCCGGTCGGTCCGGATGGGCACCGCACCGGCGCCGTTCTTGGCCTCGGTGATGGTGTGGTAGCGGCGCAGGCTGGTCATCCGCTCCTCGTCGATGACGGCGTGGGTGATGTCATCGCACAGGCCGAAGCCGATGCCCCCGCCGGAGCCCGTCTCGATGAAGTCGTCCATGGGCCGGGTGTAGAAGGCGTACTTCCCCTCCACAAAGGCCGGATGCAGGCAGACATTGCGCTGCTGGGGGGAGTGGAGGGTGACGAGGTTGGGCAGGCGCTCCCAGGTCTTCAGGTCCCGGGTGCGCACGATGCCCGCGGCGGCCACGGCGGCGGAGAGGTCCGGGTTCCCGGCGTCCTTGCTCTCGGAGCAGAACACGCCGTAGATCCAGCCGTCCTCGTGCCGGGTCAGGCGCATGTCGTAGACGTTGGTCTCCTCCGGGCAGGTGTCCGGCAGCATCACCGGCTCATCCCAGAAGCGGAAGCCCTCCGTGGGCCGGTCGGACTGGGCCACCGCGAAGAAGCTCTTCCGGTCGCTGCCCTCCACCCGGGCCACCAGGGTGTATTTCCCGTCCAGCAGCAGCGCGCCGCTGTTGAACACCGCGTTCACCCCCAGGCGCTGCATCATGTGGGGGTTGGTCTTGGGGTTGGGATCGTACATCCAGAAGGGCGGGATGTGGTCCCGGGTCAGCACCGGGTTCACATAGCGCTCATAGATCCCGTTGTAAAAGTGCTCGTCCACCAGGTTGGGGGTGGCCGTCAGATACTCGTAGCGGGCCTCCAGCTCGCGGTAAGTGCGCATCCTGCTCTCCTCCATGCAACGAATCTGCCAGGGCAGTTCTTCCCCGGGGTCACAAAGCGCCCAGGCGGAGCACCTCCAGGCACATCCGCCCGTTGTGATAGGGGCATTTCCAGGGCTCCACAAAGGGCTTTCCGGTGTCGGTGCCGTCCTCCCGGAGGCTCCAGCGCCACTCCCCGCACCGGGGGTCGATGACCTTCTCCCGGATATAGTCCCACTGGTCCCGGGCGGCATCCAGGAAGCGCGCCTCCCGGGTCAGCCCCCAGGCGTGGAGGAAGCCCAGCAGCGCCTCCGCCTGCACCCACCACACCCGGGTGGTGTCCACCTTTCCCCGCTCCATCTCGGCGGAGAAGCCGTTCCCCGCTGTCCAGGCCAGCTTCAGGGTCTCCTCCGCCATGGCCAGCAGCTTCGGCCGGATCCGGGCGGTCAGGGCCTCGTCCCCCAGCACCTCCAGGGTATGGTCCGCCAGCCAGCTGGTCTCGATGTCGTGGCCGAAGGAGTGCAGGTCGATCAGCGTGTGCCAGTCCGGGTCGAAGAACACCTCCTGGCGGCGCTTCTCCGGGTTCCAGACCTTTTCCTCCCAGGTGTCCAGGATCTCCCGCAGCCGCTCCCGGACCCGGGGATCCCCGCTGGCCTCATACAGCGCCGTGTAGCCCTCCAGTACGTGCAGGAGGGTGTTCATGGTGCGGCCGGCCTCCACCCCGTTCTCCGAGAGCTTGTCGTTGCCGGCAGGCCGCCAGTCGGCGCTCTGGGCCTCCAGATAGCCCCCCGCGTCCCGGCACCTTGTCTCAATGGTCTCAAAAATCCGGAAAGCCAGGTCCAGCGGCGCCCGCTCCCCGGTCACCCGGGCATAGGTGGAGAGGGCGTAGACCGCAAAGGCCTGGTTGTAGGTGTGTTTGGTGGTGTCCAGGGGATGGCCCGCCGCGTCCACGGACCAGTACATGCCGCCGTTCACCGGGTCCAGCATGCCCAGCAGCGCCTCATAGGCGTGGGCCGCCTCCCCCAGCAGGCTCTCCTCCCCCAGGGCGCCATAGGCGCTGGCGAAGAACCATAGGATCCGGCTGTTGAGGATGCAGCCCCGCTCCGCCAGTGGATCCCGGGTCAGGTCGCTGCCCACCAGGGAGACATAGCCGCCCCGGGTATCGTCCCGCAGGCTTTTCCAGAAGGGAATCAGGTCCTCCGTGAGATGCGCCCGGACCTGGGCCGTCCTGTCTGTCATGGCTGTCCTTTCCGTCCCTCAGAGGAACTTCACCAGCTCCATGAGGGGCTTGCGCTTCCCATGCCGGTCCGAGGGCACGCTCCCCGCCGCGGGGTAGCCCAGGGGCATCAGGAAAACGGGGAACTCGTGCTCCGGGAGTTCAAAAGCCTCCTTGGTCTTCGTGGGCGGGAACCAGCCCACCCAGCAGGTGCCCAGGCCCAGGTCTGCCGCCTCCAGCATCATGTGGGAGGCCACGATGGACGCGTCCACGTCCCCCGCCCGGATCTCCGGCTCGAAGGCGTTGCACCACTCCTCCCGGCTGTCCACGGTGAACATCAGCACCAGGGGCGCGTTGAAGGCGCAGCGGGTCAGGCTGCGGATCTTCTCCAGGGCCTCCGGGCTCTGGAGCACATAGCAGCGCCAGGGCTGGTTGTTCTTGGCGGTGGGGGCGATGCGGCCGGCCTCCAGCACCCGGGCCAGCTTCTCCGGCTCCACCTGCCGCGGGTCGTAATCCCGCACGGAATAGCGTTTCTTCATCAGTTCCAGCACATCAGACATGTTCCTGCACCTCCGCTCTCAGTAGGGGAACCACAGCAGCCGGTAGCAGAAGAGCACCAGCGCCATGAAAAGTATGGAATCCATGCGGTCCATCATGCCGCCATGGCCGGGGAAGATGCTGGAGAAGTCCTTGATGCCGCAGTGGCGCTTCACCTGGGAGGCAAACAGGTCCCCCAGCTGGGAGGCCGCGCCCCCCAGCAGGCCCAGGCCCACGCAGGCCCACCAGGTGGGCAGCACCGTGGTGGGGGCGCAGATCCAGCCGGCGCCGGCCCGGATCAGCACCGCCGTCAGCAGGGAGCCCACCAGCCCCGCGATGGCGCCGGCCCAGGTCTTGTTGGGGCTCACCGCCGGGCAGAACTTGGGTCCCCCCACCGCGGAGCCCACGAAGTAGGCCGCCGTGTCCCCCAGCACCGGCACCGCGATCAGCAGCGCCAGCAGGGTGCGCTGCACCGACAGGGGCTCCACCATGGTCAGGGACACCATGGCCAGGCCCGGCAGCATCACGGCATAGAGGGGCAGCAGGCTCATGAGGGCGTCCTCCAGCTTGGGCTCCTCCCGGAAGAGCACACAGGCGATGATCAGGGCGCTGGCCGCCAGCAGGATGGGGATCACCACCTTGGCCCCCACCAGGACCCCCAGGGGAATGCTCACCGCCATGGCGATCCAGGTGGGCCACGGCACCGGCCGGTGGCCCGCCAACGACAGCGCCCGGTACTCCTCCGAGAGGCCAAAGCACAGGCAAATCAGGGCCGCCACGGCAAAAGGCACGCCGCCCAGGTAGATCAGCGTGAGACCGCCGGCGCCCAGGATCAGGCCCGTCACAATCCGCTGGGTCATTGGATGCTCCCTCCTTCGCCCTCAACGGCCGCCAAAGCGGCGGTTCCGTCGGGCATAGGCCGCCAGTGCCGCGTCATAGTCCGCCACACCGAAGTCCGGCCACAGTTTCTCCGGGAAAATAAACTCCGCATAGGCGCACTGCCACAGCAGGAAGTTGGACAGCCGCATCTCCCCGCTGGTGCGGATCAGCAGGTCCACATCGGGCTGGCCCCGGGTCCACAGCTGCCCGGCCAGCACCTCCTCCGTGATCTCCTCCGGCCGGATCCGCCCCTCCCGGGCCGCCGCCGCCAGCTGCCGCGCCGCCCGCACCAGCTCGTCCCGGCCGCCGTAGTTGATGGCGATGTTCAGCCGCAGCCCGGTGTTGTCCGCCGTACGCTCCTCCGCCCGGCGCAGGGTCTCCCGCTGCTTCTCCGGCAGGCCCTCCTTGTCCCCCAGGATGGTGATGCGCACCTGCTTCTCGTCCAGCTCGTCGATCTCCGAGGCGAAGTAGTCCAGGATCAGCTGCATCAGGGCGGCCACCTCCTCCGGGGACCGCCGCCAGTTCTCGGTGGAGAAGGCGTAGAGGGACAAGGCGCCGATGCCCAGGTCGTCGGTGTGGCGGATGATCTCCCGCAGGTTCTCCGTCCCCTGCCGGTGCCCCAGGGCCACCGCCAGCTTGTGCTGCTTCGCCCAGCGCCCGTTGCCGTCCATGATGATACCCACATGGGCCGGCAGCGCCGGGAAATCGCTCCGCTGCATGCTTTCCTCCTCCTGTGTCGCCCGTTACCGCCTGTCTGGAAAGGGCACAGACCCGGATTGCGGCGCCTGTGCCCCTGTTCTTTTTTCTGTCACTCCGGGTCGGCGTCCCGAAAAACAGCCGCCGTCCACACGCCGGTCTCCCGCTGCACCCGCACCAGGCGCGGGGTGCCCTGCCGCTCCGGATGCCGGGGGTCCGCCGTGGTCTCCACCACCGGCGCCTTCTCCCCCGCCTCCGCCCAGCGGCGCAGGGCCTCCTCCAGGGGAAGCCCCAGCAGCTCCTCCGGTCTCAAACCTCCATGATCTCCTTTTCCTTGGCCGCGCACACCGTGTCCGCGTCCTTGATGGCGTTGTCGGTGATCTTCTGCATGTCGTCCTCGGCCTTGTGCTGCTCGTCCTCGGTGATCTCGCTGGCCTTCTTGAGCTTCTTGATCTGCTCGATGGCGTCCCGGCGGATGTTCCGGATGGCCACCTTGGCGTCCTCCGCCTGCTTCCGGGCCTGCTTCACCAGCTCCTTGCGGCGCTCCTCGTTGGGGGCGGGGAACACCAGGCGGATCACCTTGCCGTCGTCGGTGGGATTGATGCCCAGGTCGCTGGCCTGGATGGCCTTCTCAATGGGCTTGAGCAGGCTGGCGTCCCAGGGGCTCACCACCAGCAGGCGGGGCTCCGGGGAGGAGATGCCGCACACCTGGGGGACGGGGGTGGGGCTGCCGTAGTAGTCCACCGTGATGCGGTCCAGCACCTGGGGGTTGGCCCGGCCGGCCCGCAGGGCCATCATGTCCCGCTCATAGGCCGCCACCGTCTTCTTCATCTTGTCCTTCGCGGTGGCCATAATCTCCTTCACATCCATGATAACTCCTCCTTCTGTCAGGCACCGGGAGGTGCGTGAAACGTTGGCTCCATTGTACCCTGTTTTCCCGAATTAGGCAAGTGTTTCTTTTGTCCCCGGCCGCCCCGCTGCAGCCCCGGCGCTTGTGTTTTTCCCCCGTATCCGCTATACTGGGAAAAAAGGGGGCGTTTTGGGTGCAGATTCATGCCATACTCTCGGAGGTTTTCGGCCACAGCAGTTTCAGGGAGGGCCAGGAGGCGCTGATCCGCGCCCTGTGCAGCGGCCGGGACGTGATGGGCATCATGCCCACCGGCGGCGGCAAGTCCCTGTGCTACCAGATCCCGGCCCTGTCCCGGGAGGGGACCGCCCTGGTGATCTCCCCGCTGATCTCCCTGATGAAGGACCAGGTGGCCGCCCTGAAGGCCGCCGGGGTCCCCGCCGGCTACCTGAACTCCAGCCTCAGCGCCCCCCAGCAGGAGCTGGCCATGCAGCGGGCCCTCGCCGGCGCCTACCGCCTGCTCTATGTGGCCCCGGAGCGCCTCTCCCAGCCCGGGTTCCGGGCCTTTGCCGCCCGGCTGAAGCCCTCCCTCATCGCGGTGGACGAGGCCCACTGCGTCTCCCAGTGGGGCCAGGATTTCCGCCCGGACTATCTGCGGATCACGGACTTCACGGACAGCCTGCCGGAGCGGCCGCCGGTGGGGGCTTTCACCGCCACCGCCACCCCCCGGGTGCAGGCGGACATGGTGCGGCTCCTGGGCCTGCGGAACCCCCTGGTGACGGTCACCGGCTACGACCGGCTCAACCTGTTTTTCGAGGTCATCCCCGTGCGGCGGCAGCGGAATCTGGTGCTGCTGGAGGTGCTCTCCCATCTGCCCGGGGAGAGCGGCATTGTCTACTGCGCCATCCGGCGGGAGGTGGAGCAGGTCTGCGATCTGCTGCAGGAGAAGGGCGTGGCCGCGGTGCGCTACCACGCGGGCCTGCCGGATGCGGAACGGCGGCAGAACCAGGAGGATTTCCAGTATGACCGGGCCCGGGTGATGGTGGCCACCAACGCCTTCGGCATGGGCATCGACAAGAGCAACGTCCACTTCGTGATCCACCACAGCATGCCCAAGTCCCCGGAGGCCTACTACCAGGAGGCCGGGCGGGCCGGCCGGGACGGGGAGCCGTCCTTCTGCGTGCTGCTCTGCGGCAAAGGGGACATCACTGCCGCACGGCGGCTGATCCAGGGCAACCCACCCAATCCGGAGCTCACCGTCGAGCAGGCGGCGGAGGTCCGGCGGGTGGACCTGTCCCGGCTGAAGGCCATGGCGGATCTCTGCCAGGGGAGCGGCTGCTTCCGGGCGGGGCTGCTGCGGTACTTCGGCCAGCAGGCTCCGGGCCGGTGCAGCGGCTGCTCCCGCTGCTGCCCCAGTCACTTCCCCGCCGCCCGGGAGCTGGCGGTCCGCCTGATGGAGGGGAGGAAAAAAACGGAGGTTGTCCTCCCAAACCTGAGGGATTTCACCGTGGTCCCCGCAGACCCGATCCCCGCCGATGGTGAGCCGTCCCTGTTCGAGCAGCTCCGGGCCTGTCGCACCACCCTGGCCCGGGCCATGGGCCAGCCCCCCTACATCGTCTGCAGCGACCGGACCCTCCGGGACATGGCGGAGAAGCGGCCCCGGACCCCGGCGGAGATGCTGGAAGTCTACGGCATGGGCCGGCGGAAGACGGCCTCCTTCGGGGAAGCCTTCCTGGCGGTGCTGAACGGGCAGCCGCCGGAGGACGCCGCCCCCGTAACGGCACCGGGGAACCCCGCCCCGGCTCGGGAGATTCCCGCCCCGCCCTCCGACGCCGCCGCCCTGGCCGACCGTCTGGCGGCCGCCCTGTCCCCGGAGGCGGAAGCCACCCTCCGCCAAGGCTGGCTGGAGGGCGCCGGGATCCGGGACCTGGCCGGCCGCCTGGGCCGCAGCCCCGAGGAGACCGCCCTGCTGCTGGTGCGGCTGGCCCTGCTGGACTGAGGGTTCCGCGCCCCGCCGCCCGGGCTTCTCCCATTCTTCCAAATATTTACTTGATTCCGGCGTGTTAGCCTTGCTTAAGCGCAAAACTTGTGCTACACTGGAAGCAAGGTCTGAGGACCGCTGAAAAACCTTAAAGGAGGATCCTTTCATGCGCAAAATCCTTGCCCTTCTGCTGGCCGTCGCCCTGCTGCTGGCCTGCACCGCCGTCCTGGCGGAGGAGGAAACCTGTGTCTACACCGTCTACAACGTGACCGGCGAGAAGGTCACCGAGCTCTACGTCACCGACAATGCCACCGGTGAGAAGAGCGTCAACTACGCCGGCGAGGAAGGCCTGGCCAACGGCGCCTCCGTGGAGATCTCCGGCGTGAACAAGGAGGGCTATGAGCTCACCCTGAGCTTCAAGACCGAGGGCGGCTACGAGGGAAGCTTCCCCACCCTGCACTTCGAGACCGTGCCGATCTCCCTGCTGGCCGCCGACGCCCTCTCCGGCGCCACCCAGATCAACTTCAACGTGCCTGACGTCTCCTGCACCTACACCGTGTTCAACGTCACCGGCGAGAAGGTCACCGAGCTCTACCTCAAGGACACCATCACCGGCGAGGCGGGCGAGAACTACGTGGCCGAGGCCGGCCTGGAAAACGGCGCCTCCATCGAGCTCACCAAGACCGTGAAGGCGGACGCCACCGGCCGGGACAAGTTCGTCCTGGACCTGGCCTTCAAGACCGAGAGCGGCTATGAGGGCTCCTTCCCCACCCTGCACTTCGAGACCGTGCCGATCTCCCTGCTGGCCGCCGACGCCCTGTCCGGCGCCACCCAGATCAGCTTCACAGCCCCTGACGTCACCTGCACCTACACCGTGTACAACGTCACCGGCGAGAAGGTCACCCAGCTCTACCTCATCGACACCCTCACCGGCGACATCAGCGAGAACTACGCCAGCGAGGAGGGCCTGGCGGACGGCGCCTCCATCGACCTGTCCAAGACCGTGAAGGCGGACGCCACCGGCCGGGACAAGTTCGTCCTGAACCTGGTCTTCAAGACCGAGAGCGGCTACGAGGGCTCCTTCCCCACCCTGCACTTCGAGACCGTGCCGATCTCCCTGATCAAGGTGGACGCGGCCTCCGGCGCCACCACCATCCAGTTCGCCGCCCCCGAGGGCAAGTAAGTCCATTCCGAATTCCCAGGCCTCCGGCATGACCGGGGGCCTTTTCTGCTTTGATAAGGAAAAGACCTCCCTCGGGGAGGTCCGGAAGCGCGCGCCCCTCAGCCCTTCCGCACGCTGCGCACCAGCAGGGAGACGCCGTAGCACACCGCGGAGCACAGCACAATGGCGGCCCCCGCATTCCTGCAATTGACAGACCCTGCCGGTCGTTGTAAAATACCGTCAGCAATACAATAGCAAAGGAGCGAACCACCATGCGGAAATGGCTTGCCGCCCTGCTGACTCTCTGTCTGTTCATTGGCACAGCCGTGGGCGCCCCGGCGGAGAAGCTGGGGGAGTACAGCGCGCCGCTGGTCAGCGGCATCACAGACTTCCAGACCCTGGTGGAGGACCCGGAGGGCCGGGGACTGATGGCCGCGGCCCTGCTGCTGGACTACTACCTGCTGGGACAGGAGCACCCGGAGCTGTCGGGGGACCTCTCCCGGGAGGGGGAGTGCCGGATCGGCCTGTACGGCAGCTACCACGTGGTGGCCTACTATCCCCGCACGGACGGAACATGGCTGAACCTCTTCTCTGACCCGGAGGACGGGAAGCTCACCGTCTTCGTCACCTCTGCCGGCCCCAGTGACAGCTATCACAGCCTCCCCACGCCGGAGGTCATCAGTGCCCTGGAGGACCTGCTGGGTTTTCTGACCTTCGAGGACGGGGATTACCCCGCCCAGCCCACCGCCGCCCCGCAGTCCGCGGCCCCCGCCGGCGATGTGCCCGACGTGTTTGGCTCCCTCTCCGGCAAGGTGGAGGCCGGCCAGTGGGCCGAGCAGGGGGAGGGCGACCACAACACTCACTATGTCTTCTACAGCTATGACAACTGGTCCGACCCCTTTGTGGACGCCACCCCCTACCTCCGGGAGCTGGAGAGCGGCAAGTACCCCTTCACCCGGGTGGATGAAAAGGTGGATGACTACAGCGGCACCGGCGGCGGCGTCTACACCACCTACTACTACCGCTATACCGGCAGCAAGGCCGTGACCCCCATGCGCTACAGTGAGAAGAAGGCCCACACCCTCTACCATCTGGTGGTGACCTGCTCCAAGCATGCCGCCGACGACCACTTCTGCATCAGCGTGAAGATGTCCCCCGAGCTCGTCTACGCCGGAAAGGACAACCGGGTGGAGGGCAACGGCCCCGGCACAAATCACAGCGCCGATCCCAACCCGAATCCCAGCCCCAGAACCACCAGCAAGCCCCTGCGCACCCACTGCTACAAGTGCCACGGGGACGGGAAGGTCACCTGCAGCCAGTGCAACGGCTCCGGCGGCAAATACATCTACGACAACTCCACCCGCAGCACCGGCCGCACCTGGGAGAACTGCTTCAAGTGCAAGGGGGCCGGCAAGGTGGAGTGCACCAACTGCGGCGGCGACGGCTGGGTCAACGACTGAGCCCGGAAACCGGAAATGAGGAAGAGAAGCATGAAAAAACAGGCCTACAATCCCTACCTGCCCTCCTGGGAGTACATTCCCGACGGGGAGCCCTATGTCTTCGGGGACCGGGTCTATGTCTACGGCTCCCACGACCAGTTCAACGGCTGTGTCTTCTGCATGGGGGACTACATGGGCTGGAGCGCCCCGGTGGACGACCTGGCCTCCTGGCGCTGCGAGGGGGTCACCTTCCCCCGGGACGGCGATCCCTGCAATGCCGACGGCAAGATGTGCCTCTACGCCCCGGACGTCACCCGGGGCCCCGACGGCCGCTACTACCTGTACTATGTCTACGACAAGGTGGGCTTTGTCTCCGTGGCGGTGTGCGACTCCCCCGCGGGCCGCTACCGCTTCCTGGGCTATGTGAAGGACAAGCACGGCGTCCGCCTGGGGGAGCGCCCCGGAGATGAGCCCCAGTTCGACCCCGGCGTCCTCACCGAGGGAGATACCACCTACCTCTACACCGGCTTCTGCGGCCATGGCGACAAGAGCCGCCACGGCGCCATGTGCACCGTCCTGGAGCCCGATATGCTCACCATCCGGGAGGAGCCCGTCTTCGTGGCCCCCGGCGCCATGTACGCCGAGGGCACCGGCTTCGAGGGCCACGCCTTCTTCGAGGCCTCCTCCATCCGCAAGCGGGGGGACCTGTACTACTTCGTCTACTCCTCCCAGGTGATGCACGAGCTCTGCTGGGCCACCGCCCGGGATCCCCGGGGGCCCTTCACCTACGGCGGCGTGCTGGTGAGCAATGTGGACCTGGGCATCTCCTCCTACAAGCCGGCGGACATGCCCGTGGCCTTCGGCGGCAACAACCACGGCAGCATCGTGGAGATCGCCGGCCAGTGGTATGTCTTCTACCACCGCCAGACCAACGGCCACTGGTTCAGCCGCCAGGGCTGCGCCGAGCCCATTTTCTTCGATGATCAGGGCCGGATCGCCCAGGCGGAGATCACCTCCTGCGGCCTGAACGGCGGTCCCCTCCGGGGCGCCGGGGACTACCCCGCCCACATCGCCTGCCACCTCTTCACCCCCGGCGGCGACCTCTACGCCGGCAACCCGGCTCTGCCCATGATCACCCAGGACGGGGGCGACGACTGCAAGGCCCAGGCCTACATCGCCCGGATCACCGAGGGCACGGTCATCGGCTTCCGGGACTTCGACTGCCGGGGCGTCACCGGCGTGGCGGTGGAGGTCCGGGGCTACACCCACGGCAGCTTCGACGTGCGGGCAGCCTTCGACGGGCCGGTGCTGGGCAGCATCCCCCTCCAGTCCTCCAACGTGTGGGAGCGCTATGAGGTGCAGATGCCCATCCCCGACGGGGTCCACGGCCTGTGGCTCACCTACCGGGGCGGCGGCACGGCCCAGCTGCGGAGCGTGGGCTTCCTGGGGGGCGCGTGAGCCATGGCGGCACCGCTTGTCTCCGTGGTCATGCCCTGCTGGGAGGAGTTCGCCTTCCTCTCTGAGGCGGTGGACTCCCTGCGGGCTGCTGATTATCCCGAAATCCAGCTGATCCTGGTGGACGACGGCTCCCGGGACCCGGCCTTCCTCGCCGCCTTCGACGGGGTGGAGTTCCCCCGGCTGAAGAAGCTCCACGTCCCCCACGGCGGCCCGGCGGCGGCCCGGAACGCGGGCATCCGGGCGGCGGAGGGGGAATACATCCTCCCCCTGGACGCCGACGACGCCATCGCCCCGGCCTACATCGGGAAGGCCGTCCGCATCCTGGCGGAGCGCCCGGAGGTGGGGATCGTCACCTGCCGGGCGGCCTTCATGGGCGGGCGCACCGGCCCCTGGGAGCTCCCGGAGCCCACCCCGGCCCACATGGCCACCGACAGCTGCATCCCCGTCACCGCCCTGTTCCGCAAGGCGGACTGGGCAGCCGTGGGGGGCTTCCGGGAGGACTTCACCGAGGGCCTGGAGGACTACGACTTCTTCCTGAGCCTGATGGCCCGGGGCCTCACCGCCCTGCGCCTGCCGGAGACCCTGTTCTTCTACCGGGTGAAGGCCACCTCCCGCTCCACCCTGATGGAGGCGGATCCCGCCGCGGTCCGGGCGGCCTACGACCGGATCTGGGCCCGCCACCGGGATTTCCTCCTGGCCCACATGGAGGAGGCCTGGCCCGCCCTGCGCACCCGCACCCTCACCGAGGGCCGGGCCCTGAACAGCTTTCTCTCCGACCCGGTCATCGCCCACTGGCACGCCCTCCGGCAGCAGGTGGGATGGCGGATCCGCCTGGCGGACGCCCGCCTGACCCTGCGGCGCAGGCTAAAGCGGCTCCTGCGGCGCTGACTGTATCTGAAAAGCCCCACCGTCCAGCCACGGCGGGGCTTTTCGTGTGCAGAGCGCCGGAGGCTCACTCCTCCGCAAAATCCGTATCCATGGCCACCTGCAGCCTGTAGTCGGGGAAGGCCTGCTGCACGTCGGCCACCACCTCCGTGTACACCGCCCGCCTGTCCTTGGCGTCAAAGCTGATCACCACGTCAAAGCGCATGGCCTTCTCTTCCTTCAGCAGATAAAACCCGTGCATCTGCAGGACATGCTCGTGGGAGAGCACGATCTCCTTCACCCGCTCCCGCACCCGGATGACCTCCCGGTCCCGGGTGTTCTCGGCATAGACGCCGATGGCCGTCAGCAGCACCCGGTGCTCCTTCAGCACCTTCTGGGTGATCTCCCGGATCAGCTGGTCCAGCTGGTCCGCCGAGCAGGTATCCGGCACCTCGATGTGGATGGAGCCGTTCCAGGTGTCCGGGCCGTAGTTGTTCAGCACCAGGTCATAGGCCCCCGAGACCTGGGGGAAGGAGGTCACCGTCTGCCGGATGGCCTTCGCCAGCTCCGCGTCGTTGCGCTCCCCCAGAATCTGGGACACGGTGTCCCGCAGCATCTCCACGCCCGCCTTGATGATCACCAGGGCAATGATGGCGCCCAGCCACGCCTCCAGGGAGACCTTGAAGATCAGCCAGATCACCGCCGCCACCAGGGTGGCCGCGGAGATCACGGAGTCCAGCATGGCATCCTCGCCGGAGTTCACCAGCGAGTCCGAGTTCGCCTTGATGCCCATGCGCTTCACATAGCGCCCCAGCAGGATTTTCACCACCACTGCCACGCCCACGATCACCAGGGAGACGGCGCTGTAGTCCGGCGTCTCCGGGTGGATGATCTGCTTCACTGACTCCACAAAGGCGGTGATGCCGGCGTAGAGCACGATCACCGCGATCAGCATGGCGCTGAGGTATTCGATCCGCCCGTAGCCGAATGGGTGCTTCTTGTCCGGCTCCTTCCCGGCCAGCTTCGTGCCCACGATGGTGATCAGGGAGCTGCCGGCGTCGGAGATGTTGTTCACCGCGTCCAGCACGATGGCGATGGAGTTGCTCAGCAGGCCCACCACCGCCTTGAACGCCGCCAGCAGCACATTGGCGGCGATGCCGATGATGCTGGTCCTGATGATGGTCTGTTCTCTGGAGCGGCCGTTTTCAGCCGCAGGATTATTTTGCATGCTTGTTCCCTCCCGGATGATTTCCCGGTGCATTATAGCACGATTTTCGACGATGCACCATACCGCAGCTTCATCACAGCCCCTCGGCATCAAAAAGCCCGCAGCTTTCCTACTGCGGGCCTGATGGAATCCGGCGGCGACCTGTGCTCCCGGGCGGTTTCTCCCCGCGGCATCAAAAAACCCGCAGCGATTTCACTGCGGGCTTGATGGAATCCGGCGGCGACCTATGCTCCCGGGCCGTTACCAGCCAAGTACGTTCGGCACTGAAGGGCTTAACTTCTGTGTTCGGGATGGGAACAGGTGTGACCCCTTCGTCATTGCCACCGGAAATTGTG
>JAFWSH010000034.1 GCA_017519405.1 Clostridia bacterium
ACCTGGTCGTAGCCCTTCACGGCGCCGTTCTTGAAGGGGATGGCGGCGAAGGCGTCGGAGTCGAAGTAGCCCACGGCGTCCGCGGTCTCGTAGTAGCGGTAGCCCACGTAGATGCCTTCCTCATACTGGTAGAAGGTCTGGTTCGCGGTGGAAGCGCCCCAGGGGCTGCTGTTGGTCACTTCGATGTTGGCGTACTTGTTGTCGTCGGTGTTGTAGTAGGTGGGGTTGGTGGTCATGTCGTAGGCCCAGGTGTCCACCAGGCGTCCGGAGGGATTGGCCCGGCCGGAGAGAATGGTGGCGACACCGGTGATGCCGGCTTCGCCGGGATGGCCGATCCACAGGCAGGCATCCACGTTGTATTCCTCGCTCTCGATGAAGCCCAGCTCCATCTGCGCGGCGGAGTTGATCAGGACGATGGTGTGGGCGAAGTTCTCCTTGCAGAAGGTCAGCAGGGCCTTCTCGTTGTCGTCCAGCTCCAGGTAGGTGGCGCCGGTGAGGGTAGAGCCGTCGCCGTCATAGTCCATGGCGGGGGAAGCGCCCTCCGCGCCGGAGCGGGAGAAGGTCACGATGGCGTAGTCGGTGTAGCCGTCTGCCAGAATGGTGTCCTTGGCACCCTCGTACACGCTGACGGGGAACTCGTGGATCTTCTGGTAGCCGGTCCAGTCGCCCAAGCCGGAGGGATCCGCGCTGCCCACGCTGCGGGCGCCGCCGCACTGCTCCTCCAGCCAGGTCCAAGCGTCCTCGTTGACATCCAGGCCGGCCTCCAGCAGCGCGTCCATCATCAGCACGGTGTTCTCGTCATCCTTGCCGCCGGCGGAGCCCGTGCCGCCCTCGACGTAGTTGTAGCTCATGGCGCCCAGGATGGTCACAGGGGTTCCTTCAGCCAGCGGCAGCACGCCGTTGACGTTCCGCAGCAGCACGGAGCCCTCCGCGCCGACCTGCACGGAGAGGTCATAGCCCTCGGCATAGCAGCTGTCCGCGTCGAAGCCGTCCGCGGCAGCAGGGGAAGCGGCCAGGCTGACGAGCAAGGCCAGGGCGCAAAGGATCGACAGAAATCTTCTCATGGTTCTCCTCCTGACTGCGGTGCGCTCCGGATGCCGCTGCGGCCCCGTGCCCAGCCTGTTCCGTCCCACCGCTCTGATGGGCCCATTGTAGTCCGTGCCGCTCCCGGTCTCAACAGATCCGGCGCCAGAGGTATCTCAGGCACAGCAAAAAGCCGGGGCCCGGAACAAACGGCTTTCAGGCGGGAACAAACGGCTGTGAGAAAGCGGCACAGCAAAGGGCGGCCCGAGCATCGCTCAGACCGCCCAAGGGGGAAACCCGTATGGTTTGGTTATTCAGCCAGCTGGCCCGCGGTGGGCTGATTCAGCGCGAAGTCCACGCGGTCCTTCTGCAGGCCGGGATTCACGCCGGGCATGTCCATCTGGCCGGGCTCATGCCACAGCTCGGTGGCCGCCATGGTGTATTCAGCCGCGGGGGCGTCGTCCGTCAGGGTGACCGCGATGGCGGGCGTCACCTGGGAGTCCAGAACATATTCATCCCGGGAAAGGGCCTGCAGGGTCACATAGTAGGTGCCGGCGGGGATGCCCATGGACTCGGTGGAATAGCTGTACAGGTCATTGGTGAAGTAGATGCTGTCGCTCAGGGATCCGACGGGGCCGCCTTCCACCGGCGTGCCCTGGGGCTCATAGAGATGGAGGCCGCCGGTCATGGTGTAGCCCCAGATCTCAATGATGCCGGGAGGGTTCTTGCGCAGGGTGTTCTTCAGCAGCGCCAGGTCGACGGTATCGCTGTAGGCCTCCTGGGTGCAGTCCTCGTCGCTGTAGAAGGTGATTTTGGCGTAGGGAAGGTACTCATAGTACATGTAGTCGTCCAGGGACCACCAGTCGATGACGAACTGCACCTCGTTGCCGGACATCATGGCGAGCATCTCCGGGCGCTCCAGGGGCAGGCCCACGCCGTAATTGGCGTAGATGTTCACGGGATCGGGGCTGACAAAGGCCGAGCCGGCGGCGGCGAAGCTGTTCAGGGACACCGCATAGGAGCCCCAGGCCACATCGCTCAGGTCAATGGTGCCGGTGATTTCCCCGGTGCGTCCGCCGCGGATGCGCTTGGAGGAGGAGATGTATTCGCCGGAGATCTCCCCGTCCTTCACCTCGAAGAAGCGGATGAAGTAGTAGCTGACGTTTTCGTCCACCGCGTTGAAGGAGTAGGCGCCGGTCATGGGGTCAAAGGTGAAATCCGTGGGCGCCTTCAGGGCCGCAGCCTCCTCCGCCTGGGCGAAGGCGCACAGGCTGATCAGCAGAAGCGCCGCCAGCAGGATGGAACAGAACTTTTTCATGCAGGTGACTCCTTTCAAAGAGTTGTCCGTGACTGTCGCAAAGGAGCGGGACCGGCTTGCCGGAGCCGGCCGGCCCCGTCCGTTCAGGCCTTACTTCGCCAGGGTGGAGCAGTACTGCCAGAGGGCGTTGCGCATGATGTTGTGCAGCATGTACCGGCCATAGACGTAGTCGGTGGCGTCGTCATAGGCAGCGATGGTCTGCCGGGAGTTGATGTAGTTGGAGATGCCCAGCATGTTGCCCTGCACGCACAGCATGGCCACGGGAGAGTTGTAGCAGTCACCGGAGCCGCCGTCGCCGTCGGTGATCAGCATGCCCTGCCAGCCCCACTCGTCCCGGAGCATGGTCTTGTACATGCCGTAGTGGAACCAGCTCATGCCGATGCGGTTGAGGGAGCCCATGACGCCGTTGGCGCCGTACTCCTTGATGCTGATCTCATAGGGCACCATGTAGATCTCGCGGATGGCCTGTTCATTGGCCCAGGTGGTGTTGCCGCCGCGGTTGGTGTCGCCGTCGTTCAGGGCCAGGTGCTTGATGAAGACATTGGTGCCGGTGGACATGATGCCCTTGACGGCATTGCCGCCGATCTGGCCGGCGATGAAGCCGTCCTCGGAATAGTA
>JAFWSH010000035.1 GCA_017519405.1 Clostridia bacterium
CCTCCATCACCCTCCCCGACAGCGTCACATCCATCGGGGACGGCGCGTTCTCCAGCTGCGATAGTCTGACCTCCATCACCATCCCCGACAGCGTCACATCCATCGGGGACAGCGCGTTCTCCAGCTGCGAAAGCCTGACCTCCATCACCATCCCCGACAGCGTCACATTTATCGGGGGCAGCGCGTTCTCCTGGTGCATCAGACTGACCTCCATCTCCATCCCCGACAGCGTCACATCCATCGGGGACAGCGCATTCTCTGGCTGCTTCAGACTGACCTCCATCACCATCCCCGACAGCGTCACATCCATCGGGAACGACGCGTTCGGCGGCTGCTCCAGCCTGACCTCCATCACCATCCCCGACAGCGTCACATCCATCGGGAACCGCGCGTTCTCCAGCTGCTCCAGCCTGACCTCCATCTCCATCCCCGACAGCGTCACATCCATCGGGGACAACGCGTTCTACAGCTGCTCCAGCCTGACCTCCATCACCATCCCCGACAGCGTCACATCCATCGGGAACAGCGCGTTCGCCGGCTGCACCAGCCTGACCGCCATCTCCATCCCCGACAGCGTCACATCCATCGGGGACAGCGCGTTCGCCAGCTGCTTCAGCCTGACCGCCATCTCCATCCCCGACAGCGTCACATCCATCGGGGAAAGTGCATTCAACTACTGCAAAAAACTGACCTCCATCACCCTCCCCAACAGCGTCACCTCCATCGGGGACTACGCGTTCTCCGAATGCCCCACCACCCTCACCCTCACCGTCCCCCGAAACAGCTACGCCGAGCAGTACTGCAAGGACAACAGCCTGAAATACACCTACCCCGACGCCCTGGACTGGCTGAACGAATAACCCCCATCGCATCCCCCCCTGCGCCCGCTCACCCCGGCGGGTGCTTTTCTCTTCCCCTCCCCCCCACCAGCTCCACCAACCAAAAGGCTCCCCAGCTCGCTGGGGAGCTGTCGTCCGCTTGCGGGCGACTGAGGGGCCTTGCGGGCGACTGAGGGTCCCCCCGGCCCGCCCTTTACACCCCCGCCCCCCTGTGCTACAATGAAAAAAGCACAAGGCAGAGGGGGCTCTTTTATGTTTGAATGGCTGCGCGCACTCTTTCAGCCCAGGCCGGCGGACGGCACAGGCAGGCAGGGCCGGCAGGACGCAGCGGCCACGGAGGAGCCCCGAGCCCCGACGATCACCCAGCCCAAGCCCGGCCCGGATCAATCGCCCCGGGAGGCGCCGGCTGCCCCCGCGCCTGCAGACGGGACGGCGTTCACCGTCAGCATCGTTCCGGAGGACGGCACGGTGTGGATCACCCGGTACACCGGGAAGGACAAGGTCCTGGTCATCCCGGACACCCTGGACGGAAAAAGGGTGTCCCGGATCGGGAACCGGGCGTTCCAATACTGCCACAGCCTGACTTCCGTCACCCTCCCTGACAGCGTCACGGCCATCGGGGACGACGCGTTCTCCAGATGCAAGAGCCTCACCGCTGTCACCCTCCCTGACAGCGTCACGGCCATCGGGGACTACGCGTTCTCAGGCTGCGACAGCCTGACTTCCGTCACCCTCCCTGACAGCGTCACCGCCATCGGGGACTACGCGTTCGCCTCGTGCGACAGCCTGACCGCCGTCACCATCCCTGACAGCGTCACCAGGATTGGGGCGAATCCCTTTGGATACTGCAGCAAACTGACAGAGATCCGGGTTTCCCCCCTTCACCCCGCCCTGGCCGTGGTGGACGGCGTGCTGTTCAGCCGGGCGGACAAGCGGCTGGTGTGCTTCCCCTGTGCATTCGCGGCGAAACACTATGTCATTCCCCGGAGCGTCAAAGTCATCGGGAACAGCGCGTTCGCCTCGTGCGACAGCCTGACTTCCGTCACCCTCCCTGACAGCGTCACCGCCATCGGGAACAGCGCGTTCTACAGATGCTCCAGTCTGACCTCCATCACCATCCCCGACAGCGTCACCGCCATCGGGAACAGCGCGTTCTACAGATGCTCCAGTCTGACCTCCATCACCATCCCCGACAGCGTCACCGCCATCGGGGACCACGCGTTCTCATGGTGCAGTAACTTGACCTCCATCACCCTCCCCGACAGCGTCACGTCCATCGGGGACCACGCGTTCTATGGATGCACCGGTCTGACCGCCATTACCCTTCCCGACAGCGTCACCGACATCGGCGCCAACCCCTTCGAAAGATGCAGCAACCTGACGGAAATCCGGGTCTCCCCCCGCCACCCCGCCCTGGCCGTCATCGATGGCGTGCTGTTCTCCAAGGCAGACAAGCGGCTGGTGTGCTTCCCCTGTGCATTCGCGGCGAAACACTATGTCATTCCCCGGGGCGTCAAAGTCATCGGGAACCGCGCCTTCGCCTGCTGTACATGTCTGACTGACCTCACCATCCCGGGCAGCGTCACCGCCATCGGGGACTACATGTTCTCCAACTGCTCCAGCTTGACCGACCTCACCATCCCGGCCAGCGTCACGTCCATCGGGCACCAGGCGTTCTCCGACTGCCCCGCCCTCACCCTCACCGTCCCCCGGGGCAGTTTCGCCGAGCAGTACTGCAAGGACAACGGTCTGAAATACACCTCCACCGGCGCCCCGGACTGACCAGGCGGCTGACTCCATCGTGTCCCATCCACCCCGGCGCTGCCCACTCCTGCGAAAAAAGAGCCGCATCCACCGAAAAAGGCTGCCCGCCCCCGCGTGCGGACAGCCTGTCTTTTGTTGCCGGAAGGGTTACGCCGCCGGCTCCTCCGCCGGGCTCTGGTGCTCCTGCACGAACTGCAGCAGGACCTTCACCGCGTTCTGCAGCCGGGGGCCGGGGCGGGAGATCTCGTTCTGGTCCACGTAGAGCACGTTGCCGTTCTTCACGGCCTTCAGGTTCTCCCAGCCGGGGCGGGACATGATCTCCTCCACCGACGTGGGGCTCCCCTCGCCGTACATGGTGATGGTCACGATGTAGTCGGGATCCCGCTCCAGCACCTGCTCCTCGGAGACGGCCTGCCAGCCCTCCAGGTCCCCGAAGGCGTTGGTCAGGCCGCACATTCCGGCCAGCTCATCCATGAAGGTGTGCTTTCCGGTGGTCCACAGGCCCCACTGCAGCGGGGAGACCTCGAAGTAGACCGTCTTGCCGGTGTCCTCCTTCCGGGCGGCGACGTCCTCGAAGGTCGCCTGCATCTGTGCCACCAGCGCCTCCGCCTCGGTCTCCTTGCCCATCAGGGCGCCGATGAGGCGGATGGCGGTGTACACGCCCTCGATGTCCTGGGCGTCGGAGACCACCACCCGAATCCCCGCGTCCTCCAGGGCCTGCACCTGCTCCTCCGTCTGGGCCATGGTGGCCATCAGCAGCACCTGCGGGTTCAGGGCCACGATCTCCTCCAGGTTGGTGCCGGCGCCGGACTGGACGGCGGGCACGGAGAGCACCTCCGCCGGCCAGTCGCAGTACTCGCCCCGGCCCACCAGGCAGTCGCTGCAGCCCAGGGCCGCCAGAATCTCGCAGTCGGCGGGAGTCAGGGCCACCACCCGGGTGGCGGGTTCCTCCAGGGTCACTTCCCTGCCCTTCATGTCGGTGACGGTGACGCCCTCCGCCGCCGCCCAGGCCAGGGTCAGGCACACAAGCAGCGCCAGCAGCGCCGCCAGGCCAAGCTTTTTCATCTTGCATTCCTCCTTGCATTGCATCACAAATGAAGACAGCGGGATGCACCCGATGCCGCGGGTCAGCCGGGGCAGCCCCGGAGGAACACAGGTCCGGCACGAAGCCAAACAGCGCCTCCCATCCCCAGGGGTTCCACAACGGCGGAAACAGGTCTCCCGGCTTGGCTTCATCCGCAGGGCGCGCCTTCCCACAGGCCTCTGCCCGCAGTGACATCATGCGCCCCTTGTCCGCTTCACGGTTACTGGGATAGCCCGGAAATCACATCCGTGTTCCCTGACGGCGCCGCGCCTTCGCGCCTGCGCCGCCGCGCGCGCAGGGGTTGCGCGCAGATCCGCCGGCTGTTCATTTGTCCCCCACAGTATACCCCCCTTTCCGCCGCTTTACAATCCCCCCCAAACATGGTAAAATACACCGGAATGGGGGCGAGAGGATTGAACCGCAACGAGAACTACCCGGCGGCGTCGGTGGCGGTGCTGGATATCAACCTGGCCTGGGCCACGCTGGAGCTGGTGGCGGACGATGTGGAGGATGTGCAGATCCTCGTCTCCGGCAACGAGGAGGACGTGGACGACCTGCGCACGTCCCTGACGGACGGAAAGCTGCTGGTGGAGCAGCCGGCCTACGGGCTGACACCGCGGATCGCCACCACCCGGTGGATGCAGGTGGTGGCGCGGCTGCCCCGGAGCTGGAAGGGCGCCGTGGAGGCCACCACCGTGGCGGGCTGCCTGCGGGCGGCGGCGGTGAAGGGCTCGGACGTGGTGCTGGCCACGGTGTCCGGGGACCTGTCCGCCGCCGGGGTGGAGGCCATCACCCTCCGGACCCGGACCGTCACCGGCGCCCTGAGCGTGACGGAGACCCGGGCGGAGAAATTCACCCTGCGCACCGTCTCCGGCCTGACCCGGGTGCTCCGGGGGGACTTCCGCTTCCTGCGGCTCAACAGCGCCGCCTCCGACCTGGACCTGGACCTGGACGCCCCTCCGGAGAAGCTGGAGGCCACCACCGTGGCGGGGGATGTGCGGATCACGGCGCCCCTGCGGACGGCCTGCATCAGCCTGCGCACCGCCACGGGACGGCTGCGCACCGGCGGCGTCTCCATCACGGACGAGGGCCCCGTCATCACCGCCAGCACCGTCTCCGGCGGCCTCTCCGTGGTCTGCAAGGAGCAGTGACAGAAAACCACACCCCATGGCGTTGAAAAACGTTGAAAAGTGTTAAAAAAGAAAGGAACGAGGAAAAATGGCCAGACCCAATTTCGGCGGCTTCGGCGGCGGCGCCAACATGCAGCAGCTCATGCGCCAGGCCCAGAAGATGCAGCAGCAGATGGAGCAGATGCAGCAGCAGTTGGAGGAGCAGAGCTACGAGGCCTCCGCCGGCGGCGGCATGGTCACCGTGACGGTGACGGGCAAGCGGGAGATCGCCAGCATCCACATCGATCCCCAGGTGATCGACCCGGAGGACAGCGAGATGCTGGAGGACCTGGTGAAGGCGGCGGTGAACGAGGCCCTGCGCAAGGGCGAGGAAGCCCGGGAGGCGGCCATGGGCAAGATGGCGCCGGGCATGGGCGGCCTGTTCTGAGCCATGGCGGGGACCATTGAGCCCATCGCGCGGATGGTGGCGGCGCTGAGCCATCTGCCGGGCATCGGTCAGAAGAGCGCCCAGCGCCTGGCCTACCACATCGCCACCCTCCCCCTGGAGGAGGTCCGGGACCTGGCCACCGCCCTGTGGCAGGGGCGCAAGGCCATCCGGCTCTGCGAGGCCTGCGGCAACTATGCCGTGGGGGAACGCTGTGAGATCTGCGCCGACGAGAAGCGCCACAACGGGCAGATCTGCGTGGTGCGGGATCCCCGGGACGTGATGGCGGTGGAGCGCATGCACGAGTACCGGGGTCTTTACCATGTCCTCCACGGCACCCTGTCCCCCATGGACGGCATCGGCCCGGAGGACATCCGGATCAACGAGCTGATGGAGCGGGTGAAGGCCGGGGGCGTGGACGAGGTGATCCTGGCCACCAACCCGGATGTGGAGGGGGAGGCCACCGCCGCCTACATCGCCCGGCTGCTGAAGCCCCTGGGGATCAAGGTCTCCCGGATCGCCCACGGCGTCCCGGTGGGCTCGGACCTGGAGTACGCCGACGAGGTGACCCTCTCCCGGGCCATGGCCGGCCGCACCGAGATGTGACGGACACAAAAGAAGCCGGAGACTATGCAATCTGCGGGAGCGTGGAGACACGCCCCTTTTTTTGTGCTTCCGGGATAAGTGCTCCACCGCTGCGGCGATCCCCCTCCCCTTTCGGGGGAGGCCGGGAAAGGCCGGAGCGCACAGCGTCCATTCCGCAAGCAATGGGAAGCATCTGCATTCATAAAGAAAATAATGATGGTTTCCACCCCCTTGTTTTTTATTGATCCTCAATTATAATGGAGACAGGAGTGCGGCACTGCTGCCGCGTCCGAAGAGAAAGGAGCATGAACATGAAGAGAATCATTGCGCTCTTCCTGAGCCTTTGCCTGCTGCTGGGCCTGGCGGGTTCGGCGGCGGCGGAGCCTGAGGCCTACACCGGCACGGCCAAGGGCTTTGCCAGCGACGTGACCGTCACCGTGGTCCTGCTGGACGGCAAGGTCATCGGCCTGGAGGTGGACGACTCCGGCGAGACCTATGAGTCGCTGGGGGGCATCAAGCGGGCCGACAGCGTGGAGAAGGTGATCAACGCCATCATCGACGCGGGCACCAGCGAGGGCGTGGACGCCACCTCCGGCGCCACCTACACCTCCCGGGCCATCCTGAGCGTGGTGGCGGAGGCCCTGGCGGGGGGCAAGAGCGACGCCGCCATGACCTTCACCCCCGGGGAGTACGAGGCCTCGGCGGCGGGCTACAACGGCACCGTCACCGTGAAGGCCACCTTCTCCGAGACGGCCCTCACCGGCGTGGAGGTGGTCTCCTCCGTGGAGACCGCTCATGTGGGCGACGTGGCCTATGACATCATGATTCCCGAGATGGTGCAGGCCAACGGCGCGGGAGTGGACGCGGTCTCCGGCGCCACCTTCACCTCCCGGGCCCTGACGGAGGCCGTGCTGGACGCGGCCCGGCAGGCCGGCTGCACCAACATGGACGTCTTCAAGGCGGCCAAGGTGGAGCACCCCGCCCAGGACCCCATTGAGGTCACCGTGGACATGGTCATCGTGGGCGCGGGCGGCGCCGGCATGGCGGCGGCGGCCCAGGCGGTCCAGGACGGCAACACCGTGCTGGTGATCGAGAAGAACGCTGAGGTGGGCGGCAACACCCTGGTCTCCGGCGGCCAGTTCCAGTCTGTGCAGCCCTACCTGGTGTGGAATCCGGCGGATCCCGACGCCACCACCGGCGTCTACGACCGGGACGACCAGACCTACAACAAGGTGAAGGCCCAGAACGGCTGCATCAAGGAGCTGGAGACCATCCTGAACTGGAGCGAGGAGCCCTTCGACGAGGAGTACTACAAGACCCATGAGTTTGTGGCCGGGGACGCCGCCGAGCTGAGCAAGCACGGCGTGCACCAGGAGTACCTGCCCGTGCTGAAGGCCCTGAAGGAAGAGATCCGGGCCTACCTGGCCTGGGCCCAGCCCCAGCTGGACGCGGGCATCGACGAGAGCAAGCTCACCCTGTTCTCCACCCTGAACCTGCACATCTTCCAGACCTACTACGGCGGCCTGCGCCAGACCGCGGACAAGTCCGCCTGGATCTACGGCGACCTGGACCTGGTGGAGCAGTTTGTGCAGGGCGGCCAGGGCCTGAAGGAGTGGCTGGAGGACATGGGTGCCCACTTCATCGAGGACAGCCAGCCCACCCTCATCGGCGCCCTGTGGCAGCGGGAGAACGAGTACCTCCCCCAGGACGGCAACTGGGGCACCTACTTTGTGGGCCCCATGGCCCTCATCGGCCAGGACAACATCATGCTGCGCACCAACGCGGAGGAGCTCATCGTGGAGGACGGCCGCGTGGTGGGCGTCAAGGCCACCCGCTATGACGGCACCCCCGTCACCGCCCGGGCCAACAAGGGCGTCATCCTGTGCACCGGCGGTTTCGCCGCCAACATCGGCATGGTGCTGGAGCACAACCAGTATTGGGACACCCAGTACCTGACCACCTCCACCCAGTCCACCAACCGCTCCTCCCTCCAGGGCGACGGCATCGTCATGGCGGAGGCGGTGGGCGCGGACACCACCGGCGAGAACTTCACCCAGCTGATGCCCATCTCCTGGGTGGACAACGGCGACCTGGCTTTCGGCGCGGGCACCTACGCCTGCTGGGTGAGCCCCGCCACGGGCAAGCGCTTTGTGGATGAGGGCTCCGAGCGGGACGTGCTGTCCCTGGCGGAGTTCCGCAACGGCATGGTGAAGAACGGCACCCCCGGCGTCTTCATCGAGATCTACAACGCCGAGCAGAAGATCCCCGGCCCGCCCACGGCGCAGCTGCTGCCCGCGGACTATCCGGGCCGCTACTACCATGTGAAGGGCACGGTGGAGGATTTCACCAGGCTCTTCGCCGATCCCGAGTTCGCCGGCGTGACCGCCTCCCCCGAGGCCGTGCTGGAGACCGTGAAGGCCTATGACCAGGCCGTGATGGGCTTGGGCGAGTTCCCGGACGTGGGCAAGGGCATCGCCTCCCGCACCATCGGCAACGCCCAGAAGAACGAGGACGGCAAGTACCTGCCCGAGACCTATGACCTGGAGGGCACCGACCTGATCGTGCGCCTGATGGCCCCCTCCACCCACCACACCATGGGCGGCCTGAAGGTGGACACCCAGCGCCACGTCCTGGACAAGGACGGCAACGTGATCCCCGGCCTGTACGCGGCGGGTGAGGTCACCGGCGGCATCCACGGCGGCAACCGCCTGGGCGGCAACGCCATCGTGGAGATCTTCGTTTCCGGCCGCACTGCGGCCCAGACGGCGGCCCAGGACAGCGCCAAGTAATCCATACCCAACCACAGAAAAAGCCCGTCGGGAGCGATCCCGGCGGGTTTCTTTCGCGGGCGGCGGCTTTATCTGCCCCGGAGAATGTCGCCCCCGCCACGAAAAAAGCCGGCTCCCAAGGCAGCTAAGCCAGTCAGGACGCCGGTTTCCGCAGGGGCTGAAGGATTCGAACCCTCAACAAAGGTTTTGGAGACCCACGTGTTACCATTACACCAAGCCCCTCTGCGTACAGGTGGGATTGTAGCAGAAGCCGGGGGCTTTGTCAAGGTTTTTCGGGAAAAAGCGGCATTTCCGGCGCTTCCCCGGCCAGGGAGGCGTCCTCCGGGGCCTCCATCATCCTCAGGCCGCACAGCAGGGGCTCGCGGCGGTGCCAGTCCCAGGTGTGGGCGGCGTCCCCGCCGCAGAGCTGCCGGTCCGGACATCCCCGGCAGGTATCGCTCTGCGCCGTCCTGTCCTCCCGGAAGGCCCGGAAGCCGTCCCGCCACACTTGCCGGAAACTGTCCCGGTGGATGTTCCCCTGGACCAGCTCCGGGAGGTTGGCCACGTCCAGGCAGGCGCAGATGTCGCCGTTGGCCCGGACGGAGGCCACGTGGATGCCGGCGCCGCAGAGAAAGTAGCGGTCCCGGACCATGCGCTCCGCCGCCGCCCCCAGGTAGTGGGAGCAGCCGTAGGTCACCTCCATGGGGCAGTCATGGTCAAAGCGCTTTTCGCGGATATAGGCCAGCACGGCCCGGAACTCCGCCGGGGTCAGCAGCAGGTCCTCCGACTCACAGGCCCTGCCCATGGGCTCCACGTTGATGATCCGCCAGGAGCGGATGCCCTCCGCCGTCAGGAAGCTGTACAGTTCCTCCAGCTGGGCAAGGTTTCCCCGGTGGACCACGGTGGTGACCTGGGGGTCCAGCCCGGCGTCCCGCAGGCAGCGCAGGCCGCGCACCGCCGCGTCCCAGGCGCCGGAGCGCCGCCGGAGGGCATCGTGGGAGGCAGCCGGACCGTCCAGGCTCACGGACACCGTGCCCAGCCCGGCCTCCCGCAGCCGCCTTGCCGCCTCCGCGTCGATGAGGGTGGCGTTGGTGGTGATGCCCCAGAGAAAGCCCATGTCCGTCACCATCCGGGCGATGGGGAAAAAGTCCGGGTGCATCAGGGGCTCCCCGCCGGTGAGGCACACCAGGGGGCGGGGCTCCTCCGCCAGGCCGGCCAGCACCCCCCGCACGTCCTCCCGGGTCAGGCTCTCCCCCCGGCCGGTGCAGGAGCTGCCACAGTGGGCGCAGGCCAGGTTGCAGCGGCTGGTGAGCTCAAAAAACACCCAGTGGAGCACCGGGTGTTCCCGCAGGGCGTCCCGGTGGGCCGCCATCTGCGCCAGCTGACGCCGCTTCAGGGCCAGGATCTCCCCGTCAGTCATCCCGGTCATCCTCGGTCATGGGCCCGCTCCCCCACCTGGGGGGCCTGGGGCCGTAGATCACGGGGCGGGGCGCTGGCCCCGGGGCGTTCCGGGGGGCGCCGCAGCGGCGGCATGCCCTGTCCCCGCGCCCCAGGGGGCTGCCGCAGTTTTCGCATACCTCTACCGCCTCCGCCGGGGCCTTTCCGCCGCACTTCGGGCAGAATTGCTCGCGATCCAGCATCTCCAGGGTGGTCCAGGTGAAGCCGCAGCGGGCGCAGACGTGCCGCCGGTCGATGGGCCGAGGGCCGTAGATGCACTCCATGGGGGCGTCCGGGACGATCTTGGGATTACCCATGGGGGCGCCGCACAGCCGGCAGTACCGGTCTCCCTCCCGCCAGTCGTGGCCGCAGTTGCCGCAGATCATCATGGGGCGTCCGTCCCCCTCTGTTCCGCGTCGCAGTACAGGCAGCGATAGATCTTCCGGGCCGGGTCCGCCAGCACGAACACCTGATCCAAATTGGCCTCCTGGGTGGTGATGCACCGGGGATTGCGGCAGCGGCCCATGTTCACCAGCCGCCGGGGCAGGGCCAAGTGCTTTTTCTCCGTGATCACCCCGTCCACGATGATGTTCACCGTGATGCCCGGGTCGATGTAGCCCAGCACGTCCAGGTCGATGTCGATGTCGTCGTCGATCTTGATGATGTCCTTCTTGCCCATGGCGTTGCTCTTCACATTGCGGATGATGGCCACGGAGCAGGGGAGCTCCTCCAGGCCCAGGGCCCGGTAGATCTCCATGCTCCGCCCCGCCTGGATGTGGTCCAGCACAATGCCCCGCCGGATGGAATCAATGTTCATGCCCTGCCTCCTCTCCGCCATTTTCCGCCAGCATCCGGGTGATCAGCGCCATGCGCACATAGCGCCCGTTGCGCACCTGCTTGAAGTACACCGCCCGGGGGTCGTCGTCCACCTTGGGGGAGATCTCGTTCACCCGGGGCAGGGGGTGCATGACCCGCAGCCCCTCGCCGGCCAGGGCCAGCTTGTCCGGGGTGAGGACGTAGGTGTCCTTCAGGCGCACATAGTCCGCCTCGTTGAAGAAGCGCTCCCGCTGCACCCGGGTCATGTAGAGGATGTCCAGCCGGGGCAGCACGTCCTCCATGTGCTCCACCTCCTCATAGGGGATGCCCTTCTCCCGGAGGAAGGCGGTGAGGTAGCCGGGGAGGCGCAGCTCCGGCGGGGCGATGAGCACAAAGCGCACGCCGGGGTAGCGGCTCATGGCGGTGACCAGGGAGTGCACCGTCCGGCCGAATTTCAAATCTCCGCACAGGCCCAGGGTGAGGCCCTCGAAGCCGCCCTTCTCCAGGCGGATGGTCATCAGGTCCGTGAGGGTCTGGGTGGGGTGGTTGTGGCCGCCGTCCCCGGCGTTGATGATGGGCACCTCGCTCTTCATGGCCGCGGCGATAGGCGCGCCCTCCTTGGGGTGGCGCATGGCGATGATGTCGCAGTAGCAGGAGACGGTGCGGATGGTGTCCTGCAGGGACTCGCCCTTGGCGGTGGAGGAGGAGTCCGGGGAGGGGAAGCCCAGGACGCTGCCCCCCATGGAGAGCATGGCGGACTCGAAGGAGAGCCGGGTCCGGGTACTGGGCTCGAAGAACAGGGTGGCCAGGATGCGGCCCTGCTGGCTGCGGCGGTAGTCCTCCGGCCGGCGGAGCATGTCCTCCCCCAGGTCCAGCAGGCGGTCGATCTCCGCCACGCTCAGGTCGGAAATATCAATCAGGTGCCGCATGTCACGCCTCCATCCAGCCCTCGTCGGAGGGGTTGTCCCGGAAGCGGCGCAGGCGGTCGATGTCCGCCGGGCGGATGTAGCCCTCCTCCGCCGCCACTTCGCACAGGACGTCGAAGTTGGAGAGGCTGTGGTTCTCCACCCCCGCCGCGGCCAGGCGCTCCAGGCCCTTCTTCATGCCGTAGGTGAAGATGGACGCCACGCCCAGCACCTCCGCGCCTGCCTGGCGCAGCACCTCCACCACCTCCAGCACGGAGCCGCCGGTGGAGATCAGGTCCTCCACCACCACCACCTTCTGGCCGGGGGTGAGCTTGCCCTCGATCTGGTTGCCCCGGCCGTGGTCCTTGGCGCCGGAGCGGACGTAGCCCATGGGCAGGCCCATGAGGTGGGCGGTGATGGCGGCGTGGGCAATGCCGGCGGTGGAGGTGCCCTCCAGCACCTCCGCGTCGGGATAATATCGACGGATGGTCTCCGCCAGGCCCTCCTCCACATGGGTGCGCACCTCAGGCGCCGTGAGGGTCAGGCGGTTGTCGCAGTAGATGGGGCTCCTGATGCCGCTGGCCCAGGTGAAGGGCTCGTCCGGCCGCAGAAAAACCGCGCCGATGGAGAGGAGGTCCCGGGCAATCCGTTTTTCCAGCATGTTCTCATCCTTTCTGGTCGATGGGGGAGTGGGATGGGAATCCAAAAGTATTATGTTCGCCCCCCGGCGGGGGAAATCCTGCCGGAGAGATGGGGCGGCCGGAGAAAAACGAGTTCATCCGTCCGTGCCGGCACGGACACCTTCCCCTGGGAGGGAAAGGCTTTTAGTGAGTGGAGCGCCGTGGGAAGCCCCCGGGGTTAACCCCTCTGTCCCTGCGGGGACATCTCCCCTTTCAGGGGAGACAGGGCTTTCAAGTGACCCGAAGCCTCCCCTGAAAAGAGGAGGGTGACAGGGAGGAACCCCCGCCCCCCGCGCTCACGAACCAAAAGGCTCCCCAGCTCAGCAGGGTACCCATACATCGTCAGCTGCTTATCCGTGATCCGATTATACCATATTTCCTGCTGCTCCGCTACGCCGCTTTGTCCGGTATTGCCCTAGATTAAAACCCTGAAATAATGGGGAAATAATAGGTGACGATTATTTGAATTGCAAACAACAAATTTGACTGTTTCCGCGAAGTCTTTTCTCGGCTCCTCTTTATCAAACTCTATCGCTTTTTGTGCATTCAAGAAGATGAAAGTCTGGCAAGATGGCTTTGGGGGAACCTC
>JAFWSH010000036.1 GCA_017519405.1 Clostridia bacterium
GGTCACCGGTTTCGTGCAGGTGCTTTGGCGGACAGTGCTCCATGTCCTCGCTGTCCAGGCTCTGGCCCGTGCCGTCCGCGTTCAGCCGGAAGCCGAAGCCCATGAGCTCACCGCCGCCTACGAACTGCCAGGCGCCGATCAGATCCGATTCGGTGATGCCTGCCTGGCGGAGTGTATCTGTGATCAGTGCTTCGCCGCTGCCGGCTGCCAACGCCGTACTGCTGAGCAACATGAGAATCAGAGCAACAAGGCAAAGGATGGGTTTCTTCATCGTAGCTGTCCTTCTTTCCACTGCCGGTCACCCGGCATATCTCCCACTATTAAGACGTAGCATAGATGCTGTTTCTTGCATGCAGCAGATTTCTTTCCAAAGATTATGCTGAACAAGAAACCAGCTTAAGTATATCACATTTGACCTCGTCTATACACGTAAAATGACAGGATGAAATGACTGGGGACGCTCCTGGCGCTGGTACCGGAGCTCCATTTCTATGCGCCTCTTCGGAGGCTTTTTCTTTTGCTCGCATTGATCATTCAGCGATGACTGTGGAGAAAAATTTCTGATTCTTTAGCCAAATTGCCTTGATTTTTACATAGGCAGATGGAGCGGCTGATCCGTGTCTCAGAGATTTGTTTGACAGCCGCTTCAGAAATCTCAAAAAAGTGTTTCCACTTTCCGCTGATTTGGACATAGGAGGGTGAACGGTGATCATGACACCGTTCGATGCTTGCCAAAAAAGTTTCAATGACTTTGGGCAAAACACCTGAGATTTTGCATAGGGAGTTGGAGGGCAACCTCAACAGTCCACAACGGGATCAGAAAGGATGGTTAATAAATGAGAGAAGAGCAAAATCGGACGATCCACTGCAGCTTCGATGTGACGCCGGACGAAGCGGATATCATCAAGCAGAAGATGGCAGCTGCCGGGTTGAAAAACAAATCTGCCTTCTTCCGTGCCATGGTATTGAACGGATATCTCCTGCGGCTCGATTTCCCTGAGCTTCGGAAACTCGTTCGCCTGATCAGCCGTCTTTCCAACAACGTGAATCAGATCGCGCTGCGCATGAACGAAAAGGGAAACATCTATGAAACGGAACTGGATGAAATCATTCGGAATGAACAGGAGATATCGGAAATGCTGTGGCAAATGATTGAACGGCTGTACCGCATATCTGAGATCCCTTGAACGGCAGCACGCGAAATCCCTGGCGTCAGCTTCGCGGCCAATGCGGTGCTTTCAGCAAGGTGTGCCGTGCGTCAGATTCGCCTTTGCTCGTATGACCATGACTGCGATTTCCTCATTTATCACCGGGCAAGGCGAAGACAAAACGCAGGGAACCTGCACAACCACAGCGCTATGCGATGGTTTTCAGGGGCTTGGGGGCGGCGCCAACCAACAAGCATTCTGCAAATCCTAGCAGGTTTGCATTGCTTGCCACTACACTCCGGAACTGTAATCGTCGCACTTATGAGATTTCCGCGCAGGAAAAGCTATCCTGCACGTTCACATAAAGCCACTCTGCGTCATGCCGTCGCGAAGCATGATCCGAACGCAGAGCGGCAGTTTCCCCTCCTGACTGTGTGATCGGACACATGGCAGGAAAGCACATTATGTTTCACAGTACCAGGAGGAAGAAGAATTCAATGAACAGGAAAGCAACCCCCACAATCATCTATTGCCGAACGGACGAAAGGAAGCAGGTGAAGCACATTGGCAGAGAACAAGTTCACAAGGCTTGACTGGTGGCCGGAATGGTTCACTGGCAAGACGGTCAATGAGCCGATCTTCTGCCGGGAGTTTCTGGAGAAGCATCAGCTGGCCTACACCGAGAATGCTTTCTTCTCCGTGAACGGAAAAGTGACGGATGAGAACGCATTGCGCTCGGCGGTCTATCAGCTGATTGAGCCCTTCATCGTCACCAGTGTAAGCAAAAAGGTGGATGACATCATCAAGGATCTGCGGATCAAGGCCCAGGTGAAGGAGCTGCTGCCACAGACAGACCGCATTCATGTCCAGAACGGCACACTGTTCCTGGACGGAACATTCACGGAGGAGAAGACCGAAATTGTCAGAAGCCGGTTCCAGGTGCGCTATGATCCGGAGGCGAAGTCACCGGAGCGTTGGCTGCAGTTTCTCTCTGAGCTGCTCTCGCCGGAGGATATCCTGACCCTTCAGGAGTTCATCGGCTACTGCCTGATTCCCAGCAATGCCGGTCAGCGAATGATGGTGATCAAGGGAAATGGCGGCGAAGGCAAGAGCCAGATCGGTCATGTGCTGGCCAGACTGTTCGGCGCATACGCCAAGGATGGCAGCGTCGGCAAGGTCTCGGAAAACGCCTTTGCACGGGCCGACCTGGAGCACATTCACCTGATGATCGACGATGACATGCGGCTGGAAGCGCTGAAGCAGACCAACTATGTGAAGTCCATTGTGACCGCGAAAGGCAAGATGGATCTGGAGCGAAAGGGCAAGCAGAGCTATCAGGGCTACATGTATGCCCGCATCCTGGCCTTCTCCAACGGCGATCTGATCTCCCTCTACGACCGCAGCGACGGCTTCTTCCGCCGGCAGCTGATCCTGACGACGAAGCGGAGACATCCGGACAGAAAGGACGATCCTGATCTCTCCGAAAAGCTCTGTGAGGAACTGGGCGGCATCTTTCTCTGGGCCTTTGAAGGGCTGCAGCGTCTGGTGAACAACAGCTTCCGATTCACGGAAAGCGATCAGGCAAAGCATAACCGGGAGATGGTGAAGCGGGATGCCAACAACGTGGAGCTGTTCCTGCAGTCGAAGGGCTACATTGTCTGCTCACCGGAACTGACGATCAGCTCCAAGGATCTGTACGCCGTCTACTGCACCTGGTGTGATGAGAACGCCTACCCGCCGATGAAGCGAAAGACATTCGTGGAGTTTCTCAGCAACAATGAGGAGAGATTCGGCATCCGATACACCACGCATCTCATCAACAGTGCAGGCCGTGAGGTCAGAGGTTTCAAGGGGATTGGGTCGCTGGTTCATCTGTCCAGCATGACACCAGGAGGCTGGCAGAAAGTAGACCCTGAGGACAATCCGTTCAGAGAGACATAAAGCAACTTTTCTCCGAATCAAAGCGTCCATGCGTCCGGAAACGGACAGCAGAAACACAAAAGGAGCCGGCTCACCGGACGCATGGACGCATCAAAACGAGGAAAAAGCGCTATATGCGTCACAGGCTTTCCCGGAAACCAAACAGAGTGAGCAAAACGACGCCGCAGGAGGATAGAAGATGAATTACACCGCCAGGGAAATCTACAGCATGGTGCTGAAGGAATACCCGGACATCATGGACATCGGCACCATGTGCCGGGCGCTGCGCATCAGCGAAAAGACCGGCTACAAGCTGATTAAAAGCGGGCAGATCACAGCGTTGAAGGTGGGCCGCGCCTACAGGATTCCCAAGATGCACGTTCTGGCCTATTTGAGACTGACGAACGCAGCGTAAATCTTTGGGTTCGAACCTTGCGCCGCTGGCAAGATTCGTGTAAACTGATCTTGTCAACGGCAGGTTCGGATCCGGCTGCGAAAGGAGGACATATGGTAGCAGGACACCTGCAGGAAAAGAAAGGTCTTTTCTATATCGTACTCAGTTATCAGGACGTTGACAAGAAGCGGAAAACCAAGTGGATTCCGACCAATCTGCCGGTTAAAGGGAACAAGAAGCGAGCGGAGAAGCTGCTGATGGAAGCCCGCGAAAGTTTCAAACCGCCGGTGGAGCGAGGCGCGATGCACAGCGACATGCCCTTCTGCGAATTCCTGGAGGAATGGCTCAAGATCGTCAAAGGTTCGGTTCGCCCTGCCACGCTGGCAAGCTACGCTTCCATGGTCAAGTTTCCCATCAGGCCGTACTTCGAGGAGAAGGGGCTCACCCTGGGCGGCCTCAAGCCGGTGCACATTCAGAAGTTCTACACGGATCAGCTGGAGCGGGTCTCTCCCAACAGCGTCATCCACTACCATGCCGTAATCCACAAGGCGCTGAAATACGCCGTGAAGGTAGAACTGCTGAACGCCAATCCGGCGGATCGGGTGGAGCTGCCCAAGAAGGAAAAGTTCCTCTCCGGTTACTACGACGGGGACGAGATCAGCCGTCTGTTCGAACTGGTGGAAGGTACTGACCTGGAGCTGCCGGTCAAGCTGGCAGCCTTCTACGGGCTTCGGCGAAGCGAGGTGATTGGTCTGAGATGGTGCGCGGTGGACTTCCAGAAGGACACCATCACCATCGACCACACCGTGACCGCCGTGGAGATGGACGGCAAAAAGGTGGAGATGGCATCGGACACCACCAAGACCAAATCCAGCCTGCGCACGCTGCCGCTGGTGCCGCAGTTCAAGGAGCTGCTGCTGCGCAAGAAGGCGCAGCAGGAGGAATACCGCAGGGTCTGCGGGCGGAGCTATTGCACGGACTACCTGGATTACATCTGCGTCAATCCCCTGGGGGAGCGCATCAAGTGCAGCTACCTGACGTCGGGGTTCCCCAACTTTCTGGAGCAGCACGGCATGCGGCGGATTCGCTTCCACGATCTGCGTCACAGCTGTGCCAGCCTGCTGCTGGCCAACGGCGTACCCATGAAGCAGATCCAGGAATGGCTGGGCCACAGCGACTTCTCCACCACGGCCAATGTGTACGCGCATCTGGATTACCACTCCAAGATCACGTCAGCGGAGGCGATCCTGACCGGGCTGAAGATGCAGCCGTGAGCATGAACAGCTCAAAGTGCAAGAAAATGGCTGTTTCCCCAGCAATTCTGTTCAGGCTGCAGATTCTGACGGGGTCCGAAAACCAAGTGGGGCAACGCTTTCCGACGATGGTGAGTTCTCTCCACAGGTCTCTCGCGAGTTCTCTCCTGAAACGGCCAAATTGCCGAAAAAGAAAGCGACTTCCGGGCGTAAGTTCGAAAACGCAAATTGACCCAAAAACGTGAAAACCCGCATGAACGCTGGGTTCATGCGGGTCGGGCATTGGCGGAGCGGGTGGGATTCGAACCCACGGTACGTTGCCGTACACCTGATTTCGAGTCAGGGCCGTTATGACCGCTTCGATACCGCTCCAGGTAGATTTCCCCCAAAATTCTTCCCCCGGAAAATGGAGAGAACTTTTGGAGAGAACTTTGCCCCACTTTCGCCCGGGGGCATCCGGAAAGCCTTGTGGCGCAAGGACTTCCGAAAAGGGAGTGCTGCGTGAATGGATCGATTTCGAGTCAGGGCCGTTATGACCGCTTCGATACCGCTCCATGTCTCCGGGCAGCGATGGGATTATAGCATACCCCGCCGGAGATTTCAAGCGTAAAACCGGGGAAGCGGCGGCGGGTCAGCGGGCTTGCGGTTCCGCCGGCCTGCCGCCGTTTTTCTGTGCTGTTACTGCTTTGCCAGGAGGGCCACCAGCTGCTGGCTGCGCTGCAGGAAGGCGGTGATCTCCTCACCCTCCAGGGGCTTGGCTGCCATGCGGGCCAGGTCGTAGATCTGCCGGCAGAGGAGCTTTGTGGTCTCATCCTCGGGGTCCCGCCCGCTGAGGGCCTGCACCGCAGCGTTGCGCCGGTTCAGCACCAGGCTGTACGTCTGGGGCATGCCGCCCATGCCGTACACTTCCCGGAAGCGGCGCATCTGCTCGTCCTCCGTGGCCACGGCCATCAGGTTCTCATCCGCCATGGCCGCCAGGGACACCGTAAGGTTCTCCTGGCCCAGGGCATTCCGGAACAGGGTCTGCAGGGCCTCCGCGTCCAGCTCCTGTCCCTCCTCGCTCTCCTGGGTCAGGCCGGCCACGTCCGCATCCACCCGGACAAAGCTCGGGGCGCCTTCCCCGCCCTCAAACTCCAGGAAGTTGAGGAACGCGGCGTCCAGCTTCGGATAGTCCATCACCGCCACGCCGATCTCCCGGCTGGTGTAAAGGTGGATGGAGGCCGCCTGCCGCTTGGCGTCGGAGGTGTAGTAGATCTTGCCCCCGGTCTTCTCCCCGTAGGCGGTGATGTACTCCTCCTGCGTCTTATAGGTGCCGTCGCTGAGCTTGTAGAGCAGCGCCCCCTTCACCTGGTCATAGAACTTGCGGTCCGTCATGCAGCCGTAGCGCACAAAGGGGGAGATGTCGTCCCAGTATTTCTCATAGTGCTCCCGGTCGGTATTGCACAGGCTGGTGAGC
This sequence comes from Clostridia bacterium, assembly GCA_017519405.1. Lineage (GTDB taxonomy): Bacteria > Bacillota > Clostridia > Christensenellales > Aristaeellaceae > RUG11272. Next base: position 6,172 of record JAFWSH010000036.1, read on the forward strand.
TTATCCGCCACCTTCTTGGTGATGTGGGCGCTGATGCGCCGCACATAGCCGTCGTTCTGCAGGAAGGAGCGGCTCACGTTCAGCGGGATGTCCGGGCAGTCGATGACGCCCCGCAGGAGCATCAGGAACTCCGGGATGATCTCCTTGATGTTGTCCGCCACAAACACCTGGCCGGAGAAGAGCTTGATCTCCCCCTCCCGCACGCCGAAATCCTCCGGCAGGCGCGGGAAGTACAGGATGCCCTTGAGATTGAAGGGGTAGTCCACATTCAGGTGAATCCAGAACAGGGGATCCCGGACATCCGTGAACACCTTGTGGTAGAAGGCGATGTACTCCTCATCCGTGCACTCGCCGGGCTTGCGGAGCCACAGGGGGCGGGTTTCGTTGATCTGCTCCGGCTTGGGCTCCCGGGTCACCGTCACCGTGGCAGGGCTGCCGTCCGCCGTGGTCTCCCCCGGCACCGGCTCCTCCACCTCGGCGGGCTTGGCATTGGCGTCAAAGAGCATCACCGGCCAGGCCATGAAGGCGCAGTAGCGGTTCAGGACCTCCCGCACCCGGGCCGGCTCCAGGAACTCCTTCTCCGCCTCGCTGATGTGCAGGATCACCGTTGTGCCGTGGGTCTGCCGGCTGCCTGCCGCCATCTCAAAGCCCATGCCGTCGGCAGACTCCCAGTGCACGGGTTCCGCGCCGTCCTGGCAGGACAGGGTCTCGATCTCCACCCTGTCGCTGACCATGAACACCGAGTAGAAGCCCAGGCCGAAGTGGCCGATGATCCCGGCCTTGTCCTCCTCGTTCTCCCCCGCTTGGGCCACGGACTTCATGAACTCCTCCGCGCTGGAGAAGGCCACCTGGTTGATATAGCGCTTCACCTCATCCGCCGTCATGCCGATGCCGGTGTCGTCGATGCGCAGCTCCCGCTTCTCCCCGTCCACCGTGACCTGCACCTGCATGGGTTCCTCCGTACCGGGGTGCAGCAGGGTATACTTGGTGATAGCGTCACAGCCGTTGGACACCACTTCCCGCAGGAAGATGTCCTTGTCCGAGTAGAGCCAGCGTTTGATCACCGGCATGATATTTTCCGCGTCGATGGAGACGCTGCCTTTTTCCGTGTTGATTGCCAAGGGAATGCCTTCTTTCTTGTTGACACTTTCTTACTGACATTTGGCCGTTATCCGGCCGCATGTATTGTAGCACGCCGGACAGCAGATTGCAACAGGAAATTAGCACTCTCGATCGGAGAGTGCTAATCCGTGGCAGCAAAAAACCTCCCCCGCAGGGGAGGCGACAGAAACGCGTCGGTTCTCAGCCGTTGATGATGGCCTCGGCGATGGAGCCCACGGCCTCGTCGATGATGTTCATGAAGCGGATGAACATCTCCCGGCAGATCATTCCCAGCTTGGCCTCGCTGGTCTCCACGCCCAGGTCGTATTCCACCGAGATGGTGTTGTTGTCCCGCAGGCAGAACTTGACGTAGCGGTACTTGTTGTTCAGCCGGTTGAGCTCCTCCAGGACGGCCAGCTGCTTTTCCTCGGGAACCTTGAGGTTCAGCAGGTTGTTGACCCGGACGGACACGTCATTGTCGTTGTCGGTGTTCACAAAGTCCACGTCCACGCCGCAGGCATTGTCGCCGGTGAAGCCGGCCCGGACCAGGCTGATGCGCTCGTTGGGCTCCTGGATATTATGGCGGATCTCCCGCAGGGTAAAGAGGTCAGAGATGATCTGAGTCGCTTTGAACGCCATGGTAACGCCTCCTTCTCAATATGTCCGGTCCTGCTTACTCGTTGTCCGCGTCCCGGAAGTAACGGTAGCACTTGTCCAGAATGTCCATCATCCGGTGGAAGATCTCCTTGCAGATCGGCCCGATGGTCTCCGGATCCGTCTCCACGGGGAGGTCATACTCCACGTTGATGGTGTCGTCCGTGTCCACGGTGAACTTCACGAAGCGGTACTTGTTGTTGGACGTGTTGCAGGCCCGGAGCATGGCGGCGCGGTTGCGGTCCGTCACCTCAAATCCGCCGTAGTTGAAGACGCGTACCGAGACATCCATGTCGTCGTCGGAGGAGATGAAGCGAACCATCGCCCGCTCCAGAATGTCGCCCCGGAAGCCCGCGTCCACCTCGGAGTGCTTGGGACGCTCCTCGATCTCGTAGCGGATGTTGCAGGTGTCAAAGTAATCGGCAATCGCCTGGGTCGCGGTATGGATCATGGAACATGCCTCCTTCTCTGGTGTCGGTGGTTGATCTGATGCTGCAAGTATACGGGGTTGCATGGAAAAAGTCAATTGCTTTGAACCGCCGGTACACCCTCCCTGCCCTGCTTCTGCCGTTTCGCCTGACGCCGGTCGGTTTCTTTGCTTTTTCGGCACTGTTCCGTCAATTTCGTCACAGAATTGTCCGAAACCCTTTGCATTCTGTCAGAAAATGTGTATAATAACGCTGACGGGAGGGATTTGTATGACGCAGATGTATCAGACGCTGACCATGAAGCCGATTCAGGACTCCAACAAGGCCCATGCCATCGTCATGTATGTCTACAACGCGCTCCAGGAGAAGGGGTACGACCCCATCACGCAGCTTGTGGGCTACATGATCTCCGGCGATCCCACCTACATCACCGGCCACAACGGTGCCCGCAGCATGATTTGCCAGCTTCAGCGGGATGAGATTATGGAAGAGCTGGTGCGCTATTACGTGGTGGGCAACACTGCGGCGCCCAACACCTGATCGCCGCTTCCCGCCGGTTTTGTGCCGGCGGTTTTTCTTTTCCCGCAGACCTAAAGCCATGGTAAAATGATACCATCGAAAAATGCCGACCGTGCATGGCCGGCATTTTTCCATGGCAAGGCGGATCAGTCAATGCGCTTCACCGTGTAGTCCTGGTCCTCCACCGCCTTCTTCAGGGCTGCGTCCTCCACGGGAGCGGTCAGGGTGACCACCGCCGTGCCGGCCTCGTGGCTGACCACCGCCTCGGTCACGCCCTCCAGCGCCTCCAGGCACTTCTTGACCCGGGCCTCGCAGTGGGTGCACATCATGCCGTCAATGTACAGGGTTTTCGTCATGGGTTTTGCCTCCTTTTTATGATTTTTCCGGATGGGTCTGTCGTGTTTTGGGGAGCGGATGTCCGTGAGGTTCAGCCGCAGGGCATTGGTGACCACGAAGAAGCTGGAGAGGCTCATGGCCGCCGCCCCCACCATGGGGTTCATCTCCCAGCCTGTGATGGGGATGAAGGCCCCCGCCGCCAGCGGAATGCCGATGGCGTTGTAGAAGAATGCCCAGAAGAGGTTCTGGTGGATGTTGCGCAGGGTCGCCCGGCTCAGCCGGATGGCGGCGGGCACGTCCGCCAGGGAGGAGTTCATCAGCACCACGTCCGCCGCGTCGATGGCCACGTCCGTCCCGGCGCCGATGGCGATCCCCACATCCGCCCGGGTCAGGGCCGGGGCGTCGTTGATGCCGTCCCCCACCATGGCGGTGCGGCCCTGTCCCGCCAGGCGGCGGAGCACGGTCTCCTTCCCGTCGGGCTTCACCCCGGCGATCACCTCATCCACCCCGGCCTGCTGCCCGATGGTGGCGGCGGTCCGCGGGTTGTCTCCCGTGAGCATCACGGTGCGGACCCCCAGGTTCCGCAGCTGCTGCACCGCCCCGGCGCTGTCCTCCTTGATGGTGTCCGCCACCGCGATCATGCCCAGCAGCTGCCCGTTCCGGGCAAAGAGCAGGGGCGTCTTGCCCTGGCCGGAGAGCTGCTCCGCCCGGGCTGTGATCCCGCTGTCCGGCGTGCAGACCTCCCGGATGCGCTCCAGGGAGCCGCCCGTCAGTGTGCCGGAAGCCGCTTCGCCGCTGACGCCGCTGCCCGGCAGCGCAGTGAAGTCCTCCAGGGGCTCGGGGGTCATGCCCCGGGCCCGGGCCAGCGCGGTGATGGCCTTGGCCAGGGGGTGCTCACTCCGGGCCTCCAGGGCGTAGGCCGCCGACAGCAGCTCCCCCTCCGATACGCCATCCGCCGGCTGGATGTCGGTCACCACGGGCTTCCCGGTGGTGATGGTGCCCGTCTTGTCCAGGGCCACCACCTCCGTCCGGCCCGTCTCCTCCAGGGAGACCGCCGTCTTGAAGAGGATGCCGTTGCGGGCGCCCACGCCGTTGCCCACCATGATGGCCACGGGGGTCGCCAGCCCCAGGGCGCAGGGGCAGGAGATCACCAGCACCGCAATGCCCCTGGCCAGGGCAAAGCCGATCTCCCTGCCCGCCAGCAGCCAGATCACCACCGTCAGCAGCGCAATGCCCATCACCACCGGCACGAAGATGCCGCTGACCCGGTCAGCCGCCTTGGCAATGGGGGCCTTGGTGGCCGCGGCGTCCGAGACCATACGGATCACCTGGGCCAGGGTGGTGTCCTCCCCCACCCGCAGGGCCCGGCAGTGCAGGTAGCCGGAGCGGTTCACTGTGGCGGCGCTCACCCGGTCGCCGGCCTGCTTGTCCACCGGGATGCTCTCCCCGGTCAGCGCAGACTCATCCACCGCAGAGGAGCCCTCCTCCACCACGCCGTCCACCGGGATGCTCTCCCCCGGCCGCACCGCGAAGATGTCCCCCACGGCGACCTCCGCGATGGGCACCTCCGTCTCCTGCCCGTCCCGCACCACGGTGGCCGTCTGGGGCTCCAGGCGCATCAGGGCCTTCAGGGCGTCGGTGGTCTTCCCCTTGCTGCGGGCCTCCAGCATTTTCCCCACGGTGATCAGGGTGAGGATCATGGCGGCGGACTCGAAGTAGAACTGCTGCATCCAGGGATGGGCCGCCGCCACGCCGCCCTCCCCCTGGGCGCCGATCATGGCAAAGAGGGCGTAGACGCTCCAGCCGAAGGAAGCGGAGGAGCCCAGGGCCACCAGGGTGTCCATGTTGGGCGCGCCGTGGATCAGGCTGGTGAAGCCCGAGGTGAAGAACCTGCCGTTGATGATCATCACCGCCACCGTCAGCAGCAGCTGGGCCAGGCCGATGGCCACCGGGTTCTCCTCGAAGAAGCGGGGCAGCGGCAAGCCCATGTGATGCCCCATGGAGAAGACCATCAGCACCAGCAGAAAGCCGATGGACAGCAGAAGCCGCCGCCGGAGCACCGGGGTCTCGTGATCCTGCAGGGCATCCTCCTCCGCCCGGCGGCGTTCGGTCCTTCCGGAGGCTTCCCCCCGGACGCTGGCCCCGTAGCCGGCCTGCTCCACCGCCCGGATGATGGCCTCATCGCTGGCGGTGCCCGACACGCCCATGGCGTTGGTCAGCAGGGAGACGGAACACTCCGTCACCCCGGGGACCCGGGAGACCGCCTTCTCCACCCTGGCCTGGCATGCGGCGCAGCTCATGCCGGTGACTGTGTATTGTTTCATGGATACCCTCCCATTACCGCATCAGCTTCTGCAGCAGTCTGAGCAGTTCTTCCACCGCGCCCTCCCGCTCCCCGCGGATGTCCTCCACCACGCAGGTCCGGATGTGGCCCGAGAGCACCTCCCGGGCAAAGGCGTCCAGGGCGGACCGGGCCGCCTCGGTCTGGGTCAGAATGTCCGGGCAGTAGGCGTCCTTCTCCAGCATCGCCCGGATGCCCCGGACCTGGCCTTCAATCCGGTTCAGCCGGTTGGTCAGGGCGCGGATCTCCTCCGGGCTCCGGGTTTTGTGCCGCTCCCCCATCCGGCAGCAGCTGTCCTCCATCTCCGGCATGGTCTGACCTCCTCTCCTTCTGCAGCCCCATTATATACCCCGGTGGGGTATATGTCAAGAGTCTGGCCGGATGCCTCCACATGGCTGCAGGCCAGACGCCTGCCAACGAAAAACGGGGCCTGCCCTCCGGGACAGGCACCCGCATCTGTGCAGACGGTCACTGCACGGTGGTGACATCGATCTCCCCCGCCAGGATCCGCCGGTAGTCCGCCAGGTTCTTCCGCAGCAGGTTAGGCGTGTCCAGGCCGTAGGGGCAGCGGCTCCTGCAGCGGCCGCAGTTCAGGCAGCCGTCGATGCGGGCCATCTTCTTCTGTCCCTCCGGCCCCAGCCAATAGGCGGTGGGGGAGCGGCGCACCATCAGGCTCATCCTGGCGCAGTTGTTGATCTCGATCCCCGCGGGGCAGGGCATGCAGTAGCCGCAGCCCCGGCAGAAATCGCCGCTCAGCTCCTGCCGGTCGTGGTCGATCACCGCCTGCAGCTCCGCCGTCATGGCCGGCGGGTTGTCGATGAAGGCGATGAACTCCCGCAGCTCCCGCTCCCGCTGCACGCCCCAGATGGGCAGCACCCCCGGATACTGCGCTGCAAAGGCGTAGGCCGCCGCAGCGTTGGTGATCAGGCCGCCGGAGAGGGACTTCATGGCGATGAAGCCCATGTCCGCTGCGGCGCACTGCTCCACCAGGCGGATGTCCCGCTCCGTGGCCAGGTAGCAGAAGGGGAACTGCAGGGTGTCGTACAGTCCGGAGGCCACCGCCTCCTCCGCCACGGCGAAGGAGTGGTTGGTGATGCTGATGAAGCGGATCTTCCCCTGTTCCCGGGCCTTCAGCATGGCCTCGTACAGCCCGCTTCCGTCCCCGGGCTTGGGGCAGAAGGAGGGGTTGTGGAACTGGTAGACGTCGATATAGTCCGTGCGCAGCAGCCGCAGGGAGGTCTCCAGGTCCTTCCAGAAGCCCTCCGCCGTCTTAGCGGGGGTCTTGGTGGCGATGAAGAGCCGGTCCCGGCAGCCCTCAAAGGCATAGCCCAGCTTCTCCTCGCTGTCCGTGTAGGATCGGGCTGTGTCGAAGTAGGTGATCCCCGCATCCAGGGCCATGCGCAGCAGCCGCACCGCCTCCTCCCGGGTGATCCGCTGAATGGGCAGCGCCCCGAAGCCGTTCTTGTTCACTGTGATGCCTGTCCGTCCCAGTCTGACCTGGTCCATCCATCTCGCCTCCCTGTGCTTTCGTTCCGTCGCTCACTCCGGCTTCCTGATCAATTCCAGCTGTCCCCCCGGCGCATCGATGCCGTACCCTGCCATGAACATCCGGTCTCCCTCCCACCGGATGCGCAGGTCCAGGGTCAGGGGGTCCTGGGGACAGCGCACCACAGCGTGCAGCTTTCCCTGCTCCCAGCCGTAGGCGCCCAGCAGGGTCATGGGGAGACCGAAGGCGTCGGAGTCCGTTCCCTCGGTCCGGTGCCACGCCCCGCGTCCCAGAAGCACAGCCTCCCCCTCGCCCAGGGCGATGGTGATGAAGCCCTCCCCCGCCTGCTTCAGGGTGACGCTGCTGAAATACCGGTTCTCCTGCCGAGGCGCAAAGGTTCCCTCAGGCAGCGGCACGCCGCTCCCGTCGTCCGTGGGCACCGGATACCCCAACCCCTCCGCCCGCTTCCGGAAGGCCTCCTGCTCCGCCCGGGTGCCGGGGGCCGCGTCGAAGGCCGGGAAGAGGAAGCGGCGGATCAGGGAGAACTCCAGCCCCATGTCGGTGGTCTCGCAGGTCGCCGCCAGCACCGCGTCGTTCTTTTCGTCCACCATGCAGACCTGGCCGTGGGCGCCGTCGCCCCGCCAGCGGCCTTCCGTGCAGCGCCAGAACTGGTAGCCGTAGCCCTGGTTCCACTCGTTGTCGGGGTCCGGATGCCCGTTGCTGTTGTCGATGTGACATCGGCTGGCCCGCTCCACCCAGCCCTCCGGCAGCACCTGCCGGCCCTGCCACACGCCTCGCTGCAGCAGGCATTGCCCGAAGCGGGCGATGGCCTCCGCCGGGAGGCGCAGGCCGAAGCCGCCGCAGCTGACCCCCTGGGGCGATTCTGCCCAGTCCGGCTTTTCAATTCCCAGCGGGGTGAACAGCCGGGGCATCAGGTAGTCCCGCACGGTCCGGCCCGTCGCCTTCTGGAGCATGCAGGAGACCAGGTAGGTGCCGAAGGTGTTGTAGTGGAAGTGCTCCATGGGCTTGTGGAGCACATGGTGGGACAGCACATGCCTGGCCCAGCTGCTGTGGAAGTCTGCGGGCGGGCAGTCCGAGGCCGGATCGAGGCCCGACCCCATGCACAGCAGATGCTCCAGGGTGATGTCGGCCAGCTCCTCCCGGTTTTCGTCCGGCACGTCCTCCGCCAGCACCTCCGCCACCGGGCTGTCCCAGGAGAGCAGGCCCTCCGCCACGGCAAACCCTGCCGCCGCGGAGCAGAAGGACTTGCTCAGGGAGAAGAGGGCGTGGGGCGTCAGGTCGTCGTAGGGCGCCCAGTTCAGGCGGCAGACCGTCTTCCCGTGGCGCAGCAGCACCAGGCTGTGGAACTGCAGCCGGTCCCGATTATTCTCTACCTCATCCAGAAAGCGCAGCAGGCCGGCGGAGGATACACCCGCCTCCTCCGGACTCGCCCAGGCCACAAAAGCCCTCTCATTTCCTGTCATCCGGCATCCCCTCTCTCCACGTTTTTCTGGATCCAGTGTACCATATTCCGGTGGAGTTTTCAACCGCCGCAGGGCTGTGCTCATCCCGTGCCATCCGCCTTGCTTTTTTGATACAAATCAGGTACAATAGACCCGTCCTTCGGACACCATTTTCACTTGCACGAAAGGGAGGCTGACGGATATGGATTACGTCTTCATGACGGACAGCGACAGCGATCTGCCGTATGACCTGAAGATGAAATATGACATCCCCGTGGTCTACATGCCCTACGCCGTGGACGGCAAGGAATACCTGGACGACCTGGGCCAGGCGCTGGACCACAAAGCCTACTTCGACGCCATGCGGGCCGGCGCCGTACCGGTCACCAGCGCGCTGAACAAGGAGACCTACCTGGAATACTTCGAGCCGGTCCTCCGGGAGAAGGATCTGCTTTTTGTGGCCTTCTCCAGCAAGCTCTCCATGACCCTGCGGGAGGTCTACGCCGCCCGGGAGGAGCTGCTGAAGAAGTATCCCCAGCGCAAGTTCGTGGTGGTGGACACCCTGTCCATCTCCTGCCCCATGGCCCTGCTGGTGCTGAAGGCCCACGAGATGTACCGCGCCGGCGCCCCCATCGAGGAGGTGGCGTCGTGGATCGAGCACAACCGGATGCGCGCCCAGGCCTTCTTCACGGTGGATGACCTGAAGTACCTCAAGCGGGGCGGCCGCATCTCCTCCACGGCGGCGGCGCTGGGCACCATGCTGGACCTGAAGCCCATCATCGTGGAGAGCCGGGAGGGCACCCTGGTCTCCGTGGACAAGGTCCGGGGCCGGAAGAAGGCTATCACCTACCTGGTGGAGCATTCCGTGGAAAGCATCGCGGATCCCACCGAGTCCATGGGCATCATCCTTCACGCCGATGTGCCCGATGAGGCCCAGCGGCTCTATGAACTGCTCCATGAGAAGCTGCCGGAGATGGAGATCCGCATCGATCCCATCGGCCCGGTGATCGGCGCCCACTGCGGCCCGGGCACCCTGGCCTTCTGTTTCCTGGGCAAGGAAAGGGCTGTCTGATCCCCGGCAAAGGAGGCTGCCGTCCCATGGATACCACCCAGCGCGTCCGGGCGTACCTGTCCCGGTTTCATGCGGAGGACCGCGTGATCGAGTTCTCTGTGTCCAGCGCCACGGTGGCGCTGGCAGCCGCTGCCCTGGGCTGTGAGGAAGGCCGGATCGCCAAGACCCTCTCCTTCATGGCCGGAGACCAGCCTCTCTTTGTGGTGGCCGCCGGGGACCGGCGGGTGGACAACCACAAGTTCAAGGAGCGGTTTCACGCCAAGGCGAAGATGATGACCGCCCAGCAGCTGGAAGCGCTCACCGGCCTGCACTTCGGCGGCGTCTGTCCCTTCGGGATTCCCGAGGACGTGCAGATCTGGCTGGATGAGAGCCTCCGGGCCTGGGATGTGGTCTACCCCGCCGCCGGCACCGAGAGCAGCGCCGTCCGCCTCAACCTGGCGGAGCTGGAGCAGTTCAGCGGCGCACTGGGCTGGGTGGATGTCTGCAAGGGCCCCGACGCCCCCTCAGACACCTGTCCGTGATTTCTCATGTACTTTTAATCGTTTTCCCCTGTCTTCTCATCTGCGCATGTGCTATCCTCAGGCTGTCACGAGGAAAGAGCACGTGATGTGCGAAAGGAGGCACCCCTATGCTGACTCTGATTTTTCTCCCCTTCATCCTGATGGTGAAGCTGATTGTACTCCCCTGGAAGATTCTCGGAAAGATGATGCGCAGCAGCTGGTTCTGGGGCCTGGCATTCTTCTTCGGCTTCATGTCCATGCTGGGCGGCCTCATCACCGGCCTGGCGGGCCTGATCAAGGGGCTGCTGCCCATCGGCCTGGTGGTTGCCGGCATTGCGCTGATTCTGGCGGCCAACAAGCAGGAGCCCGAGGCCAGCAAGGAGGCTTTTGACAGCTTCTACGCGTCCCGGCCCCAGCAGCACAGCAGCCAGGAGTGACGGCTGAACCCGGCTGAGAGGCGGGCAGATATGCGGGTATACAAAGAGGAACGGTGCAGATGTACCGTTCCTCTTTTGTGTGTCAACCTTCCCCCTGTGCCTGGCCGGGCGGATTCTGGCCGGGGTTCGGCTTCCAGCCCAGGGCCTGTCCCAGCTGGCGCAGGGTGTTCTGGGTGCGCAGGCGCCGGCTCTCCTCCTCCAGCCGTGCAGCGACGCCCGCCAGCAGCACCACAAACTCCCTGATGCGATCCATGGTCTCCCTGGGCATATCCCGCATCAGGGTGAGGGAGGCGCCGGCGGCCTTGGGCAGGTCCCGGACAATCCCCGACACCGTCTGCTCCCCCGAGGCGGAGAGCACATCGAACAGGGCATTGACAAAGTCGCGCCGGGTGGGGGCGTCCATGGACTCGATCCATGTGCGGATCTGGGTCTCCGCGTTGAGGCTCTCCCTGGTCAGGCCGGTGAGGCGGACGAAGTGGCTGCCCATCACCTGCCAGCTGATGGCGTCGTGCTGCAGCACGCCGCTCTGGGAGCTGTCCACAATCAGGTCCGGGGCGGCGTGGGTCAGCAGCAGGCCCACCAGCGAGGACTTGGGGACAATGGAGACCAGCTTGCCCGCAATGCCCATGTAGGGCCGGCTCTGGAGGAAGGTGCGCTGGAAGCCGGGCCCGTCGTTGGACCAGATCCTCTGGATGCGGTTCTGCACCGCCTCCGGCGCCCGGGCGCCCGCATAGACCGCCAGGTTGCCGCCCTTGGAGTGTCCCCCCAGGGTCAGCCGGTGTTCCGGGTAACACGCTGCCACCTGCATCAGGTACCGCACCGCCTCCTCATGGGAGGGAATCTCCGGCAGGCAGGCCAGCAGAAAGTCCTCCTTCCAGCCCGCCAGATCGTCGGAGGTCCCCCGGTAGGACAGGTAGAGCTGCCCCGGCTCCGTCTCGATGGTCAAGGCGCAGAACTGCTTGTCCTCGCTGGGCACCAGGATGTCCGTAAAGCCGCTGAGGCGCATGCCGCCGAAACGGTCTGTGTCGGCCATCAGCCGGAACATCCAGTCCCACTCCACCGCCGTGTCCACCACGCCCTCCCGGGGAACTTTCGGCTCCCCCCGGCGGGCGAAATAGGCCTCGGCCGCCTCCCGGACGGTGATGCCCTCCTCCCCGACGGGGGGCACAATGCCCCCGAAATCCAGGTAGCTGAGCAGGGAGAGAACCAGGTTATCCACCTCGCCAAAGGGGCTGCGGAATAGGGTCAGATCCCCCCGCCACTGGAGATAGTCAAACACATTGCCCATTTTTTCTTCTCCTTGTCCGGCGGCCTTGTGCCGTCTGCCGGACCTTATTTCCGCCGCCTCGGCAGCAGGCAGGCCGCGCCCAGGGCCAGGCCCGCCGCCAGGCAGCCCAGGCGGAACCAGGTCAGCTCTCCCAGCACCGCCTGACCGCCCCCCGGCATGGCCGCCGCCAGCAGCAGCGCGCCGCAGATCAGCGCCATGCACAGCCTGCCGATGCTCTCCCGGATCAGGTCCCCGGTGTGGTTGTCCGTGCGGTATTCCACGTTGACGCCGGCATCCCCCCGGATTCCGGTGCGCAGCAGATCCGCCAGCAGGGCCGGGATGTCCAGGGACTTCCGGGTGCTTTCATACACCGCCCGGGTTCCCCGGTCCACCTCCCCCTGCACATCCAGGTGCCGGAAAAAGCTGCGCCGGACCCGGGCGGCGGCGATCTGCATCACGTTGGTCTCGGGGGCCAGCTGCATCACCACCCCCTCCAGGGTGGCCAGGCCCCGGGCCAGCATGGAGAGCTCGCTGGGCATGGCGATCCGGTTTTCCTTCATGATCTCCATCATGTCCCCCAGCATCCTGGAGAGGTTGATCTGGGCCAGATCCATGCTGCCGTAGCGGTTGAGCATCGCCTCGCAGGCCCGGTAGAGCTTCCTGCGGTCCGTCTCCCCCCGGGCCTCCCCCAGGGCCATCACCGCATCGGCACAGCTCCCCGCGTCACCCCGGGCGATTCCCTCCACCGCCTTCATCAGGGTGCTGCGGATGCCCGGCCCCAGGGTGCCCATCATGCCCATGTCCAGGAAAATCAGCTTCCCGTCCCGCACCCGCAGGTTGCCCGGGTGGGGGTCCGCGTGGAAGAAGCCGTCCTCCGTCACCTGCTTGATGTAGTGGTCCGCCAGGCGCTCCCCCAGCTCCCGGAGGTCATACCCCGCCGCTATCAGTTCCTCCCGCCGGTCAATCTGGATGCCCTCCACGTTCTCCATCACCAGCACCTGGGCCGTGGTGTACTGCCGGTAGAGCCGCGGGGCGCCCACGTTGGTGACGCTGGCGTTCAGCCGGGCGAAGCGCTCCAGGTTCTCCGCCTCCGTCAGGAAGTCCATCTCCTGCTGGGCCACCATCCACAGCTGGTCCAGCACCTGGTTGAAGTCCACCAGATCCCTGGCCGGAGTGTACTTCACCAGCTCCGCCGCCTTCTTCAGCAGGTGGATGTCCCGGTTCATGACGGCATGGATGCCCTCCCGCTGGACCTTCACCACCACCCGCTGCCCCTCCGGGAGCACGGCCTCGTGCACCTGGGCGATGGAGGCGCTGCCCAGGGGTTCCCGGCTGAAGGAGGCGAAAACCTCCTCCGCCGGACGCCCGTAGGCGCTTGTCAGGATGCGCTCCACCTGCTCCCATGGCATGGGAGTGACGCTGGTCCTGAGCTTGGCCAGGGCGGTGCAGTATTCCTCCGGCAAAAAGTCCGTCCGCATGGAAAAAACCTGTCCCAGCTTGATAAAGGTGGGGCCCAGTTCCTCAAGGATCGTGCAGAGCTTCTCCGGTGTCAGCCCCCGGACAATCTCATTGCGCCGCAGCACATCGACAATCTCTGCCAGGCGGCTGTGCTGCTGCGCCCCGGCCTCACGCTTGCGTGTCATCGGCTTCCCCTCCCCGGCCGGCACAGGCGCTTCCCGATGCCGGCCAAAACTGCACGGGGCCGGTCTCCACGGCGGATCCCGGCCCCGTTCTGTGCTCAGCTGAACCGCTGGATAAGCTCCTCATACTTTTCGTGGGTGATCAGTGCCGTCTGCCGGGTGCCCCGGAGCTTCACCACAAAGGTCCACCGGCCATAGGGCTCCATGGCCACAATCTGGTTCAGGTTGATGATGTAGCTCTTGTGGCAGCGGAAGAAGATGGCCGGGTCCAGGCGCTCCTCGATCTCCCCCATGGTGTCCCCCGTCACATAGCGGTGGCCGTCGGTGGTGTAGAGGACCGTCGCCCGCTCCTCCCGCTGGACCAGCTGGATGTCGTTCTGGTCCACGAAGGCCACGCCGTCCCGGTGCTTGAGCATCATGCGGCCGCCCATGGAGGCGCCCTCCGGCTTCTCCGGCATGGGCAGCGGCTGGCTCTCCGTGCCCTGCAGGCGCTCCCGCACCCGCCGGAGGGTCTCCAGCACCCGCTCATTCCGGAAGGGCTTCACCAGATAGTCGAAGGCATAGACCTGGAAGGCATCCCCCATGTAGGCGTCGTGGGCGGTGGCGAAGATCAGCACGATGGACGGGTCCATGTCCTGGATCAGCCTGGCGCACTCCACCCCGGTCTTCCCGGGCATCTCCACGTCCAGAAACACCACCTGGGGATGCTCCCGCTCCACCAGGGCCATCAGCTCGTCCCCGTTCTCCGCCTCTCCGGCCAGGTCAAAGCCTTCCGCCAGGGCGATGAGCTTGGATTCCACCAGGCGCATGCCCTCGTCGTCGTCGGCGATCACCACGCGAATCGAGTCCATGATATCCTCCGTTTTACAGCAGCTGAATATTCGCCTTCCGGCAGGCCTCCACCACGTCGTCCGGCCAGAGGGACGCCTGCACCTCGCCCACATGGGCCTTGCGCAGGAAATACACGCACATGCGGCTCTGGCCGATGCCGCCGCCGATGGTCAGGGGAAGCTCCCCGTTCAGCAGCGCCTTCTGGAACGGCAGCTCCGCCCGCTCCTCGCAGCCCCGCTCCTTCAGCTGGCGGCGGAGGCTCTCCTCGTCCACCCGGATGCCCATGGAGGAGACCTCCAGGGAGATGTCCAGCAGACGGGAGTAGAGGAGGATGTCCCCGTTGAGGGCCCAGTCGTCATAGTCCGGCGCCCGCCCGTCATGGATCCGGCCGGATTTCAGCTTGCCGCCGATGCCGATGAGGAACACCGCACCGCACTCCCGGGCGGCGGCATATTCCCGCTCCCGGCTGCTCAGATCGGGGTAGCGGTCCTCCAGCTCCTGAGTGGTGACGAAGGTGATCTCGTCCGGCAGCTCGGGCTTGATGTGGGGATAGTGGGCGCAGACAAAGCCCTCGGTCTTGCGGAGGGTGAGGTAGATCCTGCAGACGATGTCCTTCAGAAACTCCAGGTTCCGCTCCTCCCGGGTGATGATCCGCTCCCAGTCCCACTGGTCCACAAAGATGGAGTGGATGTTGTCCGTCTCCTCGTCCCTGCGGATGGCGTTCATGTCGGTATAGAGGCCCTCACCCGAGTGGAAGCCGTAGGTCTTCAGGGCCTGGCGCTTCCACTTGGCCAGGGAGTGCACGATCTCCGCCTGGCGTCCCGTCTCCAGAATGTCGAAGGAGACAGGGCGCTCCACGCCGTTCAGGTTGTCGTTCAGGCCGCTCTCGGGGGTCACCATAATGGGGGCGGACACGCGGGTGAGATTCAGGGCCCGGGACAGTTCCGCCTCGAAAAAGTCCTTCACCAGCTTGATGGCAATCTCGGTATCCCGCAGATCCAGCACGGGGTTGTAGTGCTCCGGAATAATCAGCCGCATGGGGCATCCCTCCTGTCTTTAGCGGCGGTCTCCGCCCGCTTTGCTTTACGGAGCAGGTGTCAGGGCCGGCACGGGCGCGTTCTCCCCCGCCATCTCCTCCGGCACCCAGGGCATCAGGAACATGTTCACATACAGGTCCTTGTCGTTGTAGGTGTATTTGTAGGAGAAGGCGTTGGCGTCCACGCTGATCCGCTCCTCCTCCGGCACCAGGGAGATGTTCTTCGTCTTCTTCTCCGCGTTGGGGTCATAGTCGTGGACAAACATCCAGACGCTGCTGTTGACATTGCCCTCCAGGGTGGTGAGGCGGTATTTGCCGTTGGGGAGCTTTTCCACGTCGTAGACCAGGCCGGCGTGCCACAGGCCATTCTTTCCCTTTTTCCCGTAGATGAGGATGAAGCCCTTCTGGGGCGTCATGGTGGTCCGGTGCATCTTCGTATAGCCGGTCACCAGCTTGCCGACGCCGGCCTCCTTCACATGCACAAGCCCTTCCACCTCCCCCTCCTCGATCTCCGTCCAGACCGTCTGGGGGATGTTCATCTCCAGCATGCACCAGGTGATAAAGCCCGCGCACCAGCCCCACTCGTAGTTGTTGCGCCACTTGGTGTACTTGTTGCTTTTCTTCAGCTTCTTGCCGTCCAGCTCCCGCCACTCATTGTAGGCCAGGTCCAGCAGCTGCTGGATGGTCTCCGGGACCTCCTCCACCACCTCGGTGGTGATCTCCCGGGGCGCCGGGGTGGGGGTAGCCTTCTTGGCCGCCACGGCCGGCGCCGCCGTCAGCGTCAGTATCAGCGCCAGCGCCAGTGCCAGCGTCCGAACCCAGATCTTCATATGTGTCTCCTTCCGGGCCAGGCCCGCGGTTTCTCCGTCTTACTGCGCTTTCTCCTGCCAGTTCTGGGTTTCCCCCTGGCCATAGCCCTCCGGATAAACCCCGGGGGCGGAGGGCAGGTAGCCCAGGTCCGCGTCATAGTTGTGGGTGCCGCTGATCACCTGCACCGGCGTATCCGTGCTGGTGGTGATGCCCGGCAGCTCCTCCACCCGCTGGGTGGCCTTCAGCCCCGTGTCCGCGCTGAGGGTGTAGACGGCGGGATACAGGTCCTCCATGGTGTAGAAGCCGTACTGGTCCGTCACCGTCTGCGCCACTTCCTGGCCGTCCCGCAGCAGGCGCACCGCCACATTGGGGATGCCGTACTCGTTCCAGTCCTGCAGCCCGTTGCCGTTCTCGTCCAGCCAGACCAGGTCGCCCAGGCTGCCGGCCTGGACGCAGCCCACGTCCAGCCCAGCCATGTCCACGCCCATCTGCACCTGGAAGCGCTCGCTGAGGCCGGTCCGGCCCTCCAGCTCGGTGAGCACGCTGGTCACGCCCTCAGCGTCCAGCCGGGCATCCCCCGGCTCCACCGGGATGCAGCCCTGGGGGAACTCCACGGAGAGCTGGTACATGCCGGGCAGCAGCCCCATGATGCCGTAACTGCCGTCCTTGCCGGTTTCCACCGTGCCCAGGGCGTTGCCCAGGGCGTCCAGCAGGGTGATCTTGACGCCCTGGCGCGGCACCAGCTGCCCACCCTGGTCATACCAGGCCATGCCGCTGAGGGCCGTCAGCCGCTGCAGGCCCAGCTTCGGGGTGTCCAACACGTCGCCGCTCTTCAGGGTGATCCCCAGCATCAGCAGCTGGTTCACGCCCTGGGCAAAGGTGCTCTCGCCCTTGGGGGCGGAATAGGTGTCCTCGTCCACGGGGAAGGCCAGGATGTACTCACCCGGCACCACGCCGGGGAAGTCGAAGAGGCCGTCCTCCCCGATTACGGCGGTGGCGGACAGGGACTTGTCCTGGGCAAAGTAGAGCTGGACCTCCTCGCCGGCAGGCGCTCTCTCCTCGGCATTCACGCAGCCGTCGCCGTTCTCGTCCAGCCACGCCACGCCGTGGATCTGCGCGGGAACCACGCCGGCCAGCTTCACCTCCGCCAGCACCTGGCCCATGGCGATGGTCAGGCCCACGGTCTGGTCATTCTGGCTCCCGCTGAGCCCCAGGGGATTCTCCGGCAGCCGGGACTGCACCATCCCCTCCGGATACGTGAGGGTGAACTGCCATTCGTCCGGCCGGATCTGATGGAAGGCGAAGCTGCCGTCCGGGCCGGTGGTGATGCTCTGGGTTTCCAGGTCCTCCCGGGTGGGCAGCAGGTGCAGTGTCACCCCGGACAGGGGCTGCTCGGTGGCGTCCCGCAGGCCGTTGCCGTTCTCATCCAGGAAGGCAGCGCCGCTGAGGGAGGCGTAGGTCATGGCCCCGATGGGGCTGATCTCTCCGCTGTCCCCCGCGTTCAGGCTGAAGGCGCCGCTGACCGCCGTGTCCTCCGCCGTCTGCTCCAGCTGCTCATGCAGCTCTGTGAAGACCGTGTTTTCGGGGAGCCGGATCTCCAGCCGGTAGGTGCCCGGCAGGATGGAGTCCAGGGCGAAGGCGGCGTTCCGGCCGATCTCCGTCTCGGCGCTGACGCTGCCGTCCTCCGCGTTCAGCAGGCGGACCACCGCGTGCTCCATGCCGGCCTCCCCCTGGTCCATGGCGCCGTTGTCATTGCTGTCGCCATAGAGCACGCCGGTGAGCTTGGCCGGGACGATCATGCCGCAGTCCATGCCGGTGATCCGGTCGCCGGAGGCCACGGTAAAGGCCTCCGTCGCCCCCGCGCCACGGCCACGGTTCAGCATCACGTTTCCTTCGCCCTCCCGGGTGAAGGCATAGCCGCTCATGGCGGTGAGGGTCATGGTGTAGGTACCCGGCAGCACGTCCTCAAAGGTGAAGACGCCCCGGTCGTTGGACCTGGTGGTGTCGCTCACCAGGCCGTCCTCCCCCAGGAGGGTCACGGTCATGCCGCTGTAGACGGTCTCCGCGCCATTCATGCCGCCGGAATAGTCGCTGTCCAAGTAGATGGTGCCGCTGACGGTGGCGTAGCGGATCACGCCCAGGTAGAGGGTCACGTCCTGCCCGGCATCCGTCACGTTCACGTTGTTCAGCGTCTTGTCCCTGCGGTTCGGGTCGTTGAACTGGTTGGCCTTCTCCCCCTGGCCCAGGACGGAATAGTGGTAGCCCTCGGGAATCCTCGCCTTGATCTTGTAGGTGTTGGTGCGCATGGCGCCGAAGGCACCCACGCCCTGGCTGTCCGTGCGGATCTCGGAGATCTCCCGCTCGTTCATCTGCTTGTAGAGGAAGAGCTGCACGTCCTCCACGCCCGGCTCGCCCTCGTCCATGACACCGTTGTAGTTCTTGTCCTCAAAGGCAATGAGCGTCAGGTTGGCGCCGTCCACCAGGCCCACGTTCTTGTCCTTGATCTCCTCGTTGCGCTTGATGGTGATCTCGGTGCGGCCCGTGCTCCTGCCCTCGCCCCAGATGGAGGTGCGATTCCGGGTGTTGGTGATGTTGATGGTGAACATCATCCTGGAGGGCAGATAGCACCGCAGGTAATAGTCGCCGGGGCGCACCTGGTCAAAGGCGTAATTGCCCTCCCCGTCGGAGATCACCTGGTAGAGGGCGCCGTTGCGGACGCCTTCCAGTTCCATCAGCACCCCGGCCACCCCGGGTTCCGTCTCCCCCATGCTGCCGTCGCCGTTGGCGTCGTTCCAGATGATGCCGGAGACCTTGCCGTTCTCGGCGCCGGCCGCGGCGGTCTGGACCTGCTCCCCCGCGCCGATGACCATGGCAGGGCTCTCGGCATAGCTGGTGCTGGACTGCTCCATGTAGTTCTGCTTGATGGTAACCTTTTTCTGGCTCTTTTCCGTAAAGCTGAAGTTATCCGGCAGCGTCACCCCGAAGGCGTAGGTGCCGGCGGGCAGTGCGCTGAAGCTCACCTGGCCGTTCTCGTCCGTCTCCGCCCTGGCCGCCACCGCGTCCCCCTGCTGTGCGTCCAGCAGGATCAGCGCCACCGGCACGCCCGTGATGCCCTTCTCCGTCTGGTTCATCTGGGAGTCGCGGTTCGTGTCGTTGAAGACCTGGATGGTCAGGGACGCCGTGCCGGTGCCCACCAGTTCAGGCCGCTCCGGCAGGGACCGGGGGGTCGCTTGGGTGATCTCCCGGTCGGGGGAGAGACGGGGGTCATCCACGGTTTCCGCTTCCTCATCCGCGCCATCGTCCACCGGGTCGTCCGCCGGCTCAAGCTCCGGCAGGGGCTCCGGGGTGGGTTCGGGCGTGGGTTCCGCCGTGGGCTCCGCCGTGGGTTCCGCCGTGGGTTCCGGGGTGGGCTCCGCCGTGGGCTCGGCCGTGGGTTCCGCTGTGGGCACAGCCGTGGGCTCCGGTGTGGGCACAGCCGTGGGCTCCGGTGTGGGCACAGCCGTGGGCTCCGGCGTAGGCTCGGCCGTGGGCGCCGGTGTCGCAAGGGTTCCGGGGGTCGCGTCCATGGGCTCCGCCGCAGCCTCGCCCTTGTATGCCTCAATCCTGAACGCCAGCGGCTCCAGCTGTCCCAGGGCATCGGTCAGCACATAGCCGCCGCTGGGCAGCGCAAAGGGCGGCGCCAGCAGGCCGTTTTCATCCGCCGTCAGGGTCATGGGCCAGGTGTCGTCCTCTGCAGGTACCTCCGGGCTCAGCAAAAACACACGGCCGGGCTCGGTCTGCGCGGTGAACAGGCCCTTGTCCGCCCAGACGCTGATGGCCGCCTGGTTCAGGGCGCCGGCGCTGACGTTGAGCATATAGCCCATCTCGGAGATCAGCCAGCCTTCCGGCACGGTCTCCTTCACCGGCACCAGATAGAGCTGGCCTGCCCCGGGTACCTCCAGCATGGCACCGCCGGAGGTCTCCAGTTCGCCGACCTTCTCCCCGTCGCGTTTCACCTCAAAGGTCATGGTCAGCGGTTCCTTCACAACGCTCCCGTCCGGCTGGACCGTCTGTCCGTTCAGCGTCAGGGAGAGGTAGGAGACGGTGTCCGCATGGGCTGCCGTCATCCCGGGCAGACAGCCCAGCAGCAGCACAGCGCAGATCAGACAAGCCAGCAATCTTTTCAACATCCGGATGCCTCCGATCGCCCCGTCATCGGGGCGGATTCATGTTCGCAAAAACTGCAATAAGCACAGCTTTCACCAAATAATATGGTAATGCAAAGCCGCCGGATTGTCAACCTTTCCGGCGGCGGATTTCAACTTTTACAGGTTTATGCCCGGGGCGGATTCACCAGGGCTCGGGCCTGGCGGATGGCCGCCAGCACGGTCTCCGGCGCGGGGCCGCCGGGAATGCTCCGGCGCTCCACGCAGGCCTTCAGGGAGATGGCCTCATAGACATCCTGTTCAAAGGCCGGATGGAAGCCCTTGAGCTCCTCCAGACTCAGGGACATGAGGTCCTTGTCCCGGTCCAGGCAGTAGGCCACCAGCTGGCCCACCACCCGGTGGGCGTCCCGGAAGGGAACCCCCCGCCCCACCAGGTAGTCCGCGCAGTCGGTGGCATTGGCGAAGCCGCCCCCTGCCCCCCTGGCCATCTCATCGCTGCGGAAGGTGAGGGTCCGCAGCATGGCCGTGAAGACGGTGAGGCACTTCACCAGGGTGTCCCGGGCGTCGAAGAAGCCCTCCTTGTCCTCCTGCATGTCCTTGTTGTAGGCCAGGGGCAGGCCCTTCATCACGGTGAGCAGGCCCATCAGGTCCCCGTAGACCCGGCCGGTCTTGCCCCGGATCAGCTCCGCCACGTCCGGGTTCTTCTTCTGGGGCATGATGGAGGAGCCGGTGGAGAAGGCGTCGTCCATGGTGACGAAGCGGAACTCGGAGGTGGACCAGAGGATCAGCTCCTCCGAGAAGCGGGAGAGATGCATCATGCACAGGCTGGCGGCGTGGAGATAGTCCAGCAGATAGTCCCGGTCGCTGACGCCGTCCATGCTGTTGGCGGTGATGGCCGGGAAATCCAGCAGCTCCGCCACCCGTTCCCGGTTCAGGGGATAGGTGGTGGCGGCCAGGGCGCCGGAGCCCAGGGGCATCACATTGGCCGCCTCCTGCGCCTGTCCGAACCGTTTCCTGTCCCGCAGGAACATCTGCACATAGGCCATCAAATGGTGGGCCAGGGTGATGGGCTGGGCCTTCTGCATGTGGGTGTAGCCCGGCATGACGGTGTGCAGGTGCTTTTCCGCCGTGTCCAGCAGCACCGTCAGCAGATCATCCAGCAGGGCCTGAGCCTCCACGGCGCAGTCCCGGGCGTACATGTGCATGTCCAGGGCCACCTGGTCGTTGCGGCTGCGGCCGGTGTGCAGGCGCTTGCCCGCCTTGCCGATGCGCTCCGTGAGGATGGTCTCCACATTCATGTGGATGTCCTCGGCGTCCGTCATCCACCGGATCCGGCCCGCCCGGGCGTCCTCCAGGATCCCCTGCAGGCCGGCCACGATCTTCTCCGCGTCCTCCTTCGGGATAATCCCCTGCTCCCCCAGCATCGTGGCGTGGGCGATGGAGCCCCGGATATCCTGCTCGTAGAGCCGCTGGTCAAAGCTGATGGAGGAGTTGAAATCGTCCACCAGTCCGTCTGTCGCCTTGCTGAACCTGCCGCCCCAGAGCTTCATCGCAACCCCTCCGAAAGTGTTTTCCGGGTGATTATAGCACAGTTGCGCAGTCCGGGCAAGGGAGGAGGCGCCGCCGGCTGTTCTTCCACCGTTCTTTCAGCTTTCTGTCATCGGTCTTTCATCGATAAATCCTCGGTCTGTCTCCGGTCCATCTCCGGTCTGTCCACCGCTGATCCACCGTGCATCAGCCCTTTTTCAGCCGTCTGCTGCCGCCGGCTCGCCATCGAAAGTGTAGGACTCCACCCTCATCTCAGGCCCGGCCTGCACCACGAAATGCACACCCGCCTCCTCAGCGCCCAGCAGCAGGTAGAGGCGGCCGTCCTCCGTCCGGATCACGCCCTCGTTCTTCAGCTCGTCCACCATGATCCAGATCCAGAAGTCCGTCCGCAGCAGGAACTGGTCCGCGGTATCCGTGGCCCGGGCCAGGGTGTCCTGGTCCACGTCACCGGTCTTCTCCGGCTGCAGGTCCTGCCAGGGGCCCTCGTGGCACAGGGCCGCCATCGTTCCCCTTGGCGTGTAGGCAACGCGGAAGCGGTCCCCGCTCCCGGTGTTCCCGATCTTCACCCAGTGCAGCCCCTCCGCGTCCTCCTCTGTGACCACAGCGCTCCGCTCGGGCTCATAGCCGCACTCCACCAGGGTGTCCAAGGCGCGCCATACCACGCCGTTCAGGGAGGTCTGCCACTCCTGAGGGGGCTGGGCGGGCTCGTAGGCATAGGTGTCCTCGTCGAAGGCGGCCACGGTGCTTTCGCCGTAGTTTTCCGCCTTCAGCTCCAGCCGCACGCCCACCGTCCGGTCCACGTTCTCCCCGTTCAGGGCCCCCAGACTGAAGCTGCCGGAGAGCCCGGTGAAGCGGTTCTCCCGGTCCGTCGTCACGGTGAGGTCCGCTCCGCGCAGCCGGAAGGCCACCGTGCCCTCCAGAATCTCATCCGCGTCTGTCACGTAGAGGCTGTATTCCGAGATCGCCTGGTCGCTTCCCCGGGCAAACCCGCTCTCCTCCCGGCCGTCCAGGAATCTTGCCGCAGCGTAGGGAATGGCGAGGGTCAGCGCGCTGTTGGCGATGTCCGGCACATCCTCAGCCCAGAGGTTGATGTGCAGGGATTTCCCATTCTCATCCTCCGTGACCGTGAGAGCTTCCGCCGGCAGGGTCTTCTCCATCTCCCCCAGCAGCAGGTTCGCCATCCGCAGCAGGCTCTCCAGGCGTGTGGTGCGGCGGACCGGGGTGTTGTGCAGGTCATCGGTGCCGGTTCGCCACCTCTCCGGCTCATAGAACTCCTTGGCCCAGATGTAGCCTATGTCGTTCTCGTCCCGGTTGGCGATGACATGCCAGCCGGTCTCCTGCCAGTACTGCTCCCCCACGTCATCGCCGTCCCGGAGGGTGTAGAGCCTCA
Source organism: Clostridia bacterium (assembly GCA_017519405.1). Lineage (GTDB taxonomy): Bacteria > Bacillota > Clostridia > Christensenellales > Aristaeellaceae > RUG11272. Next base: position 29,176 of record JAFWSH010000036.1, read on the forward strand.
GCTCATAGTCCGAGTCATAGTCCGCCTGGACATAGCGCACCCGGGCGATTTTGAAGAGGCGGCCGTCGATGGTGAAGGAAGCCGTGCCGGTGATGGTCACGTTGTCCGTGTCCAGCAGCAGGCTGAGGCCGCTGTCCCAGGCGTCCGTCAGGGAGCCCGCCAGGGCGGATGCGGTCAGGGAGAGGGTCAGCAGCATTGCGGCCAGGGCCGCCAGAAAACGATGTCTGCGCATGGTGTACCTCCATGATGTTTTCGGTAGGGTCTCCGTCTGATCAGACGAATCACCCGCCGGTTTTCTTTCATATCCGATTCATGATAGCATTTTTTCTTCCAATATGCTATAGTCATCGGGAAAGAGGAGATGAGAACATGACGCCTGAAGCGGCTGCCCTCCTGGCCTGGTACGATGTCCACAAGCGCTCCATGCCCTGGCGGGACGTAGGGAATCCATACGCCACCTGGGTCAGCGAGATCATGCTCCAGCAGACCCGGGTGGAGACCGTGATGGACTATTTTCCCCGCTTCATGGAGGCCTTCCCCACCCTGGCGGACCTGGCGCAGGCCCCGGAGGACCGGGTGCTGAAGCTGTGGGAGGGGCTGGGCTACTACAGCCGGGCCCGGAACCTCCACCAGGGGGCGAAGCAGGTCATGGCGGAGTACGGCGGCGTGCTGCCCCGGGACCCCCAGGCCCTGGGGAGGATCCGCGGCATCGGGGAATACACCGCCGGTGCCATCGCCAGCATCGCCTACGGGGTGCCGGCCGCCGCCGTGGACGGCAATGTCATCCGGGTGATCAGCCGCTTGCGGGGGATCCGGGAGAATGCCGCCACGCCCTCGGTGAAGCGCCGGATCACGGGTGAAGTGCTGTCGTTGCAGCCCCCGGAGCGCCCCGGCGACTTCAACCAGGCGCTGATGGACCTGGGGGCTACCGTGTGCACCCCCGGCACGCCGTCCTGTGAGGACTGCCCCCTGCAGGGGCTGTGCGATGCCTTCGCCGCCGGTGACGCGGAGGACCTCCCCCTGCTGCCGGACAAGCGTCCGCCCCGGCTCCTGTGCTGGGATGTGCTGCTGATCCGCAGCGGCGGCCGGATTCTGGTGCGGCAGCGGACGGAGGCCATGTTGAAGGGGCTGTGGGTCTTCCCCATGACGGAGGGGCACCCTGCGGAAAAGCAGCTGCCGGCTGCTGTCCGGCGTCTGACGGGCCTCCCCGTGAAGGGCCTCCGCCAAGCAGGGGAAGCGCGGCATGTGTTCACCCACCAGATCTGGCAGATGCGTCTGTGGCTGGCGGCGGCCGACGGGGATGCTGCGCCGCACGCACCCTGGCGTTTCGTCACGGAGGCGGAGCTGCAGAGCCTGGCGCTGCCCACCGCCATGAAAGCCGCCAGAGCCCTGGCCTTTGACCCTGCCGCCTGGGCACCTCTTCCATGAAAAAGCGGACGGTTCCGGTGCAGTGCCGGAGCCGTCCGTTTCGCTTCCTTGTCTGTCAGGTCAGATCCCGCCAGGCCTGCTGCAGGCCCTCGATGATGCCCAGGTGCTGGGGGCAGGCCGCCTCACAGGCGCCGCACTGGACGCAGTGGTCCGGGGTCTCTCCCCGGCGGATGATGCCCTGGAGGCCCCAGTCATACCGGGGATCCGTGTCGTAGAGGGAGACATTGTTCCAGACGGAGAAGATGCCCGGGATGTTGACGCCGTTGGGGCAGGGCATGCAGTAGCGGCAGCCGGTGCAGCCGATCCTGGTGCGGTCCAGGTAGGCCTGGCGCACCTGGTCCATCAGGGCCAGCTCCTCCGGGGTCATGGCCCCCGGCGCCACCGTGTCGAAAATCCGCAGGTTGTCGTCAATCTGGCTCTCCTCGTTGCATCCGGAGAGCACCGTGGCCACCTCGGGATGGTTGCAGAGCCAGCGGAAGGCCCACTCCACCGGAGAGCGCTTCACGGGGAAGGCGTCATAGAGCGCCTGGACGTTCTCCGGCGCCCTGGCCAGCCGGCCGCCCAGCAGGCCCTCCATGATCACCACGGGGATCCCCAGGCTGCCCGCCAGCTCCAGGCCCCGGGTGCCCGCCTGGTTGTTCACGTCCATGAAGTTGTACTGGATCTGCACCATGTCCCAGTCGTTGTCCCGGATGATGTACTCAAACTCATCGTAGGAGCCGTGGAAGGAGAAGCACTTGTAGCGGATCTTCCCGGTCTTCTTCATGTCGTCGAAAAACTCCGGCGCGCCGATGGACTTGAAGTACTCCCACTTCTCCCGGTTGATGCCGTGCATCAGGTAGAAGTCAATGTGGTCTGTCTGCAGCTTCCGGAGCTCCTCCTCCAACAGGGCCTCCATCTCCGCCCGGTTGTGCACCGCCTCCGCGGGCATCTTGGTGGCGATGGTCACCCGCTCCCGATAGCCGTCCTGCAGGGCTTTGCCCAGCACAATCTCCGAGGTCTTCCCCAGGTACACATAGGCGGTGTCCATATAGGTCACGCCCCCGTCGATGGCGCGGCGGATCAGGCGGATGGCCTTCTCCTCGTCGATGGTGCTGTCCCCGGAGGCGGCGCCGTTGAAGCGCATGCACCCCAGGCCGAAAGCCGAGCCCCGGATCCCCAGTTTTCCGAAGGTACGATATTGCATGGTTTTTCCTCCCTCGTCTGCCGTTTCTTCCCTGTGCAAGCCACTGTTGTCTGTTTTTATCATATATCTTAGAGTTACCTTTAAGTCAAGGGATCCGGGCACTTTTCCTTTTTCGGGAATTGTGCTATACTGCCGCCGCGGCAAAACGCCCGAGATGACCCGGCGGGAGGCGACCTGTATGTACGAGATTCCCCTGTCGTCCCAGACCTCCCTGTGGTGGGATCTGGGCATCCTTGTCCTGGTTTTCGGGCTGGTCATGGCTGCGGAAGCCCTGGCGCTGCGCCGGGGCAGGCGCAGCCGCAGCATGCAGGTGCTGCTGGGGCTGGCACTGGCGGGCTATCTGGCCGTCTATGCCTGGCTGGCCTTTTTCTACCGGACGCCCTTTGACACCCCGCAGCTGCTGCTGACCCCCTTCCGGAGCCATGCCGAGGCCTTCTCCACCGATGGGGGCCTGCACATTGTACGGCTGGGACTGGCCCGGCAGATTCTGCTGAACATCCTGGTCTACATGCCCCTGGGCATCCTGCTGCCGGGGCTCCTGCCCCAGAGGCGCAGCCGGTTTCCGGTGGCCCTTTTGTGCGGCTTCGGCCTGTCCCTGCTGACGGAGGTGCTGCAGTATGTCACCCGGCGGGGCTACTGCGAGACGGACGACCTGATCCACAACACCCTGGGCACGCTGCTGGGGCTGGGCTGCTATGCCCTGGGCACGCTGCTGCTGCGCCGCCTCATCCGCCCGGCCGACCCCGGGAAGCGCTGACACCACAAAACAGCTTCCCTGCACAGAGAACTCCCCGACCGCACTGCGCAGCCGGGGAGACTTTTTACTTCAGGAACCCATTGACGATCTGCTCCTCCGCCTCCTGCTCGGTGAGGCCCAGGGTCATGAGTTTTATGAGCTGATCGCCGGCGATCTTGCCGATGGCCGCCTCGTGCACCAGGGCCGCATCCACATGGTTGGCCTCCAGGCCCGGCACCGCCAGGATCCTGCCCCGGTCCATGATGATGGAGTCGCACTCGGTGTGGCCTGTGCAGGGCGCGCTGCCCACCAGCTTGGCGTCGAACTTCTGGAAGGAGTCGTCCCGGGCCACGGAGCGGGAGACCACGTCGGCGCTGGCCCCTGCGCCGTTCATCTTCACCTCGTAAACGCTGACGGCCTGCTGGCTGCCGTGGGTCATCAGGCGCTCCCGCACCACCAGCTTCGCGCCGGCGGCCAGCTCTGCCAGGGTGGTGCGGCGGGTGTCGTCCACGCCCTTGATCTGCACCATCTCCATCTCCACGGTGCTGTCCTCTTCCTGATATACCTCCGTCACCGGGTTCAGGATACGCTTGCCGGCGCCGCTGCCGGAGCCGTAGTGCTTCTCCACATAGCGGATCCGCGCCCCCCGGCCCACATAGAACCGGTGGATGCCGTCGTGCTGGGCGTCCTGGTTGCCGCAGTTGTCGATGCCGCAGCCCGCCACGATGGTGACATCCGCCCCCTCCCCGATGAAGAAGTCGTTGTACACCACCTCCGTCAGGCCGCTCTGGGTCATCACCACCGGGATGTGCACGCTCTCGTTTTTCGTCCCGGGTCTGATGCGGATCTCCAGGCCGCTGACCTCCTGCTTGGGGGTGATTTCAATGTTGGCGGTGGACTGGCGGCCGGCGGACTGTCCGTTGGCCCGGATGTTGTAGGCTCCCTCCGGCACCTGGTGCAGGTCTGCCACCTCCCGCAGCAGCCGGAGCTGTATCTCGTCCAGTTTCAGCATGACGCATCCGCTCCTCTCTCCGGCTGCCCACCCAGGCAGGTCCCGGTGCTGTCCGTCGCCATAAGCCCCGGCAGGATCTCCTCCCGGGGGCCCCTGGCCGCCACACGGCCCTCCCGCAGCACAATCACCTCGTCGGCGATGTTCAGGATCCGCTCCTGATGGGAGATGATCAGGATGGAGCTGCCGGCGATGGACGCCCGGAGGTGCTCAAACACCTCAATCAGGTTCTGGAAGCTCCACAGGTCGATGCCCGCCTCCGGCTCGTCGAACACAGTGAGCTTCGCGCCCCGGGCCAGCACCGTGGCGATCTCGATCCGCTTGAGCTCGCCGCCGGACAGGCTGGCATTGACCTCCCGGTCGATATAGTCCCTGGCGCACAGGCCCACCCGGGAGAGATAGCGGCAGGCCTGGGCCACCGTGAGCTGCTGCCCCGAGGCCAGCCGCAGCAGGTCCAGCACCTGGATGCCCTTGAAACGCACCGGCTGCTGGAAGGCGTAGGCGATGCCCGCCCGGGCCCGCCTGGTCACGTCCCAGTCCGTGATGTCCTCGCCGTTGAGGAGGATGCGCCCGGTGGTGGGCTTCTCGATGCCCGCAATGAGTCGCGCCAGTGTTGATTTTCCGCCGCCGTTGGGCCCGGTGACCACCGCCAGCTTGCCCTCAGCCAGGGTCAGACTGACATTCCGGATGATCTCCTTATCCTGTCCTTCCGCTTCCACGCCGAAGGAGATGTCTCTCAGTTCCAGCATTGTCTTTCCTCGCTTGTTGTATTTCGTCCGCTTATCCCAGCAGGGCCGTGCCGGCCAGGCCGCCTGCAAAGGCCGCCTCCAGAAGCACCTGCGTGGTGTTGACCGCCGCCAGGAAGCCCGGCAGGCCGGTGGCCGTCCCCCGTACCGCCAGCGCCTGGGCAATCAGGAGCGCCGCCAGCAGCAGCGCCGGCACCAGCAGCAGCCGGCGGAAGGGCACATGACCCCGGGCTTCCCCGGCCGCCATGGGGAAGACCGCCACCGCCAGTCCGCCCAGGAAGCCCAGAGCCGCGGTTCCCCAGAACCCCAGCCCGGACAGCCAGCCGGACAGCGCCAGCAGAATGCCCAGGCAGATCAGGGGCAGCAGGATCACCATCAGTTTCCGAAGAAGCACGTCCTCACTCCCCCTTTTCCTCCTGCTCCTCCAGCCGGATGCCCTGCGCCGCCAGGAACGCCCTGTCCCGGGCCGTCAGCTCCGCCGCCTCCAGCAGATCCGGCCGGAACCGGGCCGTGGCCAGCAGGGACTGTTCCCTGCGCCAGGCGGCGATCCTGGCGTGGTCCCCGTTCAGCAGCACCTCCGGCACCTCCAGGCCGTTCCACTCCCTGGGGCGGGTGAACTGGGGATACTCCAGGAGTCCCCCGGAGAAGGACTCCTCCTCGGCGCTCTCCGATGAGCCCAGCACACCGGGGATGAACCGCGCCACGCAGTCCGTCAGCACCATGGCCGCCAGCTCGCCGCCGGTGAGAATGTAGTCGCCGATGGAGATCTCCTCGTCCACACAGGTGTCCAGCGCCCGCTGGTCCACCCCCTCATAGTGTCCGCACAGCAGCACCAGGCGCTCCTCCCGGGCCAGCTCCCGGGCCAGGGCGGTGGTGAGCTTTTTCCCCCGGGGACCCAGATAGATCCGGCGTCCGTGGAAATCCTCCCCGCACACGGCGGCCATGGCGTCCGCGATGGGCTGCACCATCATCACCATGCCCGCACCGCCGCCGAAGGGGTAGTCGTCGGTGTTCTTGTGCTTCATGGCGGAGAAGGGGCGGATGTCCGTGGGGCGGACGTCCAGCAAGCCCAGCTCCCGGGCCCGGCCCAGAATGCTGGTATTCAGCACGCTGTCAAACATCCCGGGGAAGATTGTGAGGATGTCAATCCTCATACACAGCCACCTCTTGCAGCCGCGCCGCATCGACGCGGATCAGATTGTTGGCCACATCCTTCTCCACAAACACCGTGGGCAGGTTCGGGGCCATCATGGTGCTGCCCCCGGGGGTGCGGAAGACCCAGACGTCCGTGGGGCCGTGCTGCAGCACCTCCGTCAGCACGCCTACGGGCTTTCCCTCCCCGTCCTGCGCCTCGCAGCCCAGGAGATCGGCGATGTAGTACATCCCCGGAGGCAGCGGCTCCGCATGGGCCCGGTCAATGTAGAGGCACGCATCCCGCAGCTTCTCCACATCCTCCGGCGCTGCACATCCGCCCAGGGTGAGGTACACAAACCCGTCGTGCACCCGGCTGCAGCGGGAGGCCACCGGCTCATAGGCGTCCCCCCGCTTCAGATACAGGGTGTCCCAGCGCTTGAATGCCTCCGGGTCCCGGGCGTAGGGCCTGACCTTGGCCTCCCCCCGCACCCCCTGGGGACGCAGCACCTCCCCGATCAGGAAATACGCTGTGATCATCTTGTCCTCCGATTCCTGCCGGCCCCGCGCTTCACGGCGTGCCGTACTTCTCCACATATTCCTCCAGGCAGAGGTTTTCCCGGTGCATGATCTCCGCGTGGGGCTGTCCCACCCAGCGGTAGTGCCAGGCCTCCGCCGAAAAGCCGGTGATGCTGCGCTTCTCCTTGGTGTAGCGGAGGATAAAGCCGTACTCCCAGCAGTGGGCCGAGATCCACTTGTACTGTTTTGTGCCGGAGAAGCTCTTCCCCGGCACCGTAATGTCGAAGCAGACCCCTAAGTGGTGCTCCGATGTGCCGGGATCCGCCACCGTGTTCTTCGCCGCCTGTTTCGCCTTGGCGGCGCTCAGGCCGTTGCTCTTCATCAGGTCTTTGACCTTGTTGTCCATGAGCCGCTGCTGATAGGCCACGTCCCGGTAGGCGGCGCTGATCTGCCAGTTGCCGATGCCCTCCGCCTCCGCGGCCCTGAGCATCACCATCAGCGCATCCACCGCCTCCCGCTCGGCCCATGTGTCGGCGTACTTGATCTTCACCACCGCGCTGTCGCAGTAGCTGTTCATCTCCACCAGGTCATACTGCCGATAGCCCTCCGGCAGCGGCTGTTTGCGGTTCACCACCAGCGGCAGCCCGTCCGGGCGGATATAGCCTTTTGCGGACCCGCCGGGCACCGGGGTGGGCGACGGGGTGGGAACCGGGGTGGGGGTGGGCAGGGCGGAGGGCGCAGCATCGCTGTAGAGTACCGCACAGGTCGCCTCCCCGGCCAGCCCGTCCGCCGCCAGCCCGGCGGCCTGCTGGAAGCGCATCACCGCCTCCTCGGTTCCGCCGCCGAACTGCCCGTCGATGCTGCCCTGATAATAGCCCAGCTCCTGCAGCCGCTGCTGTAGCCGGATGACCTCCTCCCCCCGGCTGCCGTTTCTCAGGGCCGGCGCCGGGGTGGGGGCCGAGGGATCAGGTGTTGTCACCATAACATTGCCGTAGAAAGGCGCGGGGGTGGGCGTGGCGTTCCGCTCCCGGACCACCTGCGGCACCAGGCCGAAGGTCCGGACCGCCAGCAGCACCAGCAGCACGGCGGCCGCCGCCAGCAGCGCCATGACTGCCACGGTTTTCACCGGCACGGGGCGCTTTGGGGATCCCGCCATGCTGCTCGCTCCTTTCCATATGCTGTCCGGGGCCTCAGGGGGCCACGGGGAAATCCCGCCAGGGGGTCTGGTCACAGGGTTCCGGGGTCAGGAAGGTGAGGGTGATCCAGTTCTCCAGCAGCAGCGCCAGATCGCTCTCCGGCTCCTTCTCCCGGTCCCACTGGGTTTCCATGGGCTTGAGCCAGTAGGTGGTCTGTCCCCGGGGGCCGTCGTAGCGCTCGTAGCCGTCCCGGTACATCAGGTGGCAGATGCTGCAGACCCGGGCGCCGCGGATGTCCTCCACCCGGCAGGCGGGGGTGTTCAGGTTGCAGACGCTCTGGGGCGGCACATCCGCCGTGACCAGCTTCTCCGCCGTGCGGATGGCGTACTCCGCCGTGAAGGCCCGCATCTCCGGCGGCGCACTGGTCTCCGTGGACACCGCCAGCGCCCTGCCACGGTCGAAGGCCGCCTCCCGGGCTGCCCCCACCGTGCCGGACACATAGGTGGCCAGGCCGATGTTGTAGCCCTGGTTGATCCCGCTGATCACCAGGTCCACCGGCCCCTCCGCCAGGGCATACAGGCCAAGGCGGGTGCAGTCCACCGGCGTGCCCTCCACCTGCCAGGCCGCGTCAGCGCCCGGCATCTCCCCCCGGTGCACCGTGAGGGGGTTGGTGATGGTGAAGCAGTGGGACTTGCCGCTCTGCTGCGTGGCCGGCGCCACCACCGTCACCCGGTGGCCGCGCCCTGCCGCTGCCCGGCAGAGCATTTGAAGCTCGGGGCTCTGGAATCCGTCGTCATTCACCAGCAGAAAGTGCACAGGCACCCCTCCCTCTCTCAGCCCCATGAGCATAACGGAATTCAGGGGGTTTGTCAACTTGCATTGCCCCGCGGCGGATGCTATAATAGCGGCGATGATACGCCTGCACGGCATGTTCGGAGGTCCCATGCATCCACTTGTTCCGCCCTTCCTCTCCCAGGCACTGACCGCCCGGTACGGTGCCGAAATGGCGGAGGAGATCTGCGCCGGCTTCCTGACCCGGCGTCCGGTTACCTTCCGCATCAACACCCTCAAGGCCACGGCGGAGGAGGCAGACGCCGCCCTGGCGGAGGCCGGCGTGGCTGTCCGGCCCGTGCCCTGGTACGGGGACGCCCGGATCGCCGACGGCGCCCTGGAGCGCGATCTGCAGGCCCTCCCCCTCTACACGGAGGGCAAAATCTACCTGCAGAGCCTGTCCGCCATGGTGCCGGCGCTGCTGATGCCGCTGGAGGGCAGCCCGTCGGTGCTTGACATGTGCGCTGCACCCGGCGGCAAGAGCACCCAGATGGCCGCTCTCTCCGGCGGCTCCATCTCCCTGACCTGCTGCGAGCGGGATGCGCTCCGGGCCCAGCGGCTCCGCCACAACCTGGCGCTGCAAGGCGCGGGGCGGGCGGTGGTGATGAACACGGACGCCCGCCGGCTGGACCCCCTGTTCCGCTTTGACGCCATCCTCCTGGACGCTCCCTGCACCGGCTCCGGCACCCTGGTGCTGGACGGATCGCAGCCGCCCCGGCGGATGGAACCCGCCTGGGTCAGCAAAACCGTGGCCACCCAGAAGGCGCTGATGAAGCGTGCCCTGCAGGCCCTTCGGCCCGGCGGCACCCTGGTCTATGCCACCTGCTCCATTCTCCGGGAGGAGAATGAGGAGGTGGTGCAGACCGCCCTGGACGCCGGCGCCCGGCTGCTGCCTGTGGATCCCGCCTGGGAGAGCCGGCTGCCCACCCTGCCGGTGAGCCTGCCGGGCTGCCTGTGCATCCGGCCCACCGGGCTGTATGAAGGCTTTTTCGCCGCCCGCCTGCAGAAGCAGTGACCCTCTGATCCCATCGGCCGCGCCTGCGGCCTTTTCTTATGGGTAGGGTCTGCGCAGGCCCTTGGGGTAGTGGTTTTTCAGCACACCGCCGGTGGCCTTGCCCCACCCCAGGGGCAGGCCGGACAGAACCGGCAGCACCCAGCCCGCCGTCTCTTCCGCAATGCGCAGCGTCTCGCCGGCCTGATAGCGCCGCGCCTCCTCCTCTGTCACCGTCACCCGCGGGCAGACCGGCGGCAGGCTGCTCACCGCCCAGGCGTGGTCCGGCAGGAAGCGGCCGTTCCGCACGCTCCCCAGGTGGAGGCCGCAGCGGAGCACCTGCAGGCCTGCCAGGTCCGGAAGCTCCGGCAGGAGGATCAGGCTGTCCCCAAACAGGCCGTCCGGCACCGGCGCCTCCGGGAAGGCCTCCGCCAGCGCGTGCCGCTGCGTCCGGTCGGGCACCCGGGGATGCCCGTCCGGCGGCATCCGGCCCGGCGCATCCCCCTTCCGGCGCATCAGGGCGCAGAACTGCCCCTCTCCGGGCATGCGGTGGGGGTAGCAGGTGAGCATACCTTCCGGCCCCGTGGCGCCCGGCAGGGCAAAGGGCTGCAGCTCGAAATCCGGGTGGGATGCCAGGAAAGCCTCCACCTGGTCCCGGTTCTCCGTGTCGTTCAGGGTGCAGGTGGCGTAGACCAGCCTGCCGCCGGGGCGCACCATCCGGGCTGCGGCGCCGAGGATCCCGGCCTGCCGCTGAGCGCAGCCCGCCGGGGACTGGGGCGTCCACTCCCCCCGGCTCTCCGGCACCCGCCGGAACATGCCCTCCCCCGAGCAGGGCGCGTCCACCATCACCGCGTCGAAGGCCTCCGGCCAGCGCCGGGCCAGATCATCGGGCCAGGCACAGGTGACGACGGCGTTGACGACCCCCATCCGCTCCACATTGCGGGAGAGCACCTGGGCCCGGCTGTGCACCGGCTCATTGCACACCAGGAGCCCCCGTCCCCTCATCATGGCCGCCATCTGGGTGGATTTTCCCCCGGGGGCAGCGCACAGGTCCAGCACCCGCTCCCCCGGCCGGGGCGTCAGCACGGCGGCCGGCAGCATGGCGCTGGGCTCCTGGATATAGCACGCGCCGGCCTCGTGGAGGGGATGGGCGCCGATCCGGGATTCCTCCGCCAGAAAGTACGCGTCCCCGGCCCAGGGGATCGGGTCGCCCAGGCCCTCCGGGGCGGTTCCCGCCGGCAGCGGCTTCAGGGTGTTCAGCCGGATGCCCCGCCGGGCCGGTTCCCCGTAGCACGCAAGAAAGGCGGGCAGCTCTTCTCCCAGCTGCTCCGCCATTCTTCTGATAAACATCTCCGGCAGGGACTGTTCGATCATCCGGGATTCCTCCGTCTGCGCCGCCTGGGCGGGGGATTGTCCGCCTCTGTTCCGTAAAGTCTTGTCTCCTCCGGCTCCTCGGGGACAGGCGGTTCCTCCGGAAGAGAGGGCTGCTCGGCTTCGGCCTCCTGCGGCCTGTTCTCCGCGAAGTACGCCCTGCGGCGCCGCCGGGTTCCGGCCGGCAGTTGAGGCGGTGTCTCCGTCTCCTCCGGTGCCGGCAGCAGCACCTGAGGCGCCGGGGTTTCTTCGGCCGCCTCATCCTCCCCGGAAGACCGGCCTTCCCGCAGGCGTCTGAGGAAACTGCTCCAGACCTTGTATGGCCGCCAGCGCAGGAGGTAGACCGCGAAATCCGCCAGCACCCCCACAATGCACAGCACCAGCAGGATCCCCTTCCAGTGCTCCGCGATGAAGCGGAGGAAGGTGCCCGTGTTCTCGCCGCTCACCAGCTGCCACACCGAGGAGGCCAGCCCGCGGACCCAGCCCAGCATGGTGGAGAGCGCAGCGGTCAGATAGCCGTTCATAGCGCCCTCCTTTCCGCGTTGCCGCCTTTTATTTCGCCTCCACCGTCAATGTCACGGCGGCGGGCGTCACCGTGCCGGTCCAGTTGCCTGTGTTGTCCCCGGCCACGCTGCACTGCACCGGCAGTTCATACACACCTTCCGTCAGACCCGTGGCGTCCACATAGAGCTTGACGTCGCTCAGCCGCAGCCCCACCAGCCGCAGGAGCTCTCCCTCCAGGTCCACGTCTCCCGCCCGCAGCGAGAGGCTGCCCGTGTATCCATCCCCCAGCCCGACCAGTTCGATCCGAACGCCGCGGAAGATCCGGCTGGAGATCACCGGTCCGATCTCCACCGCCACGGTGACGCTGTCCTGGCTGAGGTAGGTCAGTTCCGCCGGCTTGCGGATCTTGATCTGCCGGTTTACCGAGGCGTCCAGCCCCGAGACATCCACCGCCGCCTCGGTATAGAGGGCGTCCAGCTGCGCCAGCATCTCGTTGGCGCCGGCCGCCACCACTGTCTCAGGCGTGATGGTTACCTTCTTGATCTCATAGCCCTGGGCGGGAGTGCCCGTCACCAGTCCGAGGGTGCTGAGGTTCAGGGTCTTCTGGGGCAGCATGGTCTGCTCCAGTACGATGGAGTCAATCAGCACCGACTCGCTGGTGACCGTCAGGAAATCGTCGTCCACCGTCTCACCGGCGGCATCCACCAGGCGGAAGGGCACCGCGGTGCGGACGCTGCCCTCCTGGGTGGGCAGGGTGTCCAGGGTGAGCATGGCCTCCGCCCGGACAATCCGCGTAACCACGGAGCGGGGGCCGGAGACCGCCAGCACCGGCGGGTCCTGGGTGGCCTGGGTGGCATACCAGCCCTCCGGCAGCTGACCCACGGCCTCCACCGTCACCGGGATCCGGTAGCGGGTGATATAGTCCTCCACCTTCACGGTGATGGTGGGCGGAATGACCTCCACCACGCTGCCGTAGGCCGTGGAGTTGGTGGTCAAAATCCTGACCTCCTGGGTTCCGGAGGCATTGATGCGGCTCAGGTCAATCCGCGGGTTGTAGGTTGCCGCCGTAGCGCTCTGGTATTGCCCCTGGGGAATATCCGCCCGGATGGTGACCGTCCCAAGGGACTCCAGCCCCTCGGTGACCACGTATCCGTTGCGGCGGATGGAGTCGCTGCCCACAATGGACACCACCCCGTCCGTCATGACCTTCTCCCGTGTCAGCGTGGGGTCCTGGGTGATCAGCATGGCCCAGAGAATCAGGGCCAGCGCCAGGGAGACCAGCTTCAGCAGGCCGTTGTGGCGTATCATCCGCCACAGGGTCTGCAGGGCAAGGCGGAACTTGCCGGGGCGGTTTTCTTTCTTGCTCTGCTGCTCGCTCACGGCTCTTCCTCCTGCACGGGATGCTGCTTTTTGAAAAGGTTCCTGAAGGAGAAGGCCGGCTCATGGTAGAGGCCTTCCAGCACGCGCCGCAGGGAGTCCGCGTCGTGGTGCCGGGTGAGCCGCCCCTGCTGGGCCACCGACATGATGCCCGTCTCCTCCGACACGATCAGCACCACCGCATCCGTCACCTCGGAGATGGCAATGGACGCCCGGTGCCGGGTACCCAGGTCACGGTCCACGCTGGTGTCGTCCGTCACCGGCAGAATGCAGGCGCCGGCCATCACCCGGGTGCCCCGGATGATCACCGCGCCGTCGTGCAGGGGGGTGTTGGGCTCAAAGATATTCTCCAGCAGCGGCGCCGAAATCAGCCCGTCGATGGCGGTGCCGGTTCTCATCACGTCGTTCAGGCCGGTCTGGCGCTCAAACACCAGCAGGGCACCCACCCGGCGCCGGCTCAGGTCCGTCATGCACTGGATAATCTCCCGGATGATCCGCTCCCGCTCCTCCGTCTCGCTGTGCCAGCTTCTGCGGGTGCCCCGCCCCAGGGATTCCAGCGCCTTGCGCAGTTCCGGCTGGAACAGGATGATCAGCACCAGGGCGCCGTTGTTCAGCAGGGCCATCAGCATCCAGTTCAGGGAGGTCAGGCCCAGCATGGTGGACACGCCGGTGGCCAGCAGCAAAAAGACCAGGCCCTTGAGCACGGCGCTGCCCCGGGTCTGCCTTGTCAGCAGAATGATCTCGTAAATGATGACGGACACAATCAGAATGTCCAGTACGTCAATCCAGCTGATCCGGTGGGTCACATTCCAGACCGCCAGTTCCAATGTCTGCCAGAATGAGGTCAAGCTCTGTCACCGCTTTCCTGCCTTCTCACGATTATTATACACAAGCCCGGTTGAACAGGCAACTGTTTTTTCCGCCGCAGGCAAGTTTTTTCGCCGCCGGTTATCGCGGCAGTCTGTCAACGGTTCAGAAGCGGGTTTTCTTCCCGGGGCAGCAAAAAGGACGGCACGGCCCGTCGGGGTCATGCCGTCCTGAAGGCTGTCTTGAAGCAAGGTGCCGGTTACTTGGCGCCGGGCTCCTTCCCGGCCGCCGGGGCTTCCGCCACGGGGATGAACTCGTCCTCCGGCTCGGAGGGATCCCGCAGGGCGATCTCACCGATCATGCCCCGGTAGAGCTCCACATACTTGTCCGCAGACCGGTCCCAGCTGTAGTTGCCGGACATGCCCCGCTCCTGCAGCAGCTTCCACACGTCCTTCTCGTCGCGATAGTAGTGCATGGCCCGCTGGATCACGTGGAGCATGTCGTGGGCGTTGTAGTTGAAGAAGGTGAAGCCGTTGCCGTCGCCGGTGTACTCGTTGTAGGAGAGCACCGTATCCCGCAGGCCGCCGGTCTCCCGGACGATGGGCACCGTGCCGTAGCGCATGGCGATCATCTGGCTCAGGCCGCAGGGCTCAAACTGGCTGGGCATCAGGAACATGTCGCAGCCGGCGTAGATCCGGTGGGCCAGGCCGCTGTCCATGGTGAAGCGGGCAGCCACCCGTCCCCGGTACTCGTTCTCCGCCCAGGAGAAGAGGTTGACATAGCGGCTCTCGCCCATGCCCAGCACCACCAGCTGCACCTTTTCCCGCATCAGGTCGGCAATGATGTAGTCCACCAGGTCCAGGCCCTTCTGGTTGCTCAGGCGGCCCACCATGCCGATGATGGGGGTGTCCGGGCTGATCTCCAGGCCCAGTTCCTCCTGTAGGGCGCGCTTGCAGGCCGTTTTGCCCGACACATCCTGCGGGGAGTAGGTGGCGGCCAGGGACGCGTCGGTGGCGGGATTGTAGTCCACAATGTCCAGGCCGTTCAGCACGCCGTAGAGCTGATGCTTCCGGGCTCTGAGCAGGCCATCCAGCCGCTCGCCGTAATAGGCGGTCTGGATCTCCTCGGCGTAGGAGGGGCTGACTGTGGTGATCAGATCCGCATACACCAGGCCGGCCTTCAGGTAGTTGGCGCAGCCGAAGCACTCCAGCTTGTCATTGGTCCACAGGCTGTCCCCCAGGCCCAGCACATCCTGCACTTCCTTGATGCCGAAGATGCCCTGATACTGCAGGTTGTGGATGGTGAACATGGTCTTGATGCCGGCATAGAAGGGCAGGTGGGCATACTGGATCTTCAGCAGGGCCGGCAGCATGCCGCTCTGCCAGTCGTTGGCGTGGATGACGTCCGGCTGGAAGTCGATCAGCGGCAGGGCATTGAGCACCCCGCGGCAGAAGAAGCCGAAGCGTTCATACTCATCTCCGCCCATGCCGTAGATGTAGGAGCGGCCGAAGTAGAATTTGTTGTCCACAAAGTACCAGATCACGCCGTCCTGCTCCAGCATCTCAATGCCGCAGTACTGCCGCCGCCAGCCCAGGGAGACCTCAAAGTCGGTCACATGGGTCATGCGCTCCACATAGCGCTGGGGAATGGCGGTGTACAGGGGCAGGATCACCCGCACATCGTGGCCCTTCTTGGCCAGCACGGGAGCCAGAGCACCCACCACATCCGCCAGACCGCCGGTCTTGATGAAGGGGACGCACTCGCTGCTGGTGAAAAGAATCTTCATGAGCAATCAGCCTCGCATTCTTCTATAACTTTGGGCCCTCCGGCCTGCCGGTCTCTCCCCCGGCGCACCGGGACGCACAGCACCGGGATCAGATCACCACATTCTTGGCGATGACGATGGGATAGGCGTCCGGGCCGATGAGGCGGGCGTTGCGCTTGATGACGGACTGCTTGTCCATGATGCAGTTCTCGATGTAGGCGCCGGAGTGGACCTGGCCGTCCTGCATGATGATGCAGTTCTTCACATGGGCGTCAGGCGCCACCCGCACACCGCGGAACAGCACGCTGTTCTCCACCGTGCCCTCGATGATGCAGCCGTCGGCCACCAGGGAGTTCACGCACACCGCCTGCTCGCAGTACCGGGCGGGCATCTCGTCCCGCACCTTGGTGAAGACCGGCAGGTCGTCCACAAACAGCGCGTTGCGGATGCCGGTGTTGAGCACGTCCATGTTGAAGCGGAAGAAGCTCTGGACGGAGTCAATCCGCCAGACGGGCCCGGTGTGCTCCCAGGCGTTGACCCGCAGCTGGCCGGTCTGCACCATGGGCATCAGCAGATCCCGGACCAGGTCGTGCTGGCCGTGGGCCACCGCCTTGTCCACCAGGGAGCGGAGCAGCTCGCGGCGCAGGATGATGACCTCCATGAAGGTGGCGTCATGGGAGGGCTTGGAGGGGTCCTTCTCCACGTCCGTGACCCGGCCGTCCTCCGCCACCTCCAGGTAGGTGCCCTCCTCCTCCCGCTGCATGGAGGGATCCCGGGTGTACATCAGGGTGATGTCCGCGCCGCTGTCCATGTGGAAGGCGGCGAAGTCCCGCATGCGGGCGTTGAAGATGGTGCTGGAGCCGCTGATCACCACATACTCCTGCTTGGAGCGGCTCAGGTAATTGGTGTTGGAGCGCAGGGCCTCCAGCAGGCCAGAGTAGACGCCCACGTTCTCCCGGGTCAGGAAGGGGGGCAGCATGTAGAGGCCGTCATTTTTGCCGTGGAGGTCCCACTCCTTGCCGGAGCCCAGGTGATCCATCAGGGAGTGGTAGTTCTTCTGCATGATGACGCCCACGTTCCGGATCCCGCCGTTGACCATGGAGGACACCAGGAAGTCGATCACGCGGTAGCGGCCGGCCACCGGCAGGGCGGCAATGGCGCGCACCGTGGTCAGTTCACGCAGTCTGGCGTCGTTTTCGCCGGTGTAGATAACACCCATCACGTCTTTCATCGTTCTATTCCTCTCTTTACTTTATTTCGACCGACGCACGCCGTCAGAAGGTCACAGACTCGTCCACCTGCTGCCCGGCCAGCACTTTCACGCCGGCAGGGAGCTCCACATTGTAGCCCACCACCGCGATGTTTCCGGTGTCCTCGCCCACCACGGCGCCGGCACCGATGGTGGCGCCTTCCGCCACGATGGCCCGCTTCACGAACGCGCCCCGCTTGATGACCACGCCGGGCATGATCACCGCATCCTCCACCCGGGCGCCCTCCTCAATCTTGACGCCGGAGAAGATGACGGAGTGCTTCACATGGCCGAAGATCTCGCCGCCCTCCGTGATCAGGGAGTCGTTGATGGTGGCGCCTTCGGCGATATAGTGGGGCGCGTAGCCCGGGTTGCGGGCATAGATGCGCCACTTTTTCTCGTGCAGGTCGATGGGCATGGGCTGGGCCAGCAGGTCCATATTGGCCTCCCACAGGCTCTCGATGGTGCCCACGTCCTTCCAGTAGCCCTGGAAGCTGTATGCCACCATCACCTGCTTGTCCGCCAGCATCTTGGGGATGATGTTCTTGCCGAAGTCGTTGGAGGAGCTCTTGTCCGCCTCGTCCTCGGTCAGGTACTGGCGCAGCTTCTCCCAGGTGAAGATGTACACGCCCATGGAGGCCTTGTTGCTCTTGGGCTTCTTGGGCTTCTCCTCGAACTCCACGATGTTGTCGTCGCTGTCGCAGTTCATGATGCCGAAGCGGGGCGCCTCCTCCCAGGGCACCTCCCGCACCGCGATGGTGGCATCGGCGCCGTGGCGGATGTGGAACTGCAGCATGGCGTTGTAGTCCATCTTGTAGATGTGGTCGCCGGAGAGGATCAGCACATAGTCGGGATGGTACTGCTCGATGAAAGCCATGTTCTGGTAGATGGCGTTGGCGGTGCCCCGATACCACTCACCCACCTTGCCCTTCTGGTAGGGAGGCAGAACGAAGACGCCGCCGTTGGTCAGGTCCAGGTCCCAGGGGGCGCCGCTGCCGATGTAGGCATTCAGCTCCAGGGGCTGGTACTGGGTCAGGACGCCCACGGTATCGATGCCGCTGTTGGTGCAGTTGGACAGCGGGAAGTCGATGATCCGGTACTTGCCGCCATAGGGAACGGCAGGCTTCGCCACCCGCTTGGTCAGAATGCCCAACCGGCTGCCCTGGCCGCCGGCCAGCAGCATGGCCACACACGTCTTCTTTCTCATCATCGGGGATACACACTCCTTCTCTTTATTCCGGGATGAAATCCGTCTTGTATTGCACACGGCCGAGGCCGTTGATGCCGTTTATGTCCTGGGTTCCCAGCGGTACCAGACGGTGGCCAGCGGGGGAACCACCAGCTCCAGGCTGTGCTGGAAACCGCCCCAGGCCATGGGCTCGGTGTGGATCTGGGCGGGGTTGCCCTGGTTGGATCCGCCGAAGAGGTTGCTGTCGGTGTTGAGCAGCTCCGTCAGCACCCCCGCCTCCGGCAGGCCGATGCGGTACACCGGATGGAACACCGGGGTGAAATTGCACACGCACAGTAAGGCGTTCCCTGCCCGGTCCTTCCGCAGGAAGGCCAGGACGCTGTTGTCCCGGTCGTCCACCTGGATCCACTGGAAGCCGTCCCAGCTGTCCTCGATCTCCCACAGGGCCGGGGTCTCCCGGTAGATCCGGTTCATCTCCCGGACACAGGCCTGCAGCTGGGGGTGCATGTCGTAGCGCAGCAGGAACCAGTCCAGCTGGTCCTGGCAGCGCCACTCGATGAACTGCCCGAACTCCCCGCCCATGAAGAGCAGCTTCTTGCCCGGGTGCGCCATCATATAACCGTAGAGCGTCCGCAGGCCGGCGAACTTCTGCCAGATGTCCCCGGGCTGCTTGTCCAGCAGGGAGCCCTTTCCGTGCACCACCTCGTCGTGGGAGAGGGGGAGCATGAAGTACTCGCTGAAGGCGTACATCATGGAGAAGGTCAGCTTCTCATGGTGCCATTTCCGGTACAGGGGATCCTTCCGCACATAGGCCAGTGTGTCATTCATCCAGCCCATGTCCCACTTGAAGTCGAAGCCCAGGCCGCCCACCCCGGGAGAGTGGGTCACCCCCGGGTAGGCGCTGCTGTCCTCCGCGATCATGACGGCGCCGGGGTATGCCCGGTGCACTGTCTCGTTGAGCTTCTGCAGGAAGAAGATGCCGTCCAGGTTCTCCCGCCCGCCGTGGCGGTTGGGCAGCCATCGGCCGTCCTCCCGGCAGAAGTCGTGGTAGAGCATGGCGGCCACCGCGTCCACCCGCAGGCCGTCCGCGTGGTACTTTTCCAGCCAGAAGCAGGCGCTGGAGATCAGGAAGGAGCGCACCTCGGGCCGTTCCAGGTCGAACATGCAGGTGCCCCACAGGGGCATCTCCCCGCGGCGGGGGTCCGGATGCTCGTACAGGCAGGTGCCGTCGAAGCAGCGCAGGCTCGCGTCATCCTTGGGGAAATGGGCCGGGACCCAGTCCAGGATCACCCCGATGCCGGCCTGATGGCAGCGGTCAATGAGGGTCATGAGCTCCTCAGGCTCCCCGTAGCGGGCGGTGGCGGCGAAATAGCCGGAGACCTGGTAGCCCCAGGAGGCGTCCAGGGGGTGCTCCATCACCGGCAGCAGTTCCACATGGGTGTAGCCCATCTCCCGGACATAGGGGATCAGCTGGTCCGCGATCTCCGTGTAGCTCAGCACCCGGCCGGCCGGGCCGTCGTGGGTGCCGTCCTTCCCGCTGCCCTGGCGGCGCCAGGAGCCCAGGTGCACCTCATAGACGTTCACCGGCTTCTCCCGGAGATTCCCCGCCGCCCGCTCCGCCATCCAGTCGGCGTCCCGCCATGCATGGCCGGACAGCTCGCACAGGCGGGAGGCGGTGTGGGGCCGCTGCTCCATCCGGAAGGCAAAGGGGTCGGTGTGCTGGTGCCAGTCCCCCCGTGCATCCTGGATGGCAAACTTGTAGTTCAGCAGCTTTTCGGCGGCATCCGGATAGCTGTAGCGTTCCGGGTCGGAGGCCGTGGTGAAGACGACCCCCGGCATCGTGACCTCCCAGATGCCGTCCTCCCCGCAGGTCATGGGGCATGTATTCCGGTCCCAGCGGTTGAATTCCCCCACCAGGCTGACGGCCTGGGCGTTGGGCGCCCAGACCGCAAAATGCCAGGCCGGCTCCCCCTCCTGTAAGATGGCATGGGCACCCAGCCACTCATAAGCTTTGGCTGACAGTCCCCGGTGAAACAGCTCGCGTTCCCGGTCGCCCGGCGCGATCCCATGCATTGCTGCACCTGCTTTCATTGCAAAGATAGCGGCTTGTCCCCCGTCTGCATCACCCGCAAGGGAAAACCGCCCTCCCGGCTGCTGGCAGACCCTGTCCGCGGCGGATATACGCACTCTCGTTTTTACATGTTATATTCTAACCGCAATTCAACCATTTCGTCAAGGGGTATGGGACTGTTTCATGGGCGGTTTTTTCGGCAGGCCTTCCATATGCCCTGAAACCGGGTTTTCACGGCCCCGCCCTCAGCTGCACAGGACGGTCCGGATGAGCCGCAGCTGCAGCCGCAGCGGCAGGATGCTGAACAGCCGCAGCATCGTGTTCCGGTTGATGCTGTACACCGGCCTGGGGTGCCGTGTCTCCAGCGCCCGGCCGATGAGGGCGGCAATCTCCTCCGGCGGCACACTCCGCGCCTCCACCCGCTCCACGATGCTGCGGAAGCGCGCCGCGTTGCAGGGGTACAGCTTTGTCTCCCGGCAGAAGCGCTCCAGTTTGGCGGTGGAGTGCGGCAGCATGGCCGTCCGCACCGCCCCGGGGCGGATGACGATCACCTGCCGGTCCAGAAGCTGCAGCTCCATCCGCAGCGCCTCCGCGTAGCGGTCCAGGGCCGTCTTGGTCACGGCGTAGATGCCCGTGAAGGGCATGGCATGGAGCGGCGCCAGCTCGCTGGTGACAATCACGATCCGGCCCTTCTCCCCGAGCAGGGGCAGAAACAGCCGGTTGACCCGGAATGCCCCGTTGACATTGACGTCGAAGTCCCGGAGGAAATCCTCCTCGGGCATCTCCACCAGGGAGGCCAGGTCGTACAGCCCCGCCGTGTGGACGATCCCGTCCAGCCGCCCCGCCTCCCGGCGGACGATTTCAAGGGCCGCCTGCAGCTCCTCCGGGCGGGTGACATCCGCCGGGATCATCCGCCAGGCCGGCGCCTCCTGCAGCTCCCGGTCCAGCCCCCAGACGCGGTGTCCCCCGTCCGTCAGCCGCCGGCAGATGGCGGTTCCCATGCCGCCGCCGGCACCGGTGACCAGATAGTTTCCCATGGCCGTATCCACCCCGTTCAGTCCAGATGGATCATGATTTCGCCGCGCTGCCGCGGGAATCCTGCCGCGGCAGCTTTCCCGCCGGACGCCATTTTGTAAAAACCGCACAAAAGGTTTGCGCTTCCCGGCCGGATGTGGTATAGTTAGCATGGAAGGTTGTTGGCCTTCCCCGCTGATTTTGAACGATACGGAGGACATGTCCCGATATGAAGAAACTGCTCACGATGCTGCTGTTGCTGACCCTGTTGCTTGGCATCGCGGGATTCTCCCGGGCCGTCAACTACACGGAGGACGGCGCTTTGATTGTGGATGGGAACGGCAGCGACGATCTGCCCGCCCTGCCCACCGCCCAGCCCGGCACCGCTTCCGACCCCTACTTCCCCATTGTGCCGGACGACGAGGAGGACGGGGATATTGCCGCGCCGGCTGCCTCCTCCGGCCCCGGCCCCACCTGGGCCCCGGCGGACGTCATCTATTTCACGCTGCTGCGGGACAACGGCGTGGAGGAGCCCGTCACCCTGCTCAGCGCCGGCACCCTGTACAGCAAGATCTCCATCGGCCAGGCCACGGAGATGGTCCGCACCGACGCCCTGCAGTATGAGCGGACGGCCACGGTGACCCAGGAGAAACGCTACGCCTTGGTCAACGCAAAGAAGACCGGCTACGCCACCATGTACCTGCGGGGTTCCGCCAAGAGCGATGTGGTGGGCCGCTGCACCACCAACCGGGTCGTGCTGGTGCTGGACGCCGGCAAGAGCTTCACCCGGGTGTGGTGCGAGGGCAAGGTGGGCTACCTGAAGACCAGCTCCCTGATCTTCCTGCCCCCGGCAGGACGGGAAGTGGACGTGGGGGTGCTGACCTACGAGGGCCGGACCAACAGCCGGGCTGCCATCACCATCCGGCAGAACGGCAAGGCCACCAGCCGGTCCCTGGGCACCGTGCCCTGCGGCAGCGACCTGGTGATCTTCTCCGCCCAGGACGACGGCTGGCTGGAGGTGGAGGTGGGCGGCTGGCGCGGCTGGGTGCAGGAGCAGTACGTCTCCCGGGGCTTCACCATGAACCCCGCCCTGGCGCTGGTCTCCCCCACCCCGGCCCCCATCCTGACAACCCAGTCCGACAGCGGCCATGTGGTCTCCTTTGTCTACGGGGAGCCGGATGGCCAGGACGACCGTACCGGCGCCTCCGGCAGCGGCATGAACGGCAATTGACGGCCCGCTTTGCAAGATCCGGCCGCACAAACGAAGTTGGAGGATTCACAGATGTCCACCATGATCAAAAGGTTCCTGGCATTTCTGATGGCTGCCCTGATGCTGCTGACCTGCACCGCCCTCGCGGAGGGGGAGGAGGAGGTTGACATGACCGTGGAGGAGAGCCAGCTCTCCGAGGCTGAGCTGGCGGAGATCCACGATCTGGATGACTTCAACGAGGATGAGGACGAGTCCGCCTTCCTGGTGGGCGACACCTGGCATGAGATGGAGCTCAGCGAGGTGAGCAACGACACCCCCGTGATCTACACCGGCCGGATCATCGGTGACAACACCGCCATCTACTCCGAGCGCGTGGTGGACGCTTCCGCCCCGGAGGCCAAGGCCAAGGTGGTCATCCGTGTCAGCGGGGAACGGCGGGCCGACATCCTGTATGTGGGCTCCACCTGGTGCGTGGTGCGCTACAAGAACAAGCTGGGCTACATCAAGCGCCAGAAGCTGGACAAGGTCACCCCGGTGGACACGGTCAACACCCCGCCCTACGGGGTGCAGAAGGCCACCTATATCTGCTCCACCGCCGTGGAGGCGCCGGTTCGCAAGTCCATGAGCGACCAGGACGACAGCTGGGTGGTGCTCAAGCCCGGCACCATGCTCTCCATCTGGCGGATCCTGGACGGCTGGGCCGTGGTGCCCTACTGGCGCACCTACGGCTACATCCGGATGGACCAGCTCACGGACCTGATCCCCGTCTCCCCCACGGACAATGCCCTGCGGGCCGACAGTCCCATCGCCGCCTACACCTCCTTCTACGACATGCGGCAGACCGAGACCAACCTGAACCGTCTGGTGAACATTGACGTGGGCTGCCAGCGGCTGAGCCGGGTGATGCAGCCCGGGGAATCCTTCAACTTCAACCGCCAGGTGGGCCCCTACAACCCCCGCAACGGCTACAAGCAGGCCGGCGTGCTGACCCAGGGCGGCAGCGCCCTGGGCTACGGCGGCGGCACCTGCCAGGTGTCCTCCACCCTGTACAACGCCCTGATGCAGCTGCCGGGGGTGACCATCCTGCAGCGCCGGCCCCACGGCCCCAGCGGCGCCAAGTATCTCCCCCACGGCGTGGACGCGGCGGTGGGCAACGAAAACCTGAATCTGCGTTTCCGCAATGACTACACCTTCCCCATCCGCATCGAAGGCCACACCAACTACGACGGTGCCCTGCTGATGGTGGTGTACCGCGCGGACTGAGGCCACAGTTCTCAATAGAGCCATGAAAGGAGGCTTTCGCATGAAAAGAACCGTCATGGCTCTTTTGCTTGCGGCGGTGCTGCTCCTGCCCTGCGCCGCCCTGGCCGCCGAGACCCGCATTCCTCCCGAGTGGCCGGTGCCGGACTACGTCACCTGGCTCCTGGAGGTCGCCACGGGCGAGCTGGGCTACCGGGAGGGCGACCACGGCTACAGCAAGTACGGCGAGTGGGCCGGGGACCCCTACGCCCAGTGGTGTGCCGAGTACCTGGACTGGTGTGTGGACCAGGTGGACCAGCAGCACGGCACCCAGCTGCTGAACCGGGTCTTCCCCCTCTACACCGGCACCAACACCGGCCGGGACTGGTATATCAGCCAGGGCCGCTATGTGGTGCGCTGGGGCAACCTGGAGGGCTGGGGCTACCAGTGGCTGAAGGGCCGGGACGAGTTCCTCACCACCGGCAGCTATATTCCCCAGCCCGGGGACTGGGTGTTCTTCACCTGGACCAGCGACCTGGACACGGACCACGTGGCCATGGTGGAATACTGCACCCGGGACGACAGCGGCGCCGTCACCATCCACTGTCTGGAGGGCAACACCCCGGCCATGGTGAAGCGGGCGTCCTACGATCTGAACTATAGCCGCATCCTGGGCTACGGCACCGTGCACGATGTGGCGGACTGGACCATGCGCTCCGGCAACCGGGGGCCCAAGGTGCTTGAGTTCCAGCAGCGGCTGATCCGGCTGGGCTATCTGGCGGAGGGGCAGGCGGACGGCGTCTACGGCCCCGCCACCATCGACGCGGTGAAGGCCTTCCAGCTCGCCCAGGGCATCAAGGCCAACGGCATCGCCAACATCGCCACCCAGCGCACCATGGACCGGATCCTCTGGGACATGGACAACAACGACCTGGGGGCCTGGGCCGTCAACACGCCGGCGGATGACGACTTCTCCCTGGACAGCGTGATGGACACCCAAGCCCTGCTGGCCCTCTACGGGGACGGGGAGCCGGAGCAGCATGGGGATGACGAGGAGCTGTATCTCTACCCCCAGGATGAGGACAGCAGCCTGGCCGGCATCACCCCGGAGGATCTCTCGGAGGACAGCCTGCCCGCCTGGTACGGGGAGGATGTGGAATGAGGACCAGCAGAATCGCGGCCCTGCTGCTGGCGGCGCTGCTGCTGGTGACCGTGGCCGGGGAGGCTCCGGCGGAGGCAGCCCTGGGCTTCTCCTGCACCGCCCGGATGCCCCTGCCGGCCGAGGACGGCCTGCTCAGCGCCCTGGCCGGCCTGCTGGAGGTCTCCAGTCTGACGGGCACCTGGGTGGAGAAGGACGGCAGCTATACCCTGGAAGCCACCCTCTCCGTGGGGGATGCGCAGCACAGCGCCTCCATGGCCCTGGACGGGGTGGACAGCCACTGGTCCCTCTCCTCCCCCCTGCTGGGGGACACCCGGCTGATGTTCAACAACCAGGCCATGCTGGAGTTCGGGCTGAAGATGGACAACCATCTGGGCGTCCCCCTCTACCGGGCCGCCTGGCTCTACCCCTATGTGCACCGGGATGCCTGGGCCGCCCCGCTGGCAGCCTGGCACCGGATCATGGACGCCCCGGCCGCCGCCGGACACATTCCCCCGGAAGCCCTGCTGCAGCTGGGGGAAGCCTGGCTGGCCCTCTACCGCACCGACCGCGCCTTCTCCGTGTGGATGGACGCCCTGGACCGGGACACCGGCCTGGGCAGCAGCTTCGGCGAGGCCCTGGAGGGCTTCCCCGACTGGGTGGAGACCTACGCCCCGGACGGCATCGACGTGGAGACCGGGGAGACCGGCGACTCCTGGTATGCCCTGTCAGGGGATGAGCGGCTGCTGCTGTACTCCGGGGTCCGGGATGCCTCCCTTGTCCTCCCCGGCTTCTGGTGCGGAGAGGATTTCACACTCCAGGCATACGGGGATGACTTCACCCGCATCGCCGAGCCGGATGATCCCGGAGCATATGCTGTCCGCCTCCGCATCGGCGAGGACGGGGAGACCCTGTCCGTCTCCCTCCTGCTGGACAAAGGCAGCGGCCGTTTCACCCTGACCCTGGGCGGCGGCTGTCTGGAGGAGCTGGCCTTTCCCATGGTGGACGAAGCGGGGCACCTGGCCCTCGTCTCCCCCGGGGAGACGGAGGAGGGCCTGTGGACCCTTGAGATCCACCGGCAAGAGGACGGGCAGTGGGCCTTCTTCTCCGGCGGGAACGCAGTGCCCTGGCTGCTGGTCCGGGCAGAGGCGGAGCCCTTCACACCGGACACCTGGCCCGCCTGGAACGCCGCGGAGCTGCCCGGCATCAACTTCTTCTCCCTCAACGACACCTCCCTGGAGGCGTTTCTCCGGGCGGTGCTGCCCTCCGCCGTGAAGGGCGCCGTTCCACTGGTGGCCGCCGCCCCCGCCGCCTCTGTGGCCCGGCTGATGGACTGGCTGGAGGAGATCGGCCTGCTGTCCGTGGAGCCATAAGCACAGCATGTGAAAAGGAGCGTCCCTCCCCCATCGGGAAGGGCGCTCCTCTTTTGTTCGTCTTTATCTTGAAGTCTCAATCCTGAAGCACCACGTGCTTTTCCGTGACCCGGTTCAGCAGCAGCAGGCTCAAGGCAAGCTCCAGCACAGCCACTCCCGCCGTGCCCAGCAGGGTGATCAGGCCGCCCTTCTCCCACAGGAAGATGGCCGGAATCACGCACAGGCCCAGGAAGACCATCCAGATCAGCATGCCGAACACCTGGTTGAAATTCTTCTTGATGGCCTCCATCTCGCTGTTCCACTTCAGCTGGGGCCTGGTGGCATCCACCCACAGGGCAGCCGCCGCGGCCGCCAGGCCGATCACCTGGGACAGCGCCAGCCCCGCCAGGAGCCAGAGCAGGTTCAGCCGCACCATGAACCAGACCACGCCCGCCAGGAGAATGCCGCAGATCAGGTTGATCTCCTCCCCCACCAGCAGCTTCGCCGCGAAGCGGGTACGCTGCCGCACCGGCAGGGTCAGGGCGAAGGGCCAGCGGCCGCCTTCCCGGGAGATGGCGGTGGCCACGGCGGGGTTCACCATGCTGCCGAAGGCCATCACCGCCGAAGCCACCAGGGCGATGTAGGCGGGGTCCACCCCGGTCAGGATGCTGCGCAGGCCCTCCAGGCCGCCGGCGGCGTCCGCTTTGGACACGCCGGCGAAGATGCCGATGGCGAACATCACCGGGAACATCACCACGCCCATCAGGGAGTTGTAGGCCCAGGCAGGCGTGCGCAGGATCTCCTTCCACTCCAGGGCGTGCAGGGCGGCGAAGCGGCTGGAAACCTTCCAGCCGGTGCGCTTGCCCTGGCTGCCTTTGACCACGGTGCGCTCGGTGCTGGCCAGGGCTTGCTCCAGATAGCCGGGGCCCACCAGGGCCAGCACCAGGGCCACGGCGCCCAGGGACACGCCCGCCAGGAGCAGCAGCATGGGCCAGTTCCCCACGAGGCCCTCCAGGGCCCAGCGGGCCGGCGGCAGGCGGTCAAGCAGGGACATCGCCAGCGCGTTGTCCCGGGTCATCATGCCCACCAGGTAGGTCACATAGCTGTCGTTGTCCGGCGCCGAGGTGTTGAGCATGGTGACGCCGATGGAGTAGGCCAGGGCCAGCACCACGCTGAGGAACATCACCACGCTCTCCCGGTGCCGGGCGAAGACGCCCACCCGCATCAGCAGGGAGGAGATCAGCGCCACGATGGCCAGGGGCAGCACGGGGATCAGCAGCAGCACCGGCAGGGCGGTGAAGGCCACGGGGATCCACTTGCCCGTGCCGATGGCGTAGAGCACAAAGGCGGGCAGGGTGAAGAGGGCGTCCAGCATCAGCTCGGAGAGGTAGAGCATGGTCATCCTCGCCGCGAAGACCTGGCCCGAGGTCAGGGGCAGCACCGCCAGGAAGGGCGCGTCCTTGCCCTGGAAGAGCTCGGAAAGTCCCTGGAAGATGCCCATCACCAGCGTGATGGTCATGGCCGCGAAGATGGCCAGGCCGGGCAGCATCAGCTCCTGGTTGGGCAGGCGCATGTCCGCGGCCATGCCGTTGATGGCCTGGAACAGCTCCCACTCGATGAAAATGATGAAGCCGGCCGCCATCAGCATCAGCAGCACCAGCAGCACGGGCCTGAGCACGGCGCCGATCTTTGCCCGGCCCTGCTTCTGGTTCACATTCGCCTGCTTGAAGGGGTTCATGGTGGCGAACATGTTCTTCAGCATCAGGCGGGTCAGAATCCAATAGTTTCTCATCACGCTCACACTTTCTGCGTCCTTATGCCTGCTCCTGGTCCGCGGGATCCCCGCCGGTCATCTCCAGGAACACCTGCTCCAGGGAGGAATCGCCGGTGCGCTGCTGCAGCTCCTCGGGGGTACCCTCGGTGAGCAGCTGGCCCCGGTTGATGATGCCCACCCGGTCGCACAGCTTCTCCGCCACCTCCAGCACATGGGTGGAGAAGAACACGGTGGCGCCGGCCCGGGCCCGGTTCTTCATCTCCTCCTTCAGCAGGAAGGCGGCCCGGGGATCCAGGCCCACCATGGGCTCGTCCAGCACCCACACCGGCGGCTCATGGATCAGCGCGCCGATGCAGGCGATCTTCTGCTTCATGCCCCGGGAGTAGCTCTGGATCCGCTGTCCGGCGGCCTCCGTCATGTCGAAGCGGGCCAGGTACTTCTCTCCCCGCTCCCGGCGGTCCGCCGCGCTGACCCTGTACAGGTCCGCCATGAAGTTCAGATATTCCCAGCCCGTCAGCCGCTCATACATCTCCTGGCTGTCCGGGACAAAGCCGATGAGCATTTTGGCCTTGACAGGCTGCTCCGCCACATCGATGCCGTTCACCAGCACCCGTCCCTCCGTGGCCCGCAGGGCGCCGGTCAGCAGGCGGATGGCCGTGGTCTTTCCCGCGCCGTTAGGGCCCAGGAAGCCGTAGACGCAGCCCTCCTCCACCTTCAGGTTCAGATGGTCCAGCGCCGCGCGGTCGCTCTTGCCGTAGATCTTGGTTGCCTCAACAAATTCAATCATGTTCCCATGCCTCCTTGGTGTTCCGGTTCCGTGTTGCGGGCTCATCATAACATTTTTCCGGGGCGCCTGTCCATAGCCGGCGTCTGAAATGACATCATTTGCGTCTCAATTGTCAATGCTCTTGCATTTCCACGGCAAACCGCTATAATGGAGAAACCCCGCAGCGAAAGGAGGGGCATGCATGGCCGCAAAGCGCAAGAATCGCTATATCTTCGGCAGCGATCCCAACCCGCACCGGGTCCGCCGCTTCTTTCTGCGGCTGGGCGCTGCCCTGCTGATCCTGCTGGCCCTGGCGGCAGCGCTGAACTTCTCCGTCTTCGGCGGGGTGGCCATGGAGACTGTCTGGGTTACGGTGCCCGATCTCCCGGCGGACATTGAGCAGTTCAGCATCCTCCACCTCAGCGATCTGCACGGCGCCGTGCTGGGGGATCACCAGAGCGCCATCGGGCGTGTGCTGAGCGGCCAGCGCTTCTCCTGCTGCGTCATCACCGGCGATATGCTGGGCCCCCGCGGCGAGACGGAGCCGCTGGAGGAGCTGCTGGACCTGCTGCCGGAGGGGCTGCTCACGGTCTATGTCCCCGGGGACGAGGATCCGCCCTACCTGGACGCCTCAGCCCACGGCAGCCTGTCCCCGCTGGCCCTCTGGGCTGAAACGCTGCAGAAGCGCGGCGTCCGCATTCTGGACACCCCGCTGCTCATCGAGCGAGGCCGCAAGGGTCAGGCCCGGCTGTGGCTGATTCCCGAGTCCCTCTGCGCCCTGGACCTGGACAGCATCGAGCACCAGAGCCGCGTCCAGCTGGAACGGCTCTCCGCCATCACCGCCCTGACCCCCGACGAGGCCGCGGCCAAGCGGGTGTACCAGTATCAGCTGGACCGGGTGGCCGCCATCCGCCAAGCCGTCAAGGACATGAAGGACAGCGACATCCGCATTGTGGCGGCCCACACGCCCATCACCCGGGACCATGTGCAGACCCTGATGGACTGGAGCGGCAAGGACGATCCCCTCTCCATCCGCCGGGCCTCCCTGGTGCTGGCGGGCCACTTCTGCGCCGGGCAGTGGCGGATCCCGGGGCTGGGCGCAATCCACGTGCCGGAGCTGGGCTGGTTCCCGGAGGACAGCCTCATCATGGGCTTCGGCTGGGCAGACAGCGTCCCGCAGTATATCTCCCCGGGGCTGGGGGCCTCCGGCGCCTACCCCTGGCAGCCCTTCCGCCTGATGAACCGGCCGGTGATCACCAGGATCTATCTCTCCGCCAAAACCCACTAAAGCAAAAAGAGGCACATACATGCTGTTTCGTCGACGCGGCGCCCGTCATGAGATGGATATGACCAGCGGGCCGCTGCTGCATAAGGTGATCCTGTTTTCCGCCCCGCTGGTGCTCACCGGCGTGCTTCAGCTGCTCTACAACGCCGCGGACATGGTGGTGGTGGGCAACTTCGCCGGGCATGAAGCCCTGGCCGCCGTGGGCTCCACCGGCTCCCTGATCAACCTGCTGGTGAACGTCTTCATGGGGCTGAGCGTGGGCGCCAGTGTCCAGGTGGCCCGCCAGTGGGGCGCCCGGGACCTGACGGGGGTCTCCCGGGGCGTCCACACCGCCATCACGGTGGCCGGCATCTCCGGCCTGCTGGTGGGGGTGACCGGCTTCGTGCTGGCCCGTCCGCTGCTGGAGCTCATGGGCAACCCGGCGGATGTCATCGACCTGGCAGCCCTCTACATGCGGATCTACTTCCTGGGGATGCCCGCCAACATGCTCTACAATTTCGGCGCGGCCATTCTCCGGGCGGTGGGCGACACCCGGCGCCCGCTGATCTACCTCACCGTGGCGGGGCTGGTGAACGTGGTGCTGAATCTGCTGCTGGTGATTGTCTTCAGCATGAGCGTCGCCGGCGTTGCCCTGGCCACCGTCATCAGCCAGGTGGTCAGCGCCGCCCTGGTGCTGGGCTGCCTCTGCCGCTCCGACGGCGCCCTGCACCTTGATCTGCACAGGCTCCGGATCGATCCGCAGCAGCTGGGGGCCATCGCCCGGGTGGGCCTCCCCGCCGGCCTCCAGGGCAGCCTCTTCTCCGTGTCCAACGTGCTGATCCAGAGCGCCATCAACGAGTTCGGCTCCATCGCCGTGGCCGGAAACTCTGTGGCCAGCAGCCTGGAGGGCTTCGTCTACACCTCCATGAACAGCATCTACCAGGCGGACCTCACTTTTGCCAGCCAGAATTACGGCGCCCATAAGCCGGATCGGGTGAGGCGGGTCATGTGGGTGTGCCTGGGGACCGTGGCGGTGGTGGGGCTGGTGCTGGGGTTCGCCTTCTGGGCCCTGGGCACGCCGCTGATCTCCATCTACAACCGGGATCCGGAGGTGATCCGTTTCGGCCTGCTGCGGCTGAGCGTCATCATGCCCACCTACTGCCTGTGCGGCATGATGGACACCATGGTGGGCCAGCTCCGGGGCATCGGGTGCTCCATCACGCCCATGTTCGTGAGCCTGGCCGGCGCCTGCCTGTTCCGCATCGTCTGGATCATGACTCTCTTCGCCCAGCCCGCCTGGCATACCCTGACGGTGCTGTATCTGTCCTACCCTGTTTCCTGGGCCCTGACCTTCGCCGTCCACCTGATCTGCTGGTTCACGGTCAGTCCCAGGCTGCTGAAGACACTGGAAGAATGACAAGAAACAATAAACATCTGGCCAAACTTTGACCGGATTGTTCATTGTTTTGTTTCTGTATTTCGTGTATGATGAAGATACGGTGGAATACGTATCTGTGAACTGCATTCAGCCTCGTGTTTCCGCTTTCTGTCGCTCGGGGAGCGACGGGCTGTCTTTGCTGTAATGCTTTCCCGGCCTTCGGGCCATTCGGAAGGAGGTACCTGATTGAGAGAGAATCCTGCAAATAAATCCGTGAGCAAGCTGCGCATCGTGTGCCTGGGCGGCGTGGATGAGATCGGCAAGAACATGTACGTCTTCGAGTATGAGGACGACATCATCGTGGTGGACTGCGGCAGCATTTTCCCCAAGGAGGACATGCTGGGCGTGGACCTGGTGATTCCGGACGTCACCTACCTGGTGGAGAAGAAGAAAAACGTCCGGGCCTTCCTGCTGACCCACGGCCACGAGGACCACATCGGCGCCACCCCTTACATCCTGCGGCAGGTGCCGGCGCCCCTGTACGGCACCAGGCTGACCCTGGCCCTGGTGGACCTGAAGCTGAAGGAGCACCGGATCAGCAACATTCCCATGCATGTGGTGCAGCCCCGGGACGAGGTGAAGCTGGGCAAGTTCACCGCCAAGTTCATCCACGTCAGCCATTCCATCGCCGGCGCCTGCGCCATCGCCATCACCTGTCCCGCCGGCACCGTGGTCTGCTCCGGCGACTTCAAGGTGGACTACACCCCCATCGACGGGGAGGTCATCGACCTGCAGACCCTGGCGGAGCTGGGCGAGAAGGGCGTCATGGCCCTGCTGTGCGAGTCCACCAACGTGGAGCGCCCCGGCTACACCATGAGTGAGCTGAAGGTGGGCAGCACCTTCGAGAAAATGTTTGAGGGCGCCAAGGGCCGCGTGATTGTGGCCATGTTCGCCTCCAACATCCACCGGATGCAGATGGTCATCGACTGCGCCATCAGCTTTGGCCGCCGGGTCTGCTTCATCGGCCGCAGCATGGTGAATGTCACCCATGTGGCCATGGAGATCGGCGAGTTGGAGATCCCGGAGGGGTGGCTGGTGGACCAGGATGACCTGGACCGCTACCCGGACGAGAACATCCTGGTGCTCACCACCGGCTCCCAGGGCGAGCCCATGGCCGGCCTGACCCGCATGGCCTACGCCGAGCACCGGAAGCTGCAGATCCGCCCCAGCGACACCATCATCATCTCGGCCACCCCCATTCCCGGCAACGAGAAGTTCATCAGCCGGGTCATCAACCAGCTCTACCGCTGCGGCGCTCAGGTGGTCTACTCCGCCATGGCGGAGGTGCACGTCTCCGGCCACGCCTGCCAGGAGGAGCTGAAGCTCATGCACGCCCTGGTGAAGCCGAAATACTTCATCCCCGTCCACGGCGAGTACCGCATGCTCTGGCAGCACGCGGAGCTGGCGGAGAGCATGGGCATGGACAGCCGGAACATCGTCCTGCCGGAGATCGGCCAGGTGATCGAGATGACCCAGGACTCCCTGTCCCTGGGCGAGCAGGTCCCCAGCGGCACCGTGCTGGTGGACGGCTTGGGCGTGGGCGACGTGGGCAACGTGGTGCTCCGGGACCGCAAGCACCTCTCCGAGGACGGCCTGATCATCGTGGTGATGGCCATCAACCGGGACGAGGCGAAGCTGGTCAGCGGGCCGGACATCATCAGCCGCGGCTTCATCTATGTCCGGGAGAACGAGGACATCATCGACAACACCCGGGACCTGGCCCGTCAGATCCTCACCTCCAGCAACCTGTCCGGCGAGAACTGGCCGGATCTGAAGAACCGGATCAAGGACGAGCTGCACCGCTTCATCTTCGAGAAGATCAAGCGCAATCCCATGATCCTGCCCATCATTCTGGATATCTGAGCGCGCCATGACGCCTGAGAAAAGAGAAAAATCCTGCGGCGCGGTGCTCTGTGCAGATACGCCGGCGGGTCGCCGATATGTGCTGGTCCAGGGCCCCGACGGGTTCTGGGGCTTCCCGAAAGGGCACATGGAAGCGGGAGAGACCGAACGGGAGACCGCTCTCCGGGAGATCCTGGAGGAGACCGGCGCCGAGGCTGTCCTGCTGGATGGCTTCCGGTCCACGGAGGAGTATGCGCTGGAACGTGAGGGACACCCCGAGATCATCAAGCAGGTTGTCTTCTTCCTGGCGAGGGCCGTCGATTTGTCCTTTCAGCCCAGGGACACCGTGGAAATCCGCGCGGTCCGGCTGATGGATTACGCCGGCGCCCTGGCCGCTATCTGTTACGAAGACTCCCGGCGGATCCTGGCGGAAGCGGAGCGGTTCCTGAATGCCTCTGACCAGATCTGAAGAACGAAAACAGCCCGGGCCAATACACAGGCCGGGCTGTTTTTATGTATGCTGATCCGGTTTTCCGCCTCTGATGCCCCGGTCCGCTGTGCCGCCGGGGAGTTTCATCTGTCAGGGCTGCACGCTGTCCGCGCCGCTGACGCTGATGGCCTCCACCGCCACCGAGGGGGAGCCGATGGAGCGGCCCTGGAAGATGAGGTCACTGCCCACTTCCCGGATCTCCTTCAGCAGCTGATAGAAGTTTCCGGCCACCGTGATCTGTTCCACCGGCCGCCCGATCTCGCCGTTCACCACCAGGAAGCCCCTGGCAATCAGGGAGAAATCGCCGCTGATGGGGTTCGCGCCGGCATGGAGGCCGGAGATGTCCGTGATCAGCAGGCCGTCGTCCATGTCCCGGATCAGGTCGGCCGCACTCCGGGTGCCGGGCTGGAGGAACAGGTTGGTGGGGGCCACCCGCACAGGGCCGCCCACGCCCGTCCGGGATGCGTTGCCGGTGGTCTCCACGCCCTGCTTTTTGGCCGTTTTCCGGTTGTGCAGCAGGGTCTCCAGGACGCCGTCCAGGATCACGGCCTTGGTTCTGCAGGCCGCGCCGTCCGCGTCAAAGGCCGCCGTGGCCATGCCGCCGGGGAGCAGCGGATCGTCGATGAGGGTCACGCAGGGAGCCGCGATGGTCTCCCCCTCCCGGCCTGCCAGCAGGGAGAGCTTCTTCTGGGCGTTCTCCGCGGAGAACACACCGCTGAAGGTGGCCAGCATGGCCTGCATCACGTCCCAGCGGAGCACCGCCTTGTATACGCCGGACTCCACGGGCCGGGCGTGCAGCTGGGAGACAGCCTCCTCCGCCGCCGCCTGTCCCACCGCCACAGGGTCGAAGTCCCCCACCCGGCGCGTGGCCTCGAAGTGCCCGCCGGTGGTGGTGGAGTCCCCGTCCTTGGCCACCAGGAAGACGCCGGCGGAAAGGATCCCGCCCTGGGGCGTCTCCGCCGTCAGGTCCAGCCCCTTGCTGTTCACCAGGCGCATCAGCCCCCGGGAGGTGCCCACGAAGGCGCCCTGGCTCTTGCTGATCCGGGCGTCAAAGGCCTTGGCCGCCTCCTCCATCCGCAGGCACATGGCGATCTTGTCCTCCGGGGAGACGCCGTCGATGTCGCTCTCCACCGGCGTCAGCTCCGGGTAGGCATCGTCCATGCCGTAGATCTCTTCCTGCTCCTCCGCCTCCGCCAGGGCGGCGCTGTCCTTCACGCCGCTGACCAGCATGGCGATGGCGCCGTCATCGAAGGCCTCTGTGGAGGCATAGCCCATCCGGCCCTCCACAGCGCCCCGCAGCCCCAGCCGCCGGGCCGAGGAGACCTCGTACTGCTCGATCTTGCCCTCCATGGCCTCCACGGAGAAGGAGGAGGACTCCACGTAGCAGACCTCTGCGGGGTCAACGCCCGCCGCCTTGGCCGCCGCCAGCAGTTTCTGAATGAACAAATCCATCTGACTCATTGTTCTCCTCACTTTCCGCCCACCGTGATGCTGCTGACACGGATCATGGGCTGGCCCACGTTCACCGGAATGGAGCCGGAGGAGGAGCCGCACATGCCCTGCGCCATGCTCATGTTCCCGCCGACCCGGTCAATCTTGCGAAGGATCTCCCCGCCCTTGCCGATGAGGGACGCGCCCCGCACCGGCCGCACAATCACGCCGTTCTCCACCCAGTAGCCTTCCTCCACGGCGAAGTTGAACTCCCCCGTGGCGGGGTTCACCGAGCCGCCGCCCATGCTCTTGGCATACAGGCCGGTGCCCATGGTGGCGATCATGGCCGCCTCGTCATCGTGTCCGGCGGCGATGTAGGTGTTGCGCATCCGGGAGGTGGGGGCCCACTGGTAGCTCTCCCGCCGGCCGGAGCCGGTGGGCGCCATGTTCATGCGGCGGCCGCCCAGTTTGTCGATCATATAGTTCTCCAGGATGCCGTTGCGGATCAGCACCAGCCGGGTGGTGGGCATGCCCTCATCGTCGATGTGGGTAGAGCCCCACTCGCCGGGGATGGTGCCGTCGTCCACCGCCGTCACGCACTCCGCCGCGATCTGCTGCCCCAGCTTGCCGCTGAACTCGCTCAGGCCGTAGGCCACAGAGGTGGCCTCCAGGGAGTGTCCGCAGGCCTCATGGAAGATCACGCCGCCGAAGCCGCCGTCGATCACCACCGGGTAGACGCCCGCCGGGCAGTTGTCGGCGTGGAGCATGGTCCGGGCCCGGGTGGCCGCCATGCGGCCGCAGTCCTCCGGATCCACCGTGTCAAACAGCTCGAAGCCCACCCCGGCGCCGGGGGAAACCGTGCCCGACTGGTTCTCGTGGCCGTCGGAGGCCACCGCAGACACCCGGAACCGGGAGTAGACCCGGCGGTCCGTGACAAACACGCCCTCGGTGTTGCAGATCAGCACATCCTGCACCGAGTCCGCGAAACCGCAGGTGACCTGGACAATCTCGTCCGACACGCTCCTGGCCGCAGCGTCTGCCGCCCGGAGCTTCTCCGCCTTCCGGGCCGCCGGCGTATCCGTGGGCAGCAGACGGATCTCCTCCTCCCGGGCGGCGGTCCAGCGGGAGAAGCCCACCGGCTTGCCGGGTTCCCGGCCCCGGATGGCCGCCGCCGCCTGGGCAGCGCAGTCCATCAGGCCCTCCCGGCTGGTGTCGTTGGTATGGACATAGATGGCCCGGGTTCCGTCGAAGACACGGATGCCCGCGCCATGCATCCGGGAGGTGCTCACCGCCTCAATCCGGCTGGCCCGCATGCTCAGGGACTGGCTCCTGCGGTCCTCCAGAAAGATCTCGGCGAAGTCGCCGCCCGTCCGGGTTGCGCAGCTGAGTACTTCCGCCGCCACATTCTGATCCAACATCTTATTTCTCCTTTATACAGTTCATTCAGCAGAGTTCGTCCGCGAAGGACTCGGCGCCGAAGCGGTCCTGCAGGCCCAGCCACTCCGCGCAGGTGGCTGCGATGTCCGCATAGGTTTTCCGGGTGCCCAGGTCCACCAGGCGGGTCATTCTCTTGTGCCAGGCCAGGAGCGGGATGTGCTCCCGGGTGTGGTCGGTGCCCCGGAAGGTGGGGTCGCAGCCGTGGTCGGCGGTGAGGATCAGCAGGTCCTCCTCCCCCATCAGGGCCTGGATCTCCGGCAGCTTCTGATCGATGTAGATCAGCGCGTCCGCAAAGCCCCTGGGATCCCGGCGGTGGCCCCAGAGCATGTCCGTATCCACCAGGTTGGTGAAGCACAGCCCGTCAAAATCCCGGCGCATGTAGTCCATCCAGGCGTCAATGCAGGCGGCGTTGCCGGCGGCATGGTTGGAGCCCGTGAGCCCCACGTGGTCGAAGATGTCCTCGATCTTGCCCACGCCCAGGCTCTCCATCCCGGCCTCCTTCACCGCGTCCAGCACCGTCCTGCCGATGGGCGGCAGGGAGAAGTCCCGGCGGCCCGCCGTGCGGGTGAAGTTCCCCTTCTCCCCCACATAGGGCCGGGCGATCACGCGCCCCACCCCCAGCTCTCCCTGGAGCATCTCCCGGGCGATGGTGCAGAAGCGGTAGAGCTCCTCCCGGGGGAAGACCTCCTCGTGGCAGGCGATCTGGAAGACGCTGTCGGCGGAGGTGTAGACAATGGGGGTGGCGTTCACCCGGCTCTCCTCCCCCAGCTCCTCCAGGATGGCTGTGCCGGAGGCGGGTTTGTTGCCGATCACCCGGTGGCCGATGGCCGCCTCATAGCGGGCGATAAACGCTGCCGGGAAGCCGTCGGGGAAGGTGGGAAACGCGCGGTCCAGCCGCAATCCGGCAATCTCCCAGTGGCCCGTGGTGGTATCCTTGCCGGCGCTGACCTCCACGCAGCGGCCGGCGCCCCCCACCGCCGCCGGGTCCGGCGGATAGTGGGTGCCCTCCACCTGGCCCAGGCCGATCCTGGCCAGATTGGGCAGCCGGGGATGCACTGTGTCCACCACGTGACCGAAGGTATTGGCCCCCTCGTCGCCATAGTCCGCAGCGTCCGGCAGCGCGCCGCAGCCCACCGCGTCCAGCACGGTCAAAAACACTCTTCTCATGGTTGATCCTCCCTGTTGCAGTGTTTATTTCAGCGGGTTCAGCGCCAGGAAGCCCTCCCGGATGCTGTCATAGTGCGGGTCCATCAGGCCGAAGTCCATCTGCCGGTAGGTCCACAGGGCCCGGCCGATGCCATACTGGTCAAAGACTGCGTTGGCCGTCTGCAGCCAGCGGAGGCTGTCCTCCGCCGGCGCCCGGTCGATGACGCCGTACTCCCCGCAGTAGATGGGCACCCCGGCCTTCTCCGCCGCCCGCACCCCCTTCAGGATCTGCTCCTCCATGAAGGTTCTGCCGATCTCCCCCGCCCGGGAGGAGGTCACATTGTCGGCAAAGTCCATGCCGGCGCACAGCTCCCGGTAGCGGGCCATGGTGTCCGGATACTGCACCGTCTGCTCCTGGTCGATGCGGTGCTTCAGCCAGGGGGCCTTCTGGTGGGTGAACACCAGGGGCTCGTAGAAGTGGAAGGTGAAGACGACATTCTCCGTCTCCGGCTGTTCCAGCAGCGCCAGCTTCTCCGCCTGGTTCCACTGGATGCCGCCGTAGATGATGGTGTTGCCGGTGTTGCCGCGGATCACCCGGACCGCCCGGCGGATCAGGTCGTTCCAGGGCTGGGCCGCCTCCCGCTCCACCACCTCGTTGAGCAGCTCAAAGGCCACATGGGGCCGTGCGCCGTAGTCTCCGGAGAGCCGGTCCCAGATTTTCAGGAACCGCTCCTGGAGTTCCGGGCTGGAAAACAGGGTGTTGCCGTTGTTCTCCGCCGCATTGAAGTCATAGCCGGGCGCCTTGTGCAGGTCCACAATGATGGACAGCCCGCAGGCCTCCGCCCAGTCCACCGCCCGGGTCAGGGGCGTCGTGCCGCAGTCCGCCAGGATGTCGAAATCCACCGGCAGCCGCACGTGGTCAAAGCCCATGTCCCGGATCGCGGCAAAGTCCGCCTCCGTGATAAACTCCGGCCGGTACCGCCGGGTCTGGGACATCCAGCCCCCCAGGTTGATGCCAAAGGTCAGATTCACTCTTTTTTCTCCTCCAATTCCTCGTCCCTGAACATCCAGTCCACCACGTGGACGATGTGCTCGCTCCAGAAAGCCATGTCGTGGACGCCCGGCCCCTCGTGGTACTCGTGGGGAATGCCCCGGGCCTCCAGGAAGCGGTGGAACTCCCGGTTCGGCTCCAGGAGGAAGTCCTCCGTCCCGCAGCACATATAGAGTTCCGGAATCCTCGTCCCGGCGTCCTGGAGTTTCGCCGCCAGCACCTCCGGGTTTGCGTCCCGCTCCAGCACCGTGTCCAGGTCCCCGAAGCACTCCCGGTAGTAGGCTTCGTTGGCTGTGCCGTTGTCCGTGCCGGGCTGCATGCCGGCGATGCCGCGCACAATCAGCGCCGAGGACAGGGCCCCCACCTTGCCGAAGGTCTCCGGGTAGGCCAGGCCGGTATGGATCGCCCCGAACCCGCCCATGGACAGGCCCGCAATAAACGTCTCCTCCGGCGTCTTGGCCAAGCCGAAGGTCTTGCGGACATAGTCCACCAGCTCCACCCCCACCAGGGTCTGGTAGGCGTGGCCCGTGGATCGCCCGTCCAGGTAGAAGCCATTCTCCCCGTTGGGCATGACAATGGCGAAATTGTACTTCTCCGCCATCCACTCCGGCACCCAGTTGCCCGCCTTGCCGGTGTAGCCGTGGAGGAGGAAGAGGGTCTTCATGGGGCGCTTGGCATACGGGTTCTCCGGCCTGGGAATGTCGGTGCGCAGGTCGTTGGGGATCAGCATCTCGAAGGATGCCGCCCGGTGCAGGGCGTCGGAGTAATAGTCAATGCGGAAATAGGCCATGGGCACTCTCCTCTCTCGTGGTGCGGCGGTTTTCCGCTTCAATCGACCGGCGTTTCCGGCGGAACCAGCTCCCGGATGGCCTCGCAAAAATCAGGCATCACCCGGGGCAGGCGGACAAAGCGGCCCTCCCGGTTCAGGAAGACATGCTCGGAGCGGGCGGTGCAGACCTCCTCCCCGGTGGCCGTCTGGCACATGCGGTAGGTGATGGCCAGCACCACGCCGTTGAAGCTCTCCACCGACACCGCCACGGCGATCTCGTCCCCGAAGGTGCAGGTCCGGCGATAGTCGCAGGATATGGCCTTCACCGGCGAAAAAACACCGGCGGCCTCCATTTTCCGATAGGGGAAGCCCAACTGATCCATGAAGTCGATCCGCGCCTCCTCCATCCAGCGGAGGTAGTTGGCGTGGTGGACAACCCCCATCATGTCCGTCTCATAGTACTGTACGCGGTGCAGGTATGTGTTCACCGTATCTCTCCCCAGGCCTTCCGCCGGTCACATGCTCTCCAGGTAGGCCCGGACGATCTGGATACACTTCTCCCAGCTCATCCTGGAGGAGTCGATACACAGGTCATAGTCGTCTGCAAACTGCCAGTCGTGGCCGGTGAAATAGCGGTAATAGGCCCCGCGGCGCTTGTCGATCTCCCGGATCCGCTTCGACGCCTCCTCGTTGGTGAGGCCGTACATGCTCATCACCGTCCGGATGCAGTACTTCTCCGGCGCGTGGACGTAGACCTTGATGACGTTGGGCATGTCCCGCAGCACATAGTTGGCGCAGCGGCCGATGATGACGCAGTTCTCCTGGGCCGCCAGGCGCCGGATGATCTTGGCCTGATAGCGGAAGAGGTTCTCGTTGGAGATGAAGTCGTCCCGGTCCGGCGGGATCACCTGTCCGTCGAAGACGTCCCGGGCAATCCGGAAGAGGCGGGCTTTCACGCCGCTCTCGTCCGCCCGGGCAAAGAGCTCCTCGCTGATGCCGCTCTCGTCGGAAGCCAGGCGGAGCAGGTCCCGGTCATAGTAGCTCCAGCCCAGCTCCTCCGCCAGCATTTTCCCCATGGTCTTGCCACCGCTGCCGTAGCCCCGGGCGATGGTGATCACATGCGTCCCTTCCACGCGCTCTCCTCCCTTTTCTCCGTTTTTGCGTCCCGGGTTTTTCTGCCGTCAGTATAGCATGAATCCCGCAAAAGGGAAAGACCGCACAGCGTCATTTCCCGGGGAAACCTGCAAGTTTTATCACCCCCGCTTCAGCTCCTGCAGCTCGGCGGCCAGGCGGAAATAGGCCTCCTTCAGCTGTTCCGGGCTGTCCCCCTTGCGGGGTGATGCCATCCGGGCCGCCAGCTCCGCCATGCGGATCTCCAGGCCGGTGACCGCGATCTCCCGCTCCCGCGCCGCATCCGCCGTCTGCTCCGCCTGCCGCCGCTCCCCGGCCGTTCCCTCGAAGGTCACCAGGCGCCCCGCCTCAAACCGGACGCTCCGGGTGGCCACCTTCTCCGTGAACGCCGCGTCATGGCTGACGAAGAGCAGCGTGCCGCCGTAACCGCACAGCAGTTCCTCCAGCGCCTCCATGGCATACAGGTCCAGGTGGTTGGTGGGCTCGTCCAGGATCAGCAGATTGCAGTCCATCAGCAGCAGCCGGGCCAGGGCGGTTTTGGCCCGCTCTCCGCCGGAGAGCACCGCCACCGGCTTGAAGACGTCCTCCCGGGCAAAGCCCAGGCAGGCCAGCACCGTGCGGGCCAGGGACTCCGGCTTCACCGATTCCGCCATCACATTCTCCAGCACCGTGGCCTCCTCCCGGAGGGTCCGCCGGTGGTGCTGGTCAAACCAGCCCGGCCGCGCCGCCGGGTTGAAGCGCACTTTCCCTGAAAAGGCCGTCTCCGGCGAGGGCCGGCCGGTGAGCACGCTCAGCAGGGTGGTCTTTCCGCAGCCGTTGGGGCCGGTGAGGGCCGTCCGGCTGCCGGCAGGCAGGGTAAAGCCCGTGGTCTCCAGCAGCCGGGTTCCGGCCGCCCACAGCCCGTCGCAGGTGACGCTCAGCGCTGTCCTGGCCCGGACGGGGGAGTCCACCCCCAGCTGCATCCGGATCTCCGGCAGGCTCCGGGGCTTCTCCTTCACCTCCATCTGCTCCATCCGGTTCTGGATGGTGCGTTTGGCGTGGCTGATCTGCAGCACGGAGTCCGTCCACTCCCGGGTGTGGAGACGGGCCTCGCTGTTGCCCATGCGGGCGGGCGCCTTCCGGACGGCGGAGGCCCGTTCGGCCATGCGCTGGGCCGCCTGCCGCAGCCGCTTCTGCTCCCCCTGATACTGTTCGTACTCGAACTGGGCGCGGTCCCGCTCCCGCTGCTGCTGGGCGCGGAAGGCGTCGTAGCCGCCCGGGAAGTCCGTGATGCCGCCCTCCTCCAGGCACCAGATCCGGCTGCAGAGGCGCCGCAGCATGGCCCGGTCGTGTGACACCAGCAGCAGGGCGCCCCGGAAGGCCTCCAGCTGTCTGGTCAGCATCCGCAGCCCTTCCTCGTCCAGGTCGGTGGTGGGCTCGTCCGCCATCAGCAGCTGCGGGTGGCGGGAGAGGGCCGCCGCGATGCGCCTGCGGGTCAGCTCGCCTCCGGAGAGGCCTTCCCGCTGCTCCGGGGCCTGAAACAGCGCCCGGCATTGCGGGTCCTCCGCCGCC
Source organism: Clostridia bacterium (assembly GCA_017519405.1). Lineage (GTDB taxonomy): Bacteria > Bacillota > Clostridia > Christensenellales > Aristaeellaceae > RUG11272. Next base: position 71,265 of record JAFWSH010000036.1, read on the forward strand.
TCCGCCCCGCCCTGCTGGCGGATCAGCGCGGCCGGGGCCAGGCGCCGCACCGCGCCGCTGTCCGGCTCCGCCTCCCCCGCCAGAATCGCCAGCAGGGTGGACTTGCCGGCGCCGTTCTCCCCGATCAGCCCGATCCGCTCCCCGTCATACACGCTCAGGTGTTCTATTCTGAACAGTTCCCGGTCCCCGCAGGACTTCACCAGATCCTTGATTTCCAACAGCAGTTTCGCCATCAAAACACCTCCTCCCGCCGGAGAGGGGGCCGGTATGACAACGCAAAAAACGCCGACAGTCCCGCATCCCCTGTCCGGCAGCAAAACAGCGCGCCACGGTTCTCAGAACCCGGCGTCTTTCATGCAGCCTGACACGTTCAGCGGATCTTCCTCATCAGCGCGTTGGTACCTTCCTTTCATTGGATGAGCCCATTATACCGGAGGCCCGGCCGGTTGTCAAGCGCCGGTCTGTCTGCGCGGCGTTGACACAGGCGGCCATGATGGATACAATGTGCCTGTGGATTTTGTTCTCCGGAGGTGGTTGTCCGTGCCCTGGGTCCTTGTCTGTGTCGGCGTGCTGGCGGTGTGTGTGGTGCTGCGGCTCATGCTCCGGGCGCGCCAGGAGCAGCAGCACAGCCGGGCGGAGCGGGTGCGGCGCACCAATCTGTATGCACGGCTCTATCCCCTGATCCGGGATCTGTCCGTGCAGCCCCTGGAGCAGCTGGCGGTGCTGGAGGATCAGGTGGTGATCCGGCTGCTGCGGCCGGCCCGGGAGGTACGTTTCCACTATGAGGAGCAGGGCTTCGATCCCCCGACGCCGGAGATGCGCTTTGCCCTGGCCCAGGCCCTGGCCGGGGATTTCCCCTTTCTGGCCGACCCGGCACGCTATCTCTTCCGGAGCCGAAGGCATCAGCTCCCCAACGGCCAGCGCAGCCGCTGGTATGAATACCTGCTCACCCTTCAGGAGAAGGAGCGGCTGCTGAACCGTCCCGGAAGCCGCAGCCGCTTTCAGGATATGAATTGACAGGAGGCACACCATGCATCCCTTTGTGCAGGATTTTCTGAATTTCCAGTCCGTCTCCCTCACCGCCTGGCACGCCGTGGCCGCCCTGGCGGAGACCCTGCGCGGCGCCGGTTTCACCCCGCTGCAGGAGCAGGACCCTTGGCAGCTCGCCCCCGGGGGCCGCTATTTTGTCTGCCGGGGCGGGTCCAGCCTCATCGCCTTTGCCCTCCCGGAGGAGCGGCCCGCGGGCATATCCATCGTGGCCGGCCACAGCGACTCCCCCACCTTCCGCATCCTGTGGCAGGGGGCGGAGCTGCGGGACAACCGCTACACCCGCCTGAATGTAGAGAAATACGGCGGGAGCATCTTCTCCTCCTGGTTTGACCGCCCCCTGTCCGTGGCCGGCCGGCTTTTTGTCCGGGAGGGGGACGGGGTGGCCGTGCGCCTGGTGCAGAGCCGCCGGGACCTGTGTGTCATCCCCAATGTGGCCATCCACATGAACCGGGAGGTAAACAGCGGGTACGCCTACAAGCCCCAGGTGGATCTGCTGCCCCTTTGGGGCGGCAGCGATGCCCCCTCCCTGCCGGCGGTGCTGGCGGAGGAGGCCGGGGTCAGCCCGGAGGATGTGGTGAGTGCAGACCTGCAGCTCTACAACCGGATGCCCGGCTGTGTCTGGGGCGCCGCGGAGGAATTCCTCTCCGCCCCCCGGCTGGACGACCTGGAGTGCGCCTATGCCGCCATCCGGGCCCTGGCTGCCGTGCACCCGAAGGCCCACATCCCCATGGCCTGCGTGTTTGACAACGAGGAGGTGGGCAGCGGCTCCCGCCAGGGCGCGGACAGCACCTTTCTCACGGACGTGCTGGACCGGATCGCGGAAGGCCTTTCCCTCTCCGGGGAGGAGAAGGGCCGGCTGTACGCCTCCTCCTTCCTGGTGTCCGCCGACAACGCCCACGCCGTCCATCCCAACCACCCCGAGTACACCAACGCCACGGTGCAGTCCCTGATGAACGGCGGCATCGTGATCAAACACAGCGCCGCCCTGAAGTACACCACCGACGGGCAGTCCGAGGGCATCTTTGCGGAGATCTGCCGCCGGGCGGGGATCCCCGTCCAGCACTACGCCAACCGGCCGGACATGGCCGGCGGCTCCACCCTGGGGCACATCAGCCTCTCCCACCTGTCATCGGCCGCGGTGGACGTGGGCCTGGCCCAGCTGGCCATGCACTCCGCCTGGGAGACCGCCGGTGCGCAGGATCTCCCCCTGCTGGCCGACGCCCTCCGGGCCTGCCTCTCCACCCGGGTGGTGCTGCAGGGAGAGGGCGGTTTCAGCCTCCGCTGAGGTGATGCCATGACAGAGGAAGCGCGCATCCCCATGCGGATCATCGCCTATGCCCGGAACGACTATACGGAGAAATTCGCCGTCCCCCGCCAGAGCGGGCTGGTGCCGGAGGTGCTCACCCGGGTGGAGTTCGTCCCCGAATACCGGGTGCCGGAGGCCCTGCGGGGCATTGAGGGGTTCAGCCACCTCTGGCTTTTGTGGGTGTTCCATCAAGCCCTGCGGGAGGACTGGTCCCCCACCGTGCGTCCGCCCCGCATGGGCGGAAACCGCCGGGTGGGCGTCTTCGCCACCCGGAGTCCTTTCCGGCCCAACCCCATCGGCCTGAGCGCCGTCCGCCTTCACGGGGTGGAGGACGGCGCCCTCCTGGTCAGCGGGGCTGATCTGGCGGACGGCACCCCCATCCTGGACGTGAAGCCCTACCTCCCTTATGCGGACTGTGTACCGGACGCCGCCGCGGGCTACACCGCCGCCCTGCCGGAGCGCAGCCTGCAGGTGGTCTGCCCGCCTGCCCTGCTGTCCGGTCTTACCCGACCCCAACAGGACGCCCTGCTGTCCGTGCTCTCCCACGACCCCAGGCCCGCCTACCAGCACAGTCCGGACCGGGTGTACGGCTTTCGGTTCGCCCGGCGGGAGGTCCGCTTCTCCGTGGCAGGCGATGTGCTGACGGTGCTGTCCGTCGGGGACGAGGAGCCCGGTTTTGTGGAACAAACGCCGCAATTGCCCTGATTGTTTCACAAATGTTTCCTGCCGCTGAACAATCTGTTTCTTTCGTGAAACAAATGATTAAATTGTGTGGGGCGGGCAGGTTCATGGTTGACGAAAACTGACATAAGTTTTACAATCCTCATAATGAATCCTACCCGGGGGGTGAGCGTGTGGCCAGGGATACCAGCAGCTGTATCTTTTGTTATGCATACAGGCCCTGCAACGGTTACGACGGCGGCTTCACGGTCAATATCTTCGGCGACGGCAACATGGTCTTCACCACCTACGACAGCAGACGCGCCATGCAGCAGGAGACCTTTTTTCTCCTCCCGAAGGGCACCCAGCAGCGGGTGCTGGCCAAGATCCGCGAGGCGGACGCCTGGCTGGCCGGGTTCCCGCTGCGCATGGCCTGCAAGCAGTACCCGGACAGCGTCTCCACCGTGGGGCTGGACGGCTGCTCCCTCTTCCAGCTGGAGGATTTCCATCAGCTGCTGGACTGCCCCTTCCGCTCCATCCGCGGCCACTACGCCCGGCTCATGTACAACCTGCTGGAGGACATCAGCGCGGTGCTCTCCTCCTGCGGCTACAGCCTGACCCTGGAATCCTTCGGCTGGAACGCGGACGATCCCCTGGTCCGGCAGGTAAACGGACTCCAGCGTGAGCCGAAAAAGAAGGCCTGGTACGAGCGGCGCCCCGGCTGACCATCACGAAAAACGCCCGTCGGCGTATAACCGGCGGGCCTTTTGTTTACTCTCCCAGGAATGCCAGCAGGAGTTTCCCCATGGTATCGCTCCGGCCGATATAGCTGCCGTGGTCCTCCCCCGGCAGCACCACCACCCGGGCGTCCGGCAGGTGTTCCGCAATGCGGCGGGTTTCCTCCGGCAGCACCAGGTCCCTCTCCCCCACCGTCACCAGCACCGGAATGGTGATCCGGCGCAGGTCCCCGGGGTCGATGTGGGGCTCCCGGAGCATCAGGGTGATCAGCGGATTGGGCGCCCGCCGGTTCATGGCCTCGCACTCGGCCAGGAAGTCAGGCCGGAGGCCTTCGGGGCAGAGGTTGGTGCCGCTGACCGCCAGGCGGCTCAGGATGCCCGGGTGGCGCATAGCCAGCTTCAGGCCGATGATGCCGCCGTCGCTGTGGCCGTAGAGGGCCGGCTGCTCCAGCCCCAGCGCCTTGATCAGGCAGTACATGTCCTCCGCCATGTCGTCATAGTGGTATTCCTGCAGCGGCGCATTGGCGCCGTGGCCCCTGGAATCCGGCGCATACACCCGGTATCCGGCCTCTGTCAGCAGGGACATCTCCCGGTCAAACAGCGCGTGGCTCTCGCCGTTCCCGTGCACCAGCACCACGGGTTTTCCCTCCCCCGCTGCCGCATAGTGCAGGCAGACGCCGTTGACCTCCATCCGGTGATTCGCTTCAAACATGCCGTCTCTCCTCCCCCGGCGGATTATAGCATGACTGCCCCGGGGAATCAAGCGGGGCGCCCCTCCGGCGGTTTTTGCCATTTGCTGTTTCATTTCCCGCAAAACTATGGTATACTGGTCTTTGTAAATTCACCTGACGTAAAGGAGCAGCCATGATCACTGTCAGCAACGTTTCCCTGACCTTCGGCGGACAGAAGCTCTTCTCCGGCGCCGACCTGAAATTCCTGCCCGGCAACTGCTACGGCATCATCGGCGCCAACGGCGCGGGCAAGTCCACCTTCCTGCGGATTCTCTCCGGCGAGCTGGAGCCCACCACGGGCAGCGTGGTGATCCCCGCCAACGAGCGGATGTCCGTGCTGCAGCAGGACCAGTTCAAGTACGACGCCTGCCGGGTGCTGGACACCGTCATCATGGGCAATCCGCACCTGTGGGAGGTCATGCAGGAGAAGGACGCCCTCTACGCCAAGCCCGATTTCTCGGATGCCGACGGCGAGCGGGCGGCGGAGCTGGAGGGCGAGTTTGCCGAGATGGACGGCTGGAACGCCGAGGCGGACGCCGCCACCCTGCTGACGGGTCTGGGCATCCCCGTGGAGCTCCACGAGACCCGGATGTCCGAGCTGGCAGGCGGCGACAAGTTCAAGGTCCTGCTGGCCCAGGCGCTGTTCGGCCACCCGGACATCCTGCTCCTGGACGAGCCCACCAACAACCTGGACAACCGCAGCGTCAACTGGCTGGAGGATTTCCTCATGGACTTCCCCGGCACCCTCATCGTGGTCAGCCACGACCGCTGGTTCCTCAACAACATCTGCACCCACATCGTGGACATCGACTACAACCAGATCCGCATGTACGTGGGCAACTACGACTTCTGGTACGAGTCCTCCAAGATGATGCAGAGCCTGATGAACGACCAGAAGAAGCGCCGGGAGGACAAGATCAAGGAGCTGAAGGCCTTCATCCAGCGCTTCTCCTCCAACAAATCCAAGGCCAAGCAGGCCACCAGCCGCCGGAAGCTGCTGGACGAGCTGACCCTGGAGGAGATGCCCGCCTCCTCCCGCCGCTATCCCTGGGTGGAGTTCAAGCCGGACCGGGAAGCCGGAAAGGACATCCTCGCCGTCAACGGGATCTCCTACACGGCGGACGGAGTGCAGCTGCTGAAGGACGTCTCCTTCATCATCACCAAGGGCCAGAAAATCGCCCTGGTGGGCAACGAGCAGGCCGCCACGGCCCTGTTCCGGATCCTGCTGGAGGAGATTCAGCCCGACAGCGGCACCTTCAAGTGGGGCGTCACCATCTCCACCAGCTACTTCCCCCACGACAATTCCAAGTTCTTCGACGGCTGTGACAAGACCATGCTGGAGTGGTTTGCCCAGTACAGCCCGGAGCAGCTGGAGACCTATATGCGGCAGTTCCTGGGCCGGATGCTCTTCTCCGGGGATGACGTGTACAAGCCCGTGAACGTGCTCTCCGGCGGCGAGAAGGTCCGCTGCATGCTCTCCCGCATGATGCTCTCCGGCGCCAACTTCCTGATCCTGGACCAGCCCACCAACCACCTGGACCTGGAGAGCATCACCGCCGTGAACAACGGGCTCATCGCCTTCCCCGGCAATGTGATGTTCACCTGCCACGACCACCAGTTCATCTCCACCGTGGCGGACCGCATCATCGAGATCCACGACGACGGCACCATCTCCGACTACTACTGCACCTACGATGAATACCTGGAGAAGAAGCGGGGCTGACCTTGCTTTTTCTGCCGAAATCTGTATAATGCACCTGTACAGAGTAGGGCTCCCTGCGTGAAGTGCCTCCGGACGGGGATGATGTCCGGGGGACGAAGGCTGACGCCGCGGTAGAGGGTCCGCACCCGCTGGTCACATTGGTGCAAAGCCTCCTTGTGCAGCTTGTGCATGCTCTGAAAGGAGGTTTTTTGATGGCTGAAATCCCCAAGTCCCCCCGTGGCAGCGCTTCCGACAGCGCCCTCTTCCCCCACCCCTTCTCCAAAGCCTACTGGAAGTGTGCGGCCGGCGAGTTCAAGAAGACCAACGTGCTGGTCTTTGCCGCGCTGATGATCGCGCTGCGGGTGGCCTTCAAGGCGTTCTCCATCCCCATCGCCGCGGACCTGCGCATCAACACGGCCTTTCTCATCAACGCCTTCGGGGCGATGGTGTTCGGGCCTGTGGTGGCCGTCGCCGCCGCCGCCATCACCGACACCCTGGGCTGCCTGCTTTTCCCCACGGGGCCGTATTTCTTCCCCTTCATCCTGATTGAGATCGCGGGCTCGGTGATCTTTGCCCTCTTTCTCTACCGGACGGAGATCACGGTCACCCGGGTGATCCTCTCCCGTTTCTGCATCGACTTTTTCGTCAACATTGTGCTCCAGACCCCCATCATGATGCTCTACTATGAGATAATGATGGGCAAGTACTACGCGCCGGTGGACCTGGTCCGGATTCTGAAAAACCTGGCCCTCTTTCCCCTGGAGTCCATTGTCCTCACCATCTTCCTGCGCTACGCTATCCCGCCCGTGCAGCGGCTGGGGCTGGTGAAGGCCGGCGCGGACAAGCTGCGCTTCACCCGGCGGAACATCATCGTGCTGGCCGTGGCCACCGTGATCGGCATTGCCGCGGTGGGGAGCTATTATGTGGTGCACTACAACACCACCTCCCTCAGCGCGTCCTACACAGCGGAGGAGCGGTTCTCCGAGAACGAGCGGCTGAACGGGCTCGTCCTGGCCCGGCACCCGGACTGGGCGCCGGAGGACACCGTCACCATCATCGAGAGCGCCTACCCCCGGTTCGGCAAGCCCGATGTCACCTACTCGGTGGCCGTTTACGGGGTCGATTCCGCAGCCGTCGCGGAACAGGGCGCCGACCTGCAGAAAATGCGGGGCTACTCCAAGTCCAAGGCCAAGGCGGATCCGCTGCTGACACCCCTGGGCACCGCCGTGCTCCGGATCAACCGGGATACCGGCACGGTGACGGACTATCAGGAAAGCCTCACACCCCCCTGATGGAAAAGCGGCCTGTCCCTGCGGCAGGCCGTTTTTGTGTGCATGGAATTCCCAGGCATTCGTGTTGCAGGGGATGTCTGAACCGTCAGCGGAGCAGCCGGAACCACCAGCTGACCAGCGTCAGCACCGCAGCGCCGGCGATCAGGGCTCCGCCGAAGCGCATCAGGCGCTTCCCGCCGGTCTCATTGGCGTCGTCGTCCGCCAGATGGAAGTGTGATGGATCCTCCGGATCATACAGCACCTCCACCGTCCGGCCCACGCCCACCTTTTTCTCCTCCCGGTGGCCGTTCTCGTTTTCCAGCCTGTATTCCCGTTCGCCGGCTGTGAAGACCACCACCGGCACATAGTAAACCACCGGCCGTCCCCTGTAGGGGGTATGCACCTTCTTGGCGGCTCCCACCACTCGGCCCGTGGCATGGGCCTGCTCCCGTCGTTCCTTTCTTCTCTGGTACCGCAGGGTATGCAGCCCCACGCCCAGACAGATCCAGCCCGTGATCGAGCAGCAGCCGAACACCAGCAGATAAAACCCGGGATCCGACATGTGCATCCCCGTCCTTGTTCCTGTACTCCCCGGGTGGCTGAGGGCCCCTTTTTTGACAGCACGCCCGGGTCTGTGCCGCCATCATACCACATTCTTACAGGAAAACCAATGTCCGGCCGCAAAAAAGCCGGCTGCCATGTCTCCACAGCAGTCGGCTGTCGAATTACCGGTTCGGGGAATTTGCTTACACCGCACCCTGGGCCATCATGGCATCGGCCACCTTCAGGAAGCCCGCGATGTTGGCGCCGGAGACGTAATCGCCGGCGGTGGCATAGGCCTTGGCAGCCTCGTCCACCTTGGCGAAGATGTTCTCCATGATGCCCTTCAGCTTCGCGTCCACCTCCTCGAAGGTCCAGGAGAGGCGCTGGCTGTTCTGGCTCATCTCCAGGGCGGAGGTAGCCACGCCGCCGGCATTGGCCGCCTTGGCGGGGGCAAAGAGGACGCCGGCCTGCTGGAAGGCCGCCGTGGCCTCCAGGGTGGAGGGCATGTTGGCACCCTCGCCCACGGCCATGACGCCGTTGGCGATGAGGGCCTTGGCGCTCTCCTCGTCGATCTCATTCTGGGTGGCGCAGGGCAGGGCGATGTCGCACTTGATGGTCCAGATGCCCCGGCAGCCCTCGGTGTAGGTGGCGGTGGGCACTTCCTTCACATACTCGCGGATGCGCTTGCGCTCCACTTCCTTCAGCCGCTTCACCACATCCAGGTTGATGCCGTTGGGGTCGTAGATGTAGCCGTTGGAGTCACTCATGGCCACCACCTTGGCCCCCAGCTCGGTGGCCTTCTCGGTGGCGTAGATGGCCACGTTGCCGGAGCCGGAGACCACCACGGTCTTGCCCGCGAAGGACTGGCCGTTGGCCTTGAGCATGGCGTCCACGAAGTAGCACAGGCCGTAGCCGGTGGCCTGCTTACGGGCCAGGGAGCCGCCGTAGGTCAGGCCCTTGCCGGTGAGCACGCCCTCATACAGGCCGGTGATGCGCTTGTACTGGCCATAGAGGAAACCGATCTCCCGGCCGCCCACGCCGATGTCGCCGGCGGGCACGTCCACGTCCGCGCCGATGTGGCGATACAGCTCCGTCATGAAGCTCTGGCAGAAGCGCATGATCTCGTTGTCGCTCTTGCCCTTGGGGTCGAAGTCGGAGCCGCCCTTGCCGCCGCCGATGGGCAGGCCGGTGAGGCTGTTCTTGAGAATCTGCTCAAAGCCCAGGAACTTGATGATGGACAGGTTCACCGAGGGGTGCAGCCGCAGGCCGCCCTTGTAGGGGCCGATGGCGCTGTTGAACTGCACGCGGTAGCCGCGGTTCACCTGCACCTTGCCCTGGTCGTCCACCCACGGCACCCGGAAGATGATGATGCGCTCCGGCTCGATGTAGCGCTCCAGGAGGCCCGCCGCCTCAAACTCGGGGTGCTTGTCGATCACCGGCTGAAGGGTGGTCAGGATCTCCGTCGCTGCCTGAATAAACTCCGGTTCGCTGGCGTTGCGCGCCTTCAGTCCTTCCAGAACCCGCTGTGCGTAATCACTCATGAATCCTCGCTCCTTTGCGTTCCCGGCCTCCAGCCGGTTCAAATTCGCCTGTATTCTATAACAGAGAATGCAACGGAGCAAGAGGAATCTTGCATTTCTCCTGTATTTCTTGTGCGTTTCAGTGCCAATTTGACAGTTTGCATTCCGTTCGGACCATTTTCCCCGCCCGCCCCGGTGTTGTTGACATCCCCTTCCGCATGGGGTAAAATGCGCGTGGCGAATTCTTCATGGCCTGCATGGAGGGATCCTGATGTTCTTTGTGCTGTTTGCCTTCTGGCTGCTTCTCAACGGGCGCTGGACGGTGGAGATCGGCCTGACCGGCCTGGTGCTCAGCGGGCTGATCTATCTGTTTATATGGAGGTTCATGGGCTACTCTCCCCGCCGGGAATGGGCGCTGGCGAAACGTCTGCCGGGGCTGGTGGTCTGCCTCTTTTTTCTGCTCGGAGAGATCCTCCGCTCCGCCCTGGCCACCATCCGCCTGATCTGGTCTCCCCGGCGGGTGGCGCAGCCTCGCCTCACCTCCTTCCGGACGCCCCTGGAGACCCGGAAGGGCAAGGTGCTCCTGGCCAACTCCATCACCCTCACCCCCGGCACCATCACCGTGGACGTGCGGGAGGACCGCTTCCTGGTCCACTGCCTGGACAACGCCTTTGAGGAGGGGCTGTCCGACAGCGCCATGCAGCGCCGGATCCGGCGTCTGGAGAAGGGGGGCCGCCCCCATGCCTGAGCAGGCTGTCTCCCCCCTCGCCCTGTGGCAGGGACTGCAGGACGTCCTGATGGCGGCCATCGGGGTACTGCTCCTGCTGTGCCTGCTGCGGGCCGTGCTGGGTCCCCGCATCGCCGACCGGATCATCGCCGTCAACGTGATGGGGACCCTGGTGGTGATTCTCATCTGCATCCTGGCCCTGCGGCTGGAGGAGGGCTATCTCACCGATATCGCCATGATTTATACCATGCTCTCCTTCCTGGCGGTGGTGCTCCTCACCCGGATCTACATGGGGGTCTGGCGGCAGCGCCACGCCGCCGATGCCCACGGAGAGGAGGGCCGCCCCCATGCTTGACTGGATCCGATACGGGCTGGCTGCCCTGCTGGAAATCGCGGGGCTTTTTGTGCTGCTCAGCGCGGTGCTGGGGCTGTTCCGCTTCCGCTATGCCCTCAGCCGCATCCACGCCGCCGCCTTGGCCGATACCCTGGGCATCCTCCTGATGCTGGGCGGCCTGATGGTGGCGTCGGGGTTCACCGTCACCTCCCTGAAGATGGCGGCGGTCATCGCCCTTCTCTGGTGCGCCAGCCCGGTGGCCTCCCACCTCATCGGCCGGCTGGAGATCACCGTCAACACCCATCTGGATCACGACATGACCGTGGAGGATCCCGCCATGGTCGCCCACACACGGGAGGATGACTGAATGCAGCCGCTGATGATTCTGATGCTGATCCTCATCCTGGCCTGCGGGCTCTGCGTGGCCCTGACCCGGAATCTGCTGGTGGCTGCCGTGGTTTTCATGGCCCAGAGCCTGGCCATGAGCGTGGTGTGGATCCTGCTCCAGTCCCCGGATCTGGCCATCACCCAGGCCGCCGTGGGGGCAGGCATTGACAGCCTGCTGCTTTTCGTGACCCTCCGCCGGATCCACGCCGTGGACGCCGCCGCGCAGCAGGAGGAGGGGCAGGCAGCCCCGGAGGAAGGAGGTGCGCTCCATGGCGAGAATCCGTGATGACACGGGTCTGAACGCGCGGCAGCGCTTCCTCCGCTGGCTCCTGGAGGGGGATGACGCCCTGGATCAGGCCCTGGCCGACGGGCTGGACGCGCCGCCGCCCCGGCCCCTTCCCTCGCCCAGGGCCGTGCCCGTCCCGGCTGCGCCCGATCCCGGGCAGCGCCGCCGGGAGAGGGCTTCCCGGTGGCTGTATGTCTGCATCGCCCTCCTGCTGTGCGTGGGCATCATGGGCATCCTGCTGCGGACGGCAGCGGATCTGCCCGCCTTCGGCCGGGCGGACAACCCCACCAACAACGAGGTGCCCGCCCGCTACATCGAAAAGGGGCTGCAGGAGACCGGCGCGGTGAACATCGTGGCCGGCATGATCCTGGACTACCGCGCCTTCGACACCCTGGGGGAGAGCAATGTGCTGTTTGTGGCGGCCTGCACGGTGGTCATCCTGCTGCGGCTGCAGCAGGGGGACGGGCACCGGCTGCCCCGCTCCGTGGCGGAGGAGCTCACCTGGGAGCCCCGGCACGATGTGATCCTGCAGACCATGGCGTCGCTGCTGGTTCCCCTGGCACTGATGTTTGGGCTGTATGTGGTGCTCAACGGCCACCTCTCCCCCGGGGGCGGCTTCTCCGGCGGGACGGTCATGGGGGCCGCCCTGATCCTCTATCTGGCGGCCTTCGGCTTTGAGAAGGCGGAGCGCTTCTTCACCTTCCGGACCTTCCGGGCCGTGTCGGTGTGCGCCCTGGGCTTCTACGCCCTGGCCAAGGCCTACTCCTTCTTCACCGGCGCCAACGGCCTGCCCTCCGTGTTCACCCCCGGCACCCCCGGCGCCCTCTTCTCCGCCGGCCTGATCCCTTATCTCAACATCGCCGTGGGGCTGGTGGTGGCCTGCACCATGTACGCCTTCTTCACCCTTTTCCGAAAGGGGGATGTGTAATGAGCCTGACCAACCTGGAGGAGCTGACAGCCATCGCCCTGTTCGGCATCGGGTTTACCCTGCTGCTGCTGGACCGCAACCTGATCAAGAAGATTCTGGGTTTCTCCATGACGGACAGCGGGATCTACCTCTTTCTGGCAGCCCGGGGCTATGTGGCCGGCCGCACCGCGCCCATTGTCACGGAGGGTGTCCAGGCCGTGGAGGCCTATGTGAACCCGATTCCCGCCGGCCTGGTGCTGACGGGCATTGTGGTGTCCGTCGCCTCCACCGCCGTCATGCTGGCCCTCACCTTCCGCCTCTACCGCAGCTACCACACCCTGAACCTGGACGAGATCACCAACCTGGCCGGGAAGGAGGCGGATTGAGCCATGCCCCTGTGGCAATCCATCCCCTTGGCCTCCATCCTGCTGCCCCTGGCCGGGGCCGCCCTGGCCTCCGTCCTGCCCGCCCGGGCCGCCCGGCGCTGGACCGTCCTGCTGCTGTGCCTCGTCACCGGCGGGTCCTGCCTGCTGCTGGTCCGGACGCTCCCGGGGTCCACGGCCTTCAACTACCCCATGGGCCACTTCGGCGCCCCCTGGGGCAACGAGCTGCGGGCTGGGCCCCTGGAGGCCATGATGGCGCTGCTCTTCAGCGGCATCAGCCTGCTCTCCCTGCTGGGGGGCATGCGGCGCCTGCAGGAGGACATCACGTCCCACCGCCAGAGCGCCTTCTGCGCCATCCTGCTGCTGATGCAGGCGGCGCTGATGGCCCAGGTATACACCAACGATCTGTTCACGGTCTATGTCTTTGTGGAGATCATGACCATCGCCGGCTGCGCCTTGATCGCCTCCCGCTCCACCCGGGGCCGGGGGCTGGCCTCCGCCGCCCGCTACATGGTGATGAACCTCATCGCCTCCGCCCTGCTGCTGCTGGGCATCATCCTGACCTATGACCTGACCGGCCACCTGCTGATGGAGCCGGTGCAGAAGGCCATCCTCCCCCTGCAGCAAAGCGGCGCCTATGCCCTGCCCCTGACGGCGGTGATCGCGCTGCCGGTGCTGGCCCTGGCCATCAAGGCCGCCCTGTTCCCCTTCCACACCTGGGTGCCGGACGCCTATGCCAGCGCCACCCCCACCGGTGCCGCCATGCTCTCCGGCGTGGTGTGCAAGGGGTATCTGGTGGTGCTGCTGAAGGTCATCTTCCGGGTCATCACCCCGGCGGTGGTGCTGGACGCCGGCATCAGCGACGTGCTCTTCTGCTTCGGCGCGGCGGGGATGGTCATGGGCTCCGTCCACGCCCTGCGGCAGACGGAGGTCAAGCGGATGATCGCCTGGTCCAGCGTGGCCCAGATCGGCTACATCTTCCTGGGGCTGGGTTTGCACACGGAAGCCGGCGCCGCCGCTGCCCTGCTCCACCTCATGGGCCACGCCGCCGCCAAGAGCCTGCTCTTCCTCTCTGTGGATCCGCTGATGGCGGCCTCCGGACGGCAGGGCCGGCTGGAGGGCCTGCGGGGGGCCGGGCTCCGGGCACCTGTGGCCGGGGCCGCCTTCACCCTGGGGGCCCTGTCCCTGGTGGGAATCCCCTTCCTGCCGGGCTTTGTCAGCAAGGTGTCCCTGGCCCGGGCTGCCCTGGCTTACGGCGGCCTCCACACCTGGGGGGCGCTGGCCGTCCTGGCCCTCTCCACCCTGCTGAATGTCCTCTACATGCTGCGGACCGTGCTGCTGATCTGGTCCCCCGGGGGCAGCCCGAGAGACCCCGCCGTCCCCTCCCCCGGCCCGCTGTGCCATCTCAGTTTGGGACTGCTCAGCGCCGCCTGTCTGGGACTGGGCTGCCTGGCCGGGCCGGTGCTGGAGGCCATCCGCGCCGGACTCGCCGTCTTCGGCATCCCGCTGTGAAACTCACCCGAAGGAGTGTTACGCCATGATCCCATCCTGGTATCTGCTGGTTCCCGTGTTCCTGCCGGTGCTCTCCGGCCTGGCGGTGGGGCTGTGGAAGTCCCTGGGGGACGGCCGCGGGAGGAACCCTTTCACGCTGGCGGTGCTGCTGCTGAACCTGGCCGCCCTGGTGCCGGTGCTGCTTGCCCCTTCTGTGGAGCTGCAGCTCTTTCAGCTGTCGGATAACCTGCCCATCTTTTTCCGCACCGACGACGCCGGGAAGGTCTTCGCCGCCGTCATGGCCCTGCTGTGGGCGGTGGCCGGGGCCTACTCCTTCGCCTACATGGAGCATGAGGGCCACCTGCGGCGCTACTACAGCTTTTATCTGGTGAGTCTGGGGGTGCTGATGGGGCTGTGCTTCGCCGGTTCCATCGTCACCTACTACATGTTCTATGAGCTGATGACCCTGCTCACGGTCCCGCTGGTGGTGCACGAGATGAGCAAGGACGCCGTGGCCGCCGGCATCAAGTACCTGATCTACTCGGTGCTGGGCGCCTCCCTGGTGCTGCTGGGGGTCTTCGTGCTGGCGCCATGGGTGGAGAGCTTCAGCTTTGCCCCCGGGGGCGTGCTGAACCGGGAAGCCCTGGCCGGCCACGAGGGCACCGCCCTGACCATGGTTTTCCTGATGCTGGTGGGCTTCGGCACCAAGGCGGGCATGTTCCCCCTTCACGGCTGGCTGCCCACCGCCCACCCGGTGGCGCCGGCCCCCGCCTCTGCCGTGCTGTCCGGCGTCATCACCAAGGCGGGCGTCCTGGGCGCCTTCCGTCTGGTCTACTGCTTTGTGGGGGCGGATTTCCTCCGGGGCACCTGGGTGCACTTTACCTGGATCGGCTTGACCCTCTTCACGGTCTTCATGGGCTCCATGCTGGCCTACCGAGAGGATCTGCTGAAAAAGCGCCTGGCCTGGTCCAGCGTGTCCCAGGTGAGCTATGTGCTCTTCGGCCTGGCCACCCTGCACCCCCTGGGGGTCGTGGGTGCCCTGCTCCACGTGTCCGCCCACGCCCTGATCAAAAACACCCTGTTCATGTCCGCCGGCGCCATCATCCACCAGACCGGGAAAACCCGGGTCAGCGAGCTGCGGGGCATCGGCCGGCAGATGCCCATTGTCATGTGGTGTTTCACGATTGCCTCGGTGGGGCTGGTGGGCATCCCGCCCTGCCTGGGCTTCGTCTCCAAGTGGTACCTGGCCCAGGGCGCCCTGGCCATGACCGGCACCCCGGATTTCCTGCGTTTCCTGGGGCCTGCCGTGCTGCTGATCTCCGCCCTGCTGACGGCGGGGTATCTGCTGACCGTCACCATCCGCGGCTTCTTCCCCGGGGAGGGGGAGGGCGGGAAGCCCCTGACGTTTGAGAAGCTGGAGCCCTCCTGGCGGATGTGGCTGCCCATGGTGATTCTGGCCGCCCTCTCCGTGCTGCTGGGCCTGTTTCCCGGCGCCCTGATCGATTTCTTCACCGGCATTGCCGGCGCCGTGCTGTAACGGGAGGCCGCCATGCTGTGTTTCTTCGCCATGCTGCTTCTGCCGGTCCTGGCAGGGGCGCTGCTTCCCCTCCTCCGGTTCCGCTCCCCCCGCGCCCGGGCCGTCTATGTGACGCTGGCGGTGCTGGGTACCTCCGCCCTTGCCCTGGTGAACCTGCTGACGCAGCGGGACCGGCTGTTCCCTGTCGGCGAGCTGCTCCCCGGCCTGGCCATCGCCTTCCGCCTGGACGGCAAGGCGGCGGTCTTCACCGCGCTGGCGGCCTTCCTGTGGCCCTTCTCCTCCCTCTACGCCTTCTCCTATATGGAGCACGAGGCGCGGCCCAACCGCTTTTTTGCCTGGTACACCATGGCCTTCGGCGTCACCCTGGCCCTGGCAGCCAGTGCCAACCTCTTCACCCTCTATCTCTTCTATGAGTGTCTGACCCTGGTGACCCTGCCGCTGGTGAACCACAAGGACGACGCCGCCTCCCGCCGGGCGGGGGTGAGCTACGCCGCCTGGACCATGGGCGGGGCCGCCCTGGGCTTCATCGCCCTGATGGTCTCGGTGGCCTTCGGCGGGGAGAGCGCCCTGTTTGCGCCGGGCGGCGTGCTGGATGCGTCCCGCATTGCGGGCCATGAGACGGTGCTGCGGATCGTCTTCCTGCTGGGCTTCATCGGCTTTGGCGCCAAGGCAGCGGTCATTCCCTTCCAGCACTGGCTGCCCCAGGCCTCCGTGGCCCCCACCCCGGTCACCGCCCTGCTCCACGCCGTGGCGGTGGTGAACGCCGGCGCCTTCGCCGTCATCCGCCTGATTTTCGACGTCTTCGGCACGGCGCTGCTGTCGGGGACCTTTGCCCAGTCCGCCGCCCTGTCCCTGGCCTGCGCCACAGTGGTGCTGGGCAGCGTCATGGCCGTGCGGGAGCAGCACCTGAAGCGCCGGCTTGCCTGGTCCACCGTCTCCAATCTCTCCTACATGCTCATGGGCGCCGCCCTGATGACACCGGAAGGACAAACCGGCGCCCTGACCCACCTGGTCTTCCACGGGCTGATGAAAATTACGCTCTTCTTCTGCGCCGGCGCCATCCAGGTGAAAGCCGGGAAGGAGTACGTCCAGGAGATGCGGGGACTGGGCCAGGCCATGCCCGTCACCTGCGGCGTCTTCCTCTACGCCGGCACGGCCCTGGTGGGCACGCCGCTGCTGTGCGGCTTTGTCTCCAAGTGGAACCTGCTCACCGCCGCGGGCGCCTTGGGGGGGTGGATGGGCATCCTGTCCATTGCCTCGCTGATTGTCTCCACCGTACTCACCGCGGTCTATGTGCTGGAGCCGGCCATCGTCATGCTGCTGCGGCCCCGGCGGCCGGAGGACAGCCCCCTGCCGGACCGGACAGGGGATCCGGACGCACGGATGCTCCTGCCCATGCTGCTCTTCTGCTTGCTGATGCTGGCGGGCGGTCTCTGGTCCGCGCCCCTGGTGT
The DNA here is from genome assembly GCA_017519405.1 of Clostridia bacterium. Taxonomy (GTDB): domain Bacteria; phylum Bacillota; class Clostridia; order Christensenellales; family Aristaeellaceae; genus RUG11272. Next base: position 88,290 of record JAFWSH010000036.1, read on the forward strand.
CCTTCCTCCGCACCCTCTGATCACCCACCCCCGGAGGTGCCCATGCTGCTGCCTTTGCTTGTGTTTGCGCCCATGGCGCTGGCGGTGCTGGCCTATGCTGCCGGCCGCCTCTCCCGCCCGCTCCGGACGGCTCTGGTCTCCCTGACCTGTCTCGGAGCCTTTTGTGCCTCCCTGTTTCTCTGGCGGGGGGAGGCTGTCTTTGTGTGGGAGGGGTTCTGCGGGCTGGGGCTGCATCTGCGGGCGGACGGTTTCCGGAGCCTCTACGCCTCCGTGGCGGCCTTCATGTGGCTCATGAGCGATCTGTTCGCCCCGGAGTACTTTGCCCACTACCACCACCGGGGCCGCTACTATCTCTTCAATCTGCTGACCCTGGGGGCCACCCTGGGCGTGTTTCTCTCCGATGACCTCTACACCACCCTGATCTTCTTTGAAATCATGTCCCTGGCCAGCTACCCCTGGGTGGCCCACGAGGAGACGGAGGGCGCCATGCGGGCCGCCCAGACCTACCTGGCGGTGGCCGTCATCGGCGGGCTCACCACCCTGATGGGGCTCTTCATGCTGTGGCACCGGCTGGGCACTCTCTCCTTTGCCATGCTGCGGGAGGCTTCGGAGGCCGCCGGCGGGCAGGACGGTTACCTGACGGCAGCCGTCTGGCTCACCCTCTTCGGCTTTGCCGCCAAGGCAGGGCTCTTCCCCCTGCACATCTGGCTCCCCAAGGCCCACCCCGTGGCGCCGGCCCCCGCCTCTGCCCTCCTCTCCGGCGTCCTCACCAAGACCGGCGTCTTCGGCCTGGCGGTGACCGCCACCCGGCTCATGGCCGGCAATGCCGCCTTCGCCAACCTGCTGCTGGGACTGGGCGCGGTCACCATGCTGCTGGGGGCGGTGCTGGCGCTCTTCTCCGTGGACCTCAAGCGCACCCTGGCCTGCTCCTCCGCCAGCCAGATCGGCTTCATCACCGTGGGACTCGCCACCATGCTGCTGCTGGGGGAGGAAGGCGGCCTGGCGGCCTATGGCGCAGTGGAGCACATGGTGAACCACTCCCTCATCAAGCTGTGCCTCTTTCTCTGCGCCGGCACGGTCTATATGAACCTCCACCGGCTGAATCTCAACGACATCCGCGGGTTCGGCCGGGGCAAGCCGGTGCTGCACCTCTGCTTCCTGCTGGGTGCCCTCTCCATCGGCTGCATTCCGCCGCTGGGGAGTGGCTTCAACAGCAAATCCCTCCTCCACGAGGGCATCCTGGAGTTCATCGCCCACCGGCAGGCCCTGGGGCTGAGCTGGGTGCCCTACAAGGTGCTGGAGCTGCTTTTCCTCTTCTCCGGCGGCCTGACCATCGCCTACATGACCAAGCTCTACATCTGCCTCTTCCACGAGAAGCACCCCACACGCCAGGCGGAGTTTGACGCCATGTCCCACCGGTATCTGTCCCTGCCCTCCGCCCTGGTGCTGCTGGGCACCGCCCTGCCCCTGCCCCTGCTGGGGCTGCTGGGATCGCAGCTCCTCTCCCCCCTGGCGGCCCGCTCCATGCCCTTCCTGGTCCAGGAGCCCCCGGCCCACGCCATCCACTATTTCTCCGGGGAGAACCTGCTGGGCGCGGCGGAGTCCATGGCCATCGGTGCGGCTGTCTACCTGCTGGTGGTGCGCAGGTGGCTCATGGCCCGGGATCCCGACGGGCAGCTGGTCTATGTGGACCGCTGGCCCGGCTGGCTGGACATGGAAAACAACCTGTACCGGCCGCTGCTGGCCTTCCTGACCGCCTGCTTCGGGCGCCTCTTCGCCTTCTTCGCCGCCATTCCCGACAGCCGGCCGGTGCGCCGGCTGGGCCGGGCCCTGGGCGCAGCCACAGCCTGGATCGCCGCCCTGCCGGATCACCCCGGCCTGGTGCAGACGGTCTCCCGGGCCTGCACCCTGGCCGCCAGAGGGCTGGCGGAGCTGCCGGACCGGCTGGTGATGGTGCTGCGCGCCACCCTCTTCCGTCCTCGCCGGCCCGGAAACCCGGAGCACCCGGTGACCCCCGCCGCGGCCCTGGGACGGACGGCGGACCGGGCTGCCGCCTGGCTGAACCGCGGCCTCCTGAAGCGCCACCCCCTGGCCGGCCACTATGCGGAGCGGTTCGTCCGGGATGCGGACGTGCTGGAGGAGGAGGGGCAGCGGGTGGGCCGCAGCGTCTCCTACGGCCTGCTGCTGCTGGCCGCAGGCCTCTTTGCCGCCTTCCTCTACCTGCTGCTGCGCTGAGTCCGCCTCCGGAATAAGTTATCCACAACTTACGCCATTCTTAAATTTCTATGAAGCCTTGAATTTCCTTTATTTTCGTGCTATGATGGGCAAGCACACCCCTGAAGGGGAAAGTTATCCACAGCCAACAATCCACAGCCCGTCCGGGCTCTTTTTCCCTCTTTTTCGCATCTCATTCAGCAGATTGGAGACTGTCCGATGGAACTCAACGAACTGTGGGAGCGTTCCTGTTCCCTGCTGCGCCAGGAGGTCAGCGGCATCGCCTACGACTCCCTGATCAAGGATAACCTGATCCCGGTTTCCATGGAGGAGAACACCCTGGTGCTTCGCATCGTCACAGACCAGCTCCGCCCCGCCCTCACCAGCAAATACCTGCCCGACATCCAGGCCTGCGTACAGAAGGTCTGGGGCAAGCCCCTGACCGTGGAGGTCTGCACCCGGGCAGAACTGCAGGAGCGCCAGGAGCGGAAGCCGGGCGGCGAAACCCCCGGGGATTCCCCCTCCCTCAACGATCGCTATACCTTCGACACCTTTGTGGTGGGCGCCGGCAACCGCTTCGCCCACGCTGCCTCCGTGGCGGTGGCCGAGGCACCGGGGAAGGTGTACAATCCGCTGTTCATCTACGGCGGCGCCGGCCTGGGCAAGACCCACCTGATGCACGCCATCGGCCACCACATCCACCGCCAGCATCCGGAGATGAACCTCCTGTACATCACCAGCGAGGCTTTTACCAATGAGCTGATCTCCGCCATCCAGCAGGGCCGGAACATGGATTTCAAGCGCCGGTTCCGCACGGTGGACATCCTGATGGTGGACGACATCCAGTTCATCGCCGGCCGGGACTCCACCCAGGATGAGTTTTTCAATACCTTCAACGACCTGCACAACGCCGGCAAACAGATCATCCTCACCAGCGACAAGCCGCCCCAGGAGATCGCCCGGCTGGAGGAGCGCCTCCGCAGCCGCTTTGCCTGGGGCCTGATCTGCGACATCCAGCGGCCGGACCTGGACACCCGCATCGCCATTCTCCGGGAGAACGCCAGCCGGGAGCACATGGACGTGCCCGACAGCATCCTGGAGATGATCGCCGTCAATGTGGACAGCAACATCCGGGAGCTGGAGGGGCAGCTCATCCGCCTCAAGGCCTATGCCCAGATGATGAACCAGCCCTACACCGAGGCCCTGTGCCGGGAAGCGCTGCGGGACGTGCTGGAGAACCGGCGGCGCCGGGCCATCACCCCCGAGAGCATCCTGCACACCGTCAGCCAGTTTTTTGTCCTGGGTGACGAGGACCTCACCGGGGTCAGCCGCCGCCGGGAGGTGGCCTTCCCCCGCCAGGTGGCCATGTACCTCACCCGGGAGATGACCAGCCTCTCCCTTCCCCAGATCGGTGCCTTCTACGGCAACCGGGATCACACCACGGTGATGCACGCCTGCGCCACCATCGCCGAGAGCTGTAAAAACAACCCGGAGACCCTGCGCCAGGTCAACGATATCCGCCAGATGGTCCGGGAAGGATGACGAAACCGGAGGAGGTGCCCCCATGACTTCCGTCCGTGTATTGGGCTTCCGTTCAGGCCAGCCTCTGCCGTATCTGATTCCCCACATCGCCGCTGCCCGACAAAAAGGGCAGCCTGTTTTGGTGCTTGTACCGGAGCAGTACACCCTGCAGGCCGAGCGGGAATTGATCCGGGGGCTGGCGGTGCCCGGGCTGATGGACGTGGACGTCATGTCCCCCCGGCGTCTGGCGCTGGCGGTCCGGGAGGTGGCCGGCCAGCCGCCGCTGCAGCCCCTCAACGACCGGGGCCGCGCCATGGTGCTCAGCCAGGTGCTGCTGACGGCCCAGGACGAGCTGCCCTTCTACGGGAAATCCGCCGCCCAGGCCGGCCTCCCCGACCAGCTGGGGACGGTACTGCGGGATCTGGAGCAGAGCGGCCGGGATCCGGTCTGGCTGCTGGGCCGGGCGGAGGCGGCCTCCTCCCGGCTCACCCGGGCCAAGCTGACGGATATCGCCCGGCTCTGGACGCGTTACCGGGAGGTGCTGGCAGACCGTTTTCTGGACGAGGACGGCCAGATGCGCGACACCATCGACCGGCTGCCCGGCAGCGGCCTGGTCCGGGACACCGCGGTGTTTGTCTGCGGCTTTGACGCCATCTCCATGCCCTTCGGACAGATGCTGTGCGTCATCGCCCGGGAAGCCGCCGGCCTGACCGTCGCCCTCACCCTGTGCCGTCCGGGGGATCCGGATCAGCGTGCCTTCCGGGGGCAGCAGGTGGCCCTGGGGAACCTGTGCCGCCTGCTGGAGCAGGAGGGGCTGACCGCGGAGGTTGACTATCCCCCGGCAGACCGGGAGGCGGACCCCGCCCTGAAGCACCTGGAACGCCAGCTCTTTTCCCTGCGCCCGGCGGTCTGGAACGCGGCCTGTGACGCCCTGGAAGTGCACGTGGCCCAGGATCCCTACGGCGAGGCCAGGCATGCCGCGCAGCAGCTGCGCCTCTGGCATGAGGCGGGGATTCCCTGGGGGCGGATGTCCCTGGCGCTGGCGGATCCCCAGCTGCTGGAGAACCCCCTGTCGGTCATGCTCAGTGCCGCCGGCATCCCCCACTACCTGGCCCGGAAGGACAGCGCGGCGCGCCACGGGCTCTGCCGGCTGCTCTCCGGCGCCCTGCGGGCCGTGTCCACCGGCTTCGACCAGCGGCAGACCCTGGGCTGCCTGGACTCGGGCTTCTCCTGCCTGGACGATGGGGAGGCCCTGGCGCTGCGGCGGTATGCCGTGGCCAACGGCATCCGCTGGAAAAAGTGGACGCAGCCCTTCACCCGGGGGGAGAACGCCGGGGAGATGGAGCCCCTGCGGTCCCGTTTTATGGCGCCCCTCACCCAGCTGCGCTTCGACCTGGAGAAGGCGAAGGACGGCGCCCTGGCAGCGGAGGCCCTCTGGCAGTTTCTGTCCGCCGTGGATGCCTACGGCCAGCTTCAGGCCCGGGAGGACGCCCTGCTCCAACGCGGCCTGCAGACCGAGGCCGCCCAGAACCGCCAGGTCTGGTCCATCGTGCTGGACCTGCTGGACCAGATGCACAGCCTCCTGGCCGGGCAGAAGTGCGGCCTGAAGCAGCTGGCGCAGCTGGTGGAGTCCGGCCTGGCCGGCGCCTCCATCAGCGCCCTGCCCCCCGCTCCGGACACCGTGATGGTGGGCGAGGCCGGCCATCTGCTCACCGGCGGCGTGGATGCCATGATCCTCATGGGGCTGCAGGAGGGCGTCACCGCCTCCTCCGCCCAGGATCTGCTCACCGACGAGGAGCGGACCCTGCTGGGGGAGAAGGAGCCCATGCCGGTGGGCATGAACTCGGAAACCCGCAACGCGCTGCGGTATTCGGATTTCTACCGGGCGGTCACCACCCCGACCCGGTTTCTGGTTTTGAGCCGCTCCGCCGGCGGGGTGGACGGCGGCGGCCTGTCCGCCTCCACCCTGCTGACGGACGTGCGCCGTGTGTTTCCGCAAATCCGTGTCACCGGCGGGGTGGCCACGGTGGAGGCACAGCTTCCCCTCTCCCCCCGCCTGACCCTGGAGGAGCTCCCCCGGATGCTCCGGGAGGGCACCCTGACCCCCTTGTGGGCGGAGGCCTGGAGCCGGCTGCTGTCCGACCGGCGCTGGGCCGGCCAGGCGTCGGATCTGGCGGAGGCCCTCCACGCCCGGGTGGAGGCCGGTCCCCTGCCCGGGGAGACGGCGCAGGTGCTCTTTCAGCAGGAGGAGACCTCCATCAGCCGCCTGGAGACCTTCGCGGCGTGCCCCTTCCGGCATTTCGTGGAGTACGGCCTGCGGCCCACGGTTCCGCCCGCCTTTGAGGTGCGGCCCGACGAGGTGGGTAACTTCTACCACGAGGTGCTCTGCCGCTACATCCGCTTGGCCTCGGATCACCGGGACTGGCCGGACCTGACCCCCGAGACCGTGGATGCCCTGACGGAGGAGGCCCTGAAGCCCGCCACCGCCGCCTGGGAGGACGGTCCCATGGCGGAGGACGCCGTCAGCCGCTCCGACGAGGCCGCATACATCCGCACCGTCCGCCAGAGCATCCGCATGCTCACCTGGCAGGCGCAGCACAACCGTTTCAACCGCCTCAGCGCCGAGGTGGAGTTCGGCGGGAACAGCGGGCTGCCGCCCATTGTGCTGGAGCTGGCGGACGGCCGGCAGGTGGCGCTCCGGGGCAAGATCGACCGCATCGACCGCTGGCAGGGGGACGAGGGCCTCTGCCTGCGGGTGGTGGACAACAAAAAAAGCGACCACAAGCTGGAGGCCCTGAAGATGTACTGGGGGCTGCAGCTGCAGCTGATGCTGTATCTAGATGCCGCCAGCCGCGGAGAGCAGGCCCTGCCCGGCGGCGCCTTCTACTTCCACGTCCAGGACCCCCTGGTGGAGTCGGAAAGCGACATCCGGGAGCAGGTGGAGCAGGCCCTGGCCAAGGCCATGCAGCTCAGCGGCGTCACCCTGGCGGAGGTGTCGGTGGTGAACGCCATGAACGAGAGCGCCAAGGTGACCACCTGCAGCATTACCAAGAAGGGCGGCTTCTCTGGCGGGCTGACCGCAGACCGGGCCGGCATGCAGCACCTGATGGCCTGTCAGCGGCAGACGGCCGCCGACCTGGCGCTGCGCATTCGCCGGGGGGAGATCGCCATCTCCCCGGCGAAACTGGGCGACTGGAGCGCCTGCACCTGGTGCGGCTGCAGCGGTGTCTGCGGCCTGGATCCCCGGCTGCCCGGCGGTGAACCCCGGGAACTGGACAGGGAGTTGGACACCAAAACTGCCTGGGCCCGGCTCACCGGCCAGGAGGCAGTACAGGCAGAGGAAGAGTGAACAGCAGAACAGCGTCCGGGGAGCCCCGAGAGGACTTCCGCCGGACGCTGTTTTTCAGTTTTTCCTGCCCGGTCCCCGGTAGAGAAGGCAGAGCATGGTCATGTCGTCGAACTGCTCCGCCTCCTGTACAAAGGCGTCCACTGCCCGGCGGACGTTTTTCAGCGTCTCCTCCGGGCTCGCATCCGGGTTTTCGTTCAGCGCTGTCACCATCCGCTCCGTGCCGAACAGCTGCTGGTGCGCGTCTGTGGCCTCCGGGATGCCGTCCGAGTAGACAAACAGGCAGTCGCCGGGGTGCAGCTGCAGCACATACTCCCGGTAGCTGACGTCTTCCATGCCGCCGATGACAAAGCCGTGCCGGTCCTTGATCAGCGCATAGCGGCCGTCCTGCTTCAGCACCGGGTACTCGTGGCCGGCGTTGACCGCCGTCAGCTTGCCCGTGGAGATCTCCAGGATCCCCAGCCAGACGGTGACGAACATCTCCGCCACATTGTGCTCGCAGATCCGCTTGTTCACCAAGGCCAGTACATCCGCCGGGCTGCTGCCGCCCTTGGCATACTCGCTGACCAGGATGTTGGTGACCATCATGAACAGGGCCGCCGGGATTCCCTTGCCGGAGACATCGCCGATGGCCAGCCCCAGGTGGTCGTCGTCGATGAGGAAGTAGTTGTAGAAATCGCCGCCCACCTCCCGGGCCGGTGTCATGGTGGCCCAGATATCGAACTCCTGCCGGTCGGGGAAGGCCGGGAAGGCGCCGGGCAGCGATCCCTCCTGGATCTGCTGGGCCAGGGTGAGCTCGGTGACGATTCTCTCCTTCTCCGCCGTGATGCTGGTGAGGTTTTCGATGTAGCGGGTCATCTCCGACTCCATGGTGTCGATGGAGGCAGCCAGGCTGGTGATCTCCCGGTATCGGCTGATCTCCCCCAGGCCTTCCCCGCGGGTGCTCTCCCGGGCGAAGCGGGCAGCCTCCTCCGAGACCCGCCGGACAGGGTTCACCACCTGTTTTTTCAGGTAGAAGGCCGCCGAGAAGGCTGCCGCAATCGCCATCAGCGCCGTGGAGATGACGATGTTGATCAGGTAGGGCCGCCTGCCCTCGTCCAGCTCCCGGACAGGCCGTTCCACGCACAGCAGCGACTTCACCTCTCCCGCGCTGCTCTTCACCGGGACGATGGTGGTGACGTGGGGGTGCCGCCCGTCGGCGAGGTTGAGCCGGTAGACCGTCTCGGAGTCACTCCTGCCCTCATACACCGCCCGGTATTTCTCCCGGTATTCCTCATTGGTGGTGTCCCGCCGGAAGCCCAGTTCCCATGGCACGTAGCTGGTGTTGTCCACCGTGTTGTCCACGAGGTTGAAGATCGAGACAAAGCGGCCGTAGTCGGTGGTATCCACCCGGATGACATAGATCAGCGACAGGCCCATCTGCCGGCAGAAGAATTCCAGCTTGGCCCGGCTGTCCTCATACTCCGCCGTCTCCTCCCCCGCCAGATACGCCTCCAGGTGGTCGCCGTTGACCAGCGCCGCCGCCGTGTCCGCGATGTGAAAGGTGGAGGTGGCATACTCCCGCTTGAAGGCATTGGAGAAACTCATATACCCCAGGGTGCTGATCACCAGACCGAAAATGCACAGCAGCAGCACCACGGAAGTGATGGTGCTCACCGCCATGCTGGAACGCAGTCTCCGGAAGAGTTTCACATGCCTCACGCTCCCTGTGCCGTGCCGTGGCCGCGGTGCCGGCGCTTACCCGTGGATCTCCACCTGGGGCAGCACCGCGTCAATGTCCACATAATAGCCGTACTTCCCGCCGTCCCGGTCCACATAGACCGGCACCTGCTTTCCCTCGATGAGGCCGGTGGGATTGAAGTTGAGATACCGGCTGCGCAGCACGTGCACCACGCCGGTATCCGGGTCCTGATAGCGGCACTCCACCACCCAGGGGTGGGTTCCGTTGTGGGTGCTGACATTGCTCACCGGGGACACACCCATCACGTCAGCCATCACCAGCGTCCCAATGTCCACCGCACGCTGGGCAGCCCTTCTGCGGCCCATGTCCGCCATGATCATTCCCAGGCCCATCAGCAGGAAGACCACGCCCATACCGCCGAAAATGCAGAGGAAAAGCAGCGGATCCTCCGGGTCCTTTCCGGCGCCGGCTTGCCACAGCACAACCCCCAGCACCGTGAAGATCAATCCGATGGGGGCAAAGACCATGCCCACAATACCCACGTCCCGCCAGCCTACCTTGACCGTTCTTTTTTCCATTCCCGGTTCCTCCGTCTTACAGCAGGCTCTCGCCCTCGCCCATCACCGGAATGTCCAGCGCCGTGGCGTCCTCCAGGTGGAAGCACATCATCCGGTGGCCGGTCTGCTCATTGTAGACGTTCCGCAGGTGGGGCATCCCGTCCAGCATGGCCTCGGCATATTTGGGATCGGTCTCGAACACAGCCCTGCCGCTGTAGCGCAGCCAGTGGCCGTCGGGCTTGGAGGCCACAATCTCCACCCGGGGATTGGCCGTCATCTGCCGGTAGACCGCCTTGAAGTCCCCCACCCCGAAGATCACCTTGCCGTCCATCTCCATGTGGGCGCCCAGGGGCCGCAGCCTCGGCGTGTCCCCATCCACGGTGGCCAGGTAGAAAACACCGGCTGCGTTCAGGAATTCATTGACTTTGCTCATTTCTTTTTCCTCCTGTATGTGATTTGATCCGCATCCTGCGGGTTTTTTCTGATTTCAGACCCGGATGCTGTGCCAGCCGCCGCTGCGGTAACGCTTCAGCATCAGGGTGGTCCGGACGGTCATGTCACAGAGGGTGGCGCTCCAGGCGCACAGCAGGGCGATCTCCTGCTGGTGCAGGAGCGTCCCGGCGATGTAGACGCCTGTGAAGGCCAGCACCGGCCGGATCACCGTCACCGTCAGCAGCATGATCCGTGCCGTGTAGCGCACGTCCCCCGCCCCCCGCAGCGCCCCGGAGGACACCACGGCCAGCATCTGCAGCGGCTGGATCAGCCCCAGCACCACCATCACGTGCTGGGCCATCTCCCGCACGTTCTCCGAGTCGCCACCCCGGATGAACATGCTCACCAGGGGAGCACGCAGCAGAATGCACGCCGCCGCCAGCAGCAGGGAGATCACCAGGGAGAAGCGCTGGGCCACCGTGCCGTAGATATGGGCCAGGTCCCGGCGCTTGCTGCCCAGCATCTGCCCCACCAGGGAGGTGCCCGCCACCCCCAGGCCGTCGGCGCAGGAGAAGGACAGGTTCATGAACTGCAGGCAGATCTGATGGGCCGCAAAGGCGTCCGTGCCCAGGCTGGCCACGATCTTCGCGTAGGAGAAGAAGCCCACCCGCATGGCCAGCTGCTCCACCATGGCGGAGGAGGCCACCTTGTACAGCGCCTGCATGCTCTCCCTGTCGGGGATCCAGCTGTCCCGGAGGCTCAGGTGGAGGAAGCTGCTGCCCTTGGACCGCAGCATGGCCGCCAGGCTCAGGACGAAGCCCACCGCCAGCCCGATGGCCGTGGCGATGGCGGCGCCCCGCACCCCCAGGCGGGGGAAGGGACCGATGCCGTTGATCAGCAGCCAGTTGAAGCAGATGTTCACCAGGTTGGAGGTGATGTTCACCACCATGGTGAGGCGGGTGTTGCCCACGCCCCGCTGGGCCGCGCACATGGCCATGGAGAGGGCCTGGAAGGGCATGGCGAAGGCCAGAATGGTGAAGTATTCGGTGGATTCCGCCAGGGTGCGGCCCTCCTCCGCGCCGGCGAAGCGCATCAGCGGCTCCGCCAGGGGGACCATCAGGGCCACCAGCAGGGCGGAGAACGCCACGCACAGCACCACCGCCGTGCGCACCGTGGCGTTGGCCGCTTCCCGCCGCTCCTCTCCACGCCGCCGGGCCACCACCGCCGTGATGCCCACATTCAGCGCGAAGAAGATGCACAGCATGATCATCCGGGGCTGGCCCACCAGGCCCACCGCCGCCACCGCGTCCGTACCCACGCCGCTGACCATCACGGTGTCCATCATGCTGATCAGGGAGATCAGCACCATCTCGCACACCGACGGCACCGCCAGCTCGATGTACCGCCCATAGGTCTCCCGGCCGGAGGGAAGAGGCGCCAGGGGCTCCATGCCGTCCGGCAGCATGGCCCGGATATCAAAAAAACGTCTCACGGCTGCAAGCCAGTTCATGAAAACCTCCGCTGTGCCGGGGAAGCCCCGCAGAAAGCAACTGGATACAATCCCATTGTACACTTTTTTTGCATCCCGCGCAAGCCCTGACGGCAGGGCCGGTCGGGATGGGCAGGCGGAAGAAAACTTGCCCCCTCCGTCCCTCCATTGCAGGAAATGCAGGATCAATGTCGTAGTATTTCATTTATGTGCGTTGATTTTGTAGACGGCGCAACACAAGACAGAGGAGGAAAGAACCATGAGGAAACTTCTGCTCCTGGCGCTGGCCCTGATGATGGTGCTGGCCCTGGGCACAGCCTCGGCTGAGCCGGCGGCACTGCCGGCGGTCGGGGATACCGTGGAGGGATTCGTGGTGCAGGAAATCCGCGAATTCCCGCTGATCGATGCGCAGATCGTGCTCTTTGAGCATGCCAAGACCGGCGCAAAGCTGATGTACATCGCCAACGATGACACCAACCGGGTCTTCAACCTGTCCTTCAGGACCGTCGCCATCAACGACACGGGCCTGCCCCATGTGTTTGAGCACGCGACCCTTGGCGGCTCCAAGAAGTACCCCTCCAAGGCCCTGTTCTTCAACGCCAGCATGCAGACCTACAACACCTACATGAACGCCTCCACCGGCACGGTGTACACCACCTACCCGGTGGCCAGCCTGTCCGAGGCGCAGCTGCTGAAGCTGGCGGACTTCTACACCGACTCCTGCTTCAACCCCATGATCATGTGGGACGAGAGCATCTTCCGGGAGGAAGCTTGGCGTTATCGTCTGATGAGCGAGGACGCGCCCCTGACCATCGAGGGCACGGTGTACTCCGAGATGTTGGGCGCCATGAACCTGAACCGGAAGGCCTACTTCAACGCCCTGCACGACGCCTTCCCCGGCTCCACCATCAGCAACGAGTCCGGCGGCAACCCGGACACCATCCCCAACATGACCTGGGATGACGTGAAGAACTATCACGATCTGTACTATCATCCCTCCAACTGCATCGCCTTCCTCTACGGCGAGTTCGAGGACTATGCCGCCTTCCTGCGCCTGCTGGACGGCGCCTTCTCCGCCTACGAAGCCAAGGAATTCGACTTCACCGACGCCGGCTACACGCCCCTCACCGCGCCGGTGACCAACAGCTACGCCTTCCCGGTGGAGGCCGGCTCCCCCACGGAGCATGTCTCCTCCATCTTCTACTTCTTCGTCGTCCCCGGCGCCACCGAGGAGCAGGAGCTGGTGCTCAACACCATGTCCGACCTGTTCATCTCCTCCTCCTCCGGCCTGAGCCAGAAGGTCAAGACTGCCCTGCCCCACGGCGAGTTCAGCTGCTATGTGGAGACCGACGGCCCCGACTTCGCCCTGGTCTTCAACCTGGACAACGCCAACCCCGAGGACGCGGATGTCTTCAAGGCCGTGGTGGATGAGGCTGTCGCCGACGTGGCGGCCAACGGCTTCCCCCAGGACCTGGTGGACACCACCGCCGCCAGCCTGGCCATCGACGCCAAGCTGATCCGCGAGGCCTCCGCTGTGGGCGTGGAGAGCATCATCCCCAGCTTCCTGGGCTACTACATCAACACCGGCAGTCCCTGGAGCTACATGGCCTATGTGGACGCCCTGAACAACCTGGACGCCTGGAACCAGGAGGGCCGCTATGCCAAGGCCGCCGCTGAGCTCCTGGTGGGCAGCCAGACCACCTCCCTCACCGTCACCTATCCCCAGCCCGGCGCGAAGGAGGAGAAGGAAGCGGCCCTGGCGGCGCATCTGGAGGAAGTCAAGGCTGCCATGACCCCTGAGGAGATCGCCGACCTGGTGGCCGCCTCCAACGCCCAGGAGGAGACGGAGGACACCACCGAGCTGATCGCCAGCCTGCAGGCCGTCACCGTGGAGAGCCTGCCGGAGGAGGTCAAGGAGTACGCGATCCAGGACACCACCGACGAGAAGGGCATCCGCCACATCACCGCCACGGCGGGCGTCAGCGGCATCGGCCAGGCCGACATCCTGCTGGACGCCTCCCATCTGGCGGTGGAGGACCTCCACTATGCCCGCCTGCTGGTGGGCTCCATCCCCTACATCCACACCTCCGCCCACACCCGGGAGGAGCTGGCCAGCCTCTCCGACCGCTACCTCTACAACCGCAACATCCGCCTGTCCTTCTTCAGCGAGGGCGAGGACGACTTCCACCTCTACATGCGTCTGGGCTGGATCGCCCAGGATGAGGACCTGGCGAAGGGCTACGACCTGATGTACGAGCTGATCTTCGACATGGACCTGGACGACGCCGAGAGCATGCTGGCGGCGGTGAAGGCCATGAAGGCCTCCGTGCGCAACAGCATCAACAACGAGCCCTACTATGTGCAGCTCTACCGCGCCTCCGGGCGTTCCGACAACCTGACCCGGGTCTTCTGCTACACCAACTATGTGGAGTTCTACGACTTCCTGGCGAAGGCGGAGGAGCAGCTCACCAACGATCCCGCCGCCTTCATGGCGGAGATGAAGCGGGTCCGCGACCAGATGAAGAACGCCTACGGCGCCGTCACCCTCTATGCCGGCAGCGCCGAGAGCGCCCAGGTGAACCTGCCCCTGGCAAACGCCTTCCTAGACAAGCTGCCCAGCGAAGCCCACGAGCGCGCCAGCTATGACAGCGTGCCTGCCGCCGCTGCCCGGGAGGGCATGGTGATCGACGGCTCTGTGCAGTTCAACTTCACCTCCGCCGACCTGAAGACCCTGGGCGTTGAGGCCACCGGTGACTGGGACGCCATGACCGCCCTGGTGCTGGACAAGTACCTCTATCCCAAGCTGCGGGATCAGTACGGCTCCTACGGCGTCATGCACGGCCTGAGCGAGGACTTCGGCCTGTACATCATCACCTACCGCGACCCCAACGTCAAGGAGAGCTTCCAGGTCATCGACCAGATCGCCGACTTTGTGGCCGCCCTGGAGGTTGATCAGGACACCCTGAACAACTACATCCTCTCCGCCTACGCCTACTACGCCACCGCCCCGGGCGAGCTCTCCGGCGCCGTCAGCGCGGAGGTCACCTACCTGGAGGGCCGGGAGCAGACCGAGAACCTGCAGAAGATGCAGCAGCTCAAGACCCTGACCCCCGAGAAGGTGAAGGCCTACGCGCCTGTCTACGCCACTCTGGTCGCCCAGGGCGTGCGCTCCACCTCCGGCGGCGCAGGCGTGCTGGGGAAGAACGCCGATCTCTACGACGTGATCCTGAACCCCTTCGGCGTGGTGGACAGCAGCGAGGTGACGCTGGACGTGGCCGAGGACGATCCCCGCTACGAGGCGGTGCGCTTCGCCTTCGACGAGAGCCTGATGACGGCCCCCGAAGGCGCCTTCCGTGTGGACGATATCGCCACCAAGGGCGAGCTGGCCTGCGCCATCTTCCCCTTCGCCTTCGGCCAGACCACGGACGATGCGGCCTTTGCCACGGAGAACCTGACGCCCTACGGCCTGACGGTCCCCGGCGATCCGGGTGAGCCCCTCACCGTGGCCGACGCCCAGGCGGTGCTGACCACCCTCACCGGCTTCTTCCAGATCCCGCTGGACATGCAGTTCCCGGAGGACGGCGAGCTGACCCGCGGCGGTCTGGCCCAGATTCTCTTCGACTACAACAACTATCTGGAGGCGACCCTCGGCGAGTGAGCAGGGTCTCCGGACACCCGGCGGCGGCGCAGCTTCGGCTGCGCCGCTTTTTCCGTGGAGAAAAGGAAAAGACGGCACCGCTGCGCCGTCTTCTCCTCTTTGACTGTTCCTTTACCGATGCTTTTCCGGACCGGCGCGGAGGCCTTCATACCAGCACACCGCCCGCTCCGTCCAGCCCGCCATGCACATGCCCGTGCCGTCGGCAAAGCCGTGGCCGCCCTCGGGGCCGATCTCCAGCCGGCAGGGAATCCCATGGGCTTCCAGTGCCCGGGCCAGCCGGCGGGAATGCTCCGGGGGCACCAGGGTGTCCCCCGCTGCCAGGAACAGGGCGCAGGGCGGGAAGTCCGCCGCATGGTCCGGAATCTCACAGGCGGATTCCGCCGCCTCCCGGATGCTGCAGCCGAACAGTGCCTCGTCGTCCTCCGGGTCGAAGCCCTCGTCCTGCATGCAGAGCTTCCAGCTGGTCAGTGGGTACACCGGGAAGACCGCCTGAGGCTTTGTCAGGCCCCGGGCTTTCCAGCCCTTCTCCGGCACGTTCCAAAGACACACCAGGTAGCCCCCGGCGGAGAAACCGCAGGGGATGTAACGGTCCGCGCAGACGCCAAACTGCGCCTCGTGGGTCCGGATGAACCGCAGCGCCGCCGCGAAGTCCTCCATCTCCATCTCCAGCCGGGGTCTTCCGGTCACCCGGTAGGTGAGGATGAACACATGATACCCCAGCCGGTTAAACTGCGCCGCCACCGGCCAGCCCTCGGTGAGGTTCCACACATTGACGAAGCCGCCGCCGGGCACCAGCAGGATGAAGGGCCGCTCGCCCGCCTCCGGGGCGTCCGCCGGGAACCACACCACGTTCACCCCGGCTTTTCCCTCATCGGCTGCACCCTGATCTTCCGGATAAACAGGGTAGTACCACGCGCCGGTCTCCGCCGCGGAAAACAGCCGCTCAAACCCCGCGGTCAGGTCCCCGCCGAAGTGTTCCTCCCGCAATTGCGCCAAGGTCTTGTGCCACAGGGCGTCCCCCGACAGGTCCCAGCCCTTGATGGCATCCGCCGCGATGGGCTGAATCCGGGGGTCCCCCAGCAGCTGCCCCAGGGTCACCGTCCCAGGGATCATTTGCCCTTGCCCTTCCCCTGCCCGATGGCCGCCAGGGCGCCGTAGAGCACGGAGTCATCCCCCAGGGCGGCACACTTCAGCTCCACGCTGGGCCGGATGGAGGGCATGCAATAGCGGTCCACCTCGGCGGCAATCTTCTTCAGGAACAGGTCCCCCACCGCCTCGATGACGCCGCCGCCGTAGATCACCACGTCAGGGCTGATGGTGTTGATCATGTTGCCGGTGGCCACCGCCAGCCAGTGGCAGGCCCGGTCCACCGCCTCCATGGCCACGGTATCCCCGGCCGCCAGGGCCTTCTTCAGCAGACTGCTCTTGAAGACGCCGCCCTGGACGCCCTCCGCCATGGTGCTGGCCCGGCCCCGGCCCGCCTGCTGGCGGATGTAGGCGCTCATGCCCTGCTTGCTGGAGAAGGCCTCCAGGCAGCCCCGCTGGCCGCAGTTGCACAGCGGGCCCTCGGGATCCAGCACCATGTGGCCATACTCTCCCGCCTTGAAGAGGTTGCCGGTGAAGAGCTCGCCGTTGAGGATCAGGCCGCCGCCCATGCCCGTGCCCACAAAGAAGCCCACCACGTTGCGGTAGCCCTTGGCCGCGCCGAAGCAGTACTCGCCGTAGACGCCCATGTTCACGTCGTTGCCGATGAAGAAGGGCACGCCAAACCGCTTCTCAATGGGGGTGCGGATGTCGTAGTCCCGCCAGGGCAGGTTAGGGGAGAAGAGCACCACGCCCTCCTTCTGGTCGATGACCCCCGGCGCGCCGGCGGAGATGGCGTGGATCTGATCCTTCTTGATGCCGAAGCCCTTGATCATCTCGTCCACCACGCTGATGATCACCTGCTCCACGTTATCCGTCTTGTCGCCCCCCGCCTTGGTCTTCTTCTTGAGGCGGTAGACCGACTGCTGTTTCTCGTCGAAGATCGCCCCCAGGATCTTGGTGCCGCCGATGTCCAGACAAAGGTTGTACTGCTGTGCCATGGGTCCGTCCTCCTTGTATATCGCTTTTTTGTTTTCAGAAGCAGCGCTCTTTCCGGTGGGTTCTGCACACCGCGTCCTCGCCGCAGTGGTAGCAGAGCTCGTTTTCGCAGATCCCGTCCCCGCTCAGGCAGGTGAGGATGTTGTTCACCGTGGTCTCGGCGATGTTGTTCAGGGCCTCCTCCGTCAGGAAGGCCTGGTGGGAGGTGACGATGACGTTGGGCATGGAAATCAGGCGGGAGAGCAGGTCGTCCCCCAGGATGTGGCCGGAGCGGTCCTCGAAAAACAGGTCCGCCTCCTCCTCATAGACGTCCAGGCAGGCCGCCCCCACCTTCCTGGCCTTGATGCCCTCCAGCAGGGCCTCCGCATCGATCAGGGCGCCCCGGGAGGTGTTGATGATCACCACGCCCTTCTTCATCTTTTCGATGGCGGCGGCGCTGATCATATGCCGGGTCTCCTCCGTCAGCGGACAGTGCAGGGAGATCACGTCGCTCTCCTGCAGCAGCCGGTCCAGGGTCACGTACTCGATGCCGCTGCCCTCCGCCGGGAACTTGTCGTAGGCGATGACCCGCATGCCAAAGCCCCGGCAGATGTCGATGAACACCCGGCCGATCTTGCCGGTGCCCACCACGCCCATGGTCTTGCCGTGGAGGTCGAAGCCCGTCAGTCCGTTGAGGGAGAAGTTGAACTCCCGGGTGCGGTTGTAGGCCTTGTGGATGCGGCGCACGCTGGTCAGCAGCAGGGCCATGGCGTGCTCCGCCACCGCGTAGGGGGAGTAGGCCGGCACCCGGACCACATGGATCTTTCCGTAGGCTGCCCGCACGTCCACGTTGTTGTAGCCCGCCGAGCGCAGGGCGATGAGTTTCACCCCGCAGGCGTACAGCTTGTCAATCACCGCCGCGCTCACCGTGTCGTTGACGAAGACGCACACGGCCTCACAGCCCTCCGCCAGGGCGGCGGTGTCCTCGTTCAGTTTGGTCTCGAAGAAGCGGAACTGAAGCCCGGCGGGCTCCCCGTAGCGCTCAAAGGACGGCTTGTCGTAAGGCTTTGTGTCATAGAACGCAACCCTGATCATGGCTGTTTTCCCCTTTTTGTCATACTTCTGCCGTTATCATACCCTGCCTGCGTCAAAAACGCAAGCCCTTCCGTCCGGGGTCTCAACCGGGCATGGCGGCCCGGAATGTGTGGCGGCCCGGGGGCAGCCGGTGCTTCTCCCCGGCGATGCATGCCTCACAGGGCACCGGCGTCTCCAGTTCGCAGCACACGATCCCGTCCTCCCAGCGCCAGGCCGCCCGGACCGTGCCGTGGCGGGTGTGCAGCTGCACCTGCAGCCGGCCCACCCGGGGATCCGGCAGCGGCGCGTAGCGCAGTTCGGCATACCCCGGCTTGTCCTCCGGATGGCCCAGTCCCGCCGCCTTCTCAAAGATCCAGTCCGCCACCGCCCCGTAGGCGTAGTGGTTGAAGGAGTTCATGGTCGCCGACCAGAAGGAGCCGTCGGGGCGCACCCCGTCCCAGTGCTCCCACACGGTGGTGGCCCCCCGGGTCACCGGGTAGAGCCAGCCCGGGTACTCCCGCCGCAGCAGCAGGTCCCAGGCCAGCTTTCCGTAGCCGTGGTCGCTCAGCACATGGAGCAGGTAGGGCGTCCCCACAAAGCCGGTGCGCAGCTGGGTTCCCTCAGATCGGATCATGGCCGCCAGCGCGTCCGCCACCGCCTGCTCGTCCGCCGCCAGGTGGAAGGCCAGGGCCAGCACGTGCTCCGTCTGGGTCCGGCAATCCGGAAAGGCCGCCCGGAAGGCCGCCGTGATCTCCCGGTGGAGCGTATCGTAGGCCGTCACATCCTCACCCAGGGCGCGGCCGGCGCGCACCACCAGGTCCGCCGCGTGGGCATAGAAGGCGCTGGCAATGAAGTCGTCCCGGCTGGCGCCCTTTCGGGTGCCCTCCGGCGCGTCCAGGGCCAGCCAGTCCCCCAGCTGGTCGCAGCCCGTCCACAGCCGGGGCGTGCGGGTCATGCCGCCGATGCAGTCCACCCAGCGGCGCATGCTGTCAAACTGCTCCGCCAGCAGTGCCCGGTTCCCGTAGGCCTGGTAGACCTCCCAGGGGCAGATCACCGCCGCGTCCCCCCAGGCAGCCCGGGGAGGGTCGTCCGGCAGCAGATCCGGGATCACGCTGCCCACGCCGCCGTCCGGCCGCTGCTCGGCCCGCAGGTCCCGCAGCCACTTGGTGAAGAAGCGCTCCGTGTCGTAGAAGCAGCAGGCAGCCTTCACAAAGGCCTGGGCATCCCCCGTCCAGCCCAGCCGCTCGTCCCGCTGGGGGCAGTCGGTGGGCACGTCCAGGAAGTTTCCCCGCTGGCTCCACAGGATGTTGTCCAGCAGGCGGTTCAGCAGCGGGTCCCCGGTGGTGATTTGCCCGGTGCGCGCCATGGCCGAGTACACCGCCACCGCGGTGAACTGCTCCGGCCGGGGCTCCCCGGGCCAGGCCTTCAGGCGGATATAGCGGAAGCCGAAGAAGGTCAGCCGCGGGTGCCAGCGCTGCGCCCCCTCCCGGCAGACATAGCGCACCTCCGCCCGGGCCCGGCGGTAGTTCTCGTTGTAGAAATTGCCCTCCCGATCCAGCATCTCCCCGTGGTCGAAGCGGACCTCCTCCCCCGGAGCGGCCGTCACCGTGAATTCCACATAGCCGGTGATCTCCTGGCCGAAGTCCACCACCGTCTCCCCGGCGGGGGTGGTGAGGATGGCCACGGCGGGCAGGCGCTCCTGCTCCCGGATCTCCTCCCCCTCCTGGGGAGTGAGAATCTCCCGGGACCAGTCCAGCCGTCGGACAGGCCGCCACACCCGGCAGGCATCCCCGGCAAGCCGGGCGTCGAAAGCCTCCCCGTCGTAGAGCTCGGAGAAGCGGATTTCGCTCTCGCTCCAGCGCCAGTCCTCCCCGGTGGAGAGGGTCTCCCGCCGCCCGTCGGCGTACACCAGGGTGATCAGGGCGATGAGGCCGCAGGGCTGCTCCGTGCGCTGCTGCTTGTCCCGGGTGTTCCACCCCGGCATGGGGGAGCGGAACCAGCCCCGCCCCACCGTCACCCGTAGGTCGTTCTCCCCCGCCAGCAGGTCCGTGATGTCATAAGTCTGCACCTGGAGGCGGCGGGCATAGCTGGTCCAGCCGGGGGCCAGGACGTACTCCCCCACCCGCCTTCCGTTCAGCACCGCCTCGTACACGCCCAGGGCCGTGATCTGTAGCTCTGCCCGGACCAGGTCCTTCTCCACGGCAAAAGCCCGGCGAAACACCGGGCAAATGTCCCCCGCGGGGACGTCGGGGGTGATCCAGTCACAGCGGCGGATCTCCATGGGCGTCATCCTTCCGCCTCCCCGTCGGGCCGGTGAGCCAGGGGATCGTGGGGATTCGGGCTGCCGTCCCGCTGCATGGAGAAGCGGTCCATGGGGTAGCTGCGCAGGTTGTCCAGGATGCCGCGGCCGTCGGCCTTCGCCAGCAGCTCGCCCCGGGCCTTCATGACCAGGCCCTCCGCCTGGTGCTTGGAGGGGCCGCCCACGCAGCCGCCGGGGCAGATCATGCCCTCCACAAAGTCTGCGCTCAGCTTCCCCGCCCGCAGCAGCATCATGGCCTTCTTGCACTCGTCGCCCCCCGCGCAGGTCATCAGGGAGATGCCGTCGGTCTCCTCCCCCAGCTCCCGCATGACCTCCAGCACCGCCGCCGCCACGCCGCCGCTGCCTGCGAAGCACTTGCCGAACAGGGACGACTCCTGGTAGTCCTCCGCCACCGGCTCGATGGGGATCTCCCGGGCGTCCAGCATGGCCACCATCTCGCCGTAGGTCAGGGCGTAGTCGGCGCTGTCCTTGATCAGCGGGTTCAGGGTCTCCCCCTTCTTGGCGATGCAGGGGCCGATGAACACGGTGACGCAGTCCGGATCCAGGCTCTTGAGATAGCGGGACACTGCCACCATCGGGGAGACCGTGGCGGACTTGTTTTCCTCATAGATCTGGGGGAAGTGGTGGTGGAGCATGGAGATGAAGGCAGGGCAGCAGGAGGTGGTCATCTTCCGGCCCTCCTTCCGGGCCTCGATCCACTCCATGGCCTCGTAGGCGGCGGTCATGTCGCCCCCCAGGCCCACCTCCACCATCTCCGCGAAGCCGTATTTCTTCAGCGCGGCCCGGATGGCGGCCATGCTGATGTCCTTGCCGAACTGGCCCTCCGTGGCGGGGGCGCACATGGCCACCACCCGCTTCCCGGCCCGGATGGCCCGGATCACGTCCACCGCGAAGATCTTGGAGCCGATGGCACCGAAGGGACAGTTGTGGATGCAGTGTCCGCAGTGGATGCACTTGGACTCGTCGATCTGGCACACGCCGCCCTCGTTGTAGGAGATGGCCCCCACCGGGCAGGCTTTCTTGCAGGGGCGCTCCTGGTGGATGATGGCGCCGTAGGGACAGGCTTTGGCGCACAGACCGCAGGACTTGCACTTGTTGGGGTCGATGCGCATCTTGGTGTCGCCGGGGGCGATGGCCCCGAAGCGGCAGGAGTTCAGGCAGGCCTTCCCCAGGCAGAAGCGGCAGATGTCCGTGACATAGTAGTCCTGGATGGGGCAGTCGTCACAGGCCGCAGGGATGACCTGCACCACGTTGTCGGAGACCCGGGAGGGCTCCGGCGTCTGGCCGATGGCCAGGCGGATGCGCCCCCGGACGATCTCCCGCTCCTTGTACACGCAGCAGCGGTACTGGGGCTTGGGTCCGGGGCTCACCTCGTAGACGATCTTCTCCGTCTCCTCCGTATTCAAACGGTCCTCCCAGGCCAGGCGGCAGACCTCCCGGAGGATGAAATGTTTCAGTTCCACAATGCCCTTGTCGTTGGTAATCATGCTCACAGCCCTTTCGGTTGTTTATTCTGACAGTAGAGTTTCGCCGGGGTGAGGGGGAATTCCTGCCGGAGGCGGATATATACCTTTGCGTCTTTTTTTCGGACGCATGGCAGCTGCCCGTGCCGGTACATCTTGACATCCGATCGTTCTGTCCCTATAATTACACCAGAAACAAGCTACAAATTTACCGAAAGAAGGGTTTGCCATGGCCATGATCAACTGTCCCGAGTGCAATCACGAGATCTCTGACAAGGCGCATTTCTGTCCCCACTGCGGTTATCCGATGATTGATCCCGCCGAAAAAAAGCCTAACGTACGTCTGGTGAAGGGTGATGTTCATACTAATAATCTATCATTTTTCCTGAAAACTCTGGCCGTCATCACAATCATTGGCGGGTTTCTTGTCGTGATTCTTGTCCCTAACTCGCAAGAATTCCTGTTCACATGTACTTACTCCGCATTCCTTCTCTTTTCCATGGCAAAAATCATTGATATGATCCAAGCTACGCATGATATGATCAATGGGATGAAACTGGAGCAGTACACTTCCGAATTCTCTGATCGAAACCACTCTGCCGCACAAATTCAAGGTTCGCCAGCCGGCACTGATGAAGTCGATCACAACCTTGGCTGGCGCTGTGTGCACTGCGGTACAGTCAACCGTAACGATCGCAATTTCTGTTCAAATTGTGGTGAGTGGAAGGAATAAGAGAATGTGCTGCTCACTCAGAACATTCTATGCCTTCGGCCTCGCGTCGGAGGCCTTTTTCGTTCTGTTTCCCCTTGCCCTCCCCCTGTCCGCCGTGTTATCATGTCCCCAGCAATCCAAAGGAGAAAAGCCATGCATTTTGTGGAGGCGAAGGGCATCCTCACCGGCAGCGGCGGGCATTTCGGCATGAACGTCTACCGGGGCTGCAGCCATGGCTGCATCTACTGCGACAGCCGCAGCCGCTGCTACCAGTTCACCCACCCTTTCGAGGACATCGAGGTCAAGCAGAACGCCCCAGAGCTGCTGGAGCAGGCGCTGCGGTCCAAGCGGCACAGGGCCATGATCGGCACCGGGTCCATGTCGGACCCCTACATGCACTGCGAGGAGCGGCTGATGATCACCCGGCGCTGCCTGGAGGTCATCCTCCGCCACGGCTTCGGCGCGGCAGTGCAGACCAAGTCCGACCGGATCCTTCGGGACATCGACCTGCTGGCGGCCATCCATGAGAGGGCGAAGTGCGTGGTGCAGCTCACCCTCACCACCTGGGACCCCGCCCTCTGCGCCCTCCTGGAGCCCCATGTGTGCAACACCCGGCGCCGGGTGGAGGTGCTGGCGGAGATGCAGCGGCGGGGCATCCCCACCGTGGTGTGGCTGACGCCGATCCTGCCCTTCATCAACGACACGGAGGAGAACATCCGCCCCATCCTGGAAGCCTGCGCCGAAACCGGCGTGAAGGGGATCATCTGCTTCGACATGGGCCTCACCCTCCGGGAGGGCAACCGGGAGTACTTCTACGCCGCCCTGGACCGGCACTTCCCGGGGCTGAAGGAGCAGTATGTCCGGCGCTACGGCAACGCCTACGAGCTCCCCAGCCCGGACGCCCCGCGCCTGATGGCCCTCTTCCGGGACTTCTGCGGAGCCCACGGCATCCTCCACCGCCCGGCGGACTGCTTCTCCTTCCTGTACGAGCTGCCCCAGCGCAGCCGCCAGCTCAGCCTCTTCGACCCATAAGAAAACGCCGCCCGTCTCCCGTCTCCGGGACGCAGGCGGCGCTTTCGTATGCCGTATTCTGATTTACACGTTGCCGAAGGTCACATACTTCTCCTTGGGCGCCTTGGCGCGCTCCACTGCCTTTTCATGCAGCAGCAGGGCCTCCTGGCCCTCCGGGGACTGCACCGCCTGACATACGGCGGTGAGGGTGATGAAGCCCTTCTCGTCCGGCTTTGCGGTGCCCTTGGTGACCCAGCCGCACTTGGCGATGTCGTTGGCGCAGCAGGTCATGGCGTAGCGGGCAAAGTAGTAGAAGCCCGGGGGGAAGGAGGCGTCCGGGAAGGCCTGGCCCACCAGGCGCACGGTCTTGCCGTTGTAGCGCGCAGGATGATCCATGGAGTCCAGGTAGAAGATCCCGAAGTTCTCCTCGGTGATCTCAATCACATCCGCCTTCATGTCGTATGGCAGGTCCTCGTCGGAGACGCCGTCCTCGGTGGTGCCGTCCAGGTTCTCAAAGAGAATGTTGGCGGAGGGGTTCAGCGCCCGGAGCTGCTTGCGCCAGCTGCTCTTGGGGAAGTCGGCGCCGCAGCGGTTGATGAGGATCAGGTCCGCGGTCTTCATGGGATCCGTCAGCTGCTTGCGCATGTTGGTCATATAGTTGGCGAAGGTGGTGGCATCCGCCAGGGTGATGATCTGCACCAGCTCCCAGCGGGGGGGCATCTTCACCCGGGCCATCATCTCGATGCCCCAGAAGCTGTTGAACTCGATGATCACCCGCTCCGGCTTGTGCTCCGCCGCCAGCTGCTTCAGCCTGAGGCTGGTGAACTCCTCCGCGCTGTCGAAGGACACCAGGGCGGCGTTGGCCTTCTTCAGGAGGGCGTCGTCATACTCCTCGATGCCCTCCTCGCCGCACAGGATCAGCGTCCGCTGCCCGTCCGAGAAGCCCTCATCCGTCAGCATGGAGCGGATCATGGTGGTCTTGCCGCTCTCGATGAATCCCGTCAGCATGTAGACCGGGACAATGCTCTGTTCTCTCATACCCCAAACAGCTCCCGCAGCGCTTTTTCGTTCAGGTCCGTGCCGATCACGCAGAAGCGGCCGGTGTAGTCCGCCGTGCCGTCCCGGAAGTCGGCTTCCCCGGGCACAAAGTCAAACTCGAACCAGCTGCCCGCGGCATCCTGGAGAATGCCCTTGGCCCGCAGCACCTTGCCATACTCCTCCTCGTCGGCGAGCTGATCCAGCTTGGCCTGGATCTCCTCCCGGCTGTAGCGGTTGGCGGTCTCCACGCCGATGTTCTGGAACACCTCGTCGGCGTCGTGGCCCGCGCCGTGGTGGTGATGGTGGTGGTGCTCATGGCCGTGGTCGTGGTCATGGTCGTGATGATGCTCGTGCTCGTGATCATGGTCCTCATGATCGTGATCCTCGTGATCATGGTCGTGATCATGATCGTCGTCATCATCGTCGTCGTGGTCGTGATGATGGTGGTGCTCGTGCTCCTCCTCATCATGGTCCTCGTGGTCATGATGATGGTGATGCTCGTCCTCGTCCTCATCCTCGGGCTCCATGGCCTCGAAGAAGATGGGCCGGCCGTTCTCGATCACGTCCAGCATGAAGTCGGGCTCCATGTCGTCCCAGGGGGTGGTGATGATCCGGGCGTCAGGATGGGCCTCGGCCACCAGGGCCCGGCTCTTCTCCACCCGGTCCGCGCTGAGCAGCTGCGTCCGGCTGAAGATCACCGTGGACGCGCTCTTGATCTGGTCCAGGAAGAACTCGCCGAAGCTCTTCATATACATGCGGCACTTGCCGGCGTCCACCACCGTGGCGCTACCCCCCACCTCGATGTCGGGATGGCGCTTCTTGGCCAGCTCCACCGCGGAGAGGATCTCGCTGAGCTTGCCCACGCCCGTGGGCTCCACCAGAATCCGGTCGGGATGGTAGGTCTCGATCAGCTGGTCGATGGCGCCCTGGAAGTCCCCCGCCAGGGTGCAGCAGATGCAGCCGGCATTCAGCTCGGTGACGGTGATGCCGACCTCCTTCATAAAGGCGCCGTCCACGCCGATTTCGCCATACTCGTTCTCCAGCAGCACCACCTTCTCGCGGCTCAGCCTGCCGGTGAGCAGCTTCTTGATGAGGGTGGTTTTTCCGGCGCCCAGGAAGCCGGAGATCACATTAATCTTGACCATGATGCATCGCTCCTTGTCTGTTTGGGTTTCCTAACCCACAAACCATTATACTCCCCTTGTCAAGCCTCCCGGCCCGCCTCCGCCAGGACCGCGTTGCGGATGCGTCTGGTAAGGGGGCAGGTGCCGGTGTCGGTGACGTTGATCCCCACCAGCAGGGTCAGGTCCGCCTCGGGGAAGTTCATGAAGTACGTGCCCAGCCAGCCGTCCCAGCCGTACTCCCCCAGGGTGGCCAGGCCACCTGCCCGGGAGGGCTGGACGCAGATCCGCATGAGCTTGGAATAATCGTAGCCGTCCCAGCTGGGGTGGCCGCCGCTGCGGCGCTCGTCCCCGGAGGTGAGCCAGCGCACCGTAGCGGCAGAGAGGTACCGCCGTCCCGCATACACCCCGCCGTTGCGCAGCATTGTGGCGAAGCGGGCGTAGTCGTCCAGGGTGGACACCAGGCCCGCGCCGCCGGAGGCAAAGGCCGGCTCCCGGTCGTAGCGGCCCACGCACAGGTGCATGTCCCGCCAGGGCTCCAGCCCCCGGGGCGTCCGCCGGGCGCAGGTGACGAACCGGTCCTGCTTCTCCTCCGGCACCCAGAAGGCGGTGTCGGTCATGCCCAGGGGTGCGAAGAACTCCTCCTGGAGAAAGCGGGCAAAGGGCCTGCCGTCCGCCGCCTCCACCACCGCGCCCAGCACGTCCGCGCAGGTGGAGTAGCGCCACTCCTCCCCGGGCTGAAAGGCCAGGGGCAGCTGACCGATGGCGTTGGCCAGGTCCCGGGTGGTCATACCGCCCCCCTGCCGGATCTGCTCCGTGTTCTCCCGGAAGAGGTCCGCCACATACTTCCCCGCCGGGTCATCCCCGGGATAGGAGAGCCCGGCCTTCATGTCCAGCAGGTCCATCAGGGTGACGGAGCGGTTGGCGGGGACGGCCCCGTCCCGGGTCAGCACCCGGGGATGGGCGAACCCGGGGAGGTACTTCTCCACCGGCTCCAGCACGTCCAGCACGCCCCGCTCCACCAGCAGGGCCACAGCCGCCGCCGTCACCGGCTTGGTCTGGCTGTAGAGGCGGAAGATGGCGTCCCGGCGGAGGGGCCTGCCGGTCCCCAGATCCCTGCCGCCCTCCGCGTAGAACCACTCTTCCCCGCCCCGCAGCACCAGCACATTGGCGCAAGGGACCTCCCCCTGTGCCACCGCCCGCTCAATCAGGGCGGTTACCTGTTCCCGAATCTTCACGTCCAGCTCCCCCATTTCCCCCGGTCCGTCCCGCCGGGCTCCTCGTCGTCCTCCCCCTCCCGGGGTACAAAATTCGCCGCCAGGGCGTCCGGGGAGAAGCGCGGGTCCGCCGCCAGACGGCCCAGGTTCTCCCGGCTCACCACCGTGTCCGTGCCCAGGCAGTCCCGGCAGCGGTATCCGCAGTCCGGGCACACGCAGCCCAGCAGATCGCTGTCCGCCTGGACCATATAGGTTCCGCATTCCTTGCAGCTGCAGCGCATGGCTTCCCTCTCCGTCTTTTCTTCAAAGTCAGGAAAGACCCGGCTGCCCGGGTCTTCCGTTCCCTCACAGGGTTTTGTAGGTGCCCTCCAGGTCCTCCACCACCCGCCGGACCTTGTCCAGGGTAGCGGCCACCTCCTCCGTGCCCTCACCCCGCACGGCCACCGACACCGGTTCCCGGCGCTCGGAGAGGCAGTCGTAGAGGGCATCGGCGTTCATGCCGTAGTAGTCCGGCAGATCCAGCAGCAGCTTCAGCGCGCTGTGGACATCCGCCGCCGTATGGTAATCCCTGGCGTCCAGATAGATGGTCTGCATGTTGTTCCTCCTTCGTCCGCCTCAGTTGCAGGAGACGGTGCCGTCCTTGGCGTTCATGGTCACCACCGCGCCGGTGGAGAGAATCCGGGTGGCCCCGGTGGCGCCGATAATCACCGGGATATCCAGGCTGAGGCCGGCGATGACGCCCTGCCCCTCCGGATCCCCATCTTCCAGAATCAGGCCCGCCGCCTTGCGCACCAGGGGCAGCAGGGCCTTGCTGGTCTGGCGGCATACCAGGATGCTGCCCTTGCGGAAGCCGTCCACGGCCTCCTGGTCCTGGGCGATGAACAGCGGTGCCGTGGCCGTGCCGCTGCCCACGCCCGTGCCCCGCACCAGCATGTGGCCCACCACGTGGACCTTCATCATATTGGTGGTGCCGGAGATCCCCAGGGGAACGCCGGCGGTGAGCACCACCAGCTCCCCGTCCCGGATGACACCGGCATGGACGGAGGCGTCCACCGCCGCGTCAAACAGGGCGTCCGTGGAATCCTTCTCGTCGATCAGCAGCGGCACCACGCCCCAGGACAGGTTCATCTGCCGCACCACCGTGGGACTGGTGGCGCAGGCCACCACCGGGCAGTCCGGCCGGTAGCGGGAGATCATCCGCGCCGTGCCGCCGCTCTTGGTGACGGTGACGATGGCGCCGGCCTTCAGGTCGTGGGCGGAGGTCACCGTGGCATGGGAGATGGCCGCGGTGATGTCCCCCCGGGTGTTGTAGTTGGCCGAGGCAAAGCGGTGCACATAGTCGATGTCCGCCTCGGTCTTCAGGGCGATGCGGACCATGGTCTGCACGGCCTCCACGGGGTAGAGGCCCGCCGCCGTCTCGCCGGAGAGCATGATGGCGCTGGTGCCGTCGTAGATGGCGTTGGCCACGTCCGTGGCCTCCGCCCGGGTGGGCCGGGGATTCTTCATCATGGAGTCCAGCATCTGGGTGGCGGTGATCACGGGGCGGCCGGACAGGACGCACTCATGGATGATGTGCTTCTGCAGCCCGGGCACCGCCTCCAGGGGGATCTCCACGCCCATGTCGCCCCGGGCCACCATGATGCCGTCGGCGGCGTGCATGATCTCCTCCAGGTTCTGGATGCCCTCGGTGTTTTCGATCTTGGCGATGATGCGGATGCTGCTGCACTCCTTCTCCGCCATGATCCGACGGATGGCGGCGATGTCCTCCGCCGAGCGCACAAACGAGGCGGCGATGAAGTCATAGCCGTTCTCGATGGCGAAGAGGATGTCCTCCCGGTCCTTGGGGCTGATGAAGGGCATGGACAGATGCACGTCCGGCACGTTGATACCCTTGTGGTTGGAGACAGCGCCGCTGTTGAGCACCCGGCAGACGATCTCCTTCTCCGTCACATGCTCCACCGTCATGCCCACCAGGCCGTCGTCGATGAGGATGGAGTCGCCGGGCTTCACGTCCCGGGGCAGGTTTTTGTAGGTGATGCAGCAGTGGTCCGCCGTGCCCAGGCACTCCTCCGTGCGCAGGGTGAAGAGCTGCCCCGCCTCCAGCATCACCTTTCCGCCCTCGAAATCCCCGGTGCGGATCTCCGGGCCCTTGGTGTCCAGCATGGTGGCCACCGGCAGGTTCAGCTCGTCCCGGAGACGGCAGACCTCCCGATACCACTGCAGGTGGGTCTCGTGGGTGCCGTGGCTGAAGTTGAAGCGGGCCACGTCCATGCCCGCCAGCATCAGCGGCCGCACCAGGTCGTTCTCGAAAAGCCTCGGGCCCATGGTGCACACGATCTTGGTCTTTCTGCGGCCTTTGTTCACAGTCTGCTCCTCCCTTCGTTTACGGTCAGCCGGGATAACGTGTTTCATCGCTCTTATTCTACACGATCGCCGCCAAAAAAGGAAGGGTTCCCGTGCAAAAACCGGGGCGGAGGCTTCTCCGTCCCGGTCTGTACATATGCTGTTATTCCGCCGTGTAGCAGGTCTCCAGGCAGGGCAGGCCCGTCAGCTCCAGGCTCCGGGCATCCGGCTGGCTCAGGCCGGCCCAGACGCGGAACGTGCCCTTGAAGGGCACCCGGCTGCCGTCCTCCTTCACCACGGTCCAGGCCTCGGGGTTCAGCTTCACCGTCACCCGGGTTTCCCCGCCGGCAGGCACCGCCACCCGGGCAAAGCCGGCTAGGGAGGGGTTGGGCGGCGCACAGGGGCAGTCCAGGGGCTGCACATAAACCTGCGCCACGGTCTCGGCGTCCCGGCTGCCGGTGTTCCTCACCGTCAGGGCGGCGCAGCCGGCCTCCACCGCCGGATCCGCCAGGGCGAAGGTGGTGTAGCTCAGGCCATAGCCGAAGGGATACAGCGCCTGGCCGGTGTAGTAGCGGTAGGTGTGGCCCGCCATGCGGTAGTCCGTGAACTCCGGCAGGTCCTCCAGGGAGCGGTAGAAGGTCACCGGCAGATGGCCGGAGGGCACCACATCCCCGAAGAGCACCCGCGCCAGGGCGGTGCCGCCCGCCTGCCCGGGATACCAGGCCAGCAGCTGGGCGTCCCCCTCCGGCACGTTCAGGGAGGAGCCCACCGTCAGCACGGTCACCAGGGGCTTGCCGGTGCCCTCCAGCGCCTTCAGCAGACGCTGCTGGCTCTCCGGCAGGGACAGGCTCACCTTGTCGCCGCTGGCGGAGAAGTTGCCGGTGTCACCCTCCTCGCCCTCCAGGGTCTCGTCCAGGCCTACACAGGCGATCACCACGTCCGCCTGCTCCGCGCAGATGACGGCCTCCGCCAGGCGGTCGTCCGGCTGGCCCAGATGCTCCACCCGGTTGAGCACCTTGTCACAGCCCTGGCTGTAGTAAACCCGGATGCCCAGGGGCTTGCAGTAGGCCCGCAGGCCCTCCAGCAGGGTCACGGAACGGGAGGCGGTGCCGTAGTAATTGCCCTTGAGCACCACGTCGCTGTCCGCCATGGGGCCCACCACCGCGATGGCCCGGATCTTCTCCGCGTCCAGGGGCAGCAGGCCGTTGTTCTTCAGCAGCACCATGGCCTTCTCCGCCGCCTCCTGGGCCAGGGCGTCGTGGGCGTCGGTGTCCACCTGGCTGTAGGGGATCTGGTCCCAGTCGCAGTCCCGGGCGAAGCAGCCCAGCAGGAAGCGGGTGGTGAAGAGCCGCACCGCCGAGCGGGTGATGTCCTCCTCCGTCACCAGGCCGTCCTGATAGGCCTGCAGCAGGTGCAGATAGGTGTTGCCGCAGTTCACGTCGCAGCCCATTTTGAGGGCCAGGGCGGCGGACTCCGGCGCGGTGTCCGTCACATGGTGGGTGGTGTGGAAGTCGCGGATAGCCCAGCAGTCCGACGTGACATGGCCCTGGAAGCCCCACTTCTTCCGCAGGATATCCACCAGCAGCGTCTTGGAGCCGCAGGCGGGCTCCCCGTTCACCCGGTTGTAGGCGCCCATGACGGTCTCCACGCCCGCCTCCTGCACCGCCGCCCGGAAGGCGGGGAGATAGGTCTCCTCCATGTCCTTGGCGGTGGCCACGGCGTTGAACTCATGCCGGATGGCCTCCGGGCCGGAGTGCACGGCGAAGTGCTTGGCGCAGGCCGCCGTCTTCAGGTACTTGCCGTCCCCCTGCAGGCCCTTGATGAACCGTACCCCCAGCCGGGTGGTGAGGTAGGGATCCTCGCCGTAGGTCTCATGGCCCCGGCCCCACCGGGGGTCCCGGAAGATGTTGATGTTGGGGCTCCACAGAGTCAGGCCCTTGTAGATGTCCCGGTCCCCGTGGGCGGCCTGGGCGTTGTACTTCGCCCGGGCCTCGGTGCTGATGACCTCCGCCACCCTCTGGTGGAAGTCCTCGTCAAAGATGGCCGCCAGGGCGATGGCCTGGGGGAAGACCGTGGCCGTGCCGGCCCGGGCCACCCCGTGGAGCGCCTCGTTCCACCAGTTGTAGGCGGGGATCCCCAGCCGGGGAATGGCCGGTGCGTCAAAGCGCAGCTGGGAAGCCTTCTCCTCCAGCGTCATGCGGGACACCAGTTCCTCCGCCAGACGGCGGGCTTGCGTGCGATCCATGGCAATACCTCCTCAGCGTTCGTCGGGCCGGCCCTCTCGTGCCATCGGTGATGTTTCCTTTTGATTATATCACAGCATGGCCCCAAATCCCCACGGCTTTCATGGTCAGTATTGTGTTTCTGTTCTGCATCTGTTGCTTTTCTGTCCGGGCAAACCGGTGCCGCAGACTCGTCTGCTCCCCGCTTTTTTTCGTATTTTTCCCGAAAAGCTATGGAAACCGGAACACATATTTGCTATAATGGGCTGACAAGGAGGGCGTGCTGTGAATATCAGGGCGGTTATTTTTGACCTGGACGATACCCTGCTGCGGGACGACCGCACCCTCTCGCCCTACACGGTGTCGGTGATGCGCAGGGCAGCCGCCGCCGGGGTGCACGTGCTACCGGCCTCCGGACGGGCCCGGGACAGCATGCGGCCTTATGTGGAAGCGCTGGGCTGCGCCGACGCCTATGTGGCCTGCAACGGGGCTGAGATCTGGTCCCCGGAGCACCGCCTGCTGCAGCGCTTCTCCTTCCCGGAGGAAACCGCCCTTGCCATCGTCGCCTTTGCAAGAGAGCACGGCTGCTACGCCCAGACCTACGACGAGACGCACTTCTATTACCTGACGGAGAACCGCTATGCCCGGGAGTATGCCGCCACCTCCGCGCTGACGGGCTTCTATACGCCGGACATGGAGGACTTCATCCGCCGCCATCCCACGGGGAAAATCCTGATGATGGACAGCAGTCCCCGGGTGGCGCAGATGCTGGCGGAAGCCCGGGAGCGTTTCGCAGGCCGGGCCAGCGTCACCTACTCCAAATCCTGGTTTCTGGAGTTCAATCCCCCGCAGGCCACCAAGGGCAACGCCCTGCGCTGGTGTGCGGACCGCCTGGGCTTCCTGCCCGGGGAGGCCGTGGCCTTCGGGGACAGTCTCAACGATCTGAGCATGCTGCAAGCCGCCGGCCTGGGGTACGCTGTGGCCAACGCCCGGGCGGATGTCATCCGCCTGGCCGGGCACGTCTGCCCCGGCAACATGGAGGACGGGCCGGCCCGCACGCTGGAACAGCTCTTATGGGGGGATATGCCGTCATGATCCGGGCCGATGATTTTGTGAAAAGCCTGAACCTGCAGGTGCTCTCCCCTGCCGCCGGCCCCATGCTGGACATCAGCACCGCCGACTTCAACCGCCCCGGCCTGCAGTTCACCGGCTTCTACGACTACTTTGCCCGGGAGCGGCCCCAGGTCATCGGCAAGGTGGAGATGACCTATCTGGAGGCCATGCAGCCGGAAGCGCGGGCCTCCATGTACGAGACCTACTTCTCCTACCGGGTGCCCTGCGTGATCTGCTGCCGGGGCATGCGCCCGCCCAGGGATTTCCTGGACGCCGCCCGGGCCCACGGGGTGGGGGTCTACCTCTCCGACCAGGTCACCACCCGCTTCACCGCCGACATGATCGCCTGGCTCTACAAGGAGCTGGCGCCGCGGATTACCCGCCACGGCGTGCTGGTGGATGTGTACGGCGTGGGCGTCCTGATCACCGGCTCCAGCGGCGCCGGCAAGAGCGAGACCGCCCTGGAGCTGGTCAAGCGCGGCCATCAGCTGGTGGCGGACGACGCGGTGGAGATCCGCCGCATGGCCGACAACACCCTGGTGGGCGAGTGTCCGGAGATGATCCGGCACCTGATGGAGATCCGCGGCATCGGCATCATCGACATCCGGGCCATGTTCGGCGTCGGGGCGGTGGCCCTCTCCAAGTCCATCGACCTGGTGATCCACCTGGAGCAGTGGGTGGAGGGCAAGGAGTATGACCGGCTGGGGCTGGATGAGAACTACATCACCATCCTGGGGGTAAGGGTCCCCCAGCAGCTGACGCCTGTGCGGCCGGGTCGCAACCTGGCCATCATCATCGAGGTGGCGGCCCGGAACCACTCCCTGAAGCGCATGGGCTACAACGCCGCCTATGAGCTGGACCAGCGGATGAAGGAAAAGCTGGCCGCCGCCCGGGAAAAGCCGGAGGAGGCGCAAAACCCGTCTGTGGACGGAACCCGATCCTGATCAAATAAGCTGAAAAGTGTCGAGGAGGAGACATCAATGGTACGCATTGGCATCGACGTGGGCGGCACCGGAATCCAGATGGGGGTGGTGGACCCGGAGGGACGCATCCTGCAGAAGGGCGGCATCGTCACCCGGACGGACCTGCCCTTCCCGGAGCAGGTGGCCCAGATGGCGGCCTGCGCCAAGGATACCCTGCAGCGCAGCGGCCACACCCTGGAGGAGCTGGAGTCCATCGGCGCCGGCGTCCCGGGCGTAGCGGACTACCGCACCGGCGTGATCCCCTTCTGCACCAACCTGGGCTGGCATAACGTGCCCTTCCGGGAGGAGTTCCAGAAGCACTTTGCCAAGCCCATCTATATCGACAACGACGCCACCGTGGCCGGACTGGCGGAGAGCGTGGCAGGCGTCAGCGCCGGCACCTCCTCCAGCGTGTTCATCACCCTGGGCACCGGCGTGGGCGGCGGCATCGTCATCGGCGGCCGGGTGTGGAGCGGCGCCCACGGCGTGGGCAGCGAGATCGGCCACATGACCCTGGAGCTGGACGGGGAGCCCTGCACCTGCGGCAACCGGGGCTGCCTGGAGCGCTACTGCTCCGCCACCGCCATCATCCGCATGGCCCGGGAGCAGCTGCAGAAGCACCCGGACAGCCTGATCATGACCCTGTGCGACGGCGATCCGGCCCGGGTGGAGGCCAAGACCGTCTTCGACGCCGCCCGGGAGGGGGATCCCACCGCCCTGAAGGTCTTCCGCCGCTTCATCAGCTGCCTGGCCCAGGCCATCAACTCCATCACCGCCCTGCTGGATCCTGAGATCTTCGTTCTGGGCGGCGGCGTCAGCAAGGCCGGCAGCTTCCTGCTGGACGCAGTCCGGGCGGAGGTGCCCCGCTACGCCCTGTACAAGATGCTGCCCCTGCCCCGCATCGAGCTGGCCCGGCTGGGCGCCGACGCCGGCATCATCGGCGCCGCCATGCTCCAGTAAGCCGGGGGGCAAAAACCCATTTCCACCGTTTTCCATGCAGGAATCTCCTGCCGGTTGTCGAATCACTTTCAAGCCCGGTGCGGCAAAAACAGACGGAGGTGCTGTCCGATGAAGAAGACCCTTTCCCTGATCCTGGCAGCCATGCTGCTGCTGTCCCTGGTTCCCGCCTGCGCAGAGGATGCCAAGACGCCTTCCGTGTGCATCGTGGTGGCGGAAAGCCTGGGGGACCGTTCCTTCTACGACTCCGCCAAGAGCGGCATCGACGCCCTGGCCGCGGATTACGGCACCGAGACCAATGTCATCGAGTGCAAGGGCGACGGATCCCTGTATGAGAGCTCCCTCTTCGAGGCCGCCGAGCGCTACGACATCGTCGCCGCGGTGGGCTGGCAGTTCATCGACGCCCTGGCGGATGAAAACGGCGTGCTGGCCGCCTACCCTGACAAGAAGTTCATCTTCGTGGACAACACCCTGGAGGTCATCCCGGAGAACCTGATGTGCATCAGCTATGCCCAGAACGAGGGCTCCTTCCTGGCGGGCTATGCGGCTGCCAACCTGTCCACCACCGGCGCCGTGGGCGTGGTCGGCGGTGAGGACGGCATCGTCATCAACGACTTCATCGTGGGCTATGAGGCCGGCGCCAGGTATGCCCGGGAGGATATCCGGGTGGAGCGGCAGTACGCCAACACCTACGACGATCCCGCCAAGGGCAAGGAGTGCGCGCTGGCGCTGTACAACGGCGGCTGCGACGTGGTCTTCGCCGTGGCCGGCAAGACCGGCGAGGGCGTCTTTGAGGCGGCCAAGGAAGTCAACCGTCTGGCCGTGGGCGTGGACGGCGACCAGAAGTACATCGATCCCGACCACATCATCTGCTCCATGGTGAAGGAAGTGGGCAAGTCCATCTATGACGTGGTGGCCCATCCGGACGAGTTCTTCAAGGGCGGCCAGGTGTGGACTGCCAACATGGCCACCGGCTACATCGACGTGGTCTACGGCACCGAGGACATGCCCCAGCAGATCAGTCCCCAGCTGAAGGAAGAGGTGGAGGCCCTGAAGGCCAAGATCATCAACGGCGACATCGTGGTACCCAGCGCGTTTGCCGCTGCCGAGGAGTAATCCGTTCGCTTCCCTGCAGCGCCTGCTCTCCCGAGCGGCGCTGCGGTTTTTCTTATCACCGTCTGAAAGAAGGCGAGGCATCTGTGAGCGAATCCGAATCCATCATCCGGTTTTCCCACGTCTCCATGCAGTTTCCCGACGTGCTGGCCAATGACGACGTGACTCTGGAGATCCGCAAGGGCGAGGTCTTTGCCCTGGTGGGGGAAAACGGCGCCGGCAAGTCCACCCTGATGAACATCCTCTACGGCATGAACACCCCCACCGGCGGCACTGTCACCGTGAAGGGCGAGCCCATCCGGGTCTTCTCCCCCGGGGAGGCCATCCGCCGGGGCATCGGCATGGTGCATCAGCACTTCATGCTGGTGCCCTCCTTCACCGTGGCCCAGAACATCGTGCTGGGCACCGAGCCCCGCCGGGGTCTTTTCACCGATGCCGCCCGGACGGACCGCATCGTGGAGGAGCTGGTCTCCGAGTACGGCTTGAAGGTCAACGCCCGGGACCGGGTGGAGGACATCAGCGTGGGGCTGCAGCAGCGGGTGGAGATCCTCAAGACCCTCCACCGGGGCGCGGACATCCTCATTCTGGACGAGCCCACCGCCGTGCTGACCCCCCAGGAGACCGACGAGCTCTTCGAGGTCATCCGCCGCATGGTGCGGGAGAAGCAGATGACGGTGATCATCATCACCCACAAGCTCTATGAGGTCATGGCCATCTCCGACCGGGTGGGCGTCATGCGCCAGGGCAAGCTGGTGGGCGTGTGCAACACCTGCGAGGTCAACGAGCGGATCCTCTCCTCCATGATGGTGGGCAAGGACGTGCTGCTGGACGCCCTGGAGCGGGTGGACGACCACGACGATACGGTGGCCATCCGGGTGGAGGACCTGTATGTCTCCGACAACCGGGGGCTCCCCGCCGTCCGGGGCATCAGCCTGCAGGTGGAGCGGGGCGAGGTGCTGGGCATCGCCGGCATCGAGGGCAACGGCCAGAGCGAGCTCATCGAGGCCATCACCGGATTGCGCCGCCGGGACCGGGGCACCGTGGAGATCCAGGGTGTGGACACCAGGGGCATGGACCCCGGGCAGATCCGGGCCCTGGGCCTGGCCCACGTGCCGGAGGACCGCCTCTCCACCGGTGTCAGCGCCCAGTCGGACATCACCGACAACCTGGTGGTGGGCAAGGAGAGACGCAAGCCCTTCTCCGTCTTCGGCTTCCACCTGAACAGGCGGGCCATGAAGGCCTACGCCAAGGAGGTTTTCGACCGCTACGACATCCGGGCGGCGGGCATCGGCACCCAGGTGGGCTCCCTCTCCGGCGGCAACATGCAGAAGGTGGTGGTGGCCCGGGAGTTCTCCTTCGACACCCCGGTGCTCATCATCTCCCAGCCCACCCGGGGCGTGGACATCGGCGCCATGGACTTCATCCATCAGCAGATCATGGCCAAGCGCAACGCCTCCTGCGCCATCCTGCTGGTGAGCGCGGACCTGGACGAGCTCTACCGCCTCTCCGACCGGCTGGTGACCATCTACGAGGGAAAGATCACCGGCGAGTTCCGGCCGGAGGAGATCGGCAAACAGGAGATCAGCCACTACATGACCGGCGGCGGAAGGGAGGCATCCGTTGATGAACCGTGAAAGGCGAAAGTATTTCCTCTCCCTGGCGGTGAGCATCCTCCTGGGGCTTCTCATCGGCGCCCTGATCATGCTGGCCACAGGGCACAGCCCGCTGGAGGGCTACGGCGCCCTGCTGAGCGGCGCCTTCGGCAGCCGCCGGGGCTGGGGCAACACCCTCTACAAGACCTTCCAGCTCTGCATCACCGGTCTGGCCACCGCCATCGCATCCAGCGCGGGCATCTTCAACGTGGGCGGCGAGGGACAGATGTACCTGGGGGCCCTGGCCTCCAGCTACCTGGGCGCCCGGCTGGCCGGGGTCTCCCCCTGGATCGCCCTGCCGGTGTGCTTCCTGGCGGCCATTCTCTCCGGCGCCCTCTACGCCTGGATTCCCGCCGTGCTGAAGGTGAAGCTGAAGATCAATGAGGTCATCACCACCATCCTGATGAACTCCATCGCCATCTTCTTCTGCAGCTACATGGCCAACGGCCCCCTCAAGACCCTGGAGCGGGGCGTCAACTCCGGCACGGACGCCATCGACAAGGCCTTCCGCTTCACCCGGCTGATCCCCGGCTCCAACCTGTCGGAAACCGTCTTCTACATCGCCGCTATCTCCCTCTTCGTCTGGTACCTGATGAGCCGCACCGCCACCGGCTATGAGATGCGCCTCACCGGGCAGAACGAGCGCTTCTCCCGCTTTATCGGCCTGAAAGCCGGCGCCCTGGGCATCGGCGGCATGCTGATCTCCGGCGCCATGTGCGGCGCCCTGGGCATGTTCGAGTGCTTCGCCCTGCAGAACCGCTTCAAGCCGGACTTCTCCAGCGAGTTCTACTTCGACGGCATGCTGGTGGCCATGATCATGCGCTACAAGCCCCTGGGGATCATCCTGATGTCCTTCTTCTTCGGGGCGCTGAAGATGGGCGCCATCAGCATGCAGTCCTCCACCGGCATCTCCTCGGAGCTGATCCTGATCATCCAGTCGGTGATCATCTTCCTGATGGCGGCGGAGGAGGGCTTCCTGCGCCGGCTGCAGGAGCGCCGTCTCCATCGCCAGAGCATTGTAAAGGAGGGCTGAGCATGGATCTGAGCAGCATTTTCAATGTGGGCACCCTCCTGAACACCTTCAACACCGCCACCATCGTGATCCTGGCGGGGCTGGGCTGCCTGATGACGGCCCAGGCGGGCATGATGAACATCGGCATCGACGGCATGATGACCGCCGGCGCCTTTGCGGCCGCCGTGGGCTCCTGGTACTTCGGCTCCTGGGGCATGGGGCTGGTCTGCGCCCTGCTGGCGGGGCTCATCTTCGGCCTGTTCTACGGCGTGATGGTCATCCGCTACAAGAGCGATGAGTTCATCATCGGCGTGGCCCTGAACATCTTCGCCGTGGCCCTGACCACCTTCATCCTCCGCACGGTACTGAAGCAGAGCGGGTCCTTCCACCCCGCCTCCGGCGCCGTCAACACACTGCCCTATTTCTCCCTGGGGGAGATCGGCGGCACGGCGGTGAACATCTCCGTGATGGTGCCCCTGAGCTGGCTGCTGGTGGCCCTCTGCGCCGTCATGCTCTACAGGACCCCGGCCGGCTTCTGGCTCCGGGCCGCCGGGGAGCACCCTGACTCCCTGCGCTCCGCCGGCCGGAACCCGGAGAAGATGAAGTATGTGGGCGCCCTGTCCTGCGGGCTGCTCTGCGGCCTGTCCGGCGCCTACCTCTCCCTGGGCTACCTCTCCACCTTCACGGAGAACATGTCCGCCGAGCGGGGCTATGTGGCCGTGGCCTGCGTGATCTTCGGCCGCTCCCACCCCGTCTTCGTCTTCCTGGCCGCCCTGCTCTTCGGCTTCATCGACGCGGCGGGCATGCGGATGCAGGGCCTGGTGGACCCCACCCTCACCGCCACCTTCCCCTATGTGGGCACCATCCTGATGATGGTCTTCCTGGCCCTCCGCCAGCAGGCGAAGAAAAAGGCGAAGGCTTGAAAAAAAGCCGGCTCTGCGGTATAATGGCCGCAGCGGAGGTGTTTCATGTTTACCGGTTTTCCCGAGGAGACCCTGCGGTTCTTCCTCGATTTGCGATTCCACAACAGTGCCGCCTGGTTCCACGAAAACCGGGAGCGCTACGAACAGTTTGTCCGGGATCCTTTTTACGCCCTGATCGGGGATCTGGTGCCTGCCCTGCAGGCCATCGACCCCCAGATGGAGATCCGCCCCCACAAGGTGCTCAGCCGCATCAACCGGGACACGCGTTTTTCCAAGGACAAGTCCCCCTACCGCGACCATCTCTGGCTCTGGTTCAAGCGGGGCGGGGAGGAGCGCTGGATGTCCCTGGGCTACTGGTTTGAGTTCGGGCCGGACCGTCTCTCCTGGGGCATGGCCTCCTGGGGGGAGAACCGCCCGCTGATGGACAGGTTCCGCCGGGAGCTGGCCGCCCACCCCCGCCGCTACGGGGGCATCATCCGCAGCTGCGGCCTGCCGGAGCGCCACCTGGTTCTGGACGGCAGCCATTTCCGCCGGCTGGAGGTGCCTCCCGGCCTGCCGGAATCCCTGCGGCCCTGGTACACCCTCCGGGATTTCGCCATCATGCAGACCCGGCCCGACCCCACCCTGGTCTCCAGCCGGGCCCTGCTGGGCAGCCTGGTGGCGGACTATCAGGCCATGGGGCCCATCTGGCAGATGCTCCGGGGCATGCAGGATGCGCTGGAGCAGGAGGAGGCCGCCGCCGGGGAAGTGCCCGACGGGGACGCACCCCAGGAGACCGCCGGCAAAAAGCGGGTTCCCCGGGATGAATGGTAATCAAAAAGACTTGGCGATATGGGAATCAAAAAGACTTGGCGATATGGGAAGGAAGATTCAATGGACTGGCATAAGCTGATCAGCGGTTCCGATATCCGCGGCGTGGCGGTGGGCGACGACGCCCAGCTGACCCCGCGGGCGGCCATGTGTCTGGGCATGGCTTTTGCGCACTATCTGGCGCAGCGCTATAACAAACCCGTGCACGAGATCTCCGTGGGCCTGGGCCGGGACAGCCGGATCACCGGGCCGGCGCTGCTCCGGGCGGCGGCGGAGGGCGTCTCCAAGGCCGGCGCGTCCGTCCAGGACTACGGCATGTGCACCACCCCGGCCATGTTCATGGCCACCATCACCCCCGGCTTCATGCCGGACGGGGCCATCATGGTCACCGCCAGCCACCACCCCTGGGACCGGAACGGCCTGAAGTTCGTCACCGCCCAGGGCGGGCTGTACAGCAAGGACATTGCTGCCCTGGTGGACGCTGCCCAGGAACTGGAGCCGGACGATTTCCCCGTGAGCGGCGCCATCGTGGAGCGGCCCTTCCTGCCCACCTACATGGAGCAGCTGGCGGACCGCATCCGCACCGGCCTGGACACGGATGTGGAAAAGCCCCTGCTGGGGCTGCATGTGGTGGTGGACGCGGGCAACGGCGCCGGCGGTTTCTACGCCAAGCTCATGGAGGATCTGGGGGCCTGGATCGAGGGCAGCCAGTTCCTGGAGCCCGACGGCATGTTCCCCAACCACCGGCCCAACCCGGAGGACCCCGCCGCCATGGCCTCCATCTCCGAGGCGGTGAAGCGGGTGGGCGCCGATCTGGGCGTGATCTTTGACGCGGACTGCGACCGGGCCGCCGTGGTGGACTCCGACGGGCGGGCCATCAACCGCAACCGCCTTATCGCCCTGATGGCCGCCATTCTGCTGGATGAAAAGCCCGGGCAGACCATCGTCACGGACTCCGTGACCTCCTCCGGGCTGAAAAAGTTCATCAACGACTGGGGCGGGGAGCACTACCGCTACAAGCGGGGCTACCGCAACGTGATCGACGAGGCCATCCGCCTCAACGCCGAGGGCGTCCCCTGCCCCCTGGCCATCGAGACCAGCGGCCACGCCGCCCTGAAGGAAAACCACTTCCTGGATGACGGCATGTACCTGGTGACGGTGCTCATCGTCAAGGCCATGAAGATGAAGCAGCAGGGGGAGACCCTGGGCTCCCTCATCGCCGATCTGCGGGAGCCGGTGGAGTCCACGGAGATCCGCCTGGCCATCACGGCGGAGGACTTCCGGGAGGCCGGCAAGGCCGCCATCGCCAAGGTGATGGACTACGCCAACGCCGTGAGCACCTGGCACATCGCCCCGGACAATCGGGAGGGCGTACGCATCTCCTTCGACCTGGACGGCGGTCTGGACAACGGCTGGTTCCTGCTGCGCCTCTCCGTCCACGATCCGGTGCTGCCGCTGAATGTGGAGAGTGACGTCCCCGGCGGGCTGAAGACCATGCTCTCCGCCCTGCGGGACGTGCTGGTGGGCTGCGAGGGCATCGACCTCACCAACCTGAACAATGCCCTGGCGGAGATGGAGGCGTAAGCCTCACACCACCACCACGCCCTGGGTGAAGGCCATACCGGCCGGAAGCCCGGCACCCAGCGCCCACAGATCGTAGGCGCGGGTCTCCAGCCGGAACCAGTCCTCCTCTTTGCCCGGATAATCCGCAGCCTTCCCGATGACGGGGAGGCTGCTTTTTTCCTTGATCTCCGAGAGCAGCCCTTCGCTCTCCCGCCGGAAGCCCAGCAGCCACGCAGCCGGGGGCAGCGGCGTCCGGTCCAGCTGGGCCTGGGTGGTCTGGAGCAGGGCGCAGGTGCAGATCCGGGAGAGCCGGGCCAGGGGATACCGCCAGGTTTTCGCCCCCAGGAGGATGCCCGCCCGGGTGGTGCTGACCCGGGCCGCCTGGCGGAGGCGTTCCTCCAGGCCCTCCGCCCGCCCCGGCAGGGCGGCCCAGTCCGCCGCCGTCATGGTGAGGAGGCGGTAGCGCAGGGCCTGGTCCAGGGCCTCCGGCCGGTGGAGGCGTCCGTTCTCCGCCGCCGCCCGTAGGATCTCCTCCGCCGCCGGGGGCATCACTCCCTCCGGCAGGGTGCGCCGGCCGGAGAAAACAGCCTTGCGGATGGCCGCGGCAGAGGAGGCCTCCCCGTTGAGCACTGTCGTGCGGTAGCTGCCGGTACGGGGCACGGGCACCGCCGTCATCTCCGCCCCAAGGCTCCGGATCGCCCGGAGATAGCACACGGCCAGGGTGTTGTTGGGTTCCGCCAGCAGGGCGTGGGCCCCCGGGCAGCACTTCTCCGCCGCTGCCGCCACCGCGGCCGGGTGACTCTCCCCTCTGGCCAGCGCCGTCTGGAGCGCGGCGCGGAAGGCCGGCGGCTCCTCCGTCAGCAGCGCCGCCACCTGCCGGGTCAGGCCGATGTCCGCCTGCTCCATGCCGAAGGAGAGGGCATCGCAGCCCAGGGCCGCCAGCAGGTGTACGCCTCCGGCGGCAAAGCGCTCCGCGTCCCGCACCGCCCACTGCACCGGCAGGGCAAACACCGCGTCCGCGCCGCCCAGCAGCGCCATGCGCACCCGGTCCGCCGGGGGCAGGATGGCGGCATCCCCCCGCTGGGTGAACACCGTGGACATGACGCACACGGCCCACCGGGCCCCGGTGAGCCGCCTGGCCTCGGCGATCTGCCAGGCGTGGCCCGAGTGAAAGGGATTGTACTCCGCGATGATGCCCACCATCTCCATAACGAATCCTCCCCTGCCGGCAAATCCTGCACAATCTGTGGCAAACATTCGATCAAAATGGACGGAAACCCTTTTCATCCGGCGAAAAATCCTGTATAATCATCCTGTCGCATTGTGCGTACAGAGAAAGAAAACAGGAGGGATTTCCCATGTCTGTCATCGATCGCATCAAGGCCAAGGCCAAGACCCAGGTGAAGCACATCGTCCTGGCGGAGGGCTCCGAGCCCCGCACCGTCCAGGCTGCCGCGAAAATCGTCGCCGAGGGGCTGGCGCAGATCACCCTGGTGGGCAAGCCCGAGGAGATTCAGAAGGTAGCCGCCGAGACCGGCACCGACCTCACCGGCGTGGCCATCGTGGACCCCGCCACCTGCGGGAAGAGCGAGGCCTATGCCCAGAAGCTCTGTGAACTCCGCCAGAAGAAGGGCATGACCATCGAGCAGGCCCGGGATCTGGTCTACAACAACACCCTCTATTTCGCCACCATGATGCTGAAGATGGACGACGCTGACGGCATGGTGGCCGGCGCCATCAACTCCACCGGCAACGTGCTGCGTCCCGCCCTGCAGATCATCAAGATGGCCCCCGGCATCTCCACCGCCTCCTCCTGCTTCATCATGGAGCTGCCCACCAAGGAGTACGGGGACGACGGCGTGATGCTCTTCGGCGACTGCGCCGTGAACATCGAGCCCAAC
The DNA here is from genome assembly GCA_017519405.1 of Clostridia bacterium. GTDB lineage: Bacteria > Bacillota > Clostridia > Christensenellales > Aristaeellaceae > RUG11272. The sequence goes on from JAFWSH010000036.1 coordinate 131,776, forward strand.
GCCGACGAGCTGGCCGCCATCGCCGTGGCCACCGCCGCCACCTGCAAGAGCCTGCTCCAGGCCGAGCCGCGCGTCGCCATGCTCTCCTTCTCCACCAAGGGCAGCGCCAAGCACGACGTGGTGACCCGGGTGCAGGAGGCCACCGCCAAGGCCCATGAGCTGGCCCCCGACCTGCTGCTGGACGGCGAACTCCAGGCGGACGCCGCGCTGGTGGAGACCGTGGCCAACCTGAAGGCCCCCGGCTCCCCCGTGGCCGGCAAGAACCCCAACGTCCTGATCTTCCCCAACCTGGGTGCGGGCAACATCGGCTACAAGCTGGTGCAGCGGCTGGCGGGCGCCAAGGCTATCGGCCCGATCATCCAGGGTCTGGCCAAGCCGGTGAACGACCTGAGCCGTGGCTGCGACGTGAACGAGATCGTGAACACCGTGGCGGCTGTGGCGGTCATCGCCCAGGGCTGAGCCTGAAAGGAGGTCCCATGCTGCGCAGATTCCTGTCCCTTCTGCTGACCCTCGCCCTTGCGCTGACGCTCACCGCCCCCGCCCTGGCCGAGGAGGCCGCGGAGACGGCACCGGCGGCATCGGAGAGCAGCATTCTGCCCTTCCGGGGCATGCCGGGATACACCTGCTTTCCCCTGGTGGCCGACGAGACGGATACCCCGGGCCGCTTCACGCTGGACGCCCCCATGGACTGGGACGGCGGCGACTACAGCATGGCCTATGGCGTGCCCACCGTCCTGGCCATGCAGGACGGGGGCCACATGGTTCTGGTGACCGAGATTGCAGGGACGCAGATTGCCGCCATCCGGCAGGATTCCTCCCACATGCTCCACAACTTCCTGGGGGAAGGCCTCACGGTGACCCAGGGCCAGTCCACCGAGGAGAGCAAAATCCTGGAGACCTTCGACCTCCACGGGCTGCCCGCCACGCGGGTGGAGATGGTGGGCCAGGGCTTCGAGATGGTCTGGATCCGGGACGGGGAGGACCTCTGGTTCTTCATGTACCCCACGGATCCGGAGGATCAGGCCTACACCGAAACCGTGGCGGGGATGGTGGACTCCTTCACCGTCTTCCACCCCGTCTCCATCGGGGACGCCCCGGCGGAGAGCTTCGAATTCACGGCGGACGACACCGGCGTGACCATCACGAAGTACACCGGCGATGCCGCCTATGTGCACATCCCGGCGGAGATCGACGGCAAGCCCGTGGTGAAGGTGGATGACAGTGCCTTCTACGAGACCGACGTGCGGGAGGTCACCTTCCCCGACACGGTCACGGAGCTGGGCAGCTACCTCTTCGGCGGCTGCACCGAGCTGGTCACCGTCACCCTCCCCGCCCACCTGAAGACGCTCCCCGAGGGCACCTTTGAGAGCTGCTTCCGGCTGCAGAACGCGGAGCTGAACAGCGGGCTCACCCGGATTGAGGAAAGCGCCTTCTGGGGCAACAGCTATCTTTTCGCGCTGACGCTCCCGGACGCCCTGGAGGAGATTGAGGAGCCAAACTTCGTCATGGCCGGCATTCTCTCCTGGTTCGATGTGGGAGAGAACAGCGCGGGCTTCTCCACCAATGAGGAGGGCACCATCCTCTTCTCCAGGGACGGAAAGCGCCTGCTGCACTACGGCATGTACAATGAGGCGGAATCCTACGCCGTACCCGAGGGTGTGGAGTCCATCGACGCCTACGCCTTCTACAGTGTCTCCCAGTTGAAGAGCATCACCTTCCCCGGGAGCCTGCGCTCCATCGGCGGCATGGCCCTGGCCATGACGGGCGTCCGGGAGCTCACCATTCCCGCAGGCGTCACGGAGGTCGGCATTCTGAAGAACATCACCGTCGAGGGCAGCGATGCCACAGAAGCCTGGGTGGCGGTGGGCAACGAGACCACCGTCCGGGGCGTGCCCGGCTCTGCCGCCGAGGAATACGCCAAGCGGCAAAACAAGACCTTTGTCCCGGTGGAGGAGAGCGCTCCCGCCGAGTGAATCCCACGAATTGAGTAAAGGAGACGATTCCCATGAAAATCCTGGTTGTCAACGCCGGTTCCTCCTCCCTGAAGTATCAACTCATCGACATGGACGGTGAGCAGGTCATCGCCAAGGGCCTGGTGGAGCGCATCGGCATGCCCCAGCCCGGTCATCAGAAGCAGACCGTGGCCGGCAAGGTCTATGAAGTCAGCGGCGTCATGATCGAGAACCATGTCCAGGCCACCGAGATGATGCTGAAGGCCCTGCAGGATCCGGAGAAGGGCGCCATCCGCTCCATGGTGGAGATCGGCGCGGTGGGCCACCGGGTGCTGCACGGCGGCACCAAGTTCTCCGCCTCCGTGCTGGTCACCGAGGCCGTGAAGGACGCCATCCGGGAGTGCATCCCCCTGGGCCCCCTCCACAACCCCGCCAACCTCATGGGCATCGAGGCCTGTGAGAAGGTGATGCCCGAGACCCCCCAGGTGGCCGTGTTCGACACCGCCTTCCACCAGACCATGCCCCCCAAGGCCTATATGTACGGTGTGCCCAAGAAGTACTTCACCCAGTACGGCGTGCGCAAGTACGGCTTCCACGGCACCTCCCACCGCTATGTGTCCAAGCGGGTGTGTGAGTTCCTGGGCATCAGCCCCCTGGGCCAGAAGATCATCATCTGCCACCTGGGCAACGGCTCCAGCCTCTCCGCCGTAGTGGACGGCAAGTGCATGGACACCTCCATGGGCCTGACGCCTCTGGACGGCCTGCTCATGGGCACCCGCTGCGGCACCCTGGACCCCGCCGTGGTGCAGTTCATCGCCAACAATGAGCACATGACCGTGGACGAGGTCCTCACCATGATGAACAAGCAGTCCGGTCTGCTGGGCATCGGCGGCAAGTCCAACGACATGCGGGACGTGGACGCGGCGGCGGACAACTATGACGGCGACGCCATGCTGGCCCGGGACATGCTGGTCTACGGCATCCAGAAGTACATCGGCTCCTACGCGGCGGCCATGGGCGGCGTGGACATGATCGTCTTCACCGCCGGCATCGGCGAGAACAACGGCCAGCTGCGGGAGCGGGTCATGAGCAACATGGGCTGGCTGGGCGCGAAGCTGGACCACGCCCGCAATGCCGCCTGCGCTGACGGCCACGCCACCGAGTGCGTCATCTCCACCGACGACAGCAAGGTAAAGATCCTGGTGATCCCCACCAACGAGGAGATCATGATCGCCCGGGACACCCTGGAGCTGGTGACCAAGTAATCCCCCGTCTTCTCCGCGGGAGGCAGCCGAAAGCTGTCTCCCGTTTTTCGTTTTCCCTTGCGTTTTTTTCAGAAACGGGCTACAGTATGCTCAGGCAATAATCACAAAAACATCTCCGGGAGGTATTGTCATGAAACGCATCTGGCTCCGCACCCTCTGTCTCCTGCTGGCCCTGTGCTGCCTTCCCCCGGCGGCCTTCGGGGAGGAGGAGGACTGGTATCAGGACATGCTGGCCGCGTCCCACCTGTCCCTGGGCAACAACCTGCGGCTGAAGCGAGTCATCGAGCAGGCCCGGGCCGGGGAGGAGATCACCATCGCGGTGATCGGCGGCTCCGTCACCGAGGGCGCCGGCGCGAAGCAGTACAAGGAGTGCTGGGCCTACCGCACCGCGGCGGGCTTCCGCCAGCGCTACGGCGTAGGGGACGGCGCCCACATCCGCCTGGTCAACGGCGCCGTGTCCGGCACCGACTCCGTCTTCGGCCTCATGCGCTATCAGCGGGATGTGCTGGACAAGGTGAAGGATCCGGACGGGCTGCCGGATCTGGTGATCATCGAGTACGCGGTGAACGACGGCCAGGAGCCCACCCGGCACCAGGCCTATGAGTCCCTGGTGAAGCAGGTGCTGGACCAGCCCAACCATCCGGCGGTGATCCTGCTCTTCGCCGTGTTCGACGGGGGCTATACCCTCCAGAACGAGCTGCGGCGCGTAGGCGCGGCCTACGACCTGATGATGGTGTCCATCCGGGACAGCGCCTACCGTCAGATAGGCACCCGCTGGACCAGCAAGGAGTTCTTCTCCGACAGCTGGCATCCCACGTCCCTGGGCCACGGCGTGATGGCGGACTGCATCCTCTCCGCCATCGAGGCGGCGGAGGCCCAGCCCACCGCGGAAGCGGACATCACCACGGACGTGAAGCCCGCCTTCGGCACCGGCTACATGGGGATTCGGACCATCTACGCCTCGGAGGAGCATCCGGAGCTGGCCCTGTCCCGGGGCGGCTTCAACCAGGACGACAAAAAGGTCTACCGCAACAACAACACCGGCCGGGTCTGCGGCACCAACTTTGCCCACAGCACCGGCGGCCCGGACGAGCCCCTCACCTTCACCGCCACCTTCTCCAAGCTGCTGGTGGCCTGGCGGGTCTGCGACAAAAAGAACTACGGCAAGGCGGAAGTGGTGGTGGACGGCCGGGTAGTACGTACCCTGGGCGCCGGCTCCGGGGACTGGGGCCAGCCCCTGGAAACCCTGTGCTACAACAACTCCGTCTCCGCCGAGCACCAGGTGGAGATCCGCATGGCCGGCGACACCAGCCTCCCCTTCACCATCGTGTGCATCAGCTACGTGCCCTGAGGCCTCCCGTCTGCAGCCCGTGAAAAAGACAGAAAAGAAACAGGGAAGCGTTTACTTTCACGCTTTTGTGTGTTAAAATCTCAGGGAAGAAGTCCGCACGCGGCGGATATCCGGGGAGGGTGAGCGCATGGCAAAGCCAGCCAAACGGCCCAGAAGCATGGCGCTGTATGAGGCCATCCTGCAGCTGCAGGACGTGGAGGAGTGCCGGAAGTTTTTTGACGACCTGTGCACCCCCACCGAGCTGCGGAGCATGGAACAGCGCTTCGAGGTGGCGGTCTATCTGCTGCAGAACCAGGTCTACGCGGAGATCCTGGAGCGCACAGGGGCCAGCAGCGCCACCATCAGCCGGGTGCGGCGGAATATTCTGGAAAACGAGTACGGCGGCACCATGCGGCAGGTCATCCTGCGGCAGGGACTGGCCCCGGACCCGGAAGATCAGGAGGAGTGAGGAAAATGAGAAAGCTGATGCTCGGCAACGCGGCGGCGGCCCGGGGCCTGTATGAGGCGGGCTGCGCGGTGGTCTCCAGCTACCCCGGCACCCCCAGCACGGAGATCACGGAGGAGCTGGCCAAGTTCGAGGAAGTCTACTGTGAGTGGGCCCCCAACGAGAAGGTGGCCATGGAGACGGCCTTCGGCGCCAGCCTGGCAGGGCGCCGCTCCTTCTGCGGTATGAAGCACGTGGGCCTGAACGTGGCGGCGGACCCCCTGTTCACCATCTCCTACACCGGGGTGAACGCCGGCATGGTCATCGCTGTGGCGGATGACCCGGGCATGCACTCCTCCCAGAACGAGCAGGACTCCCGGCACTATGCCCTGGCGGCCAAGGTCCCCATGCTGGAGCCGGCGGACTCCGCGGAAGCCCTGGCCTTCGCCAAGGCCGCCTACGAGATCTCCGAGCGCTTTGACGTGCCGGTGTTCCTCAAGATGTGCACCCGCATCGCCCACTCCCAGTCCCCGGTGATCCCCGGGGAGCGGGAGGAGGTTCCGCTGCGGCCCTATGAGAAGAACATCGCGAAGTATGTCATGATGCCCGGCAACGCCATCCGCCGTCATCCGGTGGTGGAGGCCCGCACCCGCGCCCTGATCGCCTTTGCGGAGACCACGGCCCTGAACCGGGTGGAGCCCGGCACAGACCACAGCATGGGCATCGTCACCTCCTCCACCTGCTACCAGTATGTGAAGGAGGTCTGCGGCGACCGCTACCCCGTGTTCAAGCTGGGCATGATTTGGCCCATGCCGGAGCAGGCCCTGCGCACCTTCGCCGCCTCCGTGGAGAAGCTGGTGGTGGTGGAGGAACTGGATCCCTTTATCGAGACGCATCTGCGGGTGCTGGGGCTGGATCCCGTGGGCAAGAGCCTCTTCCCCCTGGAGGGCGAGTTCAGCCAGAACCTGGTGGCGGAGAAGCTGGGCATGGCCCGGGAGCAGGGCGTGAAGCTGGCGGAGGCCATCCCCGGCCGCCCGCCGGTGATGTGCGCCGGCTGCCCCCACCGGGGCCTGTTCTACACCCTGAACCGGAACAAGTGCACCGTGCTGGGGGACATCGGCTGCTACACCCTGGGGGCTGTGGCGCCCCTGTCCGCCATTGAGATGACGGCCTGCATGGGCGCCTCCGTCAGCGGCATCCACGGCTTCAACAAGGCCCTGGGCGGGCAGAGTGAGGGCCGGACCGTGGCGGTGATCGGTGACTCCACCTTCATGCACTCCGGCATGACCGGCCTGGCCAATATCGCCTACAACCAGTCCAACTCCACCGTGATCATCCTGGACAACTCCATCACCGGCATGACCGGCCACCAGCAGAACCCCACCACGGGCTACAACATCAAGGGCGACCCCGCCGGAAAGATCGACCTGGAGAGCCTTTGTCGGGCCATGGGCATCCGCCGGGTGCGGGTGGTTGACCCCTACGACCTGGCGGCCTGCGACCAGGCGGTGAAGGAGGAGCTGGCGGCGCCGGAGCCCTCGGTGATCATCTCCCGCCGGCCCTGCGCCTTGCTGAAGTATGTGAAGCACAAGGCGCCCCTGCGGGTGAACCCGGACAAGTGCGTGGGCTGCAAGCAGTGCATGCGTATCGGCTGCCCGGCCGTCTCCATCAAGGAGGGCAAGGCCCGGGTGGACGAGACCCTGTGCGTGGGCTGCGGCGTGTGCGCCCAGCTGTGCCGCATGGATGCGCTGGAATCCACGGAGAAGGAGGGCTGAGCCATGGAGACGAAAAACATCATGATTGTGGGTGTGGGCGGCCAGGGCAGCCTGCTGGCCTCCAAGCTGCTGGGTCAGCTGCTGATTAGCCGGGGCTATGACGTGAAGGTCAGCGAGGTCCACGGCATGAGCCAGCGGGGCGGCAGCGTCGTGACCTATGTGCGCTACGGCGACCGGGTTTCCTCCCCGGTGATTGACAAGGGAGAGGCGGATTTCATCGTCTCCTTTGAGGAGCTGGAGGCGGCCCGCTGGCTGGAGTATCTCCGGCCCGGCGGACAGATCGTCACCTCCACCCAGCAGATCGACCCCATGCCGGTGATCACCGGCGCCGCCGTCTATCCGGAGGGCCTGATTGAGAAGATGCGGGCGGCCGGCGCCCGGGTGGACGCCCTGGACTGCCTGTCCCTGGCCCGGGAAGCCGGCAGCGCCAAGGCCGTGAACATCGTGCTCATGGGCCGGCTCTCTCACTACTTCGACCTGCCGGAGGAGGCCTGGATGGCCGCCCTGGAAGCCGTGGTGCCAGCGAAATTCCTGGCACTGAACAAAAAGGCCTTCGCCCTGGGCAAGAACGCCTGAGGCAGGGCCGCAGGGACGGGTGCAAACCCGTCCTTTCCTTTCCCTTTTTGCCGCCCATCCCCCATCGGATCGGCGCGGCGCCAAGAAAAACAGCGATTGAACAACACAGCCGCCCCACATGGGGTATAATAGGCGCAAGACTGCGGGCTTTACCGCAGCATAACAGAATAATCACAGGAGAGGATGATGCCCATGGAGCGTTATTATCAGCCGGAAATCGAGACGGCACCCCGGGAACAGATCCAGGCCCTGCAGGACGAGCGCCTGGTGAAGCAGGTGCGCCATGTGTGGGAGCACGTGCCCTATTATCGTAAGCTGATGGAGGAGAAGGGAGTCACCCCCGACGACATCCGCTCCACCGCCGATCTCCACAAGCTGCCCTTTATCAGCAAGCATGACCTGCGGGAGTGCTATCCCTACGGCATGCTGGCCGTGCCGCTGAAGGACTGCGTCCGGATCCACTCCACCTCCGGCACCACGGGCAAGCGGGTTATCGCCTTCTACACCCAGCACGACATCGACCTGTGGGACGACTGCTGCGCCCGGGCCATCGTCGCCGCCGGCGGCACCGACGAGGACGTGTGCCAGGTCTCCTACGGCTACGGCCTGTTCACCGGCGGCGCGGGCCTCAACGGCGGCAGCCACAAGGTGGGCTGCCTCACCGTGCCCATCTCCTCCGGCAACACCGAGCGCCAGATCATGTTCCTCATGGACCTGAAGGCCACCATCCTCTGCTGCACCCCCTCCTACGCGGCCTATCTGGGGGAGAGCATGAAGGAGATGGGCCTGACCCCGGACCAGATCCCGCTGAAGGCCGGCATCTTCGGCGCCGAGGCCTGGAGCGAGGAGATGCGCCAGTCCATCCAGGAGACCCTGGGCATCAAGGCCTACGACATCTACGGTCTCACGGAGACCAGCGGCCCCGGTGTGGCCTTCGAGTGCTCCGCCCAGAACGGCATGCACGTCAACGAGGACCACTTCATCCCCGAGATCATCGACCCGGAGACCGGGGAGGTGCTCCCCGACGGGGTGGAGGGCGAGCTGGTCTTCACCGCCCTGGACAAGGAGGCCTTCCCCCTGCTGCGCTACCGCACCCGGGACATCTGCGTGCTCAGCCACGAGAAATGCCCCTGCGGCCGCACCCATGTGAAGATGTGCAAGCCCCGGGGCCGCACTGATGACATGCTCATCATCCGCGGCGTGAACGTCTTCCCCTCCCAGATTGAGACCGTGCTGCTGAACCTGGGCTATCCGGCCAACTACCAGATCATCGTGGACCGGGTCAACAACACCGACACCCTGGACGTGCAGGTGGAGATGACCCCGGAGATGTTCACCGACAGCCTCAGCGAGATCACCCAGCGGCAGCGGCAGCTGGTGGACGGCCTGCGCTCCATGCTGGGCCTCACCGCCAAGGTCACCCTGGTGGCACCCAAGACCATCACCCGTTCCGAGGGCAAGGCCGTGCGGGTCATCGACCGCCGGAAGATTTGAACAGACGCGAGGAGGCGAACAGAATGAGCGTGAACCAGATCTCGGTGTTTGTGGAAAACAGGCCCGGCTCCCTGCTGGGGATGACCAGCGTGCTGGCGGAGGCCGGCATCGACATGCGGGCCTTCTCCCTGGCGGAGACCACGGATTTCGGCATCGCCCGGCTGCTGGTGGATGATGTCATCGGCACCTCCACCGTGCTGAAGGATGCGGGCTACATCGCCAGCCTCACCCCTGTGCTGGCCGTGGAGATGCCCGATGTGCCCGGCGGGCTGAACCGGGTGCTCCAGACCCTGGCGGACAGCGGCATCAACGTGGACTACACCTACGCCTTCACGGGAAAGCGCCCGGGCGCCTACATGGTGCTGCGGGTGGCGGATCACGCGAGGGCGGCGGCCGCCCTGGCGGGCAAGGGCATCCGGCAGCTGGCCCAGGAGGATCTCAGCGATCTGTGAGCCGCCGGCGGCAGTACAGAGAAAAAACATGACAGACCATTGACACAGGAAAGCCCCCGTGGTATTATCTGGTAAACCTTTGAGGAAGAGTGAGTACATCCGATCAATCTGCTTCCAGAGAGCCGGCGGCGGTGGAAAGCCGGCAGCAGCCCCGGGTGGAATGGACTTCTGAGGGCGAAAGGAAAGGGTGCGGGCCTGAGGAATAACGGGCCGAAGCCTGAGTATGTGAGCCGGAGCAGACCCTCCGTCAACAAGGTCAGCACATGGTGGTGTGCGCAGAGTGGCCGCGCAAGCGGCAAGCCGGGTGGCACCGCAGGATCCTGCCGATCCTGTCCCAGCAGCACTTTACTGGGACAGGATCGTTTTTCTGTCCCCGACCGACAGAAAGGAGCGTACCCATGGCCATCAGAGAAATCCCCTACAAGATCTATCTCAGCGAATCCGAGATCCCCACGGCCTGGTACAATGTCCGGGCTGACATGAAGAACAAGCCTGCTCCCCTGCTGAACCCCGGCACCCATCAGCCCATGACGGCGGAGGAGCTCTCCCAGGTCTTCTGTGCCGACCTGGTGGCCCAGGAGCTGGACAACGACACGGCCTACATCCCCATCCCCCAAGAGATCCAGGACTTCTACCGCATGTACCGCCCCTCTCCCCTGGTCCGGGCCTACTGTCTGGAGCGCAAGCTGCAGACTCCCGCCAGGATCTACTACAAGTTCGAGGGCAACAACACCTCCGGCAGCCACAAGCTGAACTCCGCCATCGCCCAGGCCTACTACGCCAAAAAGCAGGGCCTGACGGGCGTGACCACGGAGACCGGCGCCGGGCAGTGGGGCACGGCCCTGTCCATGGCCTGCGCCTATCTGGGGCTGGACTGCAAGGTCTACATGGTGAAGGTCTCCTATGAGCAGAAGCCCTTCCGCCGGGAGGTCATGCGGACCTACGGTGCCTCGGTGACCCCCTCCCCCTCCATGACCACCCGGGTGGGACAGAAGATCCTGGCGGAGCATCCCGGCACCACGGGCTCCCTGGGCTGCGCCATCTCGGAGGCGGTGGAGGCCGCGGTGACCCAGCCGGGCTACCGCTATGTGCTGGGCAGCGTGCTCAACCAGGTCCTGCTGCACCAGTCGGTAATCGGCCTGGAGGCCAAGGCAGCCCTGGACAAGTATGGGGTCAAGCCGGACATCATCATCGGCTGCGCCGGCGGCGGCAGCAACCTGGGCGGCCTCATCAGCCCCTTCATGGGGGAGAAACTCCGGGGCGAGGCGGACTACCGCATCATCGCCGTGGAGCCCGCCTCCTGCCCCAGCTTCACCCGGGGCGTCTACGCCTATGACTTCGCGGACACCGGCATGGTCTGCCCCCTGGCCAAGATGTACACCCTGGGCAGCGACTTCATCCCCGCCCCCAACCACGCCGGCGGCCTGCGCTACCACGGCATGAGCCCCATCCTCAGCCAGCTCTACGACGACGGCCTGATGGAGGCAGTGGCGGTGCCCCAGACCGCCGTCTTCGAGGCGGCAGAGCTTTTCGCCCGGGTGGAGGGCATTCTCCCCGCCCCCGAGAGCAGCCATGCCATCCGCGCCGCCATCGACGAGGCCCTCCGCTGCAAGGAGACCGGGGAGGAGAAGACCATTCTCTTCGGCCTCACCGGCACAGGTTACTTCGACATGGTCGCCTATGAGAAGTACCACGACGGCCTCATGAGCGACGAGGTGCCCACGGACGAGCAGCTTGCCCTCTTCCGGGCCCGGCTGCCCAAGGTGGATTAAGCCGGATTCCCAAAGACAACCCATGGCCGCCGGGCTCATGCCCGGCGGTTTTCCTCCGGCGGAATGCGCAGGAGGGGAAAGAAAATTTCCGCCGCCGGGAGGGAACAGTTTTCAAAGCCGCTGATTTCGTGTATAATGGGCGTCAGACCTATCTGTGAACAGAAAGGATGTTGTTGCCTATGATTTCCTGGAATAATCTGAACACCCTGCCCTCCTTCGGGAAGCTGCAGTCCCTGCGGAACAAGGTCAGCCTGCGGGAGGTTCTCTCCGGCGAGGCCGGCGCGGCCCGGGTGGCGGAGTACACCGTCCCCATGGCGGCAGGCCTGGCCTACCATTACGCCGCCAAGCAGGTGGACGAGGACGTGCTGGAGGCGCTGCAGGCCCTGGCGGACGAGGCCCAGCTGACGGAGAAGTATCAGGCCCTCCTAAGCGGCGAGGTGATCAACACCGGGGAGAAGCGGCGGGTGCTGCACCAGCTGACCCGGGGCCAGCTGGGAGATGCCGTGGTGGTGGACGGCGTGGACAAGCGCGCCTTCTACAAGGCCCAGCAGGAGAAGGCGGCGGACTTCGCCCGCCGGGTCCATGCCGGGGAGATCACCAACGAGGTGGGCAAGCCCTTCACCACGGTGGTGCAGATCGGCATCGGCGGCTCCGACCTGGGTCCCCGGGCCATGTACCTGGCCCTGGAGAACTGGGCCAAGGCCCACGGCTGCTTCCGCATGACGGCGCGCTTTATCAGCAATGTGGACCCGGACGATGCCGCGGGCGTGCTGCAGGACGTGGACGTGAGCCGCTGCCTCTTCGTGCTGGTGTCCAAGTCCGGCACCACCCTGGAGACCCTGACCAACGAGGCCTTTGTGAAGGATGCCCTGCAGAAGGCCGGGCTGGATCCCGCCTGCCACATGGTGGCCGTCACCAGCGAAACCTCTCCCCTGGCCAGCTCCAAGGACTACCTGACCGCCTTCTTCATGGATGATTTCATCGGCGGCCGCTACTCCTCCACCTCCTGCGTGGGCGGCGTTGTGCTCTCCCTGGCCTTCGGGCCGGAGGTCTTCGACCGCTTCCTCCACGGCGCCACGGCGGAGGACGCCCTGTCCCTCTCCCCCGATATCCGGGAGAACCCCGCCATGCTGGACGCCCTGATCGGCGTCTATGAGCGGAACATCCAGGGCTATCCCGCCACCGCCGTCCTCCCCTACTCCCAGGCCCTGAGCCGCTTCCCCGCCCACCTGCAGCAGCTGGACATGGAGAGCAACGGCAAGCAGGTGAACCGCTTCGGCGAGCCGGTCTCCTACGTCACCGGCCCGGTGATCTTCGGCGAGCCCGGCACCAACGGCCAACACTCCTTCTATCAGCTCCTGCACCAGGGCACGGACATCATCCCCCTGCAGTTTGTGGGCTTCCGGCAGAACCAGGCCGGGGTGGATGTGGAGATCCAGGGCAGCACCAGCCAGGCCAAGCTGGGGGCCAACGTGGCGGCCCAGATCATGGCCTTCGCCTGCGGCAAGGAGGACGCCAACCCCAACAAGCATTTCCCCGGAGAGCGCCCCTCCAGCATCATTGTGGGCGACCAGCTGACCCCGGAGGCCCTGGGCGCCCTGCTGGCCCACTTCGAGAACAAGGTGATGTTCCAGGGTTTCCTTTGGAACCTGAACAGCTTTGACCAGGAGGGCGTCCAGCTGGGCAAGGTGCTGGCCAAGCGGGTGCTGGCCCACGACACCGACGGCGCCCTGCGCGCCTTCAGCGCGCTGCTGGGCATTTGATTTCACGGAAAAACACCGCCGGACTGCCATGATATGCGGTCCCGGCGGTGTTTTTGCTGCCTTACTGTACTCTCTCCAGGAAGGACACCATGACGTAGCCCTCCATGGTGTCGGTTTTGACGTGCACCCAAGCCGGGTCCTCGCAGGTCTCCAGCACCACCAGACGCTGGTGCTTGAACAGCCGCATGAGGATCTGGCCGGCGCCGTTGGGTTCCGCCCGCAGGTTCAGGCTGGAGTCGTCCTCAATCCCCTCCACCGAGGCCAGCCAGGCCCCCGTGGGCAGCACGCCCGTCACCGGCATCAGGGTGGGCCGGGGGGTGGGGGTGGCAGGGGGTGCCGGGGTGGCGAAGAGCACCGGCGGCGGGGTGGGCAGGGCGGACCGGGCGGTGCCCGCCATCATCAGCTGCATGCCCGGGTAGTAGAAGGCAAGGATCCGGTCGAAGGTTATGCCGTAATGTCCGGCCATCCACTGGGCGCCGCGCTGGCTGAGCCCCACCCCGTGGCCGTAGCGCCGGGCCTCCAGGATGAAGGACCGGTCGTCCTCCCGCACCGTGAGGAGCTCGTTGTTGGCGCCGGAGATGGACAGATTCAGGGCGGCCAGGGCGCCGGCGAAGACGGTCAGGGTCACGGTGCTGTCCATGGGGGCCGGCAGGAAGGGCGACAGATAGGGGGTAGGCGCCGGACCCGCCGGGTTCGGGGTGCTGTAGAGATAGAAATCCTCGTCGTCCGATCCGGTCACGGGGATGAAAGCCCGGCGGCCGGACCAGGAGAAGGTCAGGGTCAGCTCGGTCATCAGTTTGCTGCCGCTGTAGCGCGGCCTTCCCAGACTCACCGCGTTGATCCGGTCGATCCGGAAGCAGTCCGCCCGGCTGGTTTCATACTCCTGCCGGGCCAGCTCCGGCAGCATTTTCTCCCGGACCAGGCTCACGAAGGCTTCCGGCAGGCCGCTGCCGTCCCGGTTCAGCCGGGCGCGCTTCACCACGCTCTCCGGGTTCTCCAGGTCGTAGGGGTCCTCCGTCATGGCGTAGCAGGCTGCCGCGCTGCCCGGCCCCCAGATGTTCCCGGGGAGCTCCGTCTGGCCGCCGTTGGAGGCGCTGTAGTAGCACACCGCCAGCTGGCCGTTCACCGTCCCCACAATCCCCGCGGTCTCCTGCACCGCCCGGGTACAGTTCACGTTCCGGGCGTCGATGCCCCGGAACACCTGGTCGTTGGTGGTGTCCACCACGTCCCAGGCCCGGCCGGCATCCCGGTGGCTGAGCACATAGGTCCGGGCGCACACCGCCTGGGCCTTCAGGGCCTCCAGGGGGAAGCTCTCCCCCATCTCCGAGGGCAGCACCCCCAGGAGGTAGTCCTCCAGGGGAAGGGTCAGGATGGGCTGCAGCACGCCGTTTTCCACCGTGAGCCGCAGATCCCCCGGATAGAGGTTAGTGCCGCTGCCAAAGCGCAGGCCGGTCTCCCCCGCGGCGGAGGCAAAGCGGCGGAAGGTGATGCCCCGCCCGGCCCGCAGGGTGATCCCCGCCATGGAGAGATAGAGCTGCCCCTCCCGGATCTGCACCACAGCCCTGCTGCCATCGGGAATGGTGACCTCCGTCCCGTCGCACACCGCTTCGTAGGTGCCGCTGACGGTGAGATCCGCCCGGTCTGTCAGCGCCAGGCGGCGCAGCAGCACCCGCACCTCCGGCATGGGGCTCTCCCCGGCCGCACAGCACGGTGCCAGGAGCATCACGCACAGCAGCAGGCACAGCACCCGCCTCAGTTTCCTCATCCGGCCAGTCTCCTCTCCCCTATCGGCTTCCTTGCGGCACTGGCAGCATTATAACACCGAACCGCCTGCGCAACAAGACGCCGGGCCGGAGTTTACAGTTTTCTCCTGCGGGCTTCCGGGATGCAGGCGCGCCCGGGCATGGCAGGATCGGTTCGCCCCGTCTCGCCAAAAACAGCAACGACCCCGATCCGTCATCCGGACCGGGGTTGCTGCTGTGGTGGAGCATAGCGGATTCGAACCGCTGACCCCCACACTGCCAGTGTGGTGCGCTACCAGCTGCGCTAATGCCCCGTCAACAGGCGTTATCATAGCACAGAGAGCGCGGTTTGTAAAGGGGTTTCGAGAAATTTTCCTGTTTTTCTGCCGAAATCGTCCCCGTTCCCGGACTTATTTTCCGCCCCCCAGCAGGTTGTCGAAGAGGCCGGAGACGATATCCCCCAGAACGCCGCCGCCGGAGGAGCCGTTGATCTGGTCCAGCAGGCTGTCGCAGTCGCCCTTCAGCACCCGCCCAACCGCCTTCTTCTGGGCGGAGGTAGCGGCACGGTAGGCCTCCACCAGCTTCCGCTCCGTGGCGGTCACCTTCATGGTGCTGTTGGCGTTGGCGGGGGTTTTGGGGGCGGCAGGCTTCTTGGCCGCGGTGGTGGAGGAGGTTTTCTTCGCCCCCGTGGAGGAGGACGTCTTCTTCGCTCCGGTGGAGGTGGTCTTCTTCCCGGCGGCAGAGACGTTCTTGGGGGCGTTCAGCAGGGATGCCTGGGTGACGCCCAGCGCCTTGGCGATGAGCTTCAGCTGGGCCTGGGTGAAGTCCACCTCCCCGCGCTCCACCTTGCCCACGTCCGCGGCAGAGACGCCGGCCACCTTGCGGGCCAGCTGCTCCTGGGTGAGCCCCGCTGCAGTGCGGGCTTCCTTGATGAGGGTTCCGACTTTCTTGGCAGCCATGGTTGAACCTCCTTGTATCTGTATTTGACGCCCGGGCGTCTTTGGCATCATGAGGGCCGGTCAGCACTGCATTTACCATGCATATTTTCCCAAATTGGGATTGCACTGCCGGGAAAAGCGTTGTATAATACTTGAAGCAAAGGGGTCTATCCCCCGATGAGAAAGGAAGGAATCTCATGGATATCCAGAAAATCATCAACGACCTGCTGCAGAAATTCAACGTGGACGCTTCCCTGCTGGAGAAGTTCAAGAAGGACCCCATGGCCACCGTCAAGGACCTGCTGGCGGGTCTGGGCCTGAACCTGGACCTGGGCGACATCACCAAGGTGGTGGAGGGCCTGACCAGCAAGCTGGGCCTGGAGGAGGCCGCCAAGAAGAGCGGCGGGCTGCTGGGCTGGCTGAAGGGTCTCTTCGGCAAGAAGTAAGATACTGCGATGCTTCGGCGGGCTCCGGCCCGCCTTTTATTTTTTTGCGCTCCGCAGGGCGAAGAGCTGCAGCAGCACCGTCTCCAGGCATCCCCGGTGGGAGACCTGGCCGCTCTTGACCTTGAACTCCATCTCCAGACAGCAGCGGATGCCCTCCCGGACGTCCCGCCCCGTGATGGCGTCCGCCTGGCGCAGGTAGTTCCGCACCTGCCAGTCCGCCACCCCCAGTGCCGCGGCATAGTCCTGCGGCGGCACCTTCTCCAGCTTGAGGATCTTCACCCGCTGGAGCATCCGGTATTGCCGCAGGAGCATGGCCAGGATCCCCAGGGGGCTCTCGCCCGCCGTCAACAGGGTGTGCATCTGCCGCAGGGCCTGGGCCTGCTGCCCCAGCACCACCGCGTCCACCAGCTGAAAGACGGTGTACTCCGCCGTGGGTGACGCCCCCGTGCGCACCAGCTCCCGGCTGATGTAGGGCTCCTCCCCCGCCAGGGCCGCCAGCTTCGCGATCTCTCCGCTGAGCCGGGTGCCGTCGCTGCCCGCCGCGAACATCAGCTCCCGGGCGGACTGGAGATCACAGGTCTTTCCCAGCTCCGCAAAGCCGGCGATGATCCAGCTGCACAGCTCCGTCTCCTGCATCCGGGAGAAGTTCACCACCCGGTTCAGCTTGGCCAGCGCCTTGACCAGCTTCTTCCGCCCGTCCGAAGCGCCGTGGAGGAGGAAGAGCAGCAGGCAGTGGGCCGGCACATGCTGGACATACTCGCAGAGTCGGTCGTCCGCCTCTGCCCGCCCGGTGAGCCCCGTCTGCTCCTGTACCGTCACCACCCGCATGTCCGCCATGAAGGGCAGCGTCTCGCAGGCCGCCACGAGGCTGTCGGTGTCCGGGGCCGTGAGGCTGACGCCGTTGAGGGCCTCCAGGCCGGGGGGCAGCAGGGTTTTGCGGATCTCCTCCACCGCCCCGCGGCGCAGCCGGTCCTCCTCCCCCTCCAGCAGCCAGGCGCCGCTGATCTTCCCCTGGCGGAACAGGTTCATGAACTGGGTGCGGTCCATGCCCCGGCTTTTTTCTTTGGCAGCCACGCTTTCCCTTCTTTCCCGATGCCCGATGGTCCTCAGCGGCTCAGCCGGCCGCCGCAGAAGCCCTGTATGGTATAGCCCCCGTCCTCAAAGCGCAGGAGGAGGGCCCCCTGCTCCTGGGTCGCCCAGAGGGGCGTCTTTCCCGCCTTCTCCCGGGAGAGTTCCAGCCGTTTCTCGTCGCCGCCGGAGAGCAGCAGCACCTGCGGGTTCACCGCGGCCAGGTCCTCCGGAGCGTTGGCGTTCTGGGCGCCGTGATGGGCCAGCTTGCAGATCTCCGCCGGCACGGCGCTGTAGTGGGCATAGCGGCTGGTGAGGTCGCCGGTGGTGTACAGCCGGGTGCCGTGGAGTTCAAAGAGCAGGGCCAGGCTGAAGTCGTTGGCGTCCGCACCGCTGCGGATGCCGCCGGCCTCCGGCCAGAGAACGGTGGCCCTTCCCGAGGGCAGCGGCAGCTCCGACCCGCGGCCCACCCGCTCCACCTGGGCGCCGCTGGCCAGGAGCCGCTCCACCAGGGGCATGACCTCCACATCCACCGCAGCGTTCTCCGCGCCATCCGCCAGCACCACCCGGCGGATGGGAATCCGGTCGTCCAGCAGGGCGGCGGCGCCGGCCACATGGTCCCGGTGCAGGTGGGTGAGCACCAGGGTGTCCACCCCCATGCGGCGCTGGTGCAGGTAGGTGGAGACGGTGCTGTCCTCCCCCGCGTCCACCACCCAGACCGTTTCCTCGTCCATCAGCACGGCGGCGTCCGCGTTGCCCACGCTGAACTGGATCCACTCCGTCCCCCGGTGCGGCCAGGGGATCACCGACAGCACCAGCACCAGCAGCCCGCAGCCCAGCAGCACCAGGCGCCGTTTGCCTTTCATGCGCCAGAGCCAGGCCAGGCCGCCCAGCACCAGCAGGCAGCCGACGGCCGTCAGCAGGTTGGCCTGCCGGGTCCACAGGACAATGCCCTCCAGGGAGCCCAGGGCCCGCACGGCCCCTGTGAGGCCAACCGTGGCCGCCCCCGCCAGGCGCCCCAGCCAGGCGCCCACACCGGGCACCGCCATCAGGGCAAACACCAGCCAATACAGGCTCAGCAGCAGGGAGGCCCCCGCCAGCACAAGCCCGTTGAGCAGCAGGGAGAGCAGTGGCAGTTCCTGATACCAGTACAACATGGGCAGCAGGATCCCCGCCTGAACCCCGATGGTGGCCGCCAGGGTGCCCCGCAGCGCCCGCCGGATGCCGGTGGGCTGCAGTGGCGCACCGGGGAGGCGCAGGTGCATCAGGGTGGGCGTCACCAGGATCAACCCCAGCAGGGCGCCATAGGTCAGGTGGAAGCCGGCGGCGGTGACCTGGGCCGGCCGGATCAGCAGCGTGAAGATGGCCGCGCCGCTCAGCAGATGCAGGGGCTCTGTCTGCCTGCCCCGGAGATAGCCCCACTCCCGCAGCAGCAGGATCACCGAGGCCCGGATCACCGGCGCCCCGCCCCCGGCCAGCAGGCAGTAGGTGCCCAGGAGCAGTCCCTGGAGGGGAAACCGCGCCCGCCGGGGCACCCGCAGGAGCCCCAGCAGCAGCGCCAGCAGCCCGTAGAGCACCCCCACGTGGAAGCCGCTGACGGAGAGGATATGGCCGATCCCCAGCCGGCTGAAGGCGTCCCGATCCTCCGTGGGCACCAGAGAGCGGGCCCCCAGGAGCATGGTGGCGGCATAGCCCCCGGCCTCCTCCCCCATGGCATCGCACAGGCCCCGGATCAGCCGGTGCCGGAGGGCCGCCAGTTTCCCCGGGAAGGAGGGCGCATCCGGCGTCACCGTCAGGTTGGTGCTGCCGTACAGGCCGATGCCAATGCCCCGCTGCAGCAGGTATTCCCGGAAGTCAAAGCCGCCGGGGTTTTCCGCCGTGCCCGGGTGATAGAGGCTGAAGTCCCCCTCCACCAGGGCGCCCGGCGCCAGTGCGGCGGGGGTCTCCGTGGCGTAGAAGGACCAGTAGGCGCCGCCGGGCCAGGGTTCCCCGTCCAGGGTGACCTCCTGCAGCACCGTCTTGTGCTGGCCGTTTGCCTCCGTGCGGATCTCCTCGGAGACCACGCCCCGCACATGCCACACCCGGCTTTCCGGCAGCGCCGGATGCCAGGTGAACCAGCCGTACACCACCGCCAGGCAGAGCACCAGGGCCAGCAGGCCGAGTCTTCTCCGGTCTTCCCGGCCCAGGATGACCGCCGCCAGGGCCAGCACCGCGCCGCCGGCCGCCCAGCCCCAGGCGGCAGAGGCCCGCCCGGCCAGCAGCCCCGCGGCCATGGTCAGGGCGGCCAAGGGCAGCATCCAGCGGCCCAAGCCGCTTTTTTCCGTGCTCACAGCGTCCAGACCGCCCCCGGAGAGGCCAGTTCGGCGTCCGGGCGGATGGCCCC
Organism: Clostridia bacterium; assembly: GCA_017519405.1. Classification (GTDB taxonomy): domain Bacteria; phylum Bacillota; class Clostridia; order Christensenellales; family Aristaeellaceae; genus RUG11272. Next base: position 151,177 of record JAFWSH010000036.1, read on the forward strand.
GGCCTCCCGCAGCAGCACAGCCGGGTCAATCTCCGGGTGCAGGTGCGTGATCACCAGGCGGGCCGCCCGGGCATCCCGGGCCAGTTCCGCCGCCAGAGCCGCGGAGAGATGGGGCTTGTCCTGGCTCCAGGACGCCGCCGGAAACAGCCCATCCGCCAGCAGCAGATCGGCTTCCCGGGCAAATGCATCCAGGTGCTCCAGGGTGTTGGTGTCCCCGGTGTAGCAGAGTGTCTTGCCCGCTGCCTCCAGCCGGAGCGCCAGGGCGGGCACGGGGTGGCGGGCGGCATGGGCCTGCAGCTCCACTGTTCCCAGGTTCACCCGGTCTCCGGGGGACAGAGTATGGAGCCGGACGCATTGCACCCCGGCCAGCGCAGCGCGCACCGGGGAGGCATCGTCCACCGGCCCCCACACGTCCAGCACGGCCTGCTTCGCCTGCAGGCGGTAGATCAGGGGCAGGGCGTCGGCGCAGTGGTCGTGGTGCCAGTGGGAAAACACCAGGGCCGTCAGCGACTCCGGCGGCGTGAGGGCCGTCAGGGCCGCCAGGCAGCCGCTGCCCAGGTCCAGGCAGATCCGCGTTTCACCGGCCTCCACCAGGTAGCCGGAGGTGGCGCCCCCGGGGCCCGGGAAGGGGCCCTGGCATCCCAATACCGTCACTTTCATCCTGCTGTCTCCTCACTCACCCAGGCCGAAGGCCTGCAGCAGCGTCTCCGCGTTCCGCCGCATCACATCCTCATAGAAGGTCAGGGGCACCTGGTCCGCCGGGCCGGTGACGCAGGGATCCAGCTGCCAGACGCCGGCGCCAGTCTCATCGGCTACCGTGCGGGCCGCGGTGTCCGCGTACTGGGGCTCGGTGAACAGGGGCGGGCAGTCCAGATCCCGGACCGTGGCGATGAGCTCCGCCAGCTCCCGGGGGGACAGGGCGTCCCCGGGCTCCTTGGCGATCACCGCCGCCACCTCCAGGCCGTAGGCCGCCGCAAAATACGGAAAGGCCTCGTGGAAGGTGACGATCTTCCGCCCGGCCACGGGGGCCAGGGTTTCCTTCAGCTCCCCGTCCAGGGCGGTGAGCCTCGCCGTGTAAGCGTCCCGGTTGGCGGCGATGGCCTCCGCCCGGTCCGGCAGGGCCGCCATGAGCCCCTCCGCCAGGTTGTTCACCATGACGACGGCATTCTCCGCGTCCAGCCATATGTGGGGATTGTGGGTGGTCTCCCCGGTCTCGGAGGGCAGGAGCTTCACGCCCAGGGAGGCATCCGCCACCGGCAGGTCCGGCAGGGCATCGAAGACATGGGTCAGATAGCTCTCCATCTCCGCCCCGTTGATGAGAAAAACATCCGCCTGGGCCAGGGCCCGCATGTCCCCGGCGGAGAGCTGGTAATCGTGGAGACAGCCGGTCTCCGGCGCCGCCAGGTTGCGGACCTCCACCCCCTCCAGGCCGTCGCACAGGTTCAGGGCGAAGATCCAGACGGGATAGAAGGACGTGACCACCGTCTCCGCCCCGGCGGGCACAGCCAGCGCCAGAAGCAGCAGCAGGGCCGTCAGTGTTTTCAGAAATCGCAAATCGGGAAACCTCCTTTATGGCAGGACACGCTCACAGGGAGATGCCTTCCTCCCGGAGCCGGTTCTCGTAGGCCCAGCGCATGAACTGCTGCTCCCCCGCGGGGCGGCAGGCGCTGAAGCGCTCGGTGCTGAGGCATTTCAGGGCGCCCAGGGAGCCGGTGGACTGGGCCCAGTCCCGCACCAGCTCGTAGTTGGGCAGGCTCTCCGGCAGCCGCTCAAAGAGCAGCCCCATGAGGGCATCGGCAGCCTGGGCCAGGGAGGCGGTGGTGATCCGGCGCATCTCCTCCCCCCGGCGGTACCACATGCTGCCCCCGGTCTGCCGGGAGAGGGCGCCGAAGAGGGCGTCCTGCAGGGACTCTGACAGTTCCTCCAGGGAGACCTGCCGGGGCACCCAGCGGCGCATGGGCACCGCAGCCGCCCGGGCCACCTCCCCGTCCGCGGCCAGTTCCGGGCTGAACAGCTGTCCGATCACCCGGTCGATCTCCTCCAGATGCACAATCACAGCCCTCGCCTCCCTTGTCCGCATCCCATTCCACATCGCCCTTATCATACCATGGGGAGGGTAGAAAAGCAAGATAACAACGCCTTTCCGGGGATCTCCGCCCCCATGTGACCGGCTGTCCGGTGAAAGCGCCTGTTTCGCTTCTTGCCTCTTTTCCCCAATGCTGTTATACTGTAGCCATACAGCGAGCAATGACAGCGGAGGTCTCCCCATGAAAGACATCTTCCTCATCATCGACGGCAACAGCCTGCTCCACCGGGCCTACCACGCCATTCCCCTCATGACCACCCGGGACGGTGTCTACACCAACGCCATCCACGGTTTTATGATGATGCTGCTCAAGGCGGTGCGGGAGGAGCACGCGGCCTATCTGGCGGTGTGTTTCGACGAGCACGGCCCCACCTTCCGCCATGAGGCCTACCCGGAGTACAAGGCCGGGCGCCGCAAGACGGACCCGGAGCTCCGGCAGCAGTTCGACACGCTTTTTTCCCTTCTGGACGATTTGGGGGTGAAACGTTATCACCTGGCGGGCTGGGAGGCGGACGACCTGCTGGGCACCCTGTCCCTTCGGGGCACGGAGGCGGGGGTCACGCCCCTGCTCCTCACCGGGGACCGGGACGCCCTGCAGCTGGTGGGCCACGGGGCGGAGCTGCTCTTCACCCGCAAGGGCCTGAGCGAGACCGTGCGCTTTACCCCCGCCATGGTCTACGAGACCTACGGCTTCACCCCGGAGCAGGTCACGGACTGGAAGGGTCTGGCGGGGGACAGCAGCGACAACATCCCCGGCATCCCCGGCATCGGCGACAAAACCGCGGTGAAGCTCCTGCAGCAGTACGGCAGCCTGGAGGCGGTGCTGGCCCACGCCGGCGAGGTGAAGGGCAAGCTGGGGGAGAAGCTGCGGGACGGGGCGGACCAGGCCCGGATGTGCAAGGACCTGGCCACCATCCGCCGGGACGCGCCGGTGGACTGGCACCTGGCGGACTGCAGCCTGCCGGATTTTGCCGCGGGCATCCCCGCCCTCCAGGCCCTGCAGCTGAACCAGGTGATCCGCACCCTGGGCGGCCCGGCCGCGCCCTCCCCCGCCCCGGCGGCCGCTGCCCCCGGGGCCGCGGAGCAGGCGGAGGAGCCGGCGCCCATCGCCTTCGGGGAGCCCGCGGAGGCCCTGGCCCCGGCAGACATTACCCGCTGGCTGGCGGATCTCCCGGCGGACGCCCGGCCTGTAGCCCTGCGCCTGACGGACCTGGACGCCAGCCTGGCCGCCGGGAACGGCCATTGGCTTACCCTGCATCTGGGGGGCGATCTGCTGAATCCGGGCCTGGATCCGGCGGAGGTGCTCTCAGCCCTGGCGGAGGACCTGGCCGCCCACCCCGCCGTGGTCCACGACGGGAAGGAGCTGCTGCACAAGCTCCACGACAGGGGCCTTCCCCTGCCGGAGGCCTTCGCCTGGGACACCAAGCTGGGCGCTTACCTGCTTAACCCCCAGGAGAAGTCCTACGCTTTCGCCTCCCTCCGGGGAGATCTGCCCGACGACGCCCGGGGGCTGCTCACCCTGGCCCGCCGCCAGGAGATCCGGGTCCGCAGCGAGGGCATGGAGGACCTGATGCGCCAGGTGGAGCTGCCCCTGAGCCATGTGCTCTTCCGCATGGAGGACGCAGGCTTCCGGGTGGACACCGCCTTCCTGCGCGCCCTGGGCGACCGCTACACCGCCGAGCTGGAGCAGTTGCGGCAACAGATCTACACCGCCTGCGGGGTGCCGCCCTTCAACCTCAACAGCACCCAGCAGCTGGGGGACGTGCTCTTTGAGCAGCTGAAGCTCCCCCATGGCAAAAAAACCACCCGGGGTTACTCCACCTCCGCGGAGGTGCTGGAGGAGCTGCGGCCCATCGCGCCGGATGTCATCGAGCCCCTGCTGCGCTACCGCCAGCTGGTGAAGCTCAACGGCACCTACATCGAGGGCATGCTCCCCCTGGTGGACGGGGAGGGCCGCATCCACTCCTACTTCGACCAGGTGGCCACCGCCACGGGGCGTATCTCCTCCTCCGAGCCCAACCTGCAGAACATTCCCGTGCGCACGCCGGAGGGCCGGGAGATCCGCCAGGCCTTCCTCCCCCGCCCCGGCTGGGTGCTGGTGGACGCGGACTACAGCCAGATCGAGCTGAGGCTCATGGCCCACTTCTCCGGGGACGCGGCCATGGTGGAGGCCTTCACCCGGGGCCAGGACGTCCACGCCCGCACCGCCTCGGAGATCTTCGACGTGCCCCTGGAGGCGGTCACCCCCGAGCTGCGCAGCCGGGCCAAGGCGGTGAACTTCGGGCTGATCTACGGCATCTCCGGCTTCGGCCTGGCCCGGAACACCGGCGTGAGCCGCCAGGAGGCCCAGGAGTTCATCACCCGCTATTTCGCAAAATATCCCGGCGTCAAGCGCTTCATGGACGAGGCCGCGGAGGAGGGGAAGCAGCGGGGCTGGGCCGTCACCCTCATGGGCCGGCGGCGCTATCTGCCGGAGCTGCAGAGCAAGCAGGCCGCCGTGCGGGAGTTCGGCAAGCGGGCGGCCATGAACACCCCGGTGCAGGGCACCGCGGCGGACATCATCAAGGCCGCCATGGTGGAGGTGGACCGGCGGCTGCGCGCCGAGGGGCTGCAGAGCCGGCTGATCCTGCAGGTGCACGATGAGCTGATCCTGGAGAGTCCCCCGGAGGAGGTCGACCGTGCCGCCAAACTGTTGCAGGAGAGCATGGAGCAGGTGATCCGGCTGCAGGTACCCCTGGTGGCGGAAGTGCACACCGGCGCCACTTGGGCCGAGGCCAAATGATGTGATTTTATGCACGCTTTCTGGCCAATTCGTCCCGAAATCCGCAGAAAGCTTGCATTTTTATCCAAGATGTGTTATAGTTCGCCACGGTGCAGGGGTGAAGAACCCGGGCACCGCATCACAGCGCGGTTCCGGACCACAGGGCCGGCAAAACGCGCAGATCGCGAGGGGTGAAAACCATGAAGAAAGTGATTTGCAAGGTGGAGTACGACACCGAGAAAGCAGAACTCGTGAGCAAGAAGATCTCCGGCGCGTTCGGTGATCCTGCCGGCTTCGAGGAGTGCCTGTATCGGATGCCCGACGGCAAGATGTTCCTCTATGGCGTAGGCGGCGAGGCTTCCCCCTATGCGGAAGAGACCATCAAGCGGATCTCCGCGGCCAACGCTGACAAGTGGCTGGCTGAGAACAAGTGAATCGCGAACCCCGGCATGGCCAGACGGCTGTGCCGGGGTTTTTGCTTGCCCGGAAAAGGGCCGCAGAAAAAGCCTCCCCCGGAGGAGAGGCTTGCAGCATCAGGTTTCTCCCTTGTCCAGCGCCTTCACCCACCCCGCGAACAGGCAGAACAGGCAGCCCTGGGCGGAGAAATACAGGAAGATAAAGGGCTCGAACATGTTCACAATGATCAGCGCCAGGATGCACAGCGGCAGCACCCAGGCCCCCTGCATCTCCCCGCCGGTCTTTCTCAGCCCCACCCGCAGGCAGCGCAGTAAGGTGATCACCAGATACCCGATGAAGGCCAGCATGGCCGGCACGCCCAGGGTCACGCCCACCTGGAGGATGATGTTGTGGGCGTGGGCCTTGGATGCGTTGTATTTGAACATTTCCTTCATGGTGCTCTGAATGAGAGCAGGGTAGTCGCCAATCGGGGTGCCGAAGAAGAACTTCTCCACAGAGGATGTCATGATCCTGATCGAAGCTGGCCAGATTTTCAGACGTCCGGTATCCCTCATCAGGCCCTCGGTGGCAATCAGCGGAGCAGCCGCCGTCTTGCCGGCTTGAATGCTCGAATTCGCGGCAGCAAGCCTTTCTGAATAATGGGTCACAGCCTCGAACAGGTCAAACACCCAGCGCCGCATGAACCAGAACAGAAGCGCCACTGCCACCCCTGCAGCCAGCCCGGTCAGCAACCGCGGCCACAGCGCCATCTTCCGTCCGCTGTGCCAGATCATCAGGAAAACAAACATCGGCAGGGTGACCAGCAGCGCGATGAAATTCGCTCTGGAGTTGGTCAGCAGCACCGCCAGCAGGTGCGGCAGCAGGGCAGCAGCGTAGATCCAGCGGACCGCACGGCGGTGGGCAGATATCATGTACAGGCAGATCAGTACCATCGTGGTGCCGATGGCCGCGCCGATGTTCGTGTTGGTGCCCATATAGAAGGTCATGCCCTTGTCCATGCCGACGCTCAGGCCGTTGGGCAGCTTCACAATATCCAGCGTAAACAGATGCCACAGCGCCCAGAGGACAAAGCAGGTGGAGAAGGCCATGATGGCATGCAGCACCCAGTCCAGCACCTTTCGGGTCTGCTGCCGGCCCAGGATGCCCGGGAGGGGAAAGAGGATCAGCACACAGATCCCCATGTCCATGACGAAGGGCCAGTATCCCACCACCAGCCGGGTGGTGCCGCGGCCCAGCACCACGCAGCACACCACATACCACAGGAACAGGGCCATCAGGATGAGGCCGTCCACGGAGAAATAGCGCTTGATGGCTGCCTTGATGCGGTCAAAGCTCTTCGGCAGGTAGGCCGCGCTGATCATCACGTAGAGGAGCACCGCCAGCCCGTAGAGGATGGCCAGCCACAGGTCCGCCGTCATCAGGGGCGGCAGGATGTCCGACCTGAACATCTGGTTCTCCGGCGCCCACATGTGCCGCGTAACGGACAGCCAGAAGTGGAAGCAAACCACCACCGCCGCCGCAATCTGCAGGAACAATTCGTAATGCCGCTGGAAATCCGTGAGTTTTACCGATTTGGGCGCGCCTGTATCACGGCGTTCCGTCCGGTGATCCGTCTTTCTTTTTCCCATGAGGCTCCGTCTCCCTTGTGCATTCAGTATCTGACCCGGCCCTCTGCCACGGCCCGCAGGTGTTCCCCGTAGGGGCTCTTCCCGTAGGCTTCGGCGCTCCGGAGAAGCTGATCCCGGTGGATCCAGCCGTTGATGAAGGCGATCTCCTCCGGCGCGGAGATGGTGATCCCCTGCCGCTTCTCAATGGTCTCCACGAAATTGGCCGCCTCCAGCAGGGAGGCAAAGGTCCCGGTATCCAGCCAGGCAAAGCCGCGGCCCAGGAGCTGCACGTCCAGCAGGCCGTCCTGCAGGTACATCCCGTTGAGGGTGGTGATCTCCAACTCTCCCCGGGCGGAGGGCTTCACCTGCCTGGCCCTGCGGCTCACGTCCCCCGGGTAGAAGTACAGGCCTGTCACGGCGTAGTTGCTCCTGGGGTTTTTCGGCTTCTCCTCGATGCTGGTGGCGTGGCCCTCCTCGTCGAAGGCCACCACGCCGAAGCGCTCCGGGTCGCTGACATAGTAGCCGAACACTGTGGCCCGGCCCTCCTCCTCCGCATTCCGTACCGCCGCCTTCAGGATCCGCCGGAAGCCGTTGCCGTAGAAGATGTTGTCTCCCAGCACCATGGCGCCGGCCTCCCCCGCCAGGAATTCCTCCCCCAGCAGGAAGGCCTGGGCCAGGCCGTCTGGGGAGGGCTGCACCTTGTACTGCAGGGAGACACCGAACTGGTCCCCGTTCCCCAGCAGCTCCTGAAAGCGGGGCGTGTCGGCGGGGGTGGAGATCACCAGGATCTCCCGGATCCCCGCCAGCATCAGGGTGGAGAGGGGGTAGTAGATCATGGGCTTGTCATAGACCGGCAGCAGCTGCTTGGAGGTGACCAGCGTCAGCGGATAAAGCCGCGTACCGGCGCCCCCCGCCAGGATAATGCCTTTCACTGTGTTTACTTCTCCTTTACGATTTCCTCGCCGTTGAGATCGAAGTACTTGGCGCCCGTCTGCTTGCCCTTCTTGTTGTAGGTGTAGGTGATCCTGGCCACGCCGTCCTTCCGGGCTGCGGGGTTGCCCTGGGCGTCGCAGAAGGTCTCCTCAGTCAGGAGCTTGTTTGTCCAGACGCGGCGCACCTCGGCATAGCCCTCCGCATTCAGGCAGACCCGGCCGTTTTCGGCGTAGTACCGCTCGCTGATCACCTGGCCGGCGTCATCATAGGTGCGGCTGAAGGTGGCGTAGCCCGCCTTCACCGTGAAGGGCGTCCCGTCCGCATTGTAATAGCTCTCCTGGAGCAGCTGCTTCTTGTCGTCGTAGGTGCGGCGGAGTTCCGCATAGCCGGCCTTGCAGGGGATCGGGTTTCCGTTGGCGTCACAGTAGCGCTCGCAGTCCACATTCCCCTGGTCGTCGAAGGTGCGGTCCATGACAGGGAAGGTCTCCTTGCTGCGGATAGCGCAGGGCTGCCCGTCCACCCCGTAGGCCTCCAGGTGAATGCTCTGCTTCTTGTCGTTCCACACCCGGCGGAGCTCCGCGTAGAGCTTCTTGTAGAGCGTCCGGCCGCCATCCGCGCCGTAATAGACGATCACCGCCACATTGCCCTTTTCGTCGTAGGTCCTGGTGATCCGGGCGTAGCCGTCCTTGTGGACATGGGGCGTGCCGTCCGCCTTGAAGTAGGACTCGTCGATCACCTGCTTCTTGTCGTTATACGTCCGGTGGAGCTCCACATAACCGGCTTTGCAGGGGATGGGATTCCCGTCCCCGTCGTAGTAGCGCTCATAGTTCACATTGCCTTGCTCGTCGAAGGTGCGGTCCATGATGGAGAAGGTCTCCTTGCTGCGGATGGCGCAGGGCTGCCCGTCCACCCCGTAGGCCTCCAGGTGAATGCTCTGCTTCTTGTCGTTCCACACCCGGCGGAGCTCCGCGTAGAGCTTCTTGTAGAGCGTCCGACCGCCATCCGCGCCGTAATAGACGATCACCGCCACATTGCCCTTTTCGTCGTAGGTCCTGGTGATCCGGGCATAGCCGTCCTTGTGGACATAGGGCGTGCCGTCCGCCTTGAAGTAGGACTCGTCGATCACCTGCTTCTTGTCGTTATACACCCGGCGGAGCTCCGCATAGCCCGCCCTGCAGGCCACCGGACTGCCGTCGGCACCGTAATACTTCTCCAGCACCACATTGCCCGCCGTGTCCACCGCATAGGCCATGGCGGTGAATTTCTCCTTGCTGCGGTAGGCGCAGGGCTGCCCGTCCGCGCCGTAGGCCGCCACATAGACCGGCTGATTCTTCTCGTCATACCGGTAGCGCAGCTCCGCATAGAGCTTCTTGTACAGCACCGGGTGATCCTCGCCGTCCACGTAGACGATGCGGGTCATGTTGCCATGGTCATCGTATTCACGGAGGATGCCCATGTAGCCGTCTTTTCGCACAAACGGGGTGCCATCCGCCTTCCAGTAGCGCTCCTCCAGCACATTGCCCCGGCTATCGTAGGTCTTTGCATACCGGGCATAGCCGGTCTTGGCGCCGTTCACCTGCTGGCCATCAACACCATAGCTGCACTCGGCGGTCTGATTGCCGTCGGCATCGAAGGCACGCTCCACCGCCCAGATGGCCTCGCCCTTGCGCAGCAGGCAGGGCTCTCCTTGGGTGCCGTAGGCCTCCTCCCGGAGGACATGGCCTTCCCCGTCGTAGTAGTAGCGGATCTCCGCATACAGGCCTTTGCAGAGCACCCGGAAGCCTTCGCCGTCGTAATAGATGGACCGGGCGTTGTTGCCCCATGCATCATACTCCCGGAAGACGCAGGCATAGCCATTCTTTGTGAAGTATGGCGTGCCGTCCGCGTTGTAGTAGCGCTCTTCAGTCACCTGGTTCAGGCCGTTGTATGCTTTGCGGATTTCCGCATAGCCGTTTGCACCTGCCGTGCGGTTTCCGCTGCCGTCCAGGTAGACCTCCTGCAGCGTATTGCCTGCCCCGTCAAATGCCCGCTCCACCACGCAGTATTGGGCTTTGCCGCTGAGGGCACAGGGCTCTCCATTGACACCGAAGGCCTCCGTGCGGACCGCATTGCCCAGCTCGTCCCGGGTGTAACGGACCTCGGCATAGAGCTTCTTGTACAGCGCCCTGCCCCCCAGGCCGTCCAGGTAGGTGATCCGGAGAAGCGCCCCATGGGCATCATACTCCCGCTGAATGCCCGCATAGCCGTCCTTGGCCACATAGGGCGTGCCGTCCGCCTTCCAATATGCCTCCGACAGCACATGCGCCTTGCTGTCGTAGGTTTTCTCATACCGGGCATAGCCGTTCTTCCTGGAGTTCACCGGATTGCCGTCTGCGCCGTAGAGGCACAGGGCTGTCTGGTTTCCGTTGGCGTCAAAGGCGCGGGTTGCCCTGGCATAGCCGGAGGAGGTCATGTACAGGTGCCCGTCCACATCGAAGTATTCCTCCTCCAACACATGTCCGGCGCTGTCGAACACCTTGCGGAAGGCCGCATACCCCGCTTTGCAGACCGCAGGCTTTCCGTCAGGCCCGAAATACTTCTCCGCCACCACGTTCCCCGCCGCATCATAGGCGCTCTCCACCGCGGTGAAGGTCTCCTTTCTCCGGAGGGCGCAGGGCTTCCCGTCGGTACCGAACGCCTCTGTGCGAATCGCCTCACCCTTCTCATTGCGGACGTAGGTGATCTTTGCATAAAGGTTTTTGTAGAGCGCCGGCTGATTCTCCGCATCCCAGTAGGCGACAGCGCTCAGTTTTCCCCGGCTGTCGTAGGTTCTGGTCACGATGGCGAATCCGTTTTTGACAGCCACCGGTTTCCCGTCCGTGCCGTAATAGGTCAGGCGGGTCGCCCGGTTCTGTTCGTCATACAGCTGGATGTAACCCGCATAGCCGTCCTTGCCGGATACCGGCTGGCCATCGACGCCGTAATAGAACTCCTCCGCCTGCAGCTTGGCCGTCAGGAAGCGGCGTGTAACCGCTGCGTAGCCGCTGGTGGACAGGCAGGGCCGGCCTTCCGCGTCATAGTACCGCTCCTCCACCACCTTTTTGAACCCGTCGTAGCGGCGCGTCATCACCGCATAGCCCGCCTTGCAGGGGGTGAGGTTCTCCCCGGCATCCCAGTACCGGACTTCCGCCACATTGCCGTTCTCGTCGTAAACCCGCGTCAGCACCACGTAGGTATTGTTGTTGCCCACCGGGTTGCCCTCGGTGTCAAACCAGGCGTCCCGGATGGCCTGTTTCTTTTCGTTGAACTCCCGGCGGTTCTCGGCGTACAGGCCCTTGTACAGCACCGGCTCGCCGGCAGCCCCCTGGTACCTGATTCTCGCCCTGTTGCCCATGGCGTCATACTCATAGGCCACCCGGGCATAACCGTCTGCCAGCATGCAGGGGGTTCCGTCCGCATTCTCCCAGCTTTCCCCGATCAGCCTCCCGCCGGCATCGTAGGTCCAGAAGTGCGCGGCAAAGCCGCCGGGGCCGGCCACCCGGTTTCCCTCCGCATTCAGCAGGATCTCGGCAGTCTGCTTTTTCGCACCCAGCCATTCCCGGCTGACCGCCACATAGTGGCCCTCGGGGGCGGTGGGCTGGCCATCGGCGTCAAACCAGGCCTCCCGGGTGATGTTGCCATAGGCGTCATAGGTGCGCTGGACCCAGGCGTATCCTCCCTTGTACAGGACGATGCCGCCATCGGTGTCATAGTGCAGCTCTTTAGTTACATTGCCAAACACATCGTATTCCCGGCTCACAGCGGCATAGCCGTCCGTACTCAGGACGGGCTCGCCATCGATGCCGAAGTACCGCTCGCTGACGATATTCCCGCCATCCCACTCCCGTGTGGTCATGGCATAGCCTTTGCTGTACAGGGTCGGGTTGCCGTTCCCGTCCAGGTAGCGGATCACCGCCACATTGCCTTCCTCGTCATAGCCGCGCTCCACAGCCGCATAGCCGTTCTTTTGCAGGAAGGCGTCCCCCTGCGCCGTCTCGTAGGCCAGGTAGACGTTGTTTCCGTCCTCATCGTACTGCCGGAAGATGCGGGCATACCCCTCGCTGGTGTCCACCAGCCGTTCTTCCTCGTCGAGATAGAGTTCCTCCACCACATGCCCGTCCTCGTCAAGCACACTGCGGTGGATCAGGTAGGTATCGTTCAGCACGGGGTTCCCATCCAGGCCGATGCAGATCACGTCATAGCTCATGCGGTCCGGGGCATACTCGGTGAGGGTGTAGGCATACTCCTGCTTGCTGGCACGAATCAGGTCGCCCTCTGTGTCATAACGGCGGGTGGCCACCAGGGCCCCCTCTTCGTCGTAATCCCGCTCCTCCCGGGCATAGCCGCCGGAGCAGTTGACCGGCGCATCCTCTGTGTCGTAGTAGCAGGTGGTCAGCAGTTTGCCGCTCTGGTTGTAGGTATACTCAGCCTTGTGATAGCCCTTGGCGCCCGTCACCGGTTCCTTGTTCAGCCACAGGGTCTCCGAGGTTTTCTTCCCGTTCTCCCAGGTATAGCGTACCTCGCCGGCCCCCAGGGTTCCCGGCGTCTGCTGGCCTTTCCCGTCCGTAAAGACCTCGGAAGTGTGGTTCCCTTCCGCGTCCAGGGTGTAGGTGGCTGTGGCGTACCCATCCTTGCACAGCGCGAAGCCGCCGCTGGCCTTGTAGTAGCTGACGGAGGTCACCCGCCGCCGGTCGTCGATCTTGTATACGATCTTGCAGTAGCCGGCGGCAATGTCCACCGGCTTGCCCTTCGCGTCGAAATACTCCGTTTTTGTCAGGGTTGTGTAGTTGTATTGATTGTTCACCTTGGCATAGCCCAGGGAGGGAACTGTCACCGGGTTGTCCTTCTCGTCCACATAGACCTGGCTGCCCAGTTTGCCCTTGCTGTTATAAGTCTTTTTCCAGCCGGAGTATCCGGAGGAGATCATGGTGCGGTTCCCTTCGGCGTCGTAATAGTAGGTCGCAACCACCCACTTTCTCGGCCCCAGAGTGTAGGAGTATCCATAATATCCCTTCGCCATCCGGTAGGGCTGGCCATCTTTATCGAAATACATCTCCCGCTTGGTGTAGGGGTTGTGATTCTTGTAGTCATACTCCACATAGGCCCACCCCTGCGGACCCGGCATCAGCTCGCCGTTGGCATCGTAGTAGGACATGGCCACAAAGCGCTGGGGATTCAGTGCCACCGTCTTGGTGCAGCGGGCATAGCCGTCCTCCTTGCTGACCACCATGCTGCCGTCGGGGCCGTAGAAGGTGGTCTGCCACAGGGTGCCGTCCGCCAGCCGGTCATACTCCACCCGAGCCCAGCCCTTGGGGCCGGCCATCAGGTTGCCGTCCGCATCCAGGTACTGCTCCGCCGTCTTGTAGCTCCTGCCGCCCTCGACAACCGTCGTAAAAGAGACCTCATAGACCGCATAGGCCTTGTCGGACCGCAACAGGGCACCCGAGGCGTCGTAGTAAGCCGTCCGGGTCAGGAAAGAGCTGCGATGGTAGGTGTTCTCCATCCGTGCCCAGCCATCCGGCCCGTTGACCACCTCGCCCGCCGCGTTCTCATACCAGGACTCCGTCACCTTGTAGTTCCCGCCGCGTTTGTAGACCAGCTTGGCATAGCCGCCCCGGCAGTCGGTGAGCATGCCCTGGGCATCGAAATAGGCGGTCTCCATCAGGTACTTGCCCATATAGGTGTGCTTCACCGTGGCGTAGCCTTTATCTTCCGCCACCACCGGCTCCCCGTAGGCATTCACATAATCCTGCTGGATGAGCTTTTTCTGCGCGTTGTAGGTCTTGCGGGTGGTGAGCATGCTGGAAATCTCTGCCTGGGCCGCACACACAGCCAGCACCATGGCAAAAACCAGCAGACAGACCCAAATCATCTTTCTCTTGCCCATAAGAATCCCCCTTATCATAAAACAGGGAATGACAGTCACCAAACCGTTGCCATTGTAACACAAAAACCTCCATACTGGAAGATGTACGGAGGTTTTTGACACATATGTTACAGGCATTGGCGGGTCATTGTTTCCGGTGATTACCGGTCCCCATACATCCGCTCGTAGTAGTGCTGATACTCCCCGGAGACAATCTCCTCCCACCAGTCCCGGTGGGTCAGGTACCAGTCGATGGTGCGCTGAATCCCCTCGGCGAAGCGGGTTTCCGGCAGCCAGCCCAGTTCGGCATGGATCTTGGCGGGATCGATGGCGTAGCGCATGTCGTGGCCCTTCCGGTCCGTCACGTAGGTGATCAGGCGCTCCGGCTTGCCCAGGGCCCGGCAGATCAGCCGCACAATGTCGATGTTGCGCATCTCGTTGTGCCCGCCGATGTTGTAGACCTCCCCCACCCGGCCCCGGCGGATGATCAGGTCGGTGGCCTTGCAGTGATCCTCCACATAGAGCCAGTCCCGGACGTTCAGCCCCCGGCCGTAGACCGGCAGCGGCCTGTCGTTCAGGCAGTTGGCGATCATCAGGGGAATCAGCTTCTCCGGGAACTGGTAGGGGCCGTAGTTGTTGGAGCAGCGGCTAATGGTCACCGGTAGGCCGAAAGTGCGGTGGTAGGCCATCACCAGCAGGTCCGCCCCCGCCTTGGAGGAGGAGTAGGGGGAGGAGGTGTGGAGAGGGGTCTCCTCGGTGAAGAACAGGTCCGGGCGGTCCAGGGGCAGGTCCCCGTAGACCTCGTCCGTGGAAACCTGGTGATAGCGCTCAATCCCGTACTTCCGGCAGGCGTCCATCAGCACGCCGGTGCCAATGATGTTGGTCTGCAGGAACACCGACGGGTCCTCGATGGAGCGGTCCACGTGGCTCTCCGCGGCGAAGTTCACCACCACGTCCGGCTTCTCCTCCTCAAAGAGGCGATAGACCCCCTCCCGGTCGCAGATATCCAGCTTGACAAAGCGGAAGTTGGGCTTCCCCATCACCTCCTTCAGGGTGGAGAGGTTCCCGGCGTAGGTCAGCTTGTCCACACACACAATCCGGTCCTCCGGGTGCTCCCGCAGCATGTAGAAGATGAAGTTGGCGCCAATGAACCCCGCGCCGCCGGTGACGATGATGGTCAAGGTGGTACCTCCTGAAGCTCGAACAGTATCATCACCCCTGGAGTCGAACCAGGGCAAGTCCCGTATGATGATGAAGAGGGAGGCATTGCTGCCTCCCTTGGGGTATCAGTCGTGGTTGGTCATGGTGCTCAGGCTGGAGCAGCCCTTGAAGGCCTGGGAGCCGATGACTTCAATGCTGTTGGGCAGGGAGATGCTGGTCAGGTTGGTGTTGTTCAGGAAGGCCTGAGCCGCCACCGCCTTAACATTGAAGCCCTCTTTGCTCGACGGCACAGTCAGGGAAGTTTCGCTGCCGGTGTACGCATAGACAGTGCAGGCAGTAGCGTCCGTCTGCTGGAACACCAGCATGGCGGTGCCGTCCAGCACGCCCTCGTCCCAGCTGGCCACAGCCTTGCCCTCCACCTCGGTCAGGACAAGCACTTCGCTCAGGCTGGTATCCACGCTCTCCACGGCCACCGTCTCGCCGCCCTCCAGGACGCGGTAGGTGACGCCGTAGATGGTGATCGTGGTGGGAAGTGCCAGGGTGATGATGGCCGGCTCAGAGGTCAGCACCTCACCCGTCGCGGTACTGGTCACGATGCAATGATACATACGTCCATCATACTTTGATTCCATCGTGAAGTTGAAAGACGCCACATTGCCCGCACTCTTCATATTGGTCCAGCTCGCACCGCCGTTTGTGCTGTACTGCCAGCGA